>NZ_JBPVIR010000018.1:0-14348 GCF_057373025.1 Sporosarcina sp. AD_1
AAACCAGCAGACGCTGGTTTTTTTGTTTTTCTTTCTTATGAAGAGAGCCATAACATGGGTTTCCTTAATGTAAAATTCTCCCTTATTTCATTTCAGTAAGTCAATACTTACAGTCATCTGCTCCGTAATTTCTCCCTCTTCAGTCGATTCAGGTGGGAAGACAAACGACCAAGGCATAGTGGAATAAGGAGGGATGACTAGCGACTCATCAAATATATTTTGCGCTACCCTCTTTTTTTGGTCATAAAGCTGTACTTGAATTTTCCCTATCGTAACTGGGTATGCAGTTCCGTTTTGGAGAAAGACAGTTGCCACGATGCCACCGTTCCTTTTCCGTTTGACTAAGAATGGGGAGGCACCAAATGAATGGGAAGTGGGCAGGGCGGTAAAAGCGGCTGTCAGTTCGGATTTGCTTTTAGACGGCAGCGTTTGATCCCAAACCGGATGGAAATGCAAATTCATACTAAAGGACCTCCTTGTTATTATTGAATGCTTTCATTTTAACATAAAAGAAGAATTGAATTTTTTGTTTAAAAAACAGGCAAAGGGAACATGAAAGTTCTCCTTTGCCTGTGTCATCATCATTTATTCCTGGGCTTCGCCATCTTTTGTTGTATCCGCTGCTGTATCGACGGAAGGATTCAAGAACTCGTCAATGGCCTGAATGTTTTTCTCGAAATCAATATCAAGAACTTGCCCAACATTGACATCGCGATCTATGAAAGAATGATCCACCGGAATCCGCATCGTTTCAAGGGAGCCGGTTTTATTTTCTAACATGCCCTTTGCGATGGATAAAATTGTTTTCTTATCTAAGTTTGTATTTACATACGCGTCAGCTGTTCCAAGCAGTTTTGGCAGGTTGACTAGACTATGAAAGCCTACTGCTTCATCCTTTAACTTAGAAAGAGCTTCCTGCTGTCGTGCTACCCGTCCAAAATCACTCATTTTGTCATGGCGGAAACGGACATATCCGAGCAATTGTTCGCCGTGCAATGTTTGTTTGCCTGGTTGCAATGTCATGCCGATGCCGTGCTGCATGGTATACGGAATGTCCACTTCAATGCCGTCCGGTGCGATAAGGTCAACCATTTTCGGGAATCCATTGAAATCTACAATCGCATAATAATGGACATCTAAGTCGAAATTCTCTTTTAATGTTTGTCTGACCAATTCCGGCCCGCCAATGGAAAAGGCGGCATTCATCTTTTGTTTGCCATGGCCTGGAATAGACACATACGTATCCCGCATGATGGAGATGAGTTTAACTTTTTCTGTCTTTTGATTATAGTTGGCTACAATTAATGTGTCCGACCGGCCGTCCTCATCTTTACGGGCGTCTGAACCGAGGAGCATGACGTTAATTTCACCGAATTTTGGTTCTTCCCCTTCAAATAAATCAAATTCCTTATCCTTTACTGTGCTGTCAACGGCTTCCGTAAAGCCTTGATTGTACTGGTACACCCAAAAAATGACCCCAGCTCCAATAAGCAGAAGGAGCGAAAGGAAGATAATGCCTTTTTTCTTCGTCCGTTTCTTCTTGCGTGTTTGCATTCTATTCATAATTAATCACCTAACATTCTATATGATGAATTCCTATTCTTTATATGGATTAACTCTAAAAAAGAGACTACACGTCATAATCTGCCCATCGTATGAGACGCGCTAACTGGCTAAAAGGTTTCCCGAACACCGTATTATAGCATTAATTATGCTCTTAACATATATCCAATTTGTGTTTATTGACTTCACAGAAGAGGGAAGAGGTATAGTAGTTCATTGATTTAGGAAGGAGTGGCATACATGAGAAAGGCAGAAACATTACAAGACTTTCAAGCTTTAGCTGAAGACGCCGTTCAAAATAACAGGGAAGGTACAATTTATCTCAACCAGTCAAACGAGCACTTCGAAGAACCAATCCTATCGGATGAAGATACTGCCGGGCGCGCGCCAATGCAAGTGCTCCGGTTTATTTTGAAAACAGAAAACGAAACGATAGTTTGGGAGTATCCTTTTTCGGAAAACGCTGAACTGGAGGGAATGAACCTCCAGCTGGAAACAATTTATCAATACTTTCCGAAGCGTGTGATCGATTTGGACGAAGCAAAGCGCTTGATCCACGATGGTGAAAATCGCTATTAATTATTTCATTGTTACTCTATTGAAAAGTAGTAATTTTGATTCCACTACTTCTCGGACAATCTCTTTCTTACTACAAAACTTTTAATTCAAAAGTGCATGTTTACACATCAGGTTAGACATTTCGCTTATTTAATTCTTGCCTGTATATTATTTCGTGTTTTTACTGGAGATCAAGCCAAGGCATGATGTGCACGTGCAATGCAACGGTTACGCTGCAATGCTGTTAGTTGAATACAGCGAAGGAACGAAAAAAGTTAGAACTTCCATGGTACACCAGTCTGTTAGTGCTCGGCAATGGCAGCAGGCAGGGGGCGGCGTCTGCCGGCTCGGTACCACTGGTGGAAGAGAACGATGATTACCAATAAATCAACTGCATCCCCTCCATAATACATAAGCATAGCACCAAGGCGTGCATCTTCTATTTCCACTCCTGCCGGTGGATAGGCATATAAATATTTTGATAGGATGCCATGCCCCGCGAGAGCTACTATAAATATTGCGGTTCGGAAACGAAAAGAATGCCGGTGAGCTACGGGATCAATATATATCATAGAAATGGTAAATAAATATCCCGCCGCAAAGACATGGAAATGAACAAAAATATGAAGAAGGAAGCTTGTGTGCATCGCTTGGAAAAGTCCAGTTGTGTAAAGTATCCAAAGTCCACCAATGTTTAACAGGGACGCTGTGATGGGATGTATATAAAATCCTGCCACTCGGCTTGAAAGGAATTTGCTGATACGTCGGGCTCGATGCACTTTCAATGTCCGCAATACGAGTGTCATTGGAGCTGCCAAAACCATCAGCAACGGTCCAAGCATACCGAGAAGTAGATGCCCGGTCATATGCCATGAAAACGAATGGCGGGAAAGGGCAGCAAGCGGTCCAACAAGGGCAGCCAGACAACAAAAAATTCCCGCGAACCATAAAATTGTGCGGTAAACTGGCCATTTGCGAAGCCTTTGAACCTGGTTCGTTTTATATACTGCCCAGCTATAAGCCAAAAGCGCCATACATGCTGGAATGCCAAATAATAAATTCATGAGGGACCAAGCTGACTCATTATGCATCATGGAGTACCGTTCCTTTAACCATTCGATGATTTTGTTTTGCGTTTCGGATCAGGAGAGTTCCTGCAACGATCATAATGATAGCTGTGACGTTCCACACAACATCATATGGGACAATATCGACATGATATCGGATTTGATGAATACGCATCACTTTATGTTGGATCGTTCCGTCATATAGCTGAAACGCACCTCCACCAATCAGTTTGCCTCCCCACCACACTTTATGCCACAGTGCATTCAAACGCCGGAGATCAGCCACCAAATACAAGCCGCCGACTGTCGCAAACCAACTAAATGCATGGAACAGTCCATCCGAAATAAGTCCGACCGCTACTGTCGATTTATCATAAAACTTATGCCAGTGCAGCAATTGATGAAAAATGGTCTCGTCAATAAAAGCAACAAATCCGAGACCAAACAAAATGCCTGACCAGAGATTCTTTCTATAATGAAGTTCACGGTTCTTTAATTGCTGCAAATGTTTGGAGTCCGTTTTCAAGCAACCCCCTCCCGCCTATCAGAATGCATTCGTTATGTAGAGTATTACCGCTAAGTCGGTTGCGTAAACCGCCTCTGGCTGCAAAGAGGATGGCTTGTATATAACTTTCAGACGATTTTTTGCGAAATGAAACGCTGAATAAAAGAAAGTTATGCCAGAAAAGCTAGTTTAGCGCAAGGGAGGAGCCGGAAAAATCGCTGAATGCTCAAGAAAATTGGAACACGATGAAAACCGTCTGAACACCAGAGAAAAGATGCTCCTCTTGTTCAGGGAGCTCTTGAAAAACTAATCATTAAAGGTGATCTTATGATCATAGGTCTGGTTGGATAGACTAACTTTTACAATTGGATTTCATAGAAACGGAAAAACTTTAGTGATATATAGCCGATTTATGCAATCTTGTCAAATAGAAAACCATATTTCGGTCAGCCCATGTTATAATAAGGCAAATTCATTGTAAACGAAAGGTGACCGGTTATGAAAACAGTTACGGTGGGCGATATAGTAGAGCGATTCCGATTTGAAGTATTGGTGGGGGAGAATGAATTGCATCGGCCATTGAAGCATTCGAAAGTCCGCCGCCCCGGATTGGAATTCATGGGCAAGTTTGATTTCATTACGACTGAGTATGTCCAAATTCTTGGCACAAATGAAATCAATTACTTGCATACGCTCTCGGATGAAGAATGCAAGATGCGGATCAGCAATATTGTGACTTATGATCCGCCGTGCATCATCATCACGTCCAATCAGGAAGAACCGCTTGGCCTTCGCCAGTATTGCACGGAAGAGCATATTCCTGTTTTGCGGACAAAGGACTCCATGAGCGAACTGATTGCCAAGCTCGATGCGTATGTCATCAAGGCGATGGCACAAGAAATAGCTATTCATGGCGTCTGCGTCAATGTATCAGGAATCGGCATTTTGCTGCGTGGAAAATCCGGTGTTGGAAAAAGTGAAACCGCTCACACCCTGATTGGACGCGGGCATCGCCTTGTTGCCGATGACATAGTTGTCCTAAAGAAATTGAGCCCGCAGACATTGCTTGGCAGCCATGACGAAAAAAATAAAGAGTTCCTGGCTTTGCGAAGTATTGGCCTTCTAAACGTAGTTCGTTTATACGGCCGTGCGGCTTTCCAAGAAGAAACGAGAATCGCACTCGACATTGAACTGACAGAATGGCAGGAAAATGCGCTTAATAATGAACTGGAACTTGATCAAAAATACAAATACTACATGGATGTTCCGATTCCACATATTCAAATTCAGCTGCAGCCTGGTCGTGATGTCGCAGGACTCATTGAAGCAGCGGCCAACAATTGGTATTTGCAGCAGCAAGGGTACAGTGCGGCAGAGGAATTCATGAAGCGGCTTGAATCAGAGTTTGAGGAAGAGCCAAAAAAGTAATATCGATGGCTTGCCCCTTTATATAGAGCTTAAAGGGGCAATTTTATTGCCTTAACTAAGCGTAATATTTGGGTAAAGTCAGCGATAGTGCTTTTATCATTGGGATAATTGATAACTTCATGCCATTCAAATAATAGCTATGATTAAGCTTCTCTTAATACATCTGAGGGGTATATGGGGGGAATTTGTTTATCAAATCTGGTAGTCATCTAGCGAAAGTGAGGAGATTCGTATGAATAAAGAAAAAAATTTTACGATCGACTGTGGGGATATCCTATTAAGAGAGTTCTGTATCGACGACGTAGACGCTATTTATCAATTGACTTCAGAACCAGAAGTATATAGATATTTGCCGGACTGGCGATCCACGAGGGAACAACGGCTGGAGTGGGTCACTCATTATGAGATACCAGACAACAAACGATTCCTCGAGGCTGTACCTAATATTGGTCAGCATTTTTTAAAGCTCGGCATTATTTTAAAGGAAACCGGCGAGTTTATCGGTTTTTGCAATACAGGAATTAAAGAGGAATTGCCCGAGCCGAACAGGGAAGTTGCTTACGCAATGTCCACAAGGTATTGCAATAGAGGCTATACTTCGCAAGCTGTCAAAGGGTTAGTAAATTATTTATTTACTAATACGGACGTTACTCAGGTCAATGCGGTTGTTCTTCGAAACAATATAGCATCAAAAAAGGTAGTCGAAAAATGTGGATTTCAATTAGTCGGTGAGGCCATTATTGACGAAGAATTATTTGATCAATACATGGCTTATAAGTTCACGTAAAAGTGAAACTTTTCTCAAAAATATTCGTATAGATTATAAGGATATTTCACTTTTGGGAATCGGATTACAATGAGGTGAGCACGAATGACTGGCAGATTTGAGTGCAATTTTAAAAACAAAGAAGTTCGAATGTTTATATATATAATGGGACCGTTTTCTATTGTTGGGTTACTATTGCTGTTTAACTTAGAAAACAGATACTTTCCTTTCGTCCAATTGATTCCGCTTATCGCATGGACTATCTATTACATCTGGCGCCATTCCTATCGCAAGAAAATGAAGATGGAATCGTCTAATCGGTAAAACCTTTAAACGAACCGTCCAACACCGGGCGGTTCGTTTTCTTCATTTCTCAACCGTCTTTCGGAAAGAGCCAGGATTCTCAACATAGCTTCCAAGGATCCATCCGCAGTCAGTGCATATCAAATGAATCAAGGCTGTCCCAAACCCTAATCTTCCATAGGGGGAAATAGTTCCGTAGCCACTTTGTTTTCCGCGTCCGATCTCTGTGCCTCCACATTGTGGACATTGATCAACTTCATATTCTCTCATCGAATCACTCCTTGCCTTATATACGCATGGAATTAGAAACGGATTCACAAAATACCAGTTTTCCCTAAACAATTTGGAATAAATGCTATATAGTTAATGAAATACATATTGAATGATGGAGGGAACTGAGTTGAGTCAACCGGAAATTGTCACTTTTTCAATCGGAAAACCGAAAACAGTTGTGTACGGAGAGTCAAAGGAAATGGTAACAGGCATATGCAAGGACCAAATTGAGGAGGCGTTCCTATCCAAGGACGGATTCCATGGAGACGGCGTGGCGGATTTGCGCTTTCACGGGGGTCCTGACAGAGCAGTATGCGTCTATCCGTTTGAGCATTATGCCCAGTGGGAGAAAGAGTTTGAACAACCTTTGACTCGTTCAACGTTTGGAGAAAATCTGACGGTCTTGAATATGCTAGAAAGTGAAGTTTATGTAGGGGATATCTATCAAGTTGGAGAAGCAGTTATTCAAGTGACACAAGGAAGGGTACCATGCAGCACAATTAACAAACGGACCGGCTTGCCGCTCATCATGAAGCGAATGATTGATACAGGTTATACCGGCTATCTATGCCGAGTGATTAAGGAAGGGGTTGTTAGAAGCGATTCCCCAATCACACTCATCGAACAGCATCCGGATCAGATCTCCATTGCCTATTGCAATGAAGTTTATTTCCGTGGTCAAAAAGATGTGGACGCTATGAAGCGGATTGTTGCCGTTGAACCGCTTGCAGACGAGTGGCGGAAATCTCTTCAGAAACGTATTGAGAAATGGGAAACGGTTAAAGGATAAGGAATAGTGATAGTTCAAAGGATAGAAGAGCTTTTTTACTTCGCTCTATCTATCCTTTTTATCTACAAACATACACATTGGATAGGGAAGTGGTAAATAAAATAGAGTACAAAATTAGATTGGGTTAAAGTTAATTAGTATACACGGTTACAATCCTATCACTGATCTATATGTAAAAAAAGCCATATATTATAATGTTGATGGTTCGACTTACAATAAAAAATACACACGAATTAACTTAAAGAAGTTGTTAAACTCACAGAGGCCTTTTAAATCACTTCCACACTACCTGAATAATCGGACTTTCTCTATGGATTGACAAAAAAATAGCGAGTTTTGTATGATTAACGGGTCGGTTTTTACTGACCCGTTTTTAGGAGGGGAAATAAACGGCTAAATCGGAAACCAATTATAGCGCCAGTGCTGGGGAAATCGGACGGCCCACATTCCCAGCAGACGAGGTGGAGGAGTATCGAAACATTCGGCGGATGCCTCCCGATCGAAATGCCCGATTGTAACTTTTGCCCGCAAAACATCCGAGCGATTGGATGGACAACAAGGCAAAAAGGCTAATTCAAACAAGTGAACGGCAAACACTTCTGAAATCCCGAGGTGGGCTTTGCCATTTCTTCAAAAGGAGGAAATCAATATGTGTGGAATAGTCGGTTATATTGGAGAACAGGATACGAAAGAGTTTTTATTAAAAGGGCTTGAAAAACTTGAATACCGCGGCTACGATTCAGCAGGCCTTGGGCTGCTCACTACGAACGGTGTGAAGGTTATCAAAGAAAAGGGCAGGATTGCAGATTTGCGCAATGCCGTCGACCCTTCTCTTGAATCAAAAACAGGAATTGGCCATACGAGATGGGCGACCCATGGGATTCCAGATCAGAAAAACTCCCATCCACACCAAAGCAAAACGGGACGTTTCACGCTTGTGCATAATGGGGTCATTGAAAATTATGTTCAGCTCCAAAAGCAATATTTGCAAGGTGTAACAATGAATTCGGATACCGATACGGAAGTAATTGTGCAATTGGTTGAGGTGTTTGTCAAAGAAGGCATGACAACGGAAGCTGCTTTCCGCCATACCCTTTCCATTTTACATGGTTCCTACGCGATCGCCATGCTGGATTCGGAAGACCAAGGTACGATCTATGTAGCGAAAAACCGCAGTCCATTGCTTGTCGGTGTGGGAGAAGGCTTCAATGTCGTCGCATCCGATGCCATGGCGATGCTGCAGCTGACAGACCAGTTCATCGAGCTGCATGATGAAGAAGTTGTCCTTGTTACCAAAGAGGCAATACGCATCATGACACTCGACGGCACGGACATCAACCGTGCGCCATATACAGCGAAACTGGACATGAGCGATATTGAGAAAGGCACGTACCCGCACTATATGCTTAAGGAAATTGACGAGCAACCAGGTGTCATGCGTAAGATTTTGACAGCCTATACAAATGACAGAGAAGAACTTGCGATTGATCCGGCAATCATCCAAGCGATTCAAGACGCCGATCGCCTTTACATTATCGCAGCTGGCACAAGCTACCATGCTGGCCTGATCGGCAAACAATATTTTGAAAAGCTTGCAGGCATTCCTGTCGAAGTGCATATTTCAAGCGAATTCGGCTATAACATGCCATTGCTCTCGAAGAAGCCATTGTTTTTATTCATCACCCAATCAGGTGAAACGGCAGACAGCCGCCAAGTGCTCGTGAAAATCAAAGCACTCGGCTATCCAACAATTACAATGACCAACGTTCCGGGCTCCACATTATCACGGGAAGCGGATCATACATTGCTGCTTCACGCTGGTCCGGAAATCGCAGTCGCGTCGACAAAAGCGTACACAGCACAAGTAGCCGTACTTGCGATTACCGCGTACGTCGTCGCACAGCAATTGAACAAGATACTTGATTTCGATGTGAGACAGGAGCTCTCCATTGTCGCAAATGCCATCCAAACTCTCGTTGACTCGAAGGATGACATGGAACAGATTGCGAAAGAGTACCTGGAAACTACACGCAACGCGTTCTTCCTTGGCCGTAACTTAGACTTTTACGTCAGCCTGGAAGGTGCACTCAAGCTAAAAGAGATTTCCTATATCCAAGCAGAAGGTTTTGCTGGAGGAGAACTGAAACATGGAACGATCGCCCTTATCGAAGAGGGTACACCAGTCTTCACACTCGCAACTCAAAAATCCGTCAGCCTCAATATTCGAGGAAACGTGAAAGAAGTCGTTGCTCGGGGTGCCCATCCATGTATCATTTCCATGGAAGGAACAGAAGAGGAAGGGGATCGCTTCGTCTTGCCGCCAGTCCACGAATTATTGACACCGATCGTTTCCGTAGTTCCGTTGCAACTGATTGCGTATTATGCTTCCTTGCATCGTGGTTGTGATGTAGATAAGCCGCGGAACTTGGCGAAGAGTGTTACGGTGGAGTGATATCAATAGAGTAGTGAAGTGTTTTATGATATAACAATTTAGTATTCAACTGATTATGAGTATTGAATTGCCTGACCGAGTGCGTCTCTGATCATGTCAAAAATAAAAAGGTTTACTAAATCGGTGTAACCCATTTAGTAAACCTTTTTTATCTTTCTATCAGAATGTTATACTTTAGCAAATATTGATGGCTATAAAAAAAGCCTAAATCGTTTCAACTGCAACACTACGTACTGCATCATTCATCCATCTTCTACTGAAGAGGTTTCTAATAGCTAAACATCATGCCTCTAATAAAATGAAGGAATCTTAGCCTATGTCAATTTGAATTCATATAACTTCATCAACAGTTACTTAATTCACAAAAATCAATATGATTTAATCCGCTTGCATTTTATTATAGTCACTTTGGAGCATGGCCATAATAATTTCATCTGAGTATGTATCATTATAATATAAGGATTGACGCAAGACACCTTCTTTTACAAATCCAACTTTCTCATACGCTCGAATCCCACGTAAATTATGGCTAAACACTTCTAATTGCAAACGATTTAAACGTAATTGCTCGAAAACAAAATGTAAAACGATTTTAATCGCTTCACTTCCAAATCCTTTTCCAGTTAAAGAAATAGAATTCATTGAAATTCTGAAACCTGCTTTTTTATCTTCCTCATCTATTTCAAAGATCGAAAGTTCTCCAATCATTTCGTCAGTAGCTTTAATACAGATAGCAAAATCATAACGGCTCGGATCGTTGTCTATAGTAGTTAAATGTCGTTTTATTTGTTCTAGTGTGAAATTCTGGGTTGTTCCTGTCATATAGCGTATTTCTTCGTCTTTTGTATTTTCTAATAGGATAGGGGCATCCGCCTCACAAAGGGGTCTTAAATAAATTCTTTCGCTCTCTAATTTCATTACGCCTATCTCCTTATTAATGAATTTATCCATTCATTTTACTCTCAATTCGTACTTTGTTATCTGATCGTAAGCTAGCAAGAGCATGGATGATGGGTATTTCGCCTTCAAATAAGTAGTTGGCAGCATCATTCTTTTGCTTTTTTTATCACTATCATGGTCTTACCAGCCATGTAAATAGGTAAAACATATTCTAATTTTGCAAATCATTCATTAAACGAATTACTGTTGTCGCAGGAGGGTTCAATGTCTCGATTGACGATCATTTACTTTCTAACTTAAGTGAATGATACAAGATACTTCCAATTAATGATTCTGATACTTCTTTATTGGGGAGGATTGCATGTCATTGATATAATGGTTGCTCTACAATAAAGGTGATCCAGCCTTCCTTATATTCTGCTCGAATATCTCCATTATGTAATTCAACAATTCTTTTAGAGATGGCAAGTCCAAGCCCTGTACCTTGACTATTTCTTCGTGCTTTGTCACCGATGAAAAAACGTTCAAATAATTTGTTGATGTCTTCTACAGGCGAATCCTTAACCAGGTTTGATACTTTTAAAACAGCCAGAGAACCATGGGTTTCCAAATGGATGTATACTTGTGAAGGTTTCATGCTGTATTTAACAGCATTCATAAGAAGATTCTCAAAAACACGGACCATTTTTTCAACATCTACAGAAGCCGAAATATCTTTATCAGGCAATTCACTTACAATGGTTAGCTGTTCCCTTTCAAAAATAGGAACGTATTCTCCAATTAATTGCTCTAAAACCCCCGTCAACTCCACTTCATTGAAGTCTAACTTGAAATCAGGGCTCGATAAATGGGTATATTCAAAAAGTTCATTAATAAGAGCTTCAAGTCGTTTTGACTTTGAATAAGATGTTTCGAGATACTCTCTTAATTGATCATCATCTGAGTATTTCCCGTTTATGATCAAGTCCAAATACCCGATAATAGAAGTTAATGGAGATCGTAAGTCATGAGATACATTCGTAATCAGTTCATTTTTTGTCATTTCCAATTGTCTTTCATACTCAAATTTGTCCGCCAGTTCTTTTGACATACTATTGATATTTTCTGCAAGTCTACTTAGTTCATCATGACCTTTCTTCTCAATTGTCATTCCTAAATTTCCACTAGCAATTTCGTTAATACTCTCTGAAATGCGCTGAATGTACGTTATTTTGTTTCGAGTTATGATTAAGAAGGTAATAATAAAAGAGAGGATTACAAAGCTAAATATCAATAAAACTATCGTATTATAAGCGGTTACTCCGATGTCTTCTATTGTGATATATTCAAGTTGTAATATATACAAAACAATTCGCGAGATAATTGTCATGACAATGAGTGAAACAAAAAAACTAATAGCAATAGCTACTAGAAGTTTTACACGCAATGAATTCCTGATCCAATTCTTAATCATATTTTATAGCCGACCCCCCAAACCGTTTTAATATAAATCGGATGTTTAGGATCGACTTCAATTTTTTCGCGAATTTTTGTAATGTGCACCATCACCGTATTATCCGATCTGAAAAAATCCTCTTTCCACACAGCTTCATATATTTTACCTACGCTTAATACGATGCCTTTGTTACGGGCAAGGAGCTCAAGAATATCGAATTCCTTCGGTGTCAGCCTTACATCTTTCTCTCTCACCCACACTTGTCGAGTATCCATATTAATTTTTAAATCTCCAATTTCAATGGTGCTTTTTTCTGCTTCCGTTTCGTTATTGTATCGTTTATATCGTCTAAGCTGTGACTTTACTCTTGCAATAAGTTCCAAGGGGTTAAATGGCTTTGTCAAATAATCATCTGCCCCCGTAGCCAGCCCTTGTATTTTATCCAGATCTTCTGCTTTAGCCGAAAGCATGATGATCGGCATATGCCTTTCTTCTCTTATCTTGATGCAGGCTTCAATTCCATCCATTTTCGGCATCATAATATCTAATATGATTAAGTCAAAGTCCTCTTTTTCGAGCAGTTGTAACGCTTCAATTCCATCTTCTGCTTTTATTGTTTGCATTCCTTCATTTTCTAAATAAACGGAGACCAGGTTTCGAATGTCTTTATCATCATCTACAATTAATATTTTTGTTCTCAACCTACTTCACATCCTTTATTCATTCCTATCAACGGTTTGATTCTGGCAACTTAATACAAAAGCGGGTGGCATATTGCGATATTCAAACGTAATATCAATTTGTTTGAAAAAATGATTAAAAAGTTCTTTTTTAAAGAGCGTGTACTGAAACGTAATAAACTTCCCATTATTACGTAACAATTTTTTTGTTTTATTTAAGATAACATCCGAAACACTCTTCGGCAAACTTGCAAAGGGCAAACCAGAAATAACATAGTCAATATAAGGAATATTATACTCTTTAGTATAATGATCAATATTCTCTACCGTATCATTTACGAAAATCAATTTATCATCACTTTTATATCGTTCTAGTAACATATCGTAAAGCACTTTGTTGCTTTCAAATACCATTACGATCGTATTTGAATTTCTGTATTCGACTATTTTATCTGTAAATACGCCAGTTCCCGCCCCGTATTCAACAATATAATCAGCTGTTTGAAATTGAACATTTTCCATCATTTTATTGGCCAGATAATCAGAACTGGGTAAAATAGCTCCGATTTTGCTTGGTGAAAAAAGATATTGTTGAAAAAACTTATATGCTTTCAAGTTCTATTCACTCCTTCGAAATGTGTTTCTAAGGATAGAATAGATTGAAAACCTAAAGAAACAGTGGCAAAATTTCTTAAGAATTCTTAAGATGTATTAACATGACCTTGGAAAAAATTTTGGACCGTTTTCGAAGGGGAATTTCGGAAAGCATGGCTGAAAGATTAACGGGTTCGGAACACGGGGAGAAAACAATAAAAAACATATCAATTGGGGACGCAATTCGCATATGAATTGTTGTCCCTGTTTTTATTGTTTTATCAATTTTTTGACCCTGAATATACCCGATTAGGTAAAGTTATTAGCATAGCTATTCGCAAGACCGCATAAATTTATGTGCCGTTGCGGATTAAAGTGCTAATTGTACTGTTAAAATACCTGTTAATTTGTTAAATAATAGTTGTAATAAAAATAAGATTTACGGCAGTTAAACCAAAGGAAAGAAAGTTTTTTATGATAATATATATTATAGTTAAAATATTCATTCACCAAACAGCCAGTTTATAAAAAAGGGTTTAGCAAAGGGGTGGGATTTTCACATGAAAAAAAATATAATAATTGCTGCCTTAAGTGCTATTTTGATTCTAATGTTTTTTTATATGAATTTTGGAAAGAACGTGGAACATGAAGTATTATTGACCGAAGATTTTCCTGTTTTTATACAAAATGCTATTCAGGACAATCACAAGAAAGATGGGTTTAGTGTATTTCAGGATGAAAAGAACACATATATTTACTATATTAGCGACTCAGATCCGAATGAGTATATAACAACCGATATAGATTTGAAATATAAAGGTGGTAAGTATGTCGCCATTGCAACAGTGAAATCTGCTGTAAATATCCCAAATACTGATAAGCTAATAAAACTTAGTAAGATAGTAGACAAAGACCTCGTCCTAAAAGTAAAGATTAAATAATTGAAGAAACAATACTTCCATTAACGGCTGCGATCGTGGGACAAATTTACAACAATAAAATATGGCAAGTAAAAAAAACGCACAACACTGTGC
>NZ_JBPVIR010000019.1:0-14216 GCF_057373025.1 Sporosarcina sp. AD_1
CGTATAAGTCGGCGACCGCTCGTATACTCTCGGGAACCACTCGAATAATGCAGCAACCGCTCGTATACTCTCGGGAACCACTCGTATAATGCAGCAACCGCTCGTATACTCTCGCGAACCACTCGTATAAGTCAGCAACCGCTCGTAAATGCTCGCAAACCACTCGTATAATTCTGCAAGCGCACGTAAGTAGCTCGCGAACCGCTCGTATAATCCAGCAAGCACTTGAAAGTAGTCAACCACCGCTCGTATCTTCCTCGTAGCACTTCCCCGCAAACACAAAAAAACCACCTGCCTGTATGCAGCAGGTGGCAGATGGTTATCGCCAGCGGACGATTCGCTTCGGATGGAAGTAGCCGAGTCCGATGATGAAGCCGACGATGAGGCCGGTGATATGGCCGATGATGTCGATGTTTGGTTGCACGAAGGTCATGACGACACTAATTATGATCATTGGCAATATGATCTGGCGTAATTGGGGCAGTACGTTTTTTGTATAATAGACAAGCGCGCCGAATGCACCCAGGATGCCGAAAATTGCGCCGCTCGCTCCGACATGGGAATAGTCGAGATCTTGGAGAAAGAACGCCGCAATGTTGCCGAAAATGCCAGATAGCAAATATATGGTGATGAAACGGGCTTTGCCTGCAATGCGTTCCAATTCGGGACCGAAAATGAACAGCGAAAACATATTGAACAGCAAATGCGTAATCCCGCCATGTAGGAACATCGGCGTTACGAGGCGCCACCATTCCCCGTTTGCAATACCATAATTAAATCCGATGCCTAGGAGATACAGTCGGCCATTGAAAGACGTTACAATATAGATAACGATATTCAATGCGATCAAAAACGAAACGACCGGATATAATCGAATATATTGAGAAAAATTTTCTCTGCGTATGAACATGATTTCACCTCAATCTTAGGATACATTATACCGTTTGTAATTACATATTGAAAAGGGGAGAGACTCTGGATGATTACTGGTATCGGTCTGGATATAGTAGAGCTTGCTCGGATTGCGGAAGCGGATGAGCGATCGGCTAAGTTTCGGGAACGTGTGTTGGCGAAGCGGGAGCTTGCGAGATACAGCGAGCTGCGAGGCAACCGGCGCATCGAATTTTTGGCGGGGCGGTTTGCCGCAAAGGAGGCATATGCCAAAGCGAATGGAACGGGTATCGGGCATGGGTGTAGTTTTCAAGATATTGAAATTCTTTCGGAGCCGGGCGGGAAGCCGGTAATTTATTTTCAAGGACGGCTGGCAAATGGCTTTGTTTCCATCACCCATACGAAAACCGTAGCCGCAGCCCAAGTCATTTTGCAAGGTTAACTAAGACGCCCGTACAGCTTTTTTTCATCAAAATAAAAATGAATGAGCCAAGCTCGCATAATTGTTCGTCCACCCTCATAAGATGACCTACCTGATTGAAATGAGAAAGGATGAACAGTATGCGCACCCGTATAGTTGCTTTAATGTTGGTTATGGTCATGGTTCTTCTTGCAGCATGTGGATCTCCCTCAAAAGAAGATGTTATGAAGAAGCTCAGCGGAAAATGGAATGACTCGAAGGGGTATGAGTTGCAGGCGACAATGGAAATTAAAACAGGTGCGGAGCCGCGGTTGTATGATGTAACGGTTTGGCATACGAAGCCTGATTTCTACAAGGTCAGTGTCACGCAAGGCGGAACACAGGATTCCCAGATGATCGTCCGCAATGAAGAAGGAGTTTTTGTTGTCACGCCGTCTCTTGGAAAAACGTATAAGTTCCAAAGTGATTGGCCGACGCAGAATAGTATGGGGTATTTGATCGGCTCCCTCTCCGATGATATTAAAGCGGATAAGGAAGCGAAAATGACAGAAAAGGATAAGACTTATGTTTTCGAGACGGCGACACGTAACAACCACAAAAAAGTGTTGCCGACCCAGGAAATTCATATTGATAAAAAGACGCTGCTGCCAAAACATGTCTCCGTCATGGATGCCAATAAAGAAGAAAAGATTCGTATTACGTTCTCCAAAATTACATTAGGCATCGAGCATCGCCCGTCGGATTTCGCAGTGGATAAGGAAGACAAGGGAACGGAAAAACCGAAAGCTGATGAAAGTACAGATCAAAAAGATCAGCAAACGTACTACCCGAACTTGAATTGGGAAGATACAACACTGTTGAGTGAACAAACTGCTTCGACTGACGATGGAACTCGATTCTTCTTGACGTATGGCGGTGGCAAGAGAGAGTTTGTTGTTGTCCAGGAGCCTGCCAAAGCGCCTGACAATCAAATGCCAGTCTCCATCGAAGGAGATCCGGTCGATTTAGGATTCGCGGTGGCTGCATTGACTGACACATCCATTCGCTGGGAGCAGAACGGGGTGGCCTTCTTCGTTGCATCGAACACATTGTCGAAAGAAGAACTTATTGAAGTAGCTTCCTCTATGGCGACAGATAATGTAAAATAAAGGAATACCCATAATGTGTTCTGCTACTCTGAAATTGATTTGACGAGACAGCGGCGCAACGGGGATAATGGTTTCAAACACTACAACAAAAGAGGGATCATCGTGAAGGAAGCCAATTATCGCCCAACCGTAGCCGCTGTCAAACTTGAAGCGATTAAACGGAATGTGCAGAATTTGAAAGCGTATTTAAAAAATAACACCGAGGTCATAGCCGTCGTGAAAGCTGACGGCTATGGCCATGGTGAGGTTGAAACGGCTCGTGCCGCTATTGAGGCGGGGGCTATCATGGTGGCGGTTGCAACGCCTGATGAAGCAGTGCGCCTCCGGGACGGCGGAATCCGTGAAGATATTCTAGTCATGGGGCCATCTCCTGCATCGTTCGCTGCCAGGGCACTGGATGATAATATTACGGTCACTGTTTCTGATGCGGGCTGGATTGCGAAGGCTGCAGAAATTCTTCAAGAAAGTCAGAACGAGCTGAAAATCCACATTAAGGTGGATAGCGGAATGGGCCGAATCGGCCTGCGAAGTAAAGAAGAGCTCCAAGCGCTTCTGGAAGAAGTGGAGAGAAGTGGCCAATTAGAAATCGATGGCATCTTCACCCATTTTGCTTGCGCGGACGAACCAGATTCTTGCAGGACAGAGGAGCAGTTCGAGGCGTTCATGGCCATTGTTGGAACGATGCCGATGAAACCAAGACTCGTTCATGCATCTAATAGTGCGGCCACTTTGCTGTACCCGGATTTGGCACTTGATGCTGTTCGGTTTGGCATCAGTTTGTATGGAGTGGCTCCGTCCCCATACACTAGCACGAAACTTCCATTCCAGCTGGAACGGGCGATGTCGATTGAAACGGAACTAGCCTATGTGAAGCTGCTGCCAAAAGGAAACCGGATCAGTTATGGTGGAACGTACGAGACTTCCGAAGATGAATGGATCGGCACGATTCCGGTTGGTTATGCGGATGGTCTGCGCCGTGGCCTGCGCGGGCAGGAAGTATTGATTCAAGGTGAACGCATGCCGATTGTTGGCACAATTTGCATGGATCAGTGCATGGTCAGACTGCCTCGCGAGCTCCCGGTTGGTGAAAAAGTGACCCTCATCGGCAGACAGGGTGAAGAAGAAATCCTGTTTGAGGAGTGGGCGGAAGCGCTTGGCACCATTCCTTATGAAGTTATGGTTTCGATTTCCAAGCGGGTACCGAGAATATATTGAGACGGAAATGGGTATGATCATTTTATACGTACTTTCGACAAACTCCACTTCATTATGAAGATTCTTGTCAATAAAATACCTTCTATGTCTTCTCATTGTCGAAGTTCAATGGTAAGATGAAGTAGAATAGAATCGATCGAGGGAACGGGGTCTGTCGGAGGTGCTAGTATTGCGAGAGAAAAAGAACATCAAGGAAGTTATCGTGAAAATTCCTAAGAAGATGTTAAACGAAATTGAACATACGGTCGTCCATCAGGAGCCGGAGCGTGAAGAATTCGTATATGTTTCGACAAAACGCTACGTTACCGATTACGAAGCGGAGACGATCCGCGAAGTGATGATGAAAGGGTACGTTGAAATGTCGCAAATCAACTTGAAAATTGCAAAAGAATGCTTGCATGCAGAGCTCGAGGCCCAGCATACGATGGAACGTCTCGTTAGCGGAGGATGAAAATTTGGCAATAAAACGTGGAGACGTCTTTTTTGCAGACCTGTCGCCTGTCGTTGGTTCCGAACAGGGCGGTACGAGACCGGTTCTAGTCATTCAAAATGATATAGGCAACCGGTTTAGTCCGACGGTGATTGTTGCGGCAATCACTGCGCAAATCCAAAAAGCAAAATTGCCGACACATGTTGAAATCGATGCAGAACGGTATGGATTCGAGCGGGATTCGGTCATCCTGCTCGAACAAGTTCGCACAATCGACAAGTCTAGGCTCACAGACAAAATCACCCACTTGGATGAGCAATTGATGGAAAGAGTGGATGAAGCACTCGAAGTCAGCTTCGGGTTGATCAAATTTTAGCATACATATCAAAATGGCATTATTGGACTTTGCCGTAGAAGGTCCACTAATGCCATTTTATTTTTTACAACAAATTGGTATGCTTGTTAAGAGCGGGCTATTACCTACATAGAATCGGCGCAGCGCCGAAAACAAAAATCCAATTTGCCCCCCGCTTTATCGGCTCAAATTGGATTATTTTTAATTTATTTGCGTAAAAGATGTTTCATTCGCCAATTTTCGTTACAATGGGTATAGGAAATGAATGAATCTGCGCATGTGTGTAAGAAATACCTGCTCTATTAAAATTGGAATAAGGAGCAACAGTTATAGCAGTCGTTGCTGGAAACAAACAGACAACCAGCGGCAGGAAAGGCTATCATACTGTAAAGAGCGCCAATTTGATTGCGATGGTCGCATGACTGGCACCTTAATGACCCGTAATCATGGGCTTATAAGGAGCTTATTTGGTTTTCTTTAAAAATCGGACGTTCTGGGCAGCAATGCTTGAAATACTACGATATTTGACGAGGAGGCATTTAGGGAGTCATGAACAAACTCATGGTAGAAAGTATTAATGAACACATGGACGAAATCATCGAGCGCTGGATCGCTAGGATGAAAGAGGAGAAAGGAGAGCGCTTTTTCCACTTCATGCCCGAACATCTAGTAGAAAAGACAAGCCGGGAATTTGCCGAATTGATGACTTCTAATATAATGGAAATTAACTCTGTTGATAGCGATAAGATCAATGAGTTTACTGAAAAGGTTGTCCGGTTTGGCTGGTCGATTAAATTTGTCAATAAGGCAATCGACAATTTCTCTTTTGTTGTTTTTGGTTTATTAGAAGAAAAAGGAATTATAAATGAAGCCAATTTGCGCCGGTTTATCGAGGCATTCACAATCTGGATCAGCCCGCTTAGAGAAAGTATCATCGACGCTTATTCGACGGAATGGGAACGGACTGTCAGTTTGCAAAAGATCGCATTACAAGAATTATCAGCTTCCCTTATTCCAGTATTCGACAAAATATCAGTTATGCCGCTCGTCGGCACCATCGATACGGAACGGGCTAAATTGATTATGGAAAACCTATTGGAAGGGGTCGTCAGCCAACGCGCTGAGGTTGTCCTTCTCGATATTACAGGTGTGCCGGTCGTCGACACTATGGTGGCCCATCATATCATCCAAGCGGCGGACGCGGTTCGGTTGGTCGGAGCAAAATGCATGCTTGTCGGCATTCGACCGGAAATAGCTCAGACGATTGTAGCCTTGGGAATTAACTTACATGATTTCACAACGAAGAGTACGTTGCAAAAAGGGATGCAAGCAGCATTGGCAATGACAAACCGAGAAATTGTGGAGGTGCATGGGGAATGAAAACCCGAATTCCAATATTAAAGTTGAATGACGTTCTCATCGTGTCAATCCAATGGGAATTGGATGATCAGACAGCGATTCAATTTCAAGAAGATTTGCTGACGAAGATGCATGAAACGTCTGCGCTGGGAGTTGTCATCGACTTGACGCCCATTGACTTCATCGATTCATTCATTGCAAAAGTGCTGGGCGACGTAATCAATATGACAGGACTGATGGGAGCAAAAGTTGTGATAACCGGTATCCAACCCGCTGTTGCCATTACATTGATTGAACTAGGAATCCGTATGGAAAATGTCATGACAGCGCTTGACTTGGAAAACGGGTTGGACAAACTTTATAAAGAATTGGAGGCCTGACCATGAGTTATCGGTCTTCTGTAGATATATACACGGAGTGGGATATTGTTGCTGCACGGCAAATGGGCCGGAATGAAGCAAAAAAGACCGGTTTCGGCACTGTTGACCAGGCCCGTATAACGACAGCAATTAGTGAGTTGGCGAGGAATATCTACCTGTATGCCGGCAAAGGTAAAATTGAAATTGAAAGAATTAGCGAGGATGGAGTATTCGGAATAAAAATCATCGCCTCGGATGAAGGACCCGGCATCAGCGATCTTCGGAAGGTAATGGAAGACGGCTATTCCACTTCAGGAGGATTAGGCGCAGGCATGCCGGGCGTTAAGAGGTTGATGGACGATTTCAAAGTCGTTTCTGAACCGGGCGTCGGTACAACTATTACCGCAAAGAAATGGCTCCATTAAGATAGGAGGATGAAGGATGCCTCGGGAAGTCGGTCGGCAGTACAAAGAAATATTAAAGAAATATATCGACAGTCAAAGTGAAGAGGATTTATACGTCGGGCAGCAATTCAGCAGGCGGTTCATCGAGAAGCAAATAGCGCCGGAAGATGTTATAAGTATCCACAAAACAGCACTGCTTGAACTGCTGCCGGACTTACGAGAAGAAGTATGGGATTCCATGGACTTCCTCATTGAGATGATGATTCACTACGGGCTCACATTGCGGGAACATCAGAGCCTCATTCGTAAACAGGAAGTCATGCAGATGGAAATGAATGTCGCAACGCAAGTGCAGGGCACGTTGCTGAAGACGACGACACCGAATGTAAAGGGACTGGACGTTGGATGGGTCTCTCAACCTGCCCACCAGATGAACGGCGATTATGTCTACTTCCTCAATGAAAATCAGCATGTCGCAAGTGTTGCGGTTGCGGACGTGATGGGCAAAGGGATCCCTGCCGCCCTTTGCATGTCCATGATCAAATTCGGGATGGACGGGCTGGAACAAGGAGATACCGATCCGCGTGCGGTACTCGATGTCATTAACCGGATCGTAGAAAAAAGCGTGGACAACTCCATGTTTATCTCTATGTTCTATGGAAAATATGACGCCCTTTCATCTACATTCTCCTATTCATCCGCAGGCCATGAACCGGCACTTTATTATCACGCTGCAAGTGGGACGTTCAAGGAATTGGATGCAAAAGGATTGCTCCTTGGAATTAAAACAGATGTTGTGTATGAAGAACATGCTGTGGAAATGCAAGAGGGCGACTTTATAGCGATGATGACAGACGGAGTGACTGAAACACGTACGGAGGAAGGTTTCATCGAAATCGGTGAAATCCAACAACTGCTGAAGGATGTAAGGGACCAATCCGCCCAAAAGATGGCGGAACACCTGTACAACGAACTTGCCGGTCTTCAGGATTATCGATTAGGCGATGATTTTACCATTGTCATTTTTAAAAAAAATCCAGAAGAGGTTTAAGGTATCTGCAGATTGGGTATTTACATAGTTAGTACTATATGTTGCAGAAATTAAAGATTCGGGGTGCGAAAATGAACTTACAAGTTGAATTGTTGGAACAAGATAGTATTCAATATTTTAAAGTCATTGGAGAGATTGATGCGTTTACCGCGCCGATACTCCGTGAACGTTTGGCAACCGTGGAAGGAACACCGAACCTGCAGGCGGAATTGGATCTGTCTGATGTGGATTATATGGATAGTACTGGACTCGGTGTATTTGTCGGATTCTATAAAGCTGTTAAAGCAAATGGCGGCCATGTGAAAATCACAGGTTTGAATCGACGCTTGAGCCGGCTATTTGAAATTACAGGCCTGAGTGAAATCATTGACATCGAGAAGAAGGAAAGTGAGGATCACGATGCAACCATATGATTATATCGAAATTAAGATACCTGCGAAGGCGCAATACGTCGGCGTTGCCCGGTTAATGATTTCTGGGATTGCAAGCCGTCTAGGATTTACATATGACGACATCGAAGATTTAAAGATTGCGTCCAGCGAAGCAATTACCAATGCAGTGCAGCACGCTTATCAGGATGAAGAAGGAGAGGTTGTCGTCGGATGTGCTCTTTTCGAAGATCGGCTGGAAATCATGATTGCAGATCATGGCGGAAGCTTTGATTTCGAAGAGACGAAGAAGCACATTGGGCCATACGACGAATCCGCCGAAGTCGAGTTTTTACGAGAAGGCGGTTTGGGCCTTTACTTGATGGAAACGCTCATGGATGAAGTGAAATTACATCATGAGGAGGGCGTGACTGTCTTTATGACTAAATATCTCGGCGGAGAGCGGGGCGAAGAAAATGTCAAACGAACAGCCAGCTCATAAGCCAGATACGAAGGAACAAGTATTGGAATGGATCCGGAATTTCCAAGATAACAATGACGAAGAGGCGCAAACAAATCTAGTATTGCACTACGAACGTCTCGTCCATTCCATTGCACGTAAATATTCCAACGGCAAACCGTATCATGAAGATATTGTCCAAGTCGGCATGCTCGGCCTCCTCGGAGCCATTCGCCGATATGACCCGGAACTCGGTCGCAGTTTCGAAGCATTTGCAGTTCCGACCATCGTTGGGGAAATCAAGCGGTTCCTCCGGGACAAGACGTGGGCCGTCCATGTTCCTCGCCGAATCAAGGAACTCGGACCGAAAATCAAAGCCGCGGCAGAAGCGTTGACGACGGAGTTGCAACGATCGCCGCTCGTCAGTGAAATTGCTGACTACTTGGAAACGGACGAGGAACTTGTGTTGGAAGCGATGGAGATGGGAAGAAGCTATCAAGCGCTTTCGATGGATCATACGCTCGAAGCGGATTCAGAAGGCGGAACGGTCACCCTGTTCGATATCATTGGAGAACCGGACGAAGAATTTGAAAAAACGGATCATCGTCTGGTCGTCGCAAACGCACTGAGTGTCTTGTCGGAGCGGGAAAAGCAGATCATCCAGTATACATATATCGAACAACTTAGCCAGAAAGAGGCGGGTGAACGGCTCGGCATTTCCCAAATGCATGTTTCAAGGTTGCAGCGAAAAGCGATCAAAAAACTTCAGGAAGCAATATTATCAGCTGGTGGTGCTTCATAGTGGAAACCTTTAAGAACGAATATGTGGAAGCCTATATTTATAATTCGGCCAAGCATGGCAATACCGAATCGGGAGATACCTACTTCATCCATTCGGAAGAGGATTATTTCATTTGTGCTATTGCGGACGGGCTCGGCAATGGTGTCGTTGCCCGCCAATCGGCCGCTGTGATTCCCCGTGTGCTAGAGCAATATCACCACGAATCCCTGGACGAATTGCTGAACCGCTGCAATGAATACATGGTGCAAAAACGCGGGGCTGCGGTTGCAATTGTCAAAGTATATTTTAGAGAATGTACAATCGAATATAGTTGCGTAGGCAATGTTCGATTGTATATTTTACATAACGGCCAAAAGATGATCTACCCGTTGCCGGTAATGGGCTATCTATCCGGCCGCCCGCAAAAGATGAAAACCCAAAAATACGAATACCAGAATGGGGACATGTTCTTCCTTCATTCGGACGGCATCGTCATGAAAAGCCCAAAAGCCAGCATGCAGGAAAGCGTCAATGCCTACGAACTGTATGAGCGAGTTAGAAAAGCAACAGACGGTATCGGCGATGACGCCACTTTCATCGCTGGCGACCTGCTTCGCTCTGATTGCTGAACCGAAGTAATAATAGAAGATAATGAACTGCAGAAACGGTAATCCGGTGCTGCAGTTTTTTTGTTGCTTTTTTGGAGCAAAGAGGTACTTTATTGCATGAGGTTCGTTTGATGTTTGTTGCAGTACTCGTAAGTAGCAAAAGAGTGCTCGTATAGTCTAGGAAGTACTCGTAAGTAGTAGGAGAGTGCGCTCATATATTCTAGGAATGCTTGTTAGCAGAAGAACATGCGAGAAAGTGGTTTCAAATCTCTCGAATATTTTATCTTCCATCCACCTTGTAAACTGGGTTTCTTTAAACCGTTGATGTCCAGCTGTAAATTCCTTCTATCTTCCCAATGCCCCGTACCTATAACCGCAATTCTAATCTCACTCACATGGAAGGTAATCTCAAAAGCGATGGCGAACTAAGCAGGGATAAACTGATTCTGGTATCATTTATGTAAGAAAGGGTGATTGACATGTCAACTGCAATTATCGAAAAGGCGGCCAAGCGTGCGGGAATTAACTCACGGCAGACGGCCAGTGTTATAGAATTATTGGAATCTGGAAATACAGTTCCCTTCATTGCGCGCTACCGAAAAGAAGCGACCGGTTCGTTGGATGAAGTTCAAATTAAAACAATAGAAGAAGCGTATCATTATGAAAAGAGCTTGGATCAACGTAAAGAAGAAGTTATCCGGTTGATCGAGGAACAAGGCAAGTTGAGGGACGACTTGAAAAATGAAATTGAGAAAGCGACTGTTTTGCAGCGTGTGGAAGATTTGTACCGGCCATACAAGCAAAAACGTCGGACGCGGGCGATGGTGGCGATTGAAAAAGGGCTAGAACCATTGGCGGATGCATTGCTTTCGTTTTCATCGGAGATTCCTGAGAAATTAGCTGCGCTGTATATTGACGTTGAAAAAGAAATTCCGACCGCTGAGGAAGCGCTCGCGGGAGCCAGAGATATTATCGCAGAGCGAATTGCGGATGATGCGGCCCTTCGTGATAAAGTGAGGAAGCTCGCTTGGTCGGATGGAAGCATGACATCCGTGTTAAAGAAAGATGCTGATGACGAACGAGGCGTGTACAGTATTTATTACGAATACGAGGAACCGTTGAAAAAGATAGTTCCACACCGAGTGCTCGCGTTGAATCGCGGGGAGAAGGAAGAAATACTGCGTGTATCTGTGTCGTTCCCGGCCGAGCGGATCATTGGAGAGTTAGAAAAAGCGCGCATTCAGAAGAGTCACTCGCCTGCAGCAGCTCAGGTGAAATTGGCGATTGAGGATGCGTTTAAACGGCTGATCGCTCCTTCTGTAGAAAGAGAGATTCGGGCCTCACTAACGGAAAAGGCGGAAACACAAGCCATTCATGTGTTTTCCGAGAACTTAAAGAGCCTTTTGCTTCAACCTCCGCTAAAAGGAAGAATCGTCCTCGGAGTTGACCCCGCGTTCCGAACCGGATGTAAGCTGGCGGTTGTCAATGAAACCGGAAAGGTGCTCGAAATATCGGTCATCTATCCACATCCGCCGAAACCGAAGAAAGAGGAATCCAAGCGGACGATACTTGAGTTAATTAAAAAATACGGGGTTACGATCATAGCGATCGGCAACGGTACAGCATCAAGAGAGACCGAACACTTTATTGCGGAATGTATTAAGGAAGCAGCCACTCCCGTTTCTTATGTTATTGTGAATGAGGCTGGAGCCAGTGTCTATTCGGCGTCTGCCCAGGCGAGGGAAGAGTTCCCGGATTTACAAGTCGAGCAAAGAAGTGCGGTATCAATAGCAAGAAGACTGCAAGATCCACTATCGGAGCTAGTGAAGATTGATCCAGAATCCATTGGGGTAGGACAGTACCAACATGATGTTGCTAGGAAGAAGCTTTCCGAATCCTTGTCCTTTGTTGTTGAAACAGCCGTAAACCGGGTTGGTGTCAATGTGAATACGGCCTCCCCGTCGCTTTTGCAATATGTAGCTGGATTATCAAAGTCCGTTGCCGAAAATATCGTCAAGAAGCGGGAAGAAGAAGGCGGCTTTACTAAGAGATCGCAGCTGAAAAAAGTGCCGAGACTCGGGGCGAAGACTTATGAGCAGGCAATTGGATTCCTTCGAATTCCGGAAGCGGCCGATCGTTTTGATTCGACCGGTATTCACCCGGAAAGCTATGAGCTGGCGAAGTTGATATTAGAGGAAGCAGGAATCAGCAAGGACAAGCTCGGTCAAAAAGAAGCAGTAGAAGCTCTTTCTTCACTGTCTCTATCGCAGTTGGCGGAAAAATTGCAAGTTGGCGAAGTGACGTTAAAGGATGTGGTCGAAACATTACAACGGCCGAATCGAGATCCGCGTGAAGATTATCCGCAGCCACTTCTCAAGGCGGATGTGCTGGATATCGATGATCTCCATGAAGGGCTTGAAATGCAGGGGACCGTTCGAAATGTCGTCGATTTTGGTGCGTTTGTTGATATTGGCGTATCCGAAGATGGCCTTGTTCATATTTCCAAACTGCGAAAAGGATTTGTTAAGCATCCATTAGATGTGGTTGCCTCGGGCGATATTGTAACGGTATGGGTAGAATCGGTTGATAAAGCAAAGGGTAGAATAGCGCTGACCATGCTGCCGCCAGCAGGGAAATAACGGAGAGACGGATGAACGAAATTGAATTACAGAGACTCATCGAAGACGTGTCGAGCCAAGTATTCAACAAACCATTCACCCATGCGGCTTCATTCAATAGAAGATTGAGAACAACAGGCGGGCGTTATAAGTTGTCTGACAGCTCGATCGAAATCAACCCTGTTGTATTGCAGAAGTATGGCGTTGAAGAATTGATCGGTGTGATTAAACATGAGCTATGCCATTATCATTTGCATAGAGAAGGAAAGGGATACAAACACGGAGACAAGGACTTCAAAAAACTATTGGCTGAAACGGGATCTCCCCGCTATTGCAAACAGCTTGAAGAAATAAAACCCAAAAAGACAGTTCACCACATATATAGATGTAAGTCATGTCAACTCGAATATAAGCGTAAACGAAAGATGGATACCCGAAAATACCGTTGCGGCAAATGTAGGGGAGAAATTGAATACATCAAGAAGATGGAGTAACCAAGTTCAGCCGGACCAAGACATTCAGGTCCGGCTTTTTGGTTCGTTTCTCATGAATAATCATGTAGCTATGTCTTCAATACTGTATAATCAACCCGTTTTACACGAACAAAAAGCGATAGAATAAGCTTTCTCTAGAGTTTCGAAAAAAAGTTGCTTAAAAGTGTTGACGAATGACTCAAGTGTATCTATAATAGAAAAAGTCGATTGGGAAACAAACTAAAAGACAAAAAAGGCAACAGCCTTTCGTTACAAATATGGCCCCTTGGTCAAGCGGTTAAGACACCGCCCTTTCACGGCGGTAACACGGGTTCGAATCCCGTAGGGGTCACTTTCTTTTTAAAAAAGTACTTGCAATTGACAAGTGGATGATGTATAATTACTCCTTGTTGTTGCAATATAGTAGAGCTGGCAAGTTGCTCGGCATATCATTTATGGGGTATAGCCAAGCGGTAAGGCAACGGACTTTGACTCCGTCATTCGTTGGTTCGAATCCAGCTACCCCAGCCAATTTTTCAAACGTAAAACGCTTGAAAAATTTGCGAGAAATACCGTAAGGTATTTGGAGCAAAAACTTAAATACAACGAGAAATACCGAAGCTTAAGTTGAAAACACATAAGCAATCGTACTTTAACAACATCCTATACGAGCCATTAGCTCAGTCGGTAGAGCATCTGACTTTTAATCAGAGGGTCGCAGGTTCGAATCCTGCATGGCTCACCATTCTCTTAAAAAAGTTGTTGACTTTTGAAGTGAAAGTTGTATAATAAAACTTGCTTCAGAAAAACAATATGCGGTAGTGGCGGAATGGCAGACGCGCTAGGTTGAGGGCCTAGTGGGGGTTAACCCCGTGGAGGTTCAAGTCCTCTTTACCGCACCAATACTTTCTATAAAAATAATGCGCCCGTAGCTCAATTGGATAGAGCGTCTGACTACGGATCAGAAGGTTATGGGTTCGACTCCTGTCGGGCGCGCCATTTACATTTTAATATGCGGGTGTAGTTTAGTGGTAAAACCCCAGCCTTCCAAGCTGGTGATGAGGGTTCGATTCCCTTCACCCGCTCCACTAATTAATTTAAAATAATGCTTGACTTAACAAAAGACAAGTGTTAAACTAGAAAAGTTGCTGCAAACGAGCGACAAACATGAACCTTGAAAACTGAACAGCAAAACGTCAACAAATAAAGTCTGAACCCGACCTCGTCGGGAAGAAGACGAACATGAATCTTCGGATTCAAAATTGACATCTTAAA
>NZ_JBPVIR010000002.1:0-557188 GCF_057373025.1 Sporosarcina sp. AD_1
ATATCCGTGGCCGAACCACTCGTATATTCTTACAACCGTTCGTATCCCTCGCCCAATTGCTCGTATATTCTTCCAAGCGCTCGTATCCGCCGAACCACTCGTATGTTCCTCTAACCGCTCGTATCTGCGGCCGAACCACTCGTATATTTCTCATAACCGCTCGTATCCGTCGTCGAACCACTCGTATATTCCTCTAACCGCTCGTATCCGCCGCCGAACCACTCGTATATTCGTCCAACCGCTCGTATCCGTTGCCGTACGCATCCCGCGTCTACTCATATCTTCCTTCCAAGTGCTCGTCCGTTCTCAGTAACTGTTTAAATCCCTGTGTTTCGACAGGGGATACCTATGGAACAATGAAGCCAGCCATTAAGAAAGGACTATCCTGAAAGTCAGCTTCACTGACGATCGAGATAGTCCCTTTTCCATATTATTTGTCCCTTTGGCGGCTTCGTGAAATTAGCAATACCATATAAGTCAGCAAACCGAATAGCAATGTGACAAACAAGGAATGCAGCAAAGCCAGATACAAGTTAAGTCTAGTCAAAACAACGGATGCTCCTGCAAGGACTTGCATAGTGACAAGGATGAAAGCGATGATCCATCCCCAATAAATAATACGGGAGTTTTTATAGTTCCGGTACGCATGGAGAGCTATGATGGCAATCCAGATGAAAATCAATGCTGCGGCAAATCGATGGCTCATTTGGATCCATTCCCAAAAGTTTGCGGGAAGCTGGAAGTCTCCATTGCGGCACATCGGCCAGTCGGTACAGGCAAGTTCAGATTCGGTATGCCGTACAAGTGCTCCGGTGTAGATGACGAGATAAGAATAAATTGTCACGCCAATCGTATGCCATCGCATTTTTTTACCAATGATAATCTTGTCCGCATCGAACTTCTTGTCCACTTCGAAAATCAGAAGTGTTAACAGGAACACGGAGGCAAATGAAATTAGTGATATGCCGAAATGCAGAGCGAGAATAAAGTCTCCTTGGCCCCATAGTACTTGGGCAGCTCCAATCAGTGCCTGAAGAATTAAAAAGAATAAAGCCATGAATGAAAGGAATTTTGTCTCGCGTATATGGCCGATCGATCTCCACGACCACACAGATAAGATGAGAATAAAGATTCCAACTGCTCCGGTGACTAACCGGTGGGAGAATTCGATGAGCACTTCTGGTGTGATTTCATCGGGAATCAGTTGTCCGTTGCAGCCAGGCCAATGTCGGCCGCAGCCCATGCCGCTGTCTGTTTTTGTGACAAGCGCACCGCCGAGGAGGATTAAAAGCATCCCGATCGTGGAGGCGACTGCAAACCACTTCAAATATTTATGATAACGCAAATTTAGCACCTTCTTTGTGAATGATGACCATCGTGCAAAAAGGCCCTGTTTTTTGATGATAGCGAAAAAGCCGGCAAAAAACAACGTCCATTGGGTGAAAAGTGAGCATTCTATGTCCTTTTCACAAATTGTTCATAAAAAAGCCCCTTTAACTTCACAAAAGGTATACGGAAATGATTTACTATAGATAGGGTGAAGGGGTAATTATGTCGAAGTATTGCGCATTCTTAGCTGTTTTTTTGTTTAAGTATAGAAATCAGCGCAGGATTTCGATATAGTTAAATATAGTGGCTATTGCCGACATCATGGAAAGGAGGGTAACTATGTCAAACGGTCGAACGATATCAACGTCCACTGAAACGTCCGTCGAATCGGCTTCCTTATTAAAAGATTTTCTAGCACTCATTAAGATCGGCATTGTCAATTCAAATCTCATAACGACATTTACAGGCTTGTTCTTGGCAATCCGGCTGGCTGATAAGAGCTTCATCCAAAACTTGGATCTGCTTATCTATGCCTTGCTTGGTACTGCTTTGATCATTGCCGGGTCTGCAGCTTTGAATAACTTGATTGACCGGGATATTGATCCCATCATGTCAAGGACAAAATCACGTCCGACGGTGACTGGGCGATTCAATGCGACGGCTGTGTTGGCACTTGCACTCACTTTCTTGGCAATTGGAGAAATCATGCTGTTCCTTGCATCCGCTACAGCAGGATGGCTGGGGCTTGCTGGCATTTTCAGCTACGTTGTGCTCTATTCCATGTGGTCCAAACGGAAACATGTGGGCAATACAGTAGTAGGAAGTTTGTCAGGCGCGATTCCGCCGCTGATTGGTTGGGCTGCAGTTGAACCGTCTCTTGGAATGGGCGCGTGGGCTTTGTTTTTAATCATGTTCGCTTGGCAGCCGCCGCACTTTTATGCGCTTGCTATGCGAAGAACGGAAGAATACCGTGCCGCGAACATACCGATGCTGCCAGTTGTAAAAGGTTTTGCAAGAACGAAGAGATCGATATTCGGATGGATTCTGATCTTATTCCCATTGCCATTCCTATTATCTGAACTTGGCATCGGATTCATCATCCTAGCCACACTATTGAATGTAGGCTGGCTATACTTAGCGATCAAAGGCTTTAAAGCAAAAGAGGATCTGAAATGGGCGACTTCCATGTTCGTTTATTCTTTGAACTACATGACGATCCTTTTTGTCTCCATGATCATCTTTTCTATTTTCATTTAAAGGCGGGAATTTCTTCTTTTTGACAGGAATTCATTATAGAGAGGTCTAGCGTCCTCAGTAAAAGAAAACATTTTTTAGAAAGAGAGGTATACGAAGCGATGATGAAAGGACTCAAAAAATGGCGTCTCTTTTCTCTATTAGCAGTTCTTACGGTTTTCCTTGCAGGATGTGGACAAGAAGAACTTTCCACGCTTCTTCCGGCTGGTCAGGTCGGTAAGGATCAGTTCAATCTACTGCTATTATCATCAGGAATCATGTTACTGGTCATTATTGTTGTAGTAGCAATCTATCTGATCGCCCTATTCCGTTTCAGACGTTCGAAACTAGGTGAAGATCATATTCCTGAACAAGTGGAAGGAAGCCATACGCTTGAGCTTGTATGGACGATCATCCCGATTCTTCTTATTTTGCTTCTTGCTGTACCGACAGTTTATTACACGTATAAACTTGGAGATGTTTCAGCAATGGGAGCAGTTGATGATGAAGGGAATCCTGAAAATCTAGTTGTCGATGTTACAGCTAAATTATACTGGTGGGAATTTGAATACCCGGATCTAGGAATTGTAACTGCACAGGAACTCGTTGTACCGACAGATGAAAAGGTTTACTTCAACCTACTTGCTGCTGATGTAAAGCACTCCTTCTGGATTCCGGCAGTTGGCGGTAAGATGGATACGAACGTTGAAAACGTCAACAAATTCTATTTGAAATTTGACAAAGATTCCACTGACCTGAAGGACGGCGTCTTTTACGGTAAGTGTGCGGAGCTTTGCGGACCGTCTCACGCTTTGATGGATTTCAAAGTAAAGACAATGCCTCGTGCTGATTTTGATAAGTGGGTTGCTGCAATGCAAGCGACGAAAGATGAGCAAGTTGTAGCGAACCCGCAAGGTGAAGAAGTATTCCAAAAGAGCTGTATCGGTTGTCATGCAAACTCAGGAGTTGGAGAGGGCGGTGCTCAAGGACCGAACCTTGCTACTTTTGGGGATCGCAATCGAATTGCCGGTTATATGGACCATACAAAGGAAAAATTGATCGATTGGATCAAAGATCCTCAAACACATAAACCGGGCAACACAATGCCAGCTTTCCAAGATCAGCTTTCAGATGAAGAACTGGACGCGTTGGCTGAATACTTAATGGGATTATCAGTAGAAAAATAATTTCCACTTGAATTTGTAGAGGAGGTAACAAAGTGAGTTCAGTTGCTCAAAAAAAGGGTTTTGGCGCAACGCTATGGGATTGGCTGACAACAGTCGACCATAAGAAGATCGGAATCCTTTACTTCCTTGGAGGCGGATTCTTCTTCGTTGTCGGCGGAATCGAAGCGATGTTGATCCGTTGGCAGCTCCATAAGCCAAACAACGATTTCGTCAGTGCGGGACTTTTCAATGACTTGATCACGATGCACGGAACGACGATGATTTTCTTAGCGGCCATGCCGATTTTATTCGGATTTATGAATGCCATAGTACCGCTTCAAATTGGAGCACGGGACGTTGCGTTCCCATTTATTAACTCGTTAGGTTTCTGGATGTTCTTCTTCGGAGGATTATTCCTGAACATTTCTTGGATTTACGGTGAAGTGCCGGATGCAGGATGGACTTCTTACGCGTCCCTATCCCTTGCATCACCTGGCCATGGTATTGATTTCTACGCTATCGGGCTTCAAATAGCCGGTGGTGGTACGTTGATGGCGGGGATCAACTTCCTGGTCACGATCATTAATATGCGTGCACCAGGGATGACTTACATGCGTATGCCATTGTTTACATGGACGACGTTTGTAGCGTCTGCGATGATTCTCTTCGCATTCCCTCCATTGACAGTTGGTTTGTTCTTCTTGACATTTGACCGTATGTTCGGAGGTAACTTCTTCCATCATGCGATGGGTGGTAACACGATCATTTGGGAGCATATTTTCTGGATTTTCGGTCACCCTGAAGTTTACATTCTAATTTTGCCGGCCTTCGGTATTTTCTCTGAGATTTTCTCTACATTCTCAAGGAAACGTCTATTCGGTTATCCATCCATGGTATTCGCGACTGTCCTTATCGGATTCCTCGGATTCATGGTTTGGGCTCACCACATGTTCACAGTTGGCTTAGGACCGACAGCGAACGCAATCTTTGCGGTTGCTACAATGGCGATCGCTGTTCCGACAGGGGTTAAGATCTTCAACTGGCTCTTGACTATGTGGGGCGGTAGCATCAAAGTGACGACACCAATGTTGTACGCGCTTGGATTCATCCCATCATTCGTAATGGGTGGAGTTACAGGTGTCATGCAAGGTGCTGCACCACTTGACTATCAATTGCACGATTCTTACTTTATCGTTGCCCACTTCCACTACGTAATCGTTGGTGGGGTTGTGCTTGCGATCTTGGCAGCGACTCACTACTGGTGGCCAAAAATGTTTGGTACCATGCTGCATGAAGGCCTTGGAAAAGTGACATTTGTGTTCTTCTTCATCGGTTTCCACATGACATTCCTTATCCAGCACTGGTTAGGATTCTGGGGTATGCCGCGCCGAGTATGGACATTCATGGACGGCCAAGGATGGAATATGGCGAACTTTATCAGTACGATCGGTGCTATTCTCATGGCAATCGGCGTTATTGTACTCGTCATTAACATCATTATTACATCTGTTAAAAATGTTAGAGTTTCCAATGACCCATGGGGTGACGGACGTACACTTGAATGGGCGATTGAATCTCCGCCTGTTTATTACAACTTCCCGACAACACCGCTTGTCCGTGGATTGGATACAGTGTGGATCGAGAAAATGGAAGGAAATGAAGCCGGTTATACAGCAGCGGAGCCTGTTAAGGATATTCACATGCCGAATGGTTCCATCATTCCGTTTTTGATGTGCGTTGGCTTATTCGTTGCTGGTTTCGGTGCGATGTTCCGTACGGAAACAAGCTGGGGACTTCCAGTTCTTATCATCGGTCTAGCTTTCACATTTGTCTGCATGTCGGCCCGTTCATTGATTGATGACACTGGCTATTACATTAAAAAAGATGAATTGCTTCGTGATATGAAGCGCAAAGGAGGTCAAGCATAATGGATTTGAATAAAAAATTCACTCCAGAAACATGGCCTGATCATCCGGAAAAAGCGACACTTGAAGCAAAAAATAAGTTTGTCGGCTTCTGGCTATTCCTTGGGGGGGAAACAATTCTCTTCGCAACTTTGTTTGCGACGTATATCGCGCTTAAAAACTCCGGGCCAAGTGGTTTCGGGTTTAGCACGCAAGAACTTTATGAATTGCCACTTGTTTTTGTTATGACGATGTTGCTTTTAACATCCTCTTTAACAAGTGTTTATGCTATGTATCACCTTCGGAACTACAACTTCAAAAAGATGCAGCTTTGGCTTGCAATCACAGCATTGCTTGGTCTCGGCTTCCTTATGCTTGAAGTATATGAGTTCTCCCACTATGTGAAAATCGGATTTACTTTTGGCAACAGCGCATTCAGTTCGTCCTTCTTCACATTGGTAGGAACTCACGGTTTCCACGTTGCGATTGGTCTTGTTTGGATCACATTACTTATTTTCCGTAATGCGAAAAGAGGCTTGAACCTTTATAATGCAACTAAGTATTACACCTTCTCGCTTTACTGGCACTTCATTGACGTTGTGTGGGTATTCATCTTCACTGTAGTCTACTTGATGGGAGTGATAGGTTAAGATGGCAGAGATCGAAGTTTACAAAAGGACGCCTGCTGAGCAGGCCATGTTGAAGAAACGGGCAAAGCAGTCGATGAAAGGCCAAATCATGATGTTTTCCCTCATGATCTTCTTGACTCTTATTTCGTTTTCGATGGTTGTCGCATTTGAAAGTGGGGTAGCTGGTTTCTCCAAATACTTCGTTGTTCCAATGCTGATGCTTTTCGCGGCTGTCCAAGTCGGTTTACAGTTGTATTATTTCATGCATATGAGTGAAAAAGGCCATGGCATTCCACAAATGTTCATGTTTACAGGAGCGCTATTCGGTTTCCTCATTCCATTGACTTTCGCTACGATTGTTTGGTGGTAATCGAAAACTCCACGGATTCCAAATCCGTGGAGTTTTTTATGATTTTGCATGACTAATTCGTACAATTGCAAATGTCAAAGTTCGTTCATTGTCATCGAAGACGGAACGTTCTATAATGGGGGTAGTCTGAAAAAGGAGCGATGGCATAATGCCTTTAAGTATTTTTGGGTTTCGTGCCTTATGGAGTCCTTATTTTTTGTTCTTCATACTGGCTGGTATTGTTTTATATTTCCTGCTTACGAAAAAATGGAGGAATCGGTTTGAAGGCAGTGAACAGGTGACCCGCAGGGAAATTACCTATTTTCTGCTTTCCATGTTTCTTCTTTACGTGGTAAAAGGATCTCCAATGGATCTGCTCGGACATATTCTATTCTCTGTCCATATGGCACAAATGGCCATCCTGTTATTAATTGTCGCACCGTTTTTCATCATCGGCATTCCGGATTTTATTTGGAAAAAGGTCTTATCCGTTTCAATCATTGACCGTATCGTCCGGTTGTTTACCAAACCGATTATTAGCCTGATGGTTTTCACACTGATGTTTTCGTTATATCATTATCCGTTAATTTTGGATTATGTTAAGCTCAGTCTCGTTCTTCATGCTGTTTTTACCATCACTTTATTCATAGCTGCACTATTCCTTTGGTGGCCAATTGTTAATACACTCGAAAGCCAGCCAAAGCTACATGGATTGAAAAAAATTGGCTATGTTATTCTAAGTGCTATTCTTATAACACCTGCATGTTCACTTATCATTTTTGTGGACGTGCCTGTGTACGAAACGTACTATAGCGGGGAAGCTTGGTTGAAAGCGATGGCACTATGTGTTCCGCCAGGGACCTTGTCGGGCTTATCCATTTCCGGTCCTGAGCTCTTTACGAATATGCCAACATTATATGACCAGCAATTGGGTGGTATCATTATGAAAGTGATCCAGGAGCTGATTTATGTTGTTGTGATCGGAAAGATTTTTATCCAGTGGTATCGTGACGAGCAGATGAATGCCGATGAAATTACGAAGAAGGCATTGATTGACCGTCAAAACCTGGAGTATCATAACTAAATTGCACAATTTCTAGACGAGGGGATTCCAAATGAACGTTCCTTTATTGCCAACGATTAGTACTTTTTTTATTGTGTTATCCGCCATTTTTGTTGCAATTGGCTGGAATTTGATTCGACAAAGAAAGATTGAAGCGCATAAAAAAACAATGATAGCTGCTGCTGTATCAGCATTGATCTTTTTTATCATCTATCTTTCCCGAACGGTGTTCATTGGCAACACTGCTTTCGGCGGACCAGAACATTTGAAAATTTACTACACGATCTTTTTAATATTTCACATTACCTTGGCGACTGTCGGTGCCGTCTTAGGGATTTTCACACTTGTCGCAGGGTTCAAAAACAATCTGATACGACACCGGAAATTAGGACCGGTGACCAGCATTATCTGGTTTTTCACTGCGATTACAGGAGTTGCTGTCTACTTGCTTCTGTATGTTTTTTACCACGGCGGGGAGACAACTTCCGTCATCAAAGCTATTTTAGGATTATAAAAAACGCGCTGCCTTTTACGAAAGGCGCGCGTTTTTTGTGCTTTCTCATATCTTGAAATTCATTTTGATAATGCCGGCTTCACGGGCTGTGTTAAAGAGGATGACAATGAGCGGACCGATAAAGAAGCCGAGAAATCCAAATAGCTTCAAGCCGATGAACATTGCAATTAATGTTGGTAGCGGGGAAAGGCCAATTTGGTTCCCCATCACTTTCGGTTCTACCGTTCTTCGGATAATGAGCAGGATGACTGCAAGAACAGCCAGCTTCGTTCCCATTCCGACATCTCCGCTAACAAGCTGATACAGCGACCAGGGAGCGAGTATGATGATTGATCCCAATATTGGGATAACATCGATGATCCAAATAATCAGCGACATGACGACTGCATACTTTGGAGTAATTACGAGAAGGCCCACAAATGTGACGGCTAGGATGATCAGGCTGACAAGCAATTGGGCTTTCATGAACCCGAAGAAGACAGAGTTCAATTTAGACATCATATATCGGACTTTCTTCGCGGTATCGTCGGTTAAATGACGGAAGAACATCTTTTTTAAGTCCGGCAATTCGAGCATGAATAAGAAAAGGGCAATCATAAAGACGATCAAGCTGACAAGGAAATTGGGGATTTCGCCTGCCAATGTCATGATCTTATCGGAACTTAACAAACTGGTTAAAGAATTCCGAAGGGACACGATCATTTTATCAAATTCATCTTGAATGGCTTTTACGAATTCAGGAGGCATGCCGGCTGTATAATTTGACATCTTGCTCTGCAAATCAATCCAGACACCAGAGAGCTTATTTAGATGATCCGGTGCATCTTTTGTAAATTGAATCAATTTACCGATCAGGGAATTGACAGTGTAGTATAGTAGAGCTGCTAATAAGGCGACAAAAAAGATGTAAATGGTGATAACGGAAACTTTCCGCTTCCACTTGAATTTTGATTCAACCAATTTAACGAGCGGTTCAAATACCATGGCGGTAAGCAGGGCAATAATGATTGGTACGGAGACAGGCAAAATGAACAGGCAGATCAGAATGAGAGCTATTATGGAAATCGCAAAAATGAGAATTCGTTTTGTAAACCAACGGGACAACGGCAATTCCTCCAATTAATTCATTGTTTCCATTATAACCAAAAAAATGAGGAATGAATAGGCAAAAAAAGCCGGAGAACCTGTCGTTCCCCGGCTGTAACGAATTATTTTGCCAAATTAAAAGTTTGAAGTTCTTCATACACTGCTTTAAGCGTCGCTTTGCAGTCTTTGATCAAGCCTTCTGGATAGACTTCGTCTTCTCCGTATTCAACACCATGTGGATAGTAATGCTTGCCCACAGCCGGCGTTTTCAAATGGATGACGGCTTCACGTGTGCCGATATCCTCGTCGGGTGTATAACCGAAAACACGCAAATAATAAGTGCCTTCTTTGATCACATATTTTTTATCATACGTCACCCGCTCATAATCCCATTGACCCGCACGGATCAGATCATGCTTTGTCATAACTTCATCCAGAACGGACAATTCGGCAACGATGCCTTCGATTCCAGTATTTAGAATGTCCATAATTCAAATCCTCCTTCATTCATAACCAGTCATTTGCCTATACTTCATAATCATAGAACAAATTACCGGTAGTTGCAATGACAACATTGTGTCATGCAGGATTCGTACAGCATTTCAAGTGGTTTCACCGATAGCTTGGCTACTATGTATTCAAGAACTTCGATGTCAATCAAGGCGTCCTATTGACAGTTGAATTGGAATCTATTTGCCGCAGCTTACATATTGTTATCTGAAAAATGCCGAAATAAGCAAAAAGGGTGTAAAACTCATTCTCTCTCATGTTAAAGTAGTACTAATAATCATGAATCGAAAGTAGGGCGCAGTCGAAGTGAAAGTTATTTGGAAAATAGCTCTGTTACTCGTCATCCTTCTCGGCCTATTTTATTTGATGGATACGCGTATAAAAGAGAATGAACCATTAGAATCGCCTGTCAAGCACGGCACGGCAATACCGGTTCCAGAAAAAGAATTGAATAGCCAGGTTGCTGGAGCAGAACGGCCTGACCAAGGCTTATCCATCTTTGTCGGTAAAACGACTGACCAGCTCATTAAGAAGTATGGAGATCCCGACCGAATTGAGCCGTCCGCATACGGCTATGATTGGTGGATTTATTCGGAAGAGCCATATTTTATGGCCGGTGTGAGCGGGGACCACATCAATCAAGTGTTTAGTGCAGATAGCCAAGTGGATATGAGCCCATTTACAATCGGCCAGGATGTCAATCAAGTATATCGCTCAACGATTATAGAATCGGAAGTGGATGTGCAGCTAGGCTCTAATCTATATATGTTTTCATTAAAAAGTGAGGATATTGCCAATCGGGCGCTCGTGAAATTCAAGGATTTGTATGCTCAAGTATACGTCGATGAAGAGGATGCCAAGATTGAAGGAATCCGTTTTATCGAGCCTGAGACTCTGGTAATTCATCAGCCATATGATATGGAATATAGCGGAGAAATGATCAGTATTTCTCCGCCTTCAGCTTCCATGCAAATGGAAGTGGACCGTGCCATGGAACGACAAGTTTTTGAATTAACAAATGGATATCGGAAAAATCATGGTCTGACCGAGTTGAAAAACGATTATTGGCTTGGTGTCCTGGCACGAGAACATAGTAAAGATATGGCTCTGGAGAATTATTTCTCGAACGAATCCCCTTCCACCGGCACGCTTAGCGACCGCTTGAAAACTTCGGGCATTGTGCAACGCAAAGCCGGCGAAAATATTGCATTCAATTATGTGGATGCCATTGAAGCGGTGCATGGTTGGCTGAATTCATCAGCTCACCGTCAAGTGTTGCTGGATAACGATTTTACACATTTAGGTACTGGGGTATACGGCAAATATTATACGCAGGACTTTATCCAGACCGAAAATAAAAAGAAAGAAAGCCTTAATCCGAATACGGAATGATCCACGTTCCTTTTTCAATCGTATCGATGCCTCTTATGTATAGGGGCATCGATTTTTTATGTGCATAAATAGCAGCGCGTTTCTGGATGATGGGACGCGCCTCCTCCAGTAGCGGAAGTAATTCCGGAATGGTGAGGCGGTCGATTTTTTTACTCTCTGCCGAACGTTTTGGATCGGTTGTCATAACGCCTGGCACATCTTTAAAAAACTCCACATGGATGGCCTGTAATGCTGCTGCCAATGCAACAGCGGTCAAGTCACTGCCTCCGCGGCCGATTGTCATAATCTGACCACGCTCGTTGACTCCCTGAAAGCCGGGGATGATGATGCAAGCGGATTCCTTCAACCCATCAATAATCATGGTCGGATCAATATCTGTAATGATGCCGTCGCCAAATTCTCCTTCTGTCCAAATGCCTGCATGGATGCCGTGCAAGACTTGATTGTCGATGCCCGCCTCAATTAACTCGGCTGATAATACAGCAGAGGCGATAATTTCACCGCAAGACGCGGCCAAATCTGATGCCGCTTTGGAAAAATTGAAAGCATCGGTCAGCCGCAATAAGCTATCGGTGGAATAGGGATCACTTCCTCTGCCGATTGCTGAAACGACGACAACGACATTTTGATGATCCCTGATACCGGCAGCGATATGCCTGATGCATTTTTCTCTCGTTTGTTTATCTTTCATGGCGACGCCGCCAAACTTCTGAACAATCATTTCGGCCCCCAACTTTCTTCGTGACGTTCGTTTACTGCCCTACATACGATAAAGTATAGTTCGCTCTCAATATATTCGTGTCGATTCAAATTTGTTCGGGAAAGGGGAGAGGACTTCTGTTACTTTCGGAGCTATTAAAAGACTGGCCTTGTCAAGTGCTTGGAGGTATTCATACCGAGGTAAAAGGGGTAACTGAGCATTCGACAAGGATAAGCGAAGGGTACCTGTTTGTAGCAAGGAAGGGAGGGAAGACGGACGGGATCTGTTATGTCGAGGAGGCGATTGAGAAAGGTGCTTGTGGTATTGTGATTGATCGCAATGCTGCGATGGAAATGACGGATCAAATGTCCATCCCGCTTATTATTGTCCCGGATTGCAGGAAATTCATTTCTTATGCGAGTGCAAGACTGGCAGGGAATCCGTCGGAATTATTGACTATAGTGGCCGTTACAGGAACGAACGGTAAAACAACGGTGACGTATTTTGCCAGCCAGTTGCTACAGATGGCCAATGTGAAAACGGCAGTCATTGGAACGACGGGTATTTTCATTGATGGCCATCAAACTGTCACCTCGTACCCAGAAATGACAACGTTGCCTCCGGAACATTTTCATCAGCTGCTGAAAGACCTTGTGGATGCCGGTGTGACGCATGTTCTCCTGGAAGCCTCCTCCATGGGGCTGGCCACAAGCAGATTAGCCCACTGCAACATTGATATTGGCGTATTTCTTAATATTGGCATCGATCATTATGAGGAGCATGGAGGGAAGCAGCAATATTTAGATTCCAAGAAAATATTGGCGTATCAGGCGAAAACGTTGATTGCCAATTCGGAAGATGAGATTTGCAAACAAATGGTGGGTGATGCGAAGGTGCCTGTCCATTATTTTGACTATGGAACGATCTGCGGGGAGCAGATTGATGAGGAGCTGATCCGTCTGCAGCTCCCGGGCAGGCACAACCGAATGAACGCGGTTGCAGCCCTGGCAGTACTGCGTGTACTTGGTTACGAACTGGCAGACATTCTTCCGCTAAGTCAATCACTGCAGTTGCCTGAAGGACGATTGCAATCACTTCAACAGGATGGCATTACCGTTTATGTTGATTATGCCCATACACCGGATGCGCTCGAAAATGTACTGCAGGCATTAGCAGGCGAGTGTTCCGGGAATCTGATTACGGTCTTTGGCTGCGGCGGGGACCGAGATCATGGCAAGCGTCCGAAAATGGGGGAAGTCGCCTCAATGTATTCGACGGAAGTTATCATTACATCGGATAATCCGCGATCGGAAAATCCATCTCAAATTATTGAAGAAATATTACAAGGAATACGTATGAAGGAAAATGTGCGTGTCCAGGTAGATCGAAAAACGGCCATCTACGAAGCGATTGCACTGGCAAAAACCGGAGATATGGTCCTAATCGCTGGAAAAGGGCATGAGAAGACACAATACACGAAAGAAGGAGTCTTCCCATTTTCCGATTATGAGGTAGCGGCAGAGGCATTTCAGAACAGATAACGAGCCTGTTGGAAAAGAGTAGTTCAGAAAAGATGCGGGGGAACCCATTTCTTTGGTATAATTGCTTGGAATGGAGGGGTTGTCTCAATGATGATGACGGATGAATGGCTGAACATCATCGAATGCGCGGAAGAACTCTCCGAGATGATATTGCGTTCTGATGTCGCGGCGGAATATCGGAGGGCGAGCCAGGCAGTTTACACGGATAAGAATTTGGTGAAAGCGATTCAATCGTTTACAGATTTGAAAGAACGATACGAAGAAGTACAGCGCTTCGGAAAATACCATCCGGATTACAATATAGTAATGAAAAGCATCCGTGCCGACAAAAGGGCACTCGATGTCAACGAACAGGTCGCTGCTTTGCGTCTGTCCGAGAATGATGTACAGCAGTTGCTGGATGAAGTTAGCACAATCATCGCCCAGTCTGTTTCGTTGGCGGTAAAAGTCCCTGCGGGCAATGGTTTGTTCACGACCTCCTGTGAAGGCGGATGCGGGTCGGGTGGAAGTTGTTCCTGCTCGGCTTGATTGCATAATCCAAGTGATTCTGCACGAAACAAAGAAGACAATAAGGCTATCCAGAAAGTCAGAGACATCTGATTTTCTGTGATAGTCTTTTTTAAGGTAAGGGGAGGGGGTACAGCCTGATTTATTGGCGTTCGTCCTGACATATTGGCGTTCACTTCGATTGATAGTCGCCCAGCCTGAATTTCTGCTGTTCAGGAAAATGACCACACTATTATCACCTTCAAATGATATCAACCAGTTACTATAGCTCATTCAAGACTTCGCATGTCCAGCCAATTATGTTGTTCTACATTCGAGAGGATTTCCACTAAATGAAAAAATCAGCGGGAAGAGAACGAAATGTTCTGCTCCAGCTGATTTATTTTTCTCTATGGGTTCTGTTTCATTTCAATCAGGTTATCAGGAACCTGGATAACCCAATGCTACACTATGAGACTTTACCCCATTCTATTGTTCTGCTGATTGGACCAATTTCATCATGGCAGAAGGGTTGTCTGTTATGAAGCCGGATGCTCCGGCAGTCATAAGTTTAGCTGCTCGTTCAGGGTCATTTACACCTTTATAATACACTTTAATATTCAATCCTTTAAGAAACTGGATGAATGCTTCTGTCCGTAACGAGAAGACGCCTTTCTTATTGGATAAGCAGAAAAGGTCGGCGTTCGGTTTGTATAAATGGCCGAATTGGCTTGTGAATGAAGTGTATGCTTTCATTTGTTCATCATTGCCTGCGCCAATGGCCACTTTGTTTTGTGCATAGAGATTGAAGCGATCCGTTTGCTCATCGAACGGGCTTGTGACGGCTACACGATCCTGGTCGCCGGTCGTTTCCAATAAACGCCATAGTTTGGATGGCATCAGGCTGCCTTCATATGTGTCAGGCGAGTCTTTAATCGTAATGACAAAAAGGAGATGCGGAAATGCGGCGAGAAGCTCTTGTAAGCGTAAGATTTTTTCCCCTTTTCCTCGGTATGCGTACGCTCCGTCTTCGTCTTGGAACATATATCCCGCGTCGGCACGATTCAATTCTTCCCATGTGTAATCGGCTACTTTTCCGGAAAAATCCGTCGTTCGATCGGTCATTTCGTCTTGGAAGACGATGATTTCCTCGTCTTTCGTCAGCCGGATATCGATTGCAAAACCATGCACACCGGTTTCCGCAGATTTTGAGAAAGCGGCCATCGTATTTTCTGGTGTTTCGACAGAGCCGCCATGCGCGGCCAATACGACGGTTTCATTGAATTCCAATGCGGTTTTCGGTTCGCGTGGAACTTGTTTTGATACGACTTTGGATGCTGCCCATGCCGCTACACCGGCAGCTCCTACTGTTAATGCGATTGTCGTCTTCTTTCCCATTTCCTAACCTCCTTCCAAATTTCAACGGCTACTCCTTCCTATATTATAGGCGAAAAGAATAGGGATGTCAGCAATGTTCAGTTGCAGTGCTTTTCCTACCTATGGTATCGTATGGAGTAGGAAAAGAGGGAAAATTTTATGATTGATCGACAAGGAATCATTGTGTATCTTCAGCACTTGAAGCAAGCAAAATCATTTCGAAAATACGGTCATGTCCATTATATTTCACGTCGAATGAAATATGTCGTCCTGTATTGTGATCGAGATGAAGTGGAAGCGACCATCCGAAAAATTGAACGGTTGCCATCCGTGAAAAAAGTGCTGCCATCTTATCGCCCATTTGTCAAAACGGAATATGAAAATGCCAAACCGGACAAAGCGAAGGAATATGATTATAAAATTGGGCTTTGATCGTTACTGCAATGGCGGCAGTAAATGGTTCAGCCGTAAGATGCCGATAATGTACTGATAATAGAGCGAAGCTTCGGCGAAGGCGGTGGAGTGCTGCAAATCAATTGGAATCGGAGCGCATCCATTCTCTTGGGATGCCTGTTCGAACAGCAGCCTCCTTTTCGGCAATTCCTCGCCCTTCTGCAAAATCCCTTCCCTGCAAATATAAATCGGCATGAAGTGGCCCTCTCCAGCTGGATGGAAAGCGGCAGCTAGGGAGATGACATTTCCTTTGTCAGTTGCGGCGGAAAAGATGAATGTGCGATGGAGGCGCCGGGCATTTGTATTCATCAGTTCAATCAATTCAAACACGTCGGAAAAGCCTTCACCAAGTTCGATAAAACGTTGCTGAAGCATGAACAGACACTACCTTTCAAAAACTAGTTGTACGGGTATCATAACATGTATGATTCCTCGTGCCTATCATTCCATGTAATGAGGTGCCATCGTTGAAAATCATCATGAGGACACTAGTCCTTCTCGTTTTAATCAATGCCGTATTATTGTATATGCATTACTCTCAAATGGAGGGCGCTTCAGGGAAAGGCTCAGAAACCGCGAAGTATGATCAGGAAATCGAAGTGACCCAGCGGAACGATGGACTGTATATCAGGCAGCATTTCAAAGGGCTTGAAAATGGCAGATATGAAATTGTCTGGCCTGAACTTAGTGAGAATGAAGCATGCTACATAAAAGACAAATCATCCTGCACTCGGATGAATGATTCTGTCACCGCCATCTTGGAAGGGGACGCTGCAGAACAATCCATATCATATCAAATCCCGATTAAATCATCCGATTCTTCCATTCTCTATGAGGAATTATTCGCAAAGTTGAGGAATGGGACAGTTGGGACCACTATGCTTCATGTCACGGATGAAACAAATTCAGGCGGTGTCTGGATAAGTGAATTGGATCGGATCGGTACGAAAAAACTAAACCGAATTGAATATACAATGTTCTACGGCAGTGGAAAAGCGGACCTGCTTTACTGGCAGAACAAAGAGCTGCCGGAAGCATATCGAAGCGAACAAATTTCAATCTTTGGAAATGGTGTTCATAAAGAACAGGCGGCTCAATTGGAAGGGTTGCTGAAAAAAGTTGACGCCCCTCATATGACCGTTGTCGTGGGTGCGAATCAAAAGCCGTTCATGAAAGGACGTCTGGTGTTAACTGATCAAGTCGACACAGAGCTTCTTGAAGGCCGGTTAGTCCAGTATGGCGTAATGGCACGCTATGGTATTGCAAGCAGTGAAAGAATGACGGCAAACATCGCAGCTTCCTTACTGATTGGCGAACCATATGGGAATGGTGCTGCCAAAAAAGCGTATGAAAAAATCACAGAAAAACTGTCAGCTACTCAATTGGAGCAATTGAACAAAAAATTAGGCAACACCTCAAAATTAGATCCTCAGACAATGGATCAGCTTATCGGGGAAGTCAGCGGCTTAAAGACAACATTTTTGGAACATGCTGCAGACGAACAGTATGGTTTTTATTTTGAAGATCCTAGAGAATTGAAAATCAACGGAGAAAAAGCGGAAGGCGTCTCGGTTTTATTGGAAGACGGACAAGTATTTTACTCGGGCAAAGAACTGTTCAGTCAATTGGGATACACACTGGAATCCAATCAGCAGTCCATATATGTCACAAACGAATCTAATAAATACAGATTTTCTTTACGGGATCCTTTCTATGTGTTGAACGAAAGAAAATACTCTTTGCGGACGGAACCATATAAAAAGATGAATGGCGCTTATTATTTTGAGGAAGATGCAATAAAAAGAATCTTTTCATTGAAAATCCAAAAGACCGATGGCGCAATTGATATCAGCTCTGCAGTGGGCAAGGAAGGGGAAACCGATAAATGAGAATTGTTTCGGGATCTCGGCGGGGTATTCCATTAAAAGCTTTGCCGGGTGATACGACAAGACCTACGACAGATAAGGTGAAGGAGTCCCTCTTTAACATGATCGGCCCTTACTTTGATGGTGGAACGGCAGTTGAACTTTTTGGCGGCAGCGGATCTTTATCTTTGGAGGCTTTATCGAGAGGCGCGGATCAAGCTTATGTGTTTGAGCGAAATGCAAAAGCCTGTGCCATTATTAAAGAAAATGCTGGAAAATGCCGATTTGTAGATGAGTTGGCCATTTTCCGCACGGATGCACGCAATGCTGCAAAAAAATTGAAGACGATGGATGTACAAGCAGATCTGCTGTTTGTTGATCCTCCTTATGCAAAAACGGAGTTTTACGGCTTAGTCAATGATTTTATCGATCTGGAGCTGATGGCACCCGAAGCGATTATCGTCTGTGAACATGACAAGAAAATGGAGCTGCCTGAGTCGTATGGTGATTTTTCTAGAGTGAAGCATGTGGTCTATGGCAGCAGTGCGATTTCGATCTATAGGAAATGAGGTTTCAACATGACAAAAATAGCAGTGGTCCCAGGAAGTTTCGATCCGATTACGAACGGCCATCTCGATATTATTGAGAAAGCGGCAAAAGTTTTTCCTGAAGTCAGGGTGGCAGTAATGAATAATTCCTCGAAGAATCCGTTGTTTACGGTGGAAGAACGAATACAACTCATTCGGGAAGTTACATCCGCCCATTCGAATGTGGTGGTCGAATCGTCTTCCGGGCTTCTCATCAATTATGCCAGGAAGGTGGGCGCCTCAGTGATCGTTCGCGGTTTGCGGGCCGTATCCGACTTCGAATATGAAATGCAGATCACATCGATGAACAGAATGTTGGATGAAAGCATTGAGACGTTTTTCGTCATGACGAAGAATAATTATTCGTTCCTCAGCTCTAGCATCGTCAAGGAAGTTGCCCAGTACGGCGGGGATATTTCCGCCCTTGTTCCGGTTCAAGTGGAGACTGCACTTAAAAAGAAATTCAATCAGTAACGAATGGTAAAAGGACGGAGGAGCGTGTTTGCATCCTCTCGTCCTTTTTTATCGTATAACATTGTTATGTGTAGATTAAAAACAAAATGAGCGGGACTGCTATCACGCTCCAGAGCCGGCTGAGCAAATACGGCTTCAATGAGAGATTGGCCGCCTTTGCAATGACATAGACTTGCATATGGATGCTCAATCCGTTGACAGAGATGATGGCTGCAATGATGAAGGGATAAAAACTCATCGAATAAAAATGATCTGTGGCGGACTGGACGCCGGAGGTCATTTCGAAAAGGGACAGAACAATCGTTTTCGCTATGCCGATATCCACAGTGAACGCAGATGAGGCGGTCGTTGTTATGACATTACCTAATGAGGAGAAGAATATGACGGTAGTTGCTACAAGTATGATGACAGAGGAGCTGTCTTTTATCGCATCAAGCAAAGGTCCTGAACTTTTCGTTTTCGTTTGGATTTCTCGATCATCTTGTCCCTCCTCCGCGCGCAAAAGGAAGAGAGTCAGCAAAAAAAATAATAAATTTGCAATATGAATGGCGGCTAACAATTTCCAGCCTGACTGGACGTTGCCAAATAACTCTGTCCCGACGAAGCCGATGATAAACATTGGACCTGGCGCATGGCAAGCGGCAAGCAGTAAGCTGCTCTCTTTTTTTGAAAGCTCTCTGTTTTTATACATTTCCGTGACCGTGACCGCGCCGACTGGAAACCCGCCGAAAGAGCCGAGAACGTAAGCCTTCAGATAGCTTTTCCAACTTTTTGGCCGATTCCCAGCAGAAGGTGTCTTTAATAGCCATTGTGTCAAAATGATGTACGGGAGTAAATAAGGCAATAGCGCATTTACAAAAAGATAGGCGCCAGCTTCTGCACCGTCATGGGCCGTTCCAGGCTGGAAAATGAACAGCAGGATCAATCCCCATATAATGATGATGTTAATCATGTATCGGATGGGCGCGTAAGAGGATACTAGTCATTGGAAGCTGCTCCTTTCGAATAAATTTGCACCTTCGATAGCGTCTTAAGAAATTGGCAAAATGCTATACGAAACAGTGCGTGTGGGATAATATGGAGAGAGTTAAATTGCTTTGCCGAATGTTCTTTGCCATGAATATAACTTCCTGATTTACAGGAACCACTTATATATATGTGTGAATGGAACAGGCTATTAATGGAGGTGTGCTTTTATGAAGATGAGAAAGCTGGGATTGTACGGCGTAATCGTTGTCGTATTAATATTCTTGTTTTTTTACCCGTTGGACTCATATATTTCGAAGCCAGGAGGTGCATATGACCTTGCACCACTTGTAGAAGTGGCTGGAGGCAATGATCATGAAAGCGGGACATTTAATTTGATGACAATCTCCATTGCGAAAGCAACCCCGCTATCATACGCCTTTTCCAAATTCTCCGACGAACGTAAAATTATGCCCGTCCAAAAAGTTCGGAGAGAAGGGGAAAATGACAAGGAGTATAATATCCGGCAAAGAAAATTGATGTCCGATTCACAATTTAATGCGATTACAGTTGCTTTTGACCGTACCGGCCTGCCTGTCGATATTCAATTTGATGGTGTCTTCGTTGTCATGGTTCTTCCAGGCAGTGCTGCAGATAATATTTTGGAGGTCGGGGATAAAATTCGATCTGTTGACGGCAAGGAACTGACTGAATCTGGTCAATTTGCTTCTGTCATTTCTGAAAAAAAAGAAGGCGACAAGGTGGATCTTTCTATTGAGAGAGGCGATAAACGCCTCAATGTTACAGTTGTATTGAAAGAGATACCAAAAGCGGAAGGTAAAGTCGGTTTGGGGATTCAATTCCAGGAAGATCGTCTGTTGACGACTAAACCGGAAGTGAAATTCAGTACGGGAGAAATTGGCGGCCCATCTGCAGGACTAATGTTTACACTGGAAATCATGAACCAATTGACAGATGAAGATTTGACAAAAGGCCATCAAATCGCCGGAACTGGCGAAATGCTCGCAGATGGAACAGTCGGTAGGATTGGGGGAGCGGAGTTCAAAGTGATGGCTGCGTCCAAAGATGGAATCGAAATCTTTTTTGCTCCGGATGATGAACTTTCAGAGGAAGTAAGAAGTGCCAACCCGGGAATCAAAACAAACTATGAAGAAGCCGTTGCAGCGGCGAAAAAAATAGGCACGAAAATGAAAATCGTGCCTGTCAAGACAGTGGATGATGCTCTCGATTACTTGATGAATTTAGAGCCCAAATGATTAGAGGATAAGAGGACGGTTGAGGTAATCCGTCCCCAGCGTCGCACTCCCTTGATCTTGTGTGATAGCTAATGCATAAATATCAGATGCCCGAATATCAGCGGTTAAGGAAGGATCCTTAAAAGAGGCTGCTTTGCTGACTAATGGGAGTTTCAATTCCTTTTTGGTACGGTTTAAGTAGTCTCTTCCATTTGCTGTCATGCCGAGCAACCGCAAATATGAAGCGTGGGGTATTTCTTCCTGCATACTTGTGGTGAAGCCTGTAAGAATGTGTGTGATCATCCGCTGGATGCGTGTCCACGTGTAACGCTTTGACTTAACTTGTTCCATGAAACCGCTAAATGTTTGATTCGACAAAGCGGCTTTATAGATCGAGTTCTCTATACCCTCTACAATATCAGCAATGGAAGTGAGCCGGGAAGGTCCTTCTCGGACAATGATTAGCCGCAAATAAGGATAGAAATGTTCCCAGCTCCCGAAAGCCTCCCGCTCTTGCTGCCATTTTTGCAATAAACGCTCCGATGCTGCGGGAAGAAAGCCGGATACTTCTTCCAAGGCGCCGCTTGTGAAAAACGTTTTGCGGATGCCTGTAGCGCTCGCTATGGCGTTTCCGGCAACAGCATCATCATGATACTGGGCGACAATTCGGGGAATGGTAACAGGAGTCATAGATGAATGGATTTCCTTCGCCGCCTCCATATAATGATAACCTAGGATGTTATTCGGTTTCGTCAGGTCGACCGGGGGATCTGTTTTTAGGGCATCCTCAAGTATGTGCCTGTAGGCCTCGTTAAGGGCTTTCGGATAACTCATCCCGGAAGACATGGCTTCCTTGACGGCTGCATCATAGCTGACCCGGTGCTGTTCAATTAAATCCAGGCTTTCCAGGAAAGGCTGGATCGTGCCATCCTCACTTCCGAAACAATAAGCATGGCAATGGGCTGCATCCAATATTTCGATCGCCCCTCTAGCAAAAATGGGCGCATTTGCAGTAGCAAAGCGATAAGGCAATTCAAAGACAAGATCGACGCCGGACTGTAAAGCCATTTGAGCACGAGTCCATTTATCGGCAAAAGCAGGTTCGCCCCGCTGAAGGAAGTTTCCGCTCATCACAGCGATCATTACATCCGCACCGGTCCGCTTTTTTGCTTCCTGGACATGATGAAGATGCCCGTTATGAAACGGATTATATTCCACCACTATTCCTGTAGCTTTCAAAGTGACCATCCTTTCGGTATAATGTTAGATAGATTATACCTTTGTAGCAATAGGAGTGACAAGAAAAAATCTTGACATCCCTTTTTATGCATATTATAATCAACAGTGTTGTCTTGAGGTGATAGACATGAAATGGTCCATTCATCAATTACAGAAATACAGGCAAGGTTCCATGCCGCTTGACGAAGCGGTGAATCTTGAATCCGTCAAAGAACGGAACCCTGAAATCAGGGATATTACGCCTGTTCACGTAACTGGTAGCTGCACCATTGGTTCAAAAAAATTGACTTGCCGATTCAAGTTAGAAGGGAAGATGATCCTTCCGTGTTCTAGGACATGGGAAGATGTCGAATTTCCTTTTACAGTCGAGTCGGACGAGCAATTCAGTTGGGATGAAGCTGTCCTTGCAACGGATGATTCCATTCATCCGGTTGTAGGTGAAGTGATCGATCCGACCCCGATTTTGGAGGAACTTGTTCTTCTTGAAGTGCCGCTTCAAATATTCGGCGATACAGCTGAAGAGATGAAAACGGCAGAGGGGAAGGGTTGGTCCTATACTACGGATGAACAATACAATGAACAGCTCCAGAAAGAAAAGGAATCGAAAGTGGATCCGAGACTTGCAGGATTGGCTAAATTTTTTGATTCCGACAAAGACTAGGCGATCATAAGGAGGTGCCCCCGATGGCAGTACCAAAGAGAAGAACATCTAAAACAAAGAAAAGACTTCGTCGTACACACTTCAAATTACAAGTACCTGGCATGACAACTTGTGAAAACTGTGGCGAAATGAAATTGGCACACCGCGTTTGCAAATCTTGCGGTCATTACAAAGGTAAAGAAGTTGTAGGTGAATAATCAAGATTCGCTTGCAAATTGCCCTCCCCGATAGACGATTCCTCGTCCAGGGCGGGCGGAAGGCCACCGAGAGACCATGGCTCCGGTGGCTTTTTTCTATTCAAATACGGATTAGAAAGGGATGGCTGGGATGGATTATCTAATAGAGTTCACTGATCAGACCGCAATGTTTACGATCAATCGGCCGGAAATGCGGAATGCTATTAATTCCAACGTGATGAAAGGGCTGGAAAGCTTCGTTGCGGAAGTGGAAAAGAACCAAAGTATCTCGTTTGCGGTCATTACAGGAAGTGGGGAAAAAGCATTTTGCTCTGGCGGTGATCTTTCGGAATTTCATCAGTTGAGAACGGCAGAAGATGCTTATCCGATGTTGAGCAGGATGGCGGGAATCCTGTATCGTTTGTCTACATTGCCGGTACCTGTTATTGCCCTTGTCAATGGCGCTGCTGTTGGCGGAGGATGTGAAATTGCGTCGGCCTGCGATTACCGTCTTGTGTCTAACAATGCTAAAGCAGGCTTCATTCAAGGGACGCTTGCCATCACAAGCGGTTGGGGCGGAGCTACTCAGCTGATCGAGAAAATGGCCAGGCACGATGTCATCCTCCGGTTTATAAGTGAAGCTTCCATTTTAGAGGCATCCCGTCTAGTGGACATTGGGTGGGCAACTGAACTATACGCTGGGGACAAGGAGCAGGCGCTTGAGCAATTCCTGAAAAGAATGGTTTTAATTCATCCTTCCGTTCACAGAGCGTATAAATCACTACTGATTCGTTCGTGGGAAGGGAAGGCAGTGAAGCAAAGGATGCTGGAGGAAGCGGAACAATGCGCACGACTATGGGAAAGCGATGCACACCACGAGGCGGTCGCCAGATTTCTTGGAAGGAAGCAATAAAACAAGCAGTCTTTGAATTTGCAGAATAATTTAGTAGTCAAATAGTTGAAAACGGTTACATTGATAGTTTACACTGAAAGGGGGAGAGATGATCAACTCACTGGATGGGGGTATGACGTTGGATAAAATATTGATTGCAAATCGTGGGGAAATTGCACTCAGAATCGTAAAAACATGCAAAAAGCTCGGCATTTCGACAGTTGCCGTCTACTCGGAAGCCGACAAAGAAGCTCTCTTTGTTAAAGAGGCGGACGAGGCGTTTCCGATTGGTCCTCCGCCTGTTCAACAATCGTACTTAAAAGCGGATGAAATTATCGGAGTAGCGAAAACGAGCGGTGCACAAGCAGTTCATCCTGGCTACGGCTTTTTATCCGAGAATGCAGAATTTGCCAGGAAAGTCCGGGAAGCCGGGTTAGTCTTCATCGGTCCTGATGAAGAGACGATCGAACGGATGGGAGATAAGATCGAATCACGCAAGACGATGCAGGCTGCCGGGGTTCCGGTTGTACCGGGGACAGACGATGGTGTGGCGACTCTCGAAGATGCGTTGCAGGAAGCAGAGAACATCGGTTATCCCGTCATGCTGAAAGCGAGCAGCGGCGGTGGAGGAATCGGTATGGTGCTTTGTCAAAATGAGCAAGCGCTCAGTCAACAATTCCAAACCGTGAAAAATCGTGCGAAAGCTTATTTTGGTGATGATGTCGTATTTCTTGAAAAATATATTGAAAACGCGCGTCATATAGAAGTCCAAATTTTCGGTGACCACCAAGGCAATATCGTCCATCTTTATGAACGAAACTGTTCGGTTCAGAGAAGGAATCAAAAAGTTATTGAGGAATCACCGTCTCCTTGCTTATCTGAAGATGTCAGGGAGAGACTGCTGGCTTCTGCTGTGGAAGCGGCGAAAGCGGTTCATTATAAAAACGCAGGGACAGTGGAATTCATTGTCGGGGAAGATGACAGCTTTTATTTCTTAGAAATGAATACCCGCCTGCAAGTGGAGCATCCGATCACGGAAGAGGTGACTGGACTGGATCTTGTCGAGTGGCAGCTTGAGGTGGCAAAAGGAAATCCGTTGCCGATAACTGAGCAGCACGATATAGAAACTACCGGCCATGCTATGGAATTTCGACTGTATGCGGAAGATCCTCACACATTCATGCCATCTCCCGGCTCGCTGCAAAAGCTGGATTGGGGTAATGCAGATGGAGTCCGGATTGATGCCGGGTATCAGGAAGGGGATCAAGTGACGCCTTTCTATGACCCGATGATTGCGAAAGTAATCATTCAAGCAGAAAATCGGGAAAAAGCGATGGAGCGATCGAAGACGTTTTTTTCACAAGTTGGTATCGAGGGGCTGAAAACGAATTTGCCTCTATTTAAGGAATTTATCGACTCAGAGGAATTCAAACAAGGGGATTATCATACGAAAGTTTTGGCTGATTGGCTGAAAACGCATAAAGGGGAGTTGGCGAAATGACAGAAGTGAAAGCGGCAATGGCAGGAACTGTTTTTACAGTTAATGTGTCAGTCGGAGATGAAGTAGAAGCAGGTCAGGTCATAGTTGTTCTGGAATCAATGAAAATGGAGATTCCTGTGGAAACGGAGACTGCTGGCAAGGTGGCTTCCATTAACGTGAATGTCGGGGATTTTGTTAATGAAGAGGATGTCTTGGCAACTGTGGAAGCGTAAAGAGGAAAAGGTTTGACGGAAGGGGTAATGATTCATGACGAAGACAACAGAGGGGCCGGCATATAACGAGAAATTGCAAGAGAAACTGCAAACGATCTTTCAAGGCGGCCATTCAAAATATCACGAAAAGCTAAAAGAGCAGAACAAGTTATTCGTCAGAGACCGGCTGGAATTATTATTCGATGACGGAGAGTATATGGAAGATGGACGGTTTGCCAATTGCGAAGCATCTGATTTGCCGGCGGATGGCGTGGTCACTGCGATGGGGAAAGTGAATGGGCAAACTGTATGTGTGATGGCGAATGATTCCACTGTAAAGGCCGGGTCGTGGGGATCCCGGACAGTCGAAAAGATTATTCGCATTCAAGAAATTGCAGAAAAGAACCGGGTGCCGATGCTTTACTTGGTGGACTCAGCAGGGGCAAGAATCACCGATCAGCTGGATATGTTTCCGAATCGCCGTGGTGCTGGACGTATTTTCCATAACCAAGTTAGATTATCAGGGTTCATTCCACAGATTTGTATTTTGTTCGGACCATCGGCAGCTGGCGGCGCCTACATCCCTGCGTTTTGCGATATTGTCATTATGGTAGACAAAAATGCTTCAATGTATTTGGGCTCTCCGCGAATGGCTGAAAAAGTAATTGGGGAAAAAGTGACGCTTGAGGAAATGGGTGGCGCGAGAATGCATTGTACAGTTAGCGGGTGTGGGGATGTCTTGGCTGCTAATGAACACGAAGCGATTGCCGAAGCAAGGCGCTACTTGGCGTACTTCCCTGCAAATTACACAATGGACCCGCCTGTCAGGGAAAAGGTAGAAGCGAAGGCAGGACGGACGCTTGAAGAAATCATTCCGGAAAATCAGAATGCGCCGTTTGATATGTATGAGGCGATCGATGCCATTATAGACAAGGGCAGTTTTTTTGATATTAAAAAACGTTTTGCGCCAGAAATCATTACAGGGCTTGCCAGGATTGAAGGACAGCCCGTGGGGATTATTGCAAACCAGCCGAAAGTGAAAGGCGGCGTACTTTTTGTTGATTCTGCGGATAAAGCGGCAAAATTCATCAATCTGTGTGATGCGTTTTCGATACCGCTTGTCTTTCTTGCTGACGTCCCTGGATTCATGATCGGGACGAAAGTAGAACGTGACGGAATCATTCGTCATGGGGCTAAGCTGATTATGGCAATGAGTTCAGCAACTGTCCCTAAAATTTCAGTTATTGTCCGAAAAGCATACGGAGCCGGACTTTATGCAATGGCAGGGCCTGCATTCGAGCCGGATGTCTGCATAGCACTGCCGACAGCTCAAATCGCGGTCATGGGACCGGAAGCAGCTGTCAATGCTGTGTATTCCAATAAAATCGAAGCTATCGAAGATCCGAAAGAGAGAATGGCGTTTGTTCAAGAGAAACATAAGGAGTATAAAGCCGAAATCGACATTTATAAGATGGCATCAGAAATGATTATTGATGAAATTATCGCTCCCTCTGATTTACGGATGGTTCTCGCAGAACGGTTCCGCTATTATTCAACTAAGAATATTCCGTTACCGCCTAAAAAACACCCTGTATATCCTGTATAATCAAAATATGTACGACAGAAAAGGTCCGCCTGATTGCCAAGGGGGGCCTTTTCGAGTAAAGGAGGATGGCAAAATGGATGTTGTTATCGCAGGGGCAGGTTCCATCGGACTGCTGTTCGGCTCCTTCTTGGCTGAAAAAGGCCACCGCGTTACGTTTCTTGTCAGGCGTGCAGAACAGGCGGAACGTTTAGTAAAGGAAGGATTAGTTCGGTATAGAAACGGGCTGGAAGTTTCCAGACAAGAAGTGAAGGTCATCCTTAATGAAGCCGACATTCCGGAAGATGCATTCATAATTGTTGCGGTAAAAACGGGAGGGATTACCGAGGTCGTCAATAAACTGAGGAGTCTTCCTAATCCACTGCTGTTCATTCAGAACGGACTGAGTCATTATGAAATGGCGATGAACCTGGACGCAACCTCTAGAAGCATGGCATTTGCGACAGTTGAACATGGGGCGGAAAGATTAGGTGATAACATGGTGGCCCATCATGGCATCGGATTCACCAAAATTGCTGTGGGCAGAGGTATCGAAACTGATTTTCGTTGGTTTGAAACGCTCCAATCTGAAGTGTTTCCCGTTGAATTTCATCCGAATGCGGAAAAACTGCTGCTTCGTAAGGTCATTGTCAATTGCTTGATAAATCCATTAACAGCCATCTTGCTGCAGAAGAATGGTGAATTGCTGCGTAATCGACATAGCAAGGAACTGTTTGACCAGTTATACGATGAGATCATGGATGTATTTCCTGAAATGAAAACGGATCTGCCATATGACCAGGCTGCAGAAATTTGTCTGAGAACCGCATCCAATACATCTTCTATGTTAACGGATCGCATGCGAGGCAATCGGATGGAGATTGATGCGATAGTCGGTGCGCTCATTAGAAAAGCCGAGGCTCGCGGCGGTGCATTGCCAATGTTGTCGATTTTTGAGAAACTATTAGTAGCAATGGACGGAGCGGGAGGTCTCAAGTGGTCATGGGCGGATTAATTTCAATTGTCATCGGCATTCTTATTTTATTTCCATTTATCGTTACGTTGCTTTATCTTTTATTTGTCCGCCAAACAGGAAGAGCTTCACGGAAATCGTTTGGGCAAGCGGCCGATATTACAACGCCATTCCTCTTCCTGGCTGTCTATATTGTTTCAGATTCCATCTTTGGATCTCATGCAGGCATTTATGTAGTCGTCATCGCTATCATCATCGCAATCTGCTATGCCGTGATCGAGAGGCTGAGAGTGAAAGAGTTTGAAATCATGCACTTGCTGAAAAAGATCTGGCGGTTATTTTTCCTATTGCTTGTCATTACATATGCGTTGCTTCTCATCATAGGGTTAGTACTGAATATTATCAGTCATTTAAAATGATTTGCCCTGAATTCAAGACTTTCAGTGCGTAAGTTTTTTAACAAGCGGGTTGTAATGTTATACTCTGTGCATACGAAGAAAAAAGGGGCATGAATGATGGAACTTGAAACACAGTCACTGCCGATTACAAACAAAGTAATCGAGGCGTATTATCATGATCAGCAATTCATACATACATTTTTTGATTACGAACTTAATGAGGCGTCTTTCCGAGACCGTGCGCAGGAATTGGCAGAGAGGACATTCAAAAGGAATGAACTTTCCGAGGTAATCCGTTCCTTTATGGGACCGTTTGGCATTTCACAACAGGCGGACCTCCATCTCCGTGAACTGGCATCCGATGCAGTTGCTGTAGTGGGAGGCCAGCAGGCCGGAATCTTGACGGGTCCGCTCTATTCAGTCCATAAGGCAATAACCGTCATTTTGCTGGCTAAAAAGCAAAGAGAACAACTGGGAATCCCTGTCGTTCCTGTATTTTGGATTGCTGGGGAAGATCATGATTTGAATGAAATCAATCATGTCTACACTCATAGCCGGGGCCAGGCGGTAAAACAGCAATATGAGGAAAAGTTTATTTTTAAATGGATGGCTTCAGATGCGGAATATGATAAAGAGTCGATGAGACAGTATGTTCAAAGTATCTTTTCCAAGTACGGGGAGGCCGAGTATACGAAGCCATTATTGGCGGAAGTGCTTTCGGCAGTTGAGTCTGAATCAACATTTACCACCTTCTTCGTCCGGCTTATGAATGGAATGTTCAAGGAAGAAGGCTTGTTATTTATCGATTCGGCTTTTGAAAGACTGCGGAAATTGGAATCCGATTATTTTATTCGGTTGATCGAAGAGTCCGAGCAGCTGGCAGAATTAATAGTTCAACAAGAATCGATGTTTTCCGAAGCTGGTTTGGGCCATCCCATTTTTGCGGAAAAGGACGCTGCCAATCTTTTTTATATACATGAAACAGGGCGCATTCTTCTCACGAGAGAGGCGGGTGATTTCGTCAATCGCCAGACCGGTGTCCGTTTCACAAAAGCGGAACTGGTAGACATTGCAAAAGAGAAGCCGGAATTACTAAGCAATAATGTTGCAACAAGACCCATCATGCAAGATCTTGTTTTTCCGGTCCTGTCGTTTGTCGGCGGGCCAGGGGAGCTATCTTATTGGGCATTATTAAAAGAGGCATTCCACCATATGGGAATCCGGATGCCGCTGTTTGTGCCGAGAATTTCAATGACACTTGTTTCCCCTCAAGCTGCCAAAGCGATGACAAAAACCTCCCTTTCATTTAATGATGTAGTGGGCGGCCGTCTCCAGCCAGCTTATGAGGACTATGTTTCTTCCTTGCGAAACGAACGGCTGGACAGCGTATTAAATGAAACGGAAGCATTGCTCGAAAAGCAATACGAGGAAATGGCGCTGACGTTAGATGCAGAAGATGAAGGCATGAAGCAAATCCTGCTGAAAAACATAACGTTCCATAAAAAACAGTTGGACTTTGTCAGAAGAAAATCACAAGAGTCCATCCTTTTGAAAGACGACCAGGCATTGCGCCAATATCTCATCTTGGGAGGCGAGTTGTATCCTGGCGGCTCGCTGCAGGAAAGGGTGTACACCCCGTATATGTTTATGAACAATTACGGACCGTCTCTAATACAAGATCTACTCAAAATGCCATTTGAACTCAATGGGCAACATTATCTCGTCTATTTATAAGAAAGAGATTGATTTGGGATTGACTGCTGCGTATGTAGCAATAACAGGTGACAGCTTCTATTGCTAGCTGAGCAATTGCTTACACTCGTAAAGCCGTTTTAGCTTTGCGCAGATGGCTCTGTAAAACGATCGCCTTAAATATGTATCGATTTTTTATGCAATATGTATTATTCGGGTGCTGCAAATAATAATTTGCCTTTGAGAATGTCCTTACCTCTTGGTATATGCCAAGAGGTTTTTTTATGTTCATTTATGAAAATTGTCTTCCCTGACATTGTTGGTTTATGTAAAAATCTCAATGAAACAAGTACTATTGACACATTTTCATAGGAAAGAGGAATATGGGTGGAGGAATGTGGAGGGATGTGGTACATTAAATTCATATAGTGGGGTGAAGAGTATGTTCATGGGTGAATATCAACATACTGTCGATACAAAAGGCCGGCTGATTGTCCCTTCTAAATTCAGGGAACATTTGGCGGACGGTTTTGTGTTGACCCGTGGATTGGATAATTGTCTCTTCGGTTACCCTATGGATGAATGGAAGCGACTGGAGGAGAAGTTGAAAGCGTTGCCCGTAACGAAAAAAGATGCGCGAGCATTCGCAAGATTTTTCTTCTCAGGTGCCACTGAAGTCGAGATAGACAAGCAGGGCCGGGTCAATATTCCATCATCGTTGCTCAACTATTCAAAGATTGAAAAGGACTGTGTGGTCATCGGGGTTTCCAGCCGGATTGAAATTTGGTCAAAATCACTTTGGGATTCCTATTACGATGAATCTGAACAGTCATTTAATGAAATAGCGGAGAACATCATCGACTTTGACTTTTAACAATACCGATGTTGGAAGCGCTATTGAACACACACAGAAAGAGGGCGGTTTCGATTTTTAACCATGTTACAGTTTTGCTTCATGAAGCCGTCGAAGGCTTACATATAAGAGAAGATGGTATTTATGTGGACTGCACACTTGGCGGCGCCGGCCACAGTTTGGAAATTGTAAAAAGGCTATCACCTGAAGGCAGACTGATCTGCTTCGATCAGGATACGACAGCGATTGAGGCGGCCAAGGTTACGCTGAAGGATTATTTGGACAGGGTTACATTTATTCGTTCAAACTTCCGATATCTTAAACAGGAATTAGAGGGCATTGGCGTCACTGAGGTAGATGGTGTGTTGTATGATTTAGGCGTATCGTCTCCACAGCTGGATACACCTGAGAGAGGATTCAGCTATAACCATGAAGCACAATTGGATATGCGTATGGATATGGAAGCTGATTTAACTGCCTTTGAAGTTGTGAATGAATGGCCGTTTGAAGATTTGGTCCGGATTTTTTATCGGTATGGTGAAGAGAAATTCGCAAAGAATATTGCGCGTAAAATAGAAGAAGCGCGCAGTAAACAACCGATTCAAACGACTTCTGATCTAGTTGAGCTCATTAAAGCTGGCATACCAGCCGCTGCTCGCAGAACAGGTGGACATCCAGCCAAGCGTGTATTCCAAGCGATTCGAATTGCGGTCAATGATGAGCTGGGTGCAGCTGAAGAGTCGATTTCCGATGCGATCGGACTGTTGAGAAAAGGCGGCCGTATTTGTGTCATTACCTTCCACTCATTGGAGGACCGTCTATGCAAAACGATATTTAAGGAAGCTTCCTCCTTACCGGAACTTCCACCGAATTTGCCGGTCATCCCGGAAGGAATGGAACCGATACTCAAGCTAGTATCACGGAAGCCGATTCTTCCAAGCGAAACAGAAATAGAGGAAAATAAGCGTTCGAGATCTGCAAAACTGAGAATCGCAGAAAAATTGTAAAGGAGGAATAACTGATGGGATTGGCCCAAAAGAAGATGCAGACATATAGTAATCCGGCAATTGAGACGACGAAATCGCCGAATCAACAACCTTCACAGCGTCCTTCAAGAAAACTGTTTTCCAAAGGTGAAAAATTTCTCTTTATGGTGTTCGGCGCCGTGGTCATCGCTTTTTCCGTTATGATTTTGCACACGCAAGCGCAAATCAATGATACCAATAAGGAAGTGCAGCTCATTAACAAACAAATTGAAGAAACTACAAAACAGAATACGGAGTTGTCCTTCCAAGTAAGTGAGAAATCTACATACGAAGTCATTTGGGAGAAAGCGAAAGCGCTCGGCTTGGACCTTAACGAAAAGAACGTGAAGGTAGTGTCTGGACAATGAAGAAGAAATTTCGATTTCAATGGGGAGCCTTTCTGATGTTTGTAGTTTTTGGGGGGCTCTTTTTTTTATTGATGGTCCGATTTTTATCCATTCAGATTACCGGACAAGCTGAAGGGCGGCCGCTCGCCGCAATGGCCGCATCTAAATATGCGAGAGAAAATGTATTAAAAGCGCAGCGCGGCGAAATCGTGGATCGCAACGGTGAACTGATTGCATCCGATACAATAAGCTACCGGCTGTTTGCTGTCATCAGCGATAAAGCGACTCCAAACGGATCCAAGACCCTCTACCATGTCGTGGATTATGACAAAACGGCAGAGGTCTTGAGTCAATATATCGCGATGCCGAAACAAGAGATTCTGCAGAAGCTGGAAAGTGCAGCGAACAAGGAAAAAGTGCCTTGGCAAATCGAATTCGGGAAAGCCGGGAACGGCATCAACCATGAAACGATGGAAAAAATAAAAAAAGCGATGAAGAGAGAAGGCCTTACCGGAATTAACTTCATGGAAGAGAAAAAGCGGCTTTATCCAAATGGAAATTTCGCTTCTTACCTGATCGGTTTCGCAATGCGTGAGGAGCAAAAAGATGGTTCTTATAAGACTGTAGGAAAGATGGGTCTGGAAAAGACGTACGATAAGGAATTGACAGGCACTGATGGGAAAGTCGATTTCCAGTCGGACGTATGGGGGTTCATCCTACCGAAAAGTGAGAAAATCATTACTCCGCCACAAGACGGAAATGAAATTCATTTGACGCTTGATAAAACGATCCAAAATTTTGTGGAAGATGCCATGTCGCGGGTGGAAAAGGAGTATTCTCCGAAAAAAATGCTTGTCATTGTGGCGAATCCAAAAACAGGTGAAATCTATGCGATGAGCCAGCGGCCGTCCTTCCATCCGGGTACGAGAGAAGGGTTGACGGAAAACTGGTTGAACGAAGCAGTGGAAACGACAGTCGAACCGGGTTCCACAATGAAAATGTTTACACTTGCCGCAGCGATTGAAGAAAATAAATGGGATCCTGCTGCTAAGTATAACTCCGGGCAATATACGATTTACGATCGTACGATACGAGACCATAATCGTGTAGGGTGGGGACGTATTACATTTTTAGAAGGGTTCCAGCGTTCTTCTAACGTGTCGATGGCCTACTTGCTAGAGCGTTTAGGAGATCGTAAGTTCATAGAGTACTTAGAGAAGTTCGGCTTTGGAGAAAGGGTCGGAATAGATCTGCCGCACGAAGCAGCGGGGCATATTTTGGACAGCTATCCATCTGAACGATTGACGACATCATACGGACAGGGCTCCACAGTGACACCGATTCAAATGATTCAAGCTGCAACCGCTATAGCGAATGATGGGGTGATGATGAAGCCGTATGTCATTGACCAAATCATTAACCCGAATACAGGTGACACAGTTCAAAATCACAAGTCGGAAGAAAAGGGACGTCCGATCTCAAAAGAGACGGCTAAGAAAGTGCGGGACATTTTGGCGTCCACTGTTACGTCAGAAGTCGGAACGGGACGGAAGTTCGCAATTCCTGGGTACGATGTCGGCGGAAAGACAGGAACTGCAGAAATACCTGATTCCCGTGGTAAATATTTGTCAGGGGATGGAAATTACTTGTATTCATTCCTAGGGATGGCACCGATCGATGATCCGCAGCTCGTCACTTACGTTTACGTTCAACAGCCTCAATTAAAGCTAGGTGAGATTGGATCGGATCCGGTATCAAAAGTATTCAAGCCGGTTATGGAGAGCAGTTTGAAGTATTTGAATATCGTACCAGAAAATGTTGAGAAGACTGAGATACTCAAGTTGGATGATTATGCCGGGAAAGATTCGGCAACAGTCATTGAGGGATTGACGGCAAAAGGAATCCGGCCGGTGCTCATCGGCGAAGGCGGGGAAATTGTCTCGCAATATCCGAGCAAGGGAACGAAACTGACAAAAGATTCATTAGTGCTGCTGAAAACATCTGGTAAAACAGAGCTGCCTGATTTCACTGGCTGGTCCAAAAAAATGGTTTTGTCCTTTAAACAGCAATCCGGACTCGATATTCGGTTAAATGGGGATGGTTTCGTCATGGAACAAAGTTTGTCCCCTGGCACGGTTGTGAACGCCAATGAACCATTGGTTATTATTTTACAGCCTCCAAAAGAGCAGTACGAACAGCAAGAAACGGAAGACGAAGAAGAACAGATTATCGGTGGTTGACGAATAGCAGCGTCCATACATTCATAGGTTGTTATAAAAAACGGAAGGTGTGGAGTCCTGCGAAAAGCCATTACCATTCAATCGAAAAAGAGAATCCGCGCTGTATTCGTCCTCTTTCTCATTGCATTGCTGCTTGTTGTTGGAAAGCTGTTTCATGTACAAATTATTAAGCACGAATGGTTGAAAGAACGTGCGGAAGCGAATTGGGACAGGGAAATACCTTTTGGTGCTGTTCGGGGCAATATTAATGATCGCAATGGCAAGATGATTGTCGGAAATCAATTAGCCCCTACCTTGTATTTTATGCCATCCCAAAACAAGGACATTGAAAAGAGTGCAGCCCTTCTGGCCCCGATTTTGGGAGCTGACAAAGAAGAATTACTTGAGAAAATGTCTAAAAAGGGATATATGAACAAATTGGCGCCTGAAGGCAAGAACATTACGAAGGAACAAGCGGATGAAATTGCCAAGCTTCAAATAGAAGGGCTGTACACAGGCGTAGATTTTATCCGTACGTATCCATATAAAGATTTACTGGCCCGTCTGATTGGATTTACGGGCTACGACGGAGATGGCCTTGCAGGAATTGAATTTGCGTATGATGAATTTCTTAAAGGTACAGGCGATATCATCCGGATGTATACCGATGCAAGGACTATCCCGCTTCCTCATGTAGATGACGGGTTTCAAACAGGGAAAAACGGTGCTACAGTCGAACTGACCATAGATCTGGATATGCAGCAGATCGTGGAACGGGAATTAATGCAGGCGATGGAAAAGTATGATGCGGCGCAAGCGCTCGGCATCGTTATGAATCCGAAAACTGGTGAAATTTTATCGCTGGCCTCTTTTCCGACTTTTGATCCCGCCAATTACCAAGAAGCTGATCAATCGATTTACAACCGAAATCTGCCGGTTTGGATGACATTTGAACCGGGCTCGACATTTAAAATTGTTACGCTGGCTGCAGGATTGGAAGAGAAGGTCATCGATCTACATAATGATCACTTTAATGATCCGGGCTTTTCCATGGTAGCAAATGCGAAATTACGGTGTTGGAAGCGTTCCGGTCATGGACATCAGTCCTTTTTGGAGGTCGTAGAAAATTCATGCAACCCAGGTTTCATTGAAATCGGCCAACGTCTTGGAAGTGAAAGATTGGATAAATATATTCGCGATTTCGGTTTCGGTGAATCCACTAATTCAGGAATAGCGGGCGAAGCGAAGGGAATCCTATTTTCCAAAGAAGCATTCGGTCCTGTCGAACAAGCGACCACTTCGTTTGGCCAAGGGATTTCCGTTACACCCATCCAGCAGGTGCAAGCTGTTTCAGCAGCCATCAATGGGGGTAATCTTTATAAGCCTTATATCGTAAAAGAGATAAAGGACGAGAAAGGGAACACAATCCAGTCATTTGAGCCTGAATTGAAACGGAGAGTCATTAGCGAGGAGACATCTGCACAGGTGCGGGGCGCATTGGAGTCAGTTGTCGCAAACGGTTCTGGCCGCAACGCTTTTACAGATGGTTTGCGGGTCGGTGGAAAGACAGGGACTGCACAGAAAGTCGTTGACGGCACGTATAAGGATGGAGATTATATCGTTTCCTTTATTGGTTTTGCACCAGCGGATGATCCGGAGCTTCTCGTCTATGTCGCAGTGGACAGTCCTCAAAACTCGATTCAGTTCGGCGGTGTCATCGCGGCTCCCATTGTGGGACGAATCATTGAGGAGATCGCACCTTTGGCTGGCATAACGAAAAGAGAGGGCCAGCTGGAGAAAGAATATCGATGGGGCGACCCACTTACGCATCGTGTTCCCGATCTAACAGGCATGACGAAAGGTATGATCGCAAGGCAGCTTCATACGTACCGGATTGAGTGGCATGGAGATGGCGAGCAAGTGAAGTATCAGCTGCCTGCTGCAGACACACTGATGGAAGTGGATGATGTCATCCATTTGTATACGGAATGATTTAAGAATGTCTGTCTTTTGCTAGGAAGTCCTCATCGATTATATGGAAAAAAGAGTGGGGACTTCCAAGTATAAGTGGTAAAAAATTATAGCGCGATATTAATATTTACTTTAAGATGGTAGAAGATCTTGTTTCAAAACAATTAAGGAGAACTTACTATGACACTCGTCACTACTTTATCGGCAATCGCCGTTACATTTGTATTGACAGCAATCATCGGTATTGCTGTTATACCAATACTTCGAAAGTTGAAGTTTGGCCAGAGCATAAGGGAAGAAGGCCCGGAAGCCCATCAAAAGAAGGCAGGTACGCCGACGATGGGCGGCCTTATTTTCCTGATTTCGATCATCATTTCAATGTTCGTTTTATCATACATATATGAAGATGTGTTGACTACTCAGACGATTGTCTTGATGCTTGTGCTGGCCGGTTTCGGGATTATCGGATTTTTAGATGACTTCATCATTGTCGTCATGAAGCGGAATCTGGGCTTGACATCGATCCAGAAATTGATTGGCCAAATCATTATTGCCATTGCAGCTTTCTTCCTGTTGAAAATGGGGCCATTCGATACGACATTGCAGATCCCTTTCACTGATATCAAACTCGAGATGGGCGTATTCTACGTAGCGTTTCTCGTCTTTTGGCTCGTAGGGTTTTCAAACGCAGTCAATTTATCAGACGGTTTAGACGGTCTCGTCGCAGGTACTTCCACGATCGCATTTGCAGCTTTTGGTGTGCATGGGTTGTTTTATGAACAATACGATATTGCGATGTTTGCTTTTGTCGTTTCAGGAGCGATGCTCGGCTTTTTGTTGTTCAACATGAAACCGGCGAAAGTGTTCATGGGAGATACCGGATCTCTTGCTCTTGGAGGGGCACTGGCTATGTTGTCTGTTCTCGTAAAACAGGAACTGCTCCTTCTGTTGATCGGCCTTGTCTATGTCATTGAGACATTGTCCGTCATGATCCAGGTGGCGAGCTTTAAATTAACTGGTAAACGGGTGTTTAAAATGAGCCCGATTCATCACCATTTTGAATTGTCCGGCTGGTCGGAATGGAAAATTGTCGTTGTGTTTTGGGGAGTTGCTTTACTCTCGGCCTTATTGCCAGTCATGTTGGAGGTGTTATCATGAAAAATCCCGATCAATTTTCAGGAATGAAAGTTCTCGTGCTTGGACTTGCAAAAAGTGGATTCGCTGCTGCTAATATGCTTCATGAAGCAGGCGCAGAGGTTGTAGTCAACGATGCATCTCCTGAAGAGGGGAATCAAGAAGCGCACCTCTTGAAAGAAAAAGGAATTGAAGTCATATGTGGAGGACATCCGTCTGAGATCCTTGATTTCGGCTTTGACCTCGTCGTGAAAAACCCGGGCATCCCTTATTCGAACACTGTTATTGAAAAAGCGATTCAAAAGGGGATTCCGGTCTGGACAGAAGTGGAGCTCGCTTACCGTATTAGCGAAGCACCCGTTATAGCAGTAACAGGTTCGAATGGTAAAACGACGACTACTACACTTCTGTTCCATATTTTAAATATTGGCGGAAAGAAGCCGCTAATAGCTGGAAATATCGGGACGGTTGCTACTTCTGTCGCGCAGGAAGCTCATTCCGATCAGTTGATTGTCATGGAAGTTTCCTCCTTTCAATTGGCTGGAACAGAGATGTTTAAGCCGCATATCGCCATTTGGACGAATTTATACGATGCCCATTTGGACTATCATGGCTCGCCCGAGGCTTATGCACAGGCGAAGGCCAATATTACAAAAAACCAAACTGCTGAGGATTATTTAATTTATAATGCAGATCAACCCGAGCTGTTGGAACATATGAAAGACAGTCATGCTACGATGGTGCCATTCTCTCTTTCAGGGCGTACAGAAACCGGCATCTCTGCAGATGATCAATTTATTTATTGGAAAGGCGAGCCTTATGCGGAGCGCGCCATGATCAAACTGCCGGGCAGGCATAATCTTGAAAACATACTGGCAGCAACTGCCGCAGCTATTTTGATGGATTGCGATAAGGAAACGGTAGAGGATGTCTTGAGCTCATTTACAGGCGTCCGCCATCGTATGCAATTTGTGAAAGAAATAAAAGGCCGCAAGTTTTATAACGATTCCAAGGCGACCAATACACTGGCTACAAAGAGTGCGCTCTCCTCATTTGAATTGCCAACGATCTTAATTGCGGGCGGATTAGACCGTGGCCATAGCTTTGAGGAATTACGGCCTCATATGACGCATGTCAAATCCGTCATAGCAGTAGGGGAGACGGCAGAGCGTTTTAATGAGTTTGCGTCCTCCTGTGGTATCTCGCAAATTACTGCAGCTGGCACGATGGATGATGCGATCCAGCAAGCGTATGGGCAATCGGAGCCAGGAGACGTTATTTTGCTTTCTCCCGCCTGCGCAAGCTGGGATCAATATAAAAACTTTGAACAGCGGGGGGATGCGTTCATAGAAGCAGTCATGAAGCTATAGAGCGGCTTTTCTTAATTTAAATACGGAAGGATGCGTTCACTGGAGCAGAAACTGAAAGCGGCGTTTGTCATTTCGGCAGTGGCGCTGTCGTTCATCGGGCTTATTTTTGTCCATTCGGCAGGTTCTTACTGGGGAAAAATCCATTATGCCGATTCGTCACCGTTCATTGTAAAACAAGGAATCTATATGGCAATATCAATTGGGGTTGCCTACCTGATGATGAAAAGTCCTCTTCTGTCGAACTCGACATTCTGGACCTATTTCTATTACATTGCGATTATTTTGCTAGCTGCAGTGCTGATTCCTGGCATTGGTGCGGTTCGGAACGGATCGCAAAGCTGGATTGCTCTTGGACCTTTTAGCATACAGCCGGCGGAGTTTGTGAAGGTTGCGCTAATTGGCAAGCTAGCGTGCAGCATGAGAAAGCCGAGCGGAAAAAATCCATTTGAGATCAAGCACTTTGCTCTCATTTTGCTGCCGGCCGCTCTGATTATGATGCAACCTGATTTAGGCTCAGCCGTCATCATGATTGTATCTGCGTTCGTCATCTTGTTCATTGCCGGATATCCATTAACGTTTTTTGGGTTGCTAGGCGTCGGCGGTGTTGGTGCTTTTATCGTCCTGATTGCTTCTGCCGCCTATCGGATGGATCGGATTAAATCTTATATTGATCCGTGGAGCGATCCGTTAGGAAAAGGATTTCAGGGCATTCAATCCTTATTTGCAATCGCGCCTGGCGGGTTGTTTGGGCATGGTTTCGGGAATAGTCGTCAAAAGTATTTATACTTGCCTGAACCTCAGAATGACTTCATCTTCTCCATCATTGCGGAGGAGACCGGGTTCATCGGAGCAACGACGTTATTAATCCTGTTTGGAGTCTTGTTGTTTTCGGCATTCGGCATTGCAATACGAACAAAAACGTTTCATGCGTTTCTCATTACATCCGGGATGGCATCCATGATCATTTTTCAAACCTTTTTAAACACCGGTGTCGTATCAGGACTATTACCGGTCACAGGAGTTACATTGCCTTTCATCAGTTATGGAGGATCCTCTCTTTTGACGACTTGGATGGCAGTTGGTACGATTTTGCATTTTGCATTCTATCGGGAACAAAGTAGATAAGGAGGGGACAATATGGACAAAGTCATAGATATTCAAGACAGAATACCATCCATGCGTGAAAAGCGCCGCAGAAAAACAAATAAAAAGTTTATCTTCATATTGGCTGTGTTCTGTATTGCCCTTCTATTCCTGCTTTATTTCCAATCGCCACTAAGTAAAATCGGCACCGTTCATGTGAAAGGCGCGGAGTTGCAGGACGAGAATTTCTACATCCAAGAAAGTGGAATTGAAACAGCTGGCTCCTTGTGGGGGTTTAAATTGGATGAGGCCGAACATGCACTAAAAAAGCTGGAAGGGGTAAAACAAGCAAAAGTTTCGAGAAAGTGGTTCCGTGATGTTGAGATTTCAATCACAGAATGGAAGACGGTCGCATATTTGGAAACGAAAGGCCAGTACAGCGTCTTGCTAGAAAATGGGAAGGCGTTTCATGGCGAGACGGTGAAGCCAGATGTTCCCATTTTGTCAAACGTGGATGATGTGGAACTAGCAAAAAGGATTATTAAACAAATGTTGAAAATGGACAAGAATGTCTCGCAGTTGATTTCAGAAATCATCTACGCAGGAGATGAGGTTGATCCGGACAGTCTGGTCATTTATATGGACGATGGATATGAAGTACATGCGGAGATCCCATCGCTGGCAGAGAAGATGGATTACTATCCAGAAATTACTGCGCAGTTATCAGGCTATGAAAAAGGTATAATCGATATGGAAGTCGGCACCTTCTTCACTCCGTTTAGCGAAGCGTATGGGACTGGAAAGGAAGGTGAGGTGGATGAAGAAGAAAGCGAATGACGATAACCGGAAAGGGGGACGGCACATCCTGTTTCCGTTAGTCTTTCTTGTTCTAGGATTCATTTTCGCTTTTTCTTACCGGATGTTGGGAAATCAGCATGACGAGGAGTCTTATCAATACCCGTCCCTCTTGCAGGAGGAACGGTATCGGGAAGAACTGATCGAGCAGCAGGAAAGGAACAAGGAGCTGGCTGACGAAATAGCTTCCAAGCAAGAGGCGATCCGGAAGGCAGAACAATCTTTCTCTGAGAAGGAGAAGGATCATGAAGGGCTTGTTGAAGAAGCACAGGACTTGCGGCTTCTGCTAGGCGCCATACCGTCTACTGGATCAGGCGTTAAAGTTACATTGAAAGACGCTGACTACAATCCGGTTGAACAGAATCCGAATGATTACATTGTTCATGAATCCCATATTTTGCGAGTCATTAATGAGTTGCGGATATCAGGGGCTCAGGGGCTGGCGATCAATGGTCAACGGATCACTTCCAATTCTTCTATCAAGTGTACAGGCCCTGTCATTACCATTGACGGAAGAACATTTCCTGCGCCATTCGTCATCGAGGCTGTAGGCGATTCAGATGTCCTCGCCTCGGCATTAAGTTTAAAAGGTGGCGTACTGGATGGACTGGCAAGGGAAAACATTGTTGTAACACTGGAACAGCTGAAAGATATCCGGTTGCCTGCACTGCGGAATGAAAGATAAGAAAAATGGGCTGAAAGGGGGACGGTAACAATTGAAGAGATCTATCGGTTGGAAATTTTCAGTCGTCCTGCTCATCATCGGCTTTATGGTGTCCATCCAATATAATACGATCAAACATCCTGAGGAACGTGATACAAGGGATATATGGGCAATTCGCCAAGAATTGGCTGAGGAGAAAAAGACGCATTCCGAACTGTTGAAAGAAATACGTGAGTTGGACAAGACGATTGCGTCCTATCAGTCGATGACGGAAAAGAATACGGGAAAAGCATTGGCGGACACGGTGGATAAACTGCGTCAGCAAGCGGGTGAGACAGATTTACAGGGGCCGGGGCTCATTATAGAAGTAAAGCCTTCTCCCGAAAGCATCGCGTATGGAATGCCAATCACGAGCATTTCATCAGACTTGCTCAACCGTTTTGTCAACGACTTGAACCGATTCAAAGGGCATGATCTTGAAATAGACGGGAAACGGTATACCATACTGAGTTCCATACGAGACATCAATGGCATGACGGCCGTCAATGGTCTCGACGTCGCCACTCCGCCTTTCAAAATCAAAATTGTGACACAAACAAAACAGGATTGCGAAAAGCTCTATAATTATCTGCTGGCTTCATCCATCCATGATGACTTTTACTTGGAAAATCTGATCATGGAAATTAGTGAACCGCAGGAAGAGGTAGCGATCCGCGGATGGCCAGAAAAATTTGAAAATCTGTATTTAGAAGAACTTCCGAAAGGGGAATGACAATGTGGTTGCCGTTATTAGGACTGTTGCTCGGAATATCGCTTGGTCTTCTATCAGATATTCAGATACCGCAAGTTTATGCAAACTATTTATCCATAGCGGTATTGGCTGCATTGGATACACTTTTCGGCGGCATCCGGGCACATCTCCAGCATATTTATGACGACAAAGTGTTTATATCCGGATTTTTCTTTAACATCGCGTTAGCAGCCGCTCTTGCCTTCCTTGGCGTGCATTTGGGCGTCGATCTGTATTTGGCTGCGGTATTTGCATTCGGAGTCAGATTGTTCCAAAATATAGCGGTTATTCGTAGGATCCTTCTGACCAAATGGACGGATCGGGGGAAGGTTTCTGAGGCGAACGATTTGAAATGAAAGGATTTGGGTTGATGATGGCGAAAATATTTAGACAATACGACTATAATACAATAGAATGGAATGTAAGAGTTGTTATGGGAGGTGCCATATAATTGAGTCAATCTACTATCTATGTATCACTTGATATAGGATCTTCTTCCGTGAAAGTGCTGATCGGGGAAGTCAATGGCGGATCCCTGCATGTTATCGGCGTGGGCAACGTCCAATCCGCTGGCATACGGAAAGGGACGATCATTGACATTGACGCGACTGTGCAGTCAATCCGTAAAGCGGTTGACCAGGCAGAACGGATGACCGGTATGCAAATCCGGGATGTGATCCTTGGAATTCCTGCGAATGGCGTTATTTTGCAAGACGTTAAGGGAGTCGTCGCAGTCAATTCCGAAAACCGTGAAATTACGGATGATGACTTAGGACGCGTCATTACATCCGCGCAAGTGATGTCTGTCCCGCCGGAACGAGAAATCGTCAATATTATTCCAAAGCAGTTTATTGTGGATGATTATGATGAAATAAAAGATCCGCGCGGCATGATTGGCGTCCGGCTTGAAATGGACGGTACGTTAATTACAACATCAAAAACATTAGTGCATAATATTTTGCGTTGCGTGGAACGTGCAGGCCTGACGATTCGGGAGATTTATTTGCAGCCGCTTGCGGCAGGCACCTTTGCATTAACGGACGATGAAAAAAATCACGGTACCGCTTTTATCGATATCGGTGGCGGTTCAACAACAATTTCAATCTTTAGGGACAACCGTTTAATTACCACATCGGTTCTTCCGGTCGGTGGAGACCATCTCACAAAAGATTTATCAATCATTTTGAAGACACCGACAGAACAAGCAAGAAAGATCAAACATCAATATGGACATGCCTTCTATGATGATGCGTCCGATGATGAGCTGTTTGAAGTACCGGTCATTGGAGCTGATTCCAAAGATCAGTATAGTCAAAGATACATATCGGAGATCATTGGGGTCCGGCTTGAAGAGCTATTTGACCTAGTGCTCGAAGAGTTTTATCAAATGGGCATCCGTGATCTGCCGGGTGGCGTCGTCTTGACAGGCGGCACAACAAAGCTGGAGGGCATCTTACAGCTGGCCCGCCACGTTTTGAAAACTAGGGTTAGAATTCATACGCCAGAGTACATTGGTGTTCGCGAACCGATGTATGCAACGGCGGTGGGTCTCATCCGATATGCTTACATGGAAGATGCTTACTTCGGAGTATCCCCATCCTCTCCTGCAACTGTGGTGGATGAAGGAATTGAACGAGGACAAGTCAATGTGAAGAAACAAGCTAACGACCGTCCGAGAGAGAAGAAATCATCATTGATAAGCAAAACGAAAAAATTCTTTGATGGATTTTTCGAGTGACTGCGAAATTTTACTTTGTTAAGAGAATTAGGAGGAGAGACGGATGCTAGATTTTGATACAAATATCGACTCGCTTGCTGTCATTAAAGTGATTGGCGTAGGCGGAGGCGGAAACAATGCGGTAAACCGGATGATTGAGCATGGAGTGCAAGGCGTGGAATTTATTGCGGTCAATACAGATGCACAAGCGCTTAAGTTATCGCACGCAAGTGTCAAACTTCAAATTGGGGCAAAGCTCACGAGAGGTCTTGGTGCTGGAGCCAATCCTGAAGTCGGAAAAAAAGCAGCAGAAGAGAGTAAGGAACAGATTGAGGAAGCGCTACGCGGAGCTGACATGGTATTCGTTACTGCCGGCATGGGCGGCGGGACAGGCACAGGTGCCGCTCCGGTCATCGCCCAAGTGGCAAAAGATCTAGGCGCATTAACTGTCGGTGTCGTGACTCGTCCTTTCACGTTCGAAGGAAGAAAACGTTCGACTCAAGCAATCGGCGGAATTTCAGCGATGAAAGAATCTGTCGATACACTTATTGTCATTCCAAATGACAAATTGCTTGAAATCGTCGATAAGAATACACCGATGTTGGAAGCGTTCCGCGAAGCGGACAACGTACTTCGACAAGGTGTACAAGGTATTTCAGACTTGATCGCCACGCCAGGTCTTATCAACTTGGACTTTGCGGATGTTAAAACAATCATGTCCAACAAAGGCTCTGCTTTAATGGGGATCGGTATGTCCACTGGTGAAAATCGTGCGGCAGAAGCGGCGAAAAAAGCCATTTCCAGCCCATTGCTTGAAACGTCCATTGATGGAGCTAAAGGCGTCATCATGAATATTACAGGCGGCTCCAACCTAAGCCTGTTTGAAGTGCAGGAAGCTGCGGATATCGTAGCGTCTGCGTCAGATGAAGATGTTAATATGATTTTCGGTTCGGTCATCAATGATGATCTTAAAGACGAAATCATTGTTACGGTCATTGCCACAGGCTTTAACGAGGAGCAACTTACACAAGTGCGTTCCAACCGCGGTGGAGGTTTTGGCAGCACCCGTCAACGGGAAGCGCAGCCTGCCCAGCAAGCCGCTCCTGCAAGACGGGAAGAACCGCTTCAGCACCACACGCAATCCGAGCCGCAACGGCAACCGCAGCAAACGAATCAGCATGAGGATGCGCTCGATATTCCGACGTTCTTGCGGAACCGCCAGCGCAGACAATAAAATCAATATCAAAGGACTTCCAGCTATTTCTGCTGGGAGTCTTTTTTTGTCTGTATCTAGGTGAAATGAAAGAGGCTAGATTAGGCATGTAACATGTGGTCTGTCGAATAATCAAAGAAAATAAATTCCCATTCCGACAAACATTTCATGGACCAAGTGTTATCCTAACCATCAAGGGAGGGTGGTTCATGTATGGTGAGCTGATCATCGCGATTAATATGGTTTTTAATTTTGCTGTGCTTTCTTTTGCGAACAAGACAGGGAACCTGCAGGCCGCCCGTGGACGACTTTGGTTCGCCTCCTTTGCAGGTGCCTTGCCCGTCACATTATTTTCATCCTCTTTCATCAGCATGATCATCTCGTTTCTGCTCATGACATTTTGTGCTTTTGGGAAAGCCTTGGCCGTATGGAGGAAAGCGATAGGAATTGTCTTGGTGGGTGCCTTGTTTTCCGGTGGGCTGCTGACCGTCTACTCCGCACAGTCCTTCCCGATGCCAGCTTACCTTTCTGTCTTTCTTAGTGCACTCATTGCTTTCATTTCATTATCAATCTTTAAAGGAAAATGGCTGGATGTACGTGTGGCTAAGCAGATGGATGATTTTGCATGCATGTCAACTCTGCGAATATGGAAACAAGACATTCGGATGCAGGTGTTCATTGACACCGGAAATAGTTGTACAGAGCCGATGACAGGGGCGCCGGTACATTTCGTTTCTTATCGGGCGGTTAAACAGATGATCCCACAGGATCTAATTGGCCCGCTCGAACAATGGAACCCGAAAAAACTGGCTAATGTAAGTTCTTTTCCAGCTGAATATCAAAAAGGGATCCGGCTGATCCGCCTTACTACTGTACAAGGCGTAAGCTGGGCGATCGGATTTAAGTACGAGTGGTGGAAATTGGATGATGGTGATCAATTGCAGCCTGGTTACCTCGTGCTGACAAAAGAGGACAATCGTTATCCGGATGGGGCGGACGCAATATTACACGTTTCTGCTATGGAGTCCATATCAAAGGAAAGGGGAACTGCGCATGTGGTATAAGTTGAAGAGTTGGTTGTCGATCTTAACAAGTTTTTTCCGGAGAAAACGGGGCACCTTTTATATTGGGGGCCATGAATCACTTCCGAAGCCATTGACGAGGGAAGAAGAAGCGCAGACCATCCGTGCTTTCATGGAAGGCGATATGGAAGCAAGAGATACATTAATTGAAAAGAATCTTCGGCTAGTCGTCTATATTGCAAGACGTTTTGACAATACGAATACTCATATCGAGGATTTGATCAGTATCGGGACAATCGGGTTGATTAAAGCGATTGAGACATTCAAAAGCGACAAAAACATAAAATTGGCTACCTATGCTTCTAGATGCATTGAAAATGAGATTCTTATGCACTTACGAAAAACGAATCGTACCAAATCAGAAATTTCCTTTGATGAGCCACTGAATTCAGATGCAGACGGCAATGAATTGCTCTTATCTGATATTCTGGGCACGGATGAGCATATTATAATTGATGATGTCGAAAAAAAATTGGAAAGGCAGCATATGATTGAAGCGATCATGCTGCTCGATGAACGAGAGCGTTATATTATGGAATGCCGGTTTGGCCTGACGGGCCAGCTCGAAATGACGCAGAAAGAAGTGGCGGAGTTATTAGGGATTTCCCAGTCGTATATCTCCCGGCTTGAGAAGAAAATCATATCAGATTTACGTGATCGGCTGAATCATCCGATTGCCTGATGGTTATAATTGGCGCTTCCCTTTTTCGCATATTCTGTAATTCAGAGGACAAACTATCCACTACAGTCATCTACAGAAAGCGGAGGAAAAGCGAATGATGCGTACTAGAGTGGAAATCTGCGGTATCGATACGTCCAACTTGCCTTTACTGTCGAACGAAGTGATGAAAGAAACTTTTATTCGGCTTCAAAACGGTGACGAATCAGCTCGGGAAGAACTTGTCGTCGGAAACCTACGATTAGTACTAAGCCTCGTTCAACGCTTTGCATATCGCGGTGAACAGGCGGATGACCTTTTCCAAGTCGGGTGCATCGGCTTGCTGAAATCGATTGATAACTTCGACTTGAAACATAACGTCCGGTTTTCAACATATGCAGTTCCGATGATCATCGGAGAAATCAAGAGGCACTTGCGTGATCATCATGCAATCCGTGTTTCCCGATCCTTGCGGGACATTGCCTACAAAGCGATCAAGGCAAAAGAGCAATATATTAACGAACACCAAAAAGAACCTCGGATATCGGACTTGGCTGAAGCGACCGGCATCCCGGAAGATGATATTTTATTTGCCTTGGATGCCATACAAGATCCAATGTCACTTCATGAGCCGATGAACAGCGATGGAGGCGACCCGGTATTCATTATGGATCAGTTGCAGGACAAAACCGTTTCGGAAGAACGATGGCTCACCTATGTAGCTGTGAAAGAAACAGTATCCGGCATGAGTGAAAGACAGCAGCTGATACTTTCAAAACGGTTCTATCTGGGGCAGACACAAACGGAGATTGCAAAGGAATTAGGCATCTCTCAAGCCCAAATCTCCCGTCTTGAGAAGAATGCAATCAAAATTATACGTGATGGCATGGAAAGCAAAAAATGAAAATAGCAAGGTGGAGGCGGTTGGATTGATTCCAATCGTCTTTTTGCCTATCTTGCAGCAGAATGGGAACACATGCAACTGCCATGCTGTCTAATAGGTATGCGTAATATAGGAACGGTTATACCCACCTGGTACGCCCTTTGGAGTGGACACAGCTCTGTTTGCTCCTTTCGTTGAGATGCTGTCATTATCCTGAAATCATTTTTTGCTCCTTTACTATCACAATCAGCAGTTATGTGGACCTTCTTTTATGATCTAATGCTTGACCTATTGCTTTTTTTGCAGTCCCTTTCATATCTTAGTAAGAAGGGAGGAGAGGCAATGAAATTTACCGATTTGCAGAAGAAGGAAGTCATTGAAGTGAGAAGAGGATCATTCTTAGGTTTTGTTCAAGACGCAACGATTGATATTAAAAGTGGTAAGGTAGATTCACTGCATGTAGGGGGTGCAGAGCGTTCGTTTTTTTCTGATTCAAAAATGAAAGATTTGAAACAGGTCAAGTATGCAGAAGTGGTAACGATCGGAAAAGATATTGTTTTAATTGGAAGGAAAAGTGAGAACGGATAAGCTAAACGTTGATATGTGCGTGTTTGCTTGATACAATAAAGCAAAGTAGAAGAAAAGTAGTGATAATTGTATGGACGCACTCAAGAGTCGAATGGATCATATCGAACAAGAAATCATAGCTGCTTGTGAAAGAAGCGGACGCCAACGGTCTGACGTTACAGTTGTCGCGGTGACAAAGCAGGTTTCTGCTGAAAGGGCAAAGGAAGTTATCACGGATGGAATTGTCCATTTAGGCGAAAACCGTGCTGAAGGGCTTCTAGGAAAGCGGCAGTCGATTACAGATCATGTCATCTGGCATTTCATCGGAAATGTGCAAAGCAGAAAAGTGAAGGATTTCATAAATGAAATTGATTATTTGCATTCCTTGGATCGCTTAGGCTTGGCAAAAGAGATCCAGAAACGGGCGGATCAACCGGTCGACTGCTTCGTGCAGGTCAATGTTTCAGGGGAAGAGAGCAAATCCGGTTTAACCCCTGATGAGGTCGGTACATTTCTAGAAGATCTTGCTGTGTATGATAAAGTCCGTGTGGTGGGCTTAATGACAATGGCTCCTTTTACCGAGGATACAGATTTCATTCGCCGCGTTTTCCGTTCGTTACGGGAGCTGCGTGATGAACTGGCAGAAAAGCAGCTTGAACATGCGCCATGTAAATTGTTATCAATGGGCATGTCGAATGACTATACGATTGCAATTGAAGAAGGCGCGACTCATGTCAGAATCGGAACCGCATTAGTCGGGACAGAGAGTGAGGGATAACAGTGAGCATGAAGAAAAGATTCGAGAAATGGTTCTATTTAGAGGACGAAGAGGAATTTGAGCAAGAACGTTCCGTCCAAGTGCAGCAACCAGTGCAGGAACCTCCTAAACGTGTGAATAGTAGAAAGCAGACTGCAAACGAACCTCAGCCGACTGGCAATATTGTGAGCTTGCAAAGCATTCAAAAATCCTCAAAAGTCATTTTGGTGGAGCCGCGGGTGTATGCCGAAGCACAGGATATTTCCGAACACTTAAAGAACAAGCGCGCTGTCGTTGTCAATCTGCAACGGATCGAAAGAGATCAGGGCGTCCGCATTGTCGATTTCCTAAGTGGAACCGTCTACGCACTCGGAGGCGACATCCAAAGGATCGGCACGGACATCTTCTTATGCGTCCCTGAAAACGTCGAAGTAGCCGGCTCCATAACCGATTATTTTGAACGATAGAATTTAAATGAGGTGTGACAGTCATAATGGCCGTGTTACTATATAAACTATTTCAACTTATAATGTATGGTATTAACATTTACAGTATTCTGCTTGTGATCTATATTTTAATGTCATGGGTGCCTGCTTCCCGGGAAACTAAGGTCGGAATCTGGCTTGGGAAAATTGCTGAACCGTATTTAGGGTTTTTCCGTAAATTCATCCCGCCTTTTGGCATGATCGATTTTTCACCTTTGGTGGCGCTGTTTGCCCTAAGCCTTATTAGACAAGGCCTAGCGCAGGTCTTCACGATCATATTAAGTGCTGTAATCTAAGGGATAAAGCTGTACAGTCCTCACAATTGGGTGAGGATTTTTCTATATAGAGAGCAAAAAGGAGTTTCGACATGGATTCGATTATTCAGCATTTCAGAAAAGATGAACAGCCTTTCATCGAAATGGCGTCTGGCTGGGTTAATGAAGTAGAGAATACGTATTCTCCGAAGCTTACGGGATTTTTAGATCCAAGGCAGCGTTTTATATTGCAGACGATCTCACAAGGGGCTGGATTGCTATCTTCCTCAGATGGAGGATTCCGGGAAGCGGAGAGGGAGCGTGTCCTTCTATATCCCGATTATTATGAGCCTACACCAGAGGATTACCAGATTTCAGTCTTTGAAATTCATTATCCCTCCAAGTTTGTCCAATTGGAGCATCGTGATGTCTTAGGTTCTTTAATGGCGCTTGGCATCGACCGGTCAAAGTTCGGTGATATTCTAATTGAAGATGGACAGGCACAGCTGGCGGCAGCAAATGAGATGAAGGATTACTTGCGAGCCAATTTTGATTCAGTCGGCCGCTCGAAAGTCAGGCTGGATCTTGTCGATAACCCGGAAAAATTGTTAGCATCGACCGAACAATGGCTGGAAAGTTTGCATATCGTCAGTTCGCTTCGACTAGATGTCATTGTGGCTTCTTTGCTGAATTGTGCAAGACAAAAAGCTGCTGCATTGATTCACGGAGAAAAGGTGAAAGTCAATTGGACGACCCGGGATCAAACGTCGTTTGAGGTCAATGAATTGGATATGATTTCGATCAGGGGAGCAGGCCGTTTTAAAATTTTGACGATTGAAGGCAGGACAAAGAAGGACAAAATTCGTCTGAATATTGGTAAGTTAGAATGATTTTTCAGACAATCGCGCGAAAAACTACTGCTTTCTTTCCTGCCAGTATGTATAATAGAATAGAATACCTGAAAGGGGAGATCCACTAGATGGCACTGTCACCACTTGACATACATAATAAAGAATTCAGCCGCGGATTCCGCGGATATGATGAAGATGAAGTGAACGAGTTTCTGGAACAGATTATGAAAGACTATGAAAATGTCTTGGATGAGAATAAGAAATTGAAAAGTGACCTGAAAGAAACGAAGGAGCAGATTTCGCATTTCAACTCGATTGAAGAAACGCTCCAAAAATCCATCCTTATTGCCCAAGAGGCTGCTGAGGATGTGAGACGCAATTCAATGCAAGAATCCAAGCTGATCATCAAAGAAGCGGAAAAGAATGCAGACCGGATTGTTAACGAGGCACTTTCCAGAGCACGCCGGATCGCTCTGGAAATCGAAGATTTGAAAAAGCAGTCCAAAGTTTTCAGAAACCGTTTCAAAATGCTCATCGAAGCGCAGCTTGATTTAATCAAGACTGAGGATTGGGATCGCTTGATGGAATATGTTCCAGATACAGAAAAGCTCGAAGCGGCTGCTGATCAGGAATGAAAGCTTGACTTTTCTTTTCATTCACAACTATAATAATGTGCATATAATGAACGACAGGCATTGAAAGAGACAGTACTTTCCGATATTCACGCATAGCGAGCCGGGGTTGGTGGAAGCCCGGACGTCGATACGGAGACGAAAATCACTCTGGAGCCGGATTGAAGAAACGCAATCCCGGTACACCCCGTTACGGTGACTGAGAGGCAATGGGAAATAGTCCATTGCAACTAGGGTGGTAACGCGAGATTCATTCCTCGTCCCTTTTTGGGGACGGGGATTTTTTGTTTCTCGGGCTCGATGCGGTTTCTACAAATATGATTTAAAACAATTGAGGAGGAAGTTTGATGGAGTACAAAGATACGTTGCTCATGCCGCAGACGGATTTTCCGATGCGTGGCAATTTGCCTAACAAAGAACCGGAAATGCAGAAGAAGTGGGAAGAAATGGACATTTATAAAAAAGTGCAAAAGCGCACAGAAGGTCGTCCGTTCTTCGTTTTACATGATGGGCCTCCATATGCAAATGGCGACCTCCACATGGGGCATGCGCTGAATAAAGTATTGAAAGACATGATTGTCCGTTATAAATCGATGTCCGGTTTCCATGCACCTTATGTTCCGGGCTGGGACACTCACGGCCTTCCAATTGAACAGGCATTGGTCAATAAAGGGGTTAATCGGAAAGAGCTTTCTGTAGCGGAATTCCGGAAAATGTGTGAAGACTATGCATATAGCCAAATTGATAACCAACGTACGGAGTTTAAGCGGCTCGGTGTGCGTGGCGATTGGGAAAACCCGTACATCACGCTGAAGCCTGAGTTCGAATCAAGACAAATCGAAGTGTTCGGCGAGATGGCGAAGAAAGGCTATATCTACAAAGGCCTAAAGCCAGTCTATTGGTCTCCATCCAGTGAATCTGCACTTGCTGAAGCGGAAATTGAATATAAAGATAAGAAATCACCATCCATCTATGTTGCATTCCCGATCAAAGATGGCCGTGGAGTAGTAGAAGAAGATGTGAAAATCGTCATCTGGACTACGACGCCATGGACAATTCCTGCTAACCTAGGAATTTCATTGCATCCTGAATTCTCGTATGCTGTCGTCGAGACGGGTGGAGAAAAGTTCCTGCTTGCCAAAGACCTCGTTGAACATGTGGCGAAGGATATTGGCTGGGAAACATACGAAGTTTTAAAAGAAATCAAAGGATCCGAACTGGATCGTGTTATTGCGAAACATCCAATCTATGATCGTGATTCTCTCGTCATGTTAGGAGAGCATGTCACAGCTGAAGCGGGTACTGGCTGTGTCCATACAGCCCCAGGACACGGGGAAGACGATTTTTATGTCTCCAAGCAATATGGAATCGATGCGTTTTCACCTATTAATGACCGTGGTGTCATGACGGATGAAGCTCCTGGATTCGAAGGGTTGTTTTATGAGGATGCAAATAAAGAAGTGACGAAGAAACTGGATGAAGCCGGCGCGCTTTTGAAACTTTCTTTCATTACTCACTCGTATCCGCATGACTGGCGTACGAAGAAGCCTGTTATCTTCCGTGCAACTGCGCAATGGTTTGCTTCCATCGAATCTTTCCGAGGTGAATTGCTCGAAGCGATCCGCAATACGAAGTTCACACCGGAGTGGGGCGAAACACGTCTCTATAACATGGTCCGTGACCGTGGAGACTGGTGTATTTCCCGTCAGCGCGTCTGGGGTGTTCCAATCCCTGTATTCTACACGGAAAATGGCCAGGAGATCATTACGGACGAAACGATTGCACATGTAGCAAAATTGTTCCGGGAACATGGTTCAAATATTTGGTTTGAATGGGATGCGAAAGAACTTCTTCCCGAAGGCTTCACGCACGAAGGCAGCCCGAATGGACAGTTTACGAAAGAAACGGATATCATGGACGTTTGGTTCGATTCCGGTTCAACACACCAAGGTGTCTTAGTGGAGCGCGATGACCTTGTCTACCCTGCGGATCTTTATTTGGAAGGGTCTGACCAATACCGAGGCTGGTTCAACTCCTCCTTGACGACAAGTGTTGCCATCAATGGCATCGCACCTTATAAAGGATTGCTGAGCCATGGTTTCACATTGGACGGCGAAGGCCGGAAAATGAGTAAATCCCTCGGCAACACGATTGTTCCAGCGAAAGTTGTAAATCAGCTGGGAGCGGATATTTTACGCTTATGGGTTTCCTCTGTCGACTATACGGCGGACGTCCGGGTATCTGATTCAAACTTCAAGCAAGTATCTGAAGTGTACCGTAAAATCCGGAACACACTCCGTTTCTTGCATGGCAACACGTCAGATTTCAATCCATCCGTTGACAGCGTAGCATTCGCAGACTTGCGGCCGGTCGATCAATACGTGTATGTGAAATTGCAAGACTTGATCAATGAAGTGCATAATGCTTACGAAACATACCATTTTGCAGATGTTTATCATGCTGTAAATAACTTCTGTACAAATGAATTGAGTTCGTTCTATCTTGATATTGCGAAAGATGTTGTTTATATCGAGGGGAAAGATCATCCACATCGCCGTGCGATGCAAACGGTTATGTATGAATCGCTTGTCACTTTATTAAAACTGTTATCACCGATTCTTCCGCATACTACAGATGAAATGTGGGCGTATTTGGAGCACGTCCAGGAAGAAAGTGTTCAATTAGTCGATATGCCGGAAAGCCTAGAGGTTGAAGGTGCAGAAGAGCTTCGTGCGCGATTTGCAAAATTGATGCTCGTTCGTGATGATGTATTGAAAGCATTAGAGGAGGCACGGAATGCAAAAGTAATCGGAAAATCACTTGAAGCGAAAGTGACGGTTGCCTTGCCGGACAAGATGAAAGGAATCTTGGATGCTGGAGATATCGATTTGGCTCAGTTTTTCATCGTCTCCCAATTTGAAGAAGGGGCGATGGATCAAATGCCAGAGGCTTCCTTGCAATTGGATAACGCAAGCGTCCTAGTTGAGAAGGCAGACGGCGAGAAATGTGAAAGATGCTGGACCATTTCTGAAACAGTCGGCTCGGATGCTGACCATCCGGCACTTTGTGCACGATGCGCAAACGTCGTGAAAACATACTACGTGTAAGAATAGCAGCTGCAATAAACTAATTTTACAAGGAACGGCGGAGGAACCGATCAGGACCTCCGCCGTTTTTTGGATGAAGAATTATTGAATATACCGATCTTGTTTTGACTCACATTTCATTTCCTCCTTCTTTTTGTGGTAAAATGAATCAGAATCTGTCGGACGGGGGTTTAGTCGAGTGGTTATTTACTACGGAATTGCCATTATAGTCATCCTGCTGGATCAATTGACAAAATGGCTTGTTGTGAAAAATATGGAGCTTGGTGAGAAAATTACTATTTGGGACCCTTATATCGGGCTCTTATCGCACCGGAACCGAGGAGCGGCATGGGGGATGCTGGAGGGACAAATGTGGCTATTCTATGTGGTGACGCTGCTGGTTGTAGTGGGCATCATTTATTTCTTCCAGAAGGAAGGCAAAGCGAATCGCCTGTTTGCCGTCAGCCTCATGTTTCTGCTCGGTGGTGCCATTGGAAACTTCATAGACCGGATTTGGCGCAAGGAAGTTGTCGACTTTGTGGACGTTCTCATTCCAGTTATTAACTATGATTTCCCGATTTTCAATGTGGCAGATGCCGCATTAACGATTGGTGTCGTATTAATCATCATTCATGTCATAGCGGAAGAAAAAAAGAATAAGAAAAAGGTGTCTTAATGGAACAACACGAAATACAAATAACAGAGCAGCTGGAAGGGAATCGGATTGATAAAGCACTTTCCCTCTATAATCCAGACTGGTCTCGCACGCAAATTCAACAGTGGGTGAAGGACGGGGCTGTTTTAGTAAATGACATGACCGTAAAACCCAATATGAAAGTAAAACAGGGTGATGTCGTAACAGTTACGGAGCCTGAACCTGAGGAATTGGACATCGTAGCTGAGGATCTCAATTTGGATATTGTTTATGAGGACAGCGATGTACTAGTCGTCAATAAACCGCGCGGCATGGTCGTCCATCCTGCGCCAGGCCATCTCTCCGGTACGCTCGTAAACGGATTGATGCATCACTGTACGGATCTATCCGGCATTAATGGCGTCCTGCGCCCTGGTATTGTCCATCGGATTGACAAAGATACATCAGGTCTTTTAATGGTAGCGAAGAACGATAAGGCACATGTGTCGCTAGTCAATCAATTAGTGGCGAAGACCGTGACCCGTGTCTATACCGCGCTTGTGCATGGCCATATTCCACATGATAACGGCACAATTGATGCACCGATCGGCCGCGACCCAAGAGACCGTCAAAGTATGACGGTTGTTGATCATGGCAAGCATGCAGTGACCCATTTTAAAGTACTCGAACGTTTCGGTGATTTCACTCTAGTAGAATGCCGGTTAGAGACAGGCCGGACTCACCAAATCCGTGTGCATATGAAATATATTGGGTACCCGCTGGCAGGTGATCCGAAGTATGGGCCGAAGAAGACAATTGACTTCAACGGACAAGTTCTGCATGCCGGCATCATCGGGTTTGATCATCCTTCAACGGGTGAATATATGGAATTCTCCAAGCCATTGCCGGAGGACTTCCAGCAACTGCTCGAAAAAATGCGAGAAGAAAAACATTGACTTCGGAAATAGATGGCAGTATACTAATCACAGCAAATGAATAGCGATACCTTTAAAGACAGTCCAGAGAGGCTGGGAAGGTTGCACGGAAGTACAGTAGAATTGCTGCGCGCAATTCGTGTATGAATTTTTCTGTACGTATGCCCTCCCGCCATAAATGGCTGGAGGGTTTTTTTATGAAATCAATAGAACAATCGGAGGGGTGCGATTTGGTGGAAAAAGCTAATATTCTTGATGAACAAGCTATAGCAAGAGCTGTCACAAGGATTGCACATGAAATTATTGAGCGGAATCGGGGAATTGACGAATGTATTCTAGTCGGAATTAAAACAAGAGGGGCAGTATTGGCAAAACGTCTTGCGGACAAGATAGCACAGATCGAAGGCCGGCCAATTCTAACGGGTGAATTAGACATCACGTTATATCGGGATGACTTGCAGCTCAAGCATGAAAGCCAGGAACCGGAAGTGCACCAAGTAGATATTCAGCACGACGTTAACAATAAAAAAGTGATTCTTGTGGATGATGTTCTCTATACGGGAAGAACAGTCCGCGCCGCGATGGACGCGGTTATGGATTTAGGCCGGCCTGCCGCCATTCAACTTGCAGTGCTTGTAGACCGGGGCCACCGTGAATTGCCGATCCGGCCGGATTTTGTCGGAAAGAATATCCCGACATCAAGCGAAGAGCGCGTTGTTGTCAATGTCAATGAAGAAGACGGCAAAGACGGAGTCACTATACACATTAAATAGAGAATTGGGTAACGGAGGTACAGGAACATGAGCGACAAAGTATTGGATGTACATGAAAGACCACAAGCGGGCAAATGGTTGGTTCTTAGCTTGCAACACATGTTTGCCATGTTCGGAGCAACAATATTAGTGCCGACGTTAGTAGGATTAAGCCCCGCCATCGCCTTGTTGACGAGCGGAATTGCAACAATGGTCTTCGTTCTGGTCACAAGATTTCAAGTACCCGCTTATTTAGGGTCATCTTTCGCTTTCATTGCACCAATTATTGCGGCGACGAACTCTGGTGGTATAGGAAGCGCTATGATCGGCAGTTTATTTGTTGCTCTGGTCTATTCACTAGTGGCGCTGGTCATCTGGAAAACCGGCTATCGCTGGATTATGAAAATCCTGCCGCCGGTTGTCGTAGGACCGGTCATTATGGTAATCGGGCTCGGCGTAGCGCCGGTAGCAGTGCAAATGGCCAGTATGATTGAAGTGGACGGTGTTCAAACATACAGTCTTCTACATTTTTCCGCAGCACTTGTTACGCTGCTGACATCGATCATCTGCCTGATGTTTTTCCGAGGCGTCATCAGCCTGATGCCAGTATTGATCGGAATTGTTGTTGGCTACTTGTATTCTTGGCAAATCGGTATCATCAATTTTGCACCGATTAAAAAAGCGGATTTCATTCAAATTCCTGATTTCCTGATCCCAGGTGTCGATTATGAATTCGTCATCACGCCAACACTGCTCGCCATCATGGTGCCGATCGCTATCGTAACCATATCTGAGCATATTGGACATCAGCTCGTCCTCGGACGTGTTGTGGAACGGGATTTTATTAAAAACCCAGGATTGAACCGTTCATTACTCGGTGATGGATTAGGGACATTCATAAGCGGATTGCTCGGCGGACCTCCGAAAACGACTTACGGTGAAAACATCGGAGTTATGGCGATTACGAAAGTATATAGCGTTTATGTGATTATCGGCGCAGCTGTATTCGCCATCCTGTTTTCCTTCATGGGTAAAGTGATGGCAGCCATCACAACAATCCCGACAGCGGTGCTCGGCGGCGTGTCCATTCTCCTCTTCGGTATCATCGCCTCATCCGGACTTCGGATGCTGGTCGATCACAAGGTGGATTTTGGAGAACAACGGAATCTGGTTATCGCTTCAATCATCCTTGTCATTGGTGTAGGGGGTGCTTCTATCCACATTAGTGAAACTTTCCAAGTAGGGGGCATGGCGCTCGCAGCGATAGTCGGTGTGGTTTTGAACCTTGTGCTTCCAGGGAGAAAGAACGAAACTATGATGGATGAAACTGAATAAGTAAGACCTTTTAACATTGTCCAGAGAGGCAAGGAAAGGTTCGATTGACGGAGTCATATGCCCCTTAATAAGGGAAATGGCAGTGCCGTCTCTTTAAACGAGCCTTTCCACCACTGGAAAAGCTCGTTTTTTTCGTAAGCATGGAACATATAACGAAACAACAAATCAGGCAAAGGTTGAACAAATAGGAGGGAACAAAAATGAAACATCTACTATCTATGAAACATCTTTCAACTGACGAAATCATGATGATCCTGGAACGTGCAGAGCAATTCAAGAAATATGGGATTCGTCAAACACCATCTCCATACATAATCAGTAATTTGTTTTTCGAACCTAGTACAAGAACTAAAACGAGTTTCGAGATGGCGGAGTTGAAACTGGGTCTTGATGTCCTTCCGTTCGAACCTGGATTCTCCAGTGCATTAAAGGGAGAGAGCCTTTATGATACGGTGAAAACGTTGGAAGCGATCGGCTTGGATGCATTGGTTATCCGGCATCCGGAAGATGGCTATTATGAGCCGCTGCTCGACAACGTCAATGTTTCATTGATCAATGCGGGTGACGGTTCCGGCCAGCATCCGACGCAGTCCTTACTAGACTTGTACACGATCAAAGAGGAGTTTGGCAGTTTTGAAGGCTTGAAAGTATTGATCGCAGGGGATGTTGCCCATAGCCGGGTAGCCCGTTCCAATGCCGATGCCCTGAAACGGCTTGGCGCGGAAGTTACGTTCCTTTGCCCACCAGAGTGGGCTGGAGAGTTTGACTGTCTGGATTGTTGGGATGAAGTCATTAGAACAAGTGATGTCGTCATGCTCCTTCGGGTTCAGCATGAACGGCATGATGAGCAAACGTCACTGACGAAAGAAAGCTATCATGCACAGTACGGACTGACTGTTGAACGGGAGTCGATGATGAAAGAAAAAGCGATCATCATGCACCCGGCACCAGTCAATCGAGATGTAGAAATAGCAGATTCCTTAATTGAATGCGGACGTTCCCGCATATTCAAGCAAGTTGAAAACGGTGTTTACGTAAGAGCGGCAATTCTAGACATGATATCAAGGGGGAGACAATGAAATGAATACGATTCTAACAGATGTCCAGCTGATAAATGATGAAGGAGTTGCCGTTACGGCAGACATAAAAATGAATGGCGATGTAATTTGCGAGATTGGTCCGAATTTAGATCGGCAGGATGCGACAGTCATCGCAGGTGAAGGACTTTGGGCGGCTCCAGGATTCATCGATGTGCATGTTCATTTGCGTGAGCCCGGCGGCGAGCATAAGGAAACGATTGATTCCGGAACACTTGCAGCTGCCAAGGGGGGCTACACAACAATCTGTGCGATGCCGAATACGAGACCCGTTCCTGATACGAAAGAAAATCTGGCGCATGTCAATTCGCTCATTCGTGAAAAAGCACATATTCGTGTGTTGCCTTATGCGTCCATTACGATTCGGGAAGCAGGAAAAGAGCGGACAGATCTGGCAGCACTAAAAGAAGAAGGAGCATTTGCCTTCACTGACGATGGCGTCGGTGTCCAGCAGGCTGGCATGATGTACGAGGCTATGCAGGATGCAGCCAAACTGGATATGGCTATTGTCGCTCACTGTGAAGACAACACGTTAATTTATGGCGGTTCCATGCATGAAGGAAAACGGAACAAAGAACTTGGCTTAACAGGCATACCTTCCATCGCTGAATCTGTGCATATCGCAAGAGATATTCTGCTGGCGGAAGCGGCAGGCGCACATTACCACGTATGCCATGTCAGCACAAAGGAATCAGTGAGAGTCATCCGGGATGCGAAAAAGGCGGGAGTGCGCGTGACGGCTGAGGTCACTCCCCACCATTTATTGCTATGTGAAGACGATATTCCGGGAGATGACGCGGATTGGAAGATGAACCCTCCGCTAAGAAGTAGCGAAGATCGCGACGCGCTTATTGAAGGATTGCTGGACGGGACGATCGATTTCATTGCGACAGATCATGCTCCTCATACGGCTGAGGAAAAGGCAGCAGGATTCGCGAAGGCACCATTCGGCATTACAGGATTTGAGACAGCTTTCCCGCTGTTATATACGCACTTCGTCAAGAAAGGCGAATGGACTTTGAAACAATTAGTAGATTGGATGACAGTGAAACCAGCTCGTGTATTCGGCTTACCATATGGAACAATCGAAGTGGGAGCTAAAGCGGATCTAGTCCTGCTTGATTTGAATAAAGAACAGACCATCGACCGTTCTACGTTCATTTCAAAAGGGAAGAATACGCCATTTGACGGCTGGACATGTTTCGGATGGCCGGCAACAACAATCTTTGAAGGCAAAATCGTCTGGAAGGATGAGGAATGATGAAAACAAGATATCTTGTGTTAGAAGACGGAACAGTTTTCAAAGGAGAAGCGTTTGGGTCAGATCAGGCATCGATCGGTGAAACGGTTTTTACGACAGGAATGACCGGTTATCAGGAAGCGATATCTAACCCATCCGGTTATGGCCAAATTGTTGTTATGACGTATCCAATGATCGGAAATACAGGCATCAACCGTGATGATTATGAATCGATCGAACTTGCAATTAACGGAATCGTTGTCCGGGAATATAGCGACGAGCCATCCAACTTCCGGAGCACCATGACGTTAGGCGACCTTCTTACGTTAAAAGGGATCCCTGGCATCCAAGGAATTGATACACGGAAGCTGACTCGTTTGCTGCGTGAAAAGGGCCCGTTGAAAGGCAAACTGACAGCGGCAGGTGAAGAGTTGGATGTTGTTGTAGCCAACCGTGAAATCGAGGCATATGAAGTCCCGGTAAATCAAGTTGCTTCCATTTCGACCAAGAAGCCATATTCCAGCCCTGGCCAAGGCAAGCGTGTGGTCGTCATCGATTACGGTTTGAAGCATGGGTTGCTGCGGGAGTTGAACAAACGTAATTTTGACGTAATTGTCGTGCCGTATAACACTTCTACTGAAGCCATACTTGCGCTCGTGCCGGACGGAATTTTATTGTCGAACGGACCTGGCAACCCAGAAGATGTCGAAGGGGCGGCACAAACGATTAAGCATCTTATCGGGAAGGCGCCAATCTTTGGTATCGGACTTGGCCATCAACTACTTGCCATGTCATACGGAGCAAAAATCCAGAGGATGAAAAACGGACATAGCGGCGGGAATTATCCCGTTAAGGATTTGACAACAGGAAGGACAGAATTGACTTCCCAAAGCCACAGTTATGTCCTGGAGGAATCTTCTATCGCTTCGACTCCGCTTACGGTTACACATCGGGCGCTGAATGATGGAACGATCGAAGGAATCTGCAACGAAGCGGATCGAGTATTCTCGGTCCAATTCCATCCTGAAGCATCACCAGGTCCACATGACGCAAGCCACTTATTTGACCGCTTCGCCAATTTAATGAATGCCAGCATTCGAAAGGAGAATTTCAATGCCTAAACGTCAAGACATCCAAACGATCCTCGTCATCGGTTCAGGGCCGATTGTCATCGGCCAAGCAGCTGAGTTCGACTATGCAGGAACACAAGCGTGCCTATCCTTAAAAGAAGAAGGGTACCGTGTCATTCTCATCAACTCCAATCCGGCGACGATTATGACAGACACGGAAATTGCGGACAAAGTTTATATTGAGCCGATTACGCTCGACTTTGTCAGCCGTATCATCCGCAAGGAACGCCCCGATGCACTACTTCCGACACTCGGAGGGCAAACAGGGCTCAATATGGCGATTGAACTTCAAGAATCGGGTATCTTGGATGAGCTCGGCATTGAAATCCTGGGCACTAAATTGGATGCGATTCATAAAGCGGAAGACCGCGACTTGTTCCGCACGCTCATGAATGAATTAGGCGAACCGGTGCCGGAAAGTGAAATTGTCCATAACTTGCAGGAAGCCCAGGCTTTTGTAAAGGAAATCGGCTATCCGGTCATCGTCCGACCAGCTTTCACATTGGGCGGTACAGGAGGCGGTATTTGCTACAACGATCAAGATTTAGAAGAGATCGTCACTAGCGGCTTGAAATATAGCCCGGTGACACAATGCCTTCTTGAAAAGTCCATCGCTGGATATAAAGAAATTGAATATGAAGTCATGCGGGATTCCGCCGATAATGCTATCGTCGTCTGCAATATGGAAAACGTCGACCCGGTCGGCATCCATACGGGTGACTCCATCGTTGTCGCACCATGCCAGACGATGACAGACCGCGAAAACCAAATGCTTCGTAATGTATCGTTAAAAATCATCCGCGCGCTAAAAATCGAAGGCGGCTGCAACGTTCAGCTCGCTTTGGACCCACATAGCTTCAACTATTACATTATTGAAGTGAATCCGCGGGTAAGCCGTTCTTCTGCCCTTGCTTCAAAAGCGACAGGTTACCCAATTGCCAAGCTGGCTGCAAAGATAGCGGTCGGCCTGACATTGGACGAAATGAAAAACCCGGTAACCGGTTCAACTTACGCGTGCTTCGAGCCGACGATCGACTATATCGTTAGTAAGATTCCACGCTGGGCGTTCGATAAATTTGAATCTGCAAAGCGAAATCTTGGCACACAAATGAAAGCGACTGGCGAAGTCATGGCAATCGGACGGACATTCGAGGAATCAATTTTAAAGGCAGTCCGCTCATTAGAGACAGGCCAATTCGGCCTTTCATTGAAACATGCAGATGACCTGACGGATGAATGGATCGAAAAACGGATCAGACGTGCAGGAGACGAACGGCTCTTCTTCATCGGGGAGGCACTGCGACGCGGAGTGACAATCGAGACGATCCATGACTGGAGCCAGATCGATCTGTTCTTCTTACGGAAACTAGAGAAGATCGTGGCAATGGAAAGGGAATTGCAAGCTGTTCCATTCAACGCAGATGTGCTTTATAAAGCAAAGCGAATGGGCTTTTCTGATGTGACGGTTGCTGCATTGTGGAATAAAGAGCAACGGGAGGTTTACGACTTCCGTAAAGAAAATGGGATTATTCCGGTCTACAAAAAAGTCGATACATGCGCGGGTGAATACGAGTCAGATACGCCGTACTTTTACGGCACGTACGAAGAAGAGAACGAATCCGTAAAATCTAATAAGAAAAGTGTTGTTGTCCTGGGCTCAGGTCCAATACGGATCGGGCAAGGCGTCGAATTCGACTATGCGACAGTCCATTCAGTATGGGCAATCCAGCAAGCGGGCTACGAAGCAATCATTATCAACAACAATCCGGAGACAGTTTCAACAGACTTCTCGATATCGGATAAATTATACTTCGAACCACTGACGATTGAAGATGTCATGCATATTATCGATTTGGAGCAGCCGGAAGGGGTCATCGTCCAATTTGGGGGACAGACAGCCATCAATCTAGCTGACGCCTTGGAAGAACGGGGTGTCAACATTATCGGCACGTCCCTTGAAGATATCGACCGTGCTGAAAACCGGGATAAGTTCGAGAAGGCTCTTCGTGAAATTGGCATTCCACAGCCGCTTGGCAAAACAGCTGTATCTGTTGAGGAAGCAGTCGTTATTGCGAATGAAATCGGCTACCCTGTACTCGTCAGACCATCTTATGTACTCGGCGGACGGGCGATGGAAATCGTTTATCGGGAAGAAGAATTGCTCCACTATATGGAACATGCTGTGGAAGCGAGCCCTGCGCATCCGGTTCTGATCGACCGCTACTTGACCGGAACCGAAATTGAAGTGGATGCCATTTGCGACGGCATTAATGTATTGATACCAGGCATCATGGAACATATTGAACGCGCTGGCGTTCACTCCGGGGACTCGATCGCCGTTTATCCGCCGCAAAACCTATCAGCAGCGATGGTGGAAACAATCGTCGATTATACGAAACGGCTTGCAATCGGATTGAACATCAAAGGATTGCTCAACATTCAATTTGTTATCTCGGAAGGCCAAGTATATGTCATCGAAGTAAACCCGCGTTCTAGCCGGACTGTACCATTCTTAAGCAAGATTACAAATCTGCCGATGGCCAACATCGCAACGAAAGCCATTCTTGGCCAATCAATCACAGAGCAAGGCTATAAGACAGGGCTTGCCCAGGCTCCAGCCGGGGTTTACGTGAAAGTGCCGGTCTTCTCATTTGCCAAGCTTCGTAGAGTGGACATCACGCTCGGGCCTGAGATGAAATCGACGGGAGAAGTAATGGGGAAAGACATTACACTCGAAAAAGCGTTGTATAAAGGGCTAGTTGCGGCCGGCATGCAAATTAAAGAATACGGCTCGGTGCTGATGACTGTGTCTGACAAGGATAAAGAGGAAATGGTTGACCTCGCTGAAAGATTCATCAAGATTGGATACCGGATTTTAGCGACAGAAGGCACAGCGAAAGTGTTGGAAGCTGCCGGAATGAGTGTGAAAACAGTAGGAAAAATCGGGGCAGAAGGTCCAACTTTACTGGATGTGATCCAAAAAGGGGAAGCACAACTGGTCATCAACACATTAACAAAGGGCAAGCAGCCTGAGCGTGATGGTTTTAGAATCCGGAGGGAGTCTGTTGAAAACGGAATTCCATGTCTGACTTCTATTGATACGGCAGATGCCATGCTGCGTGTGATTGAATCGATGTCCTTCCAGACAGACCAAATGCCAAAACAACAGGTGGTACTATGATTATACAAGAGCAAATGAAAGTCGTGCGACACGCTGAAATCGCCGAACATATTTTTGAATTGACATTAGCCGGAAAACTGGTCGGGGAAATCTCTTCCCCTGGCCAGTTTGTCCATGTCCGCGTATCGGAAACAATGGAGCCTTTGCTTAGAAGGCCGATATCCATCGCCTCTATTGATAAAGAATCATTTCAGATGACGATCATTTATCGAGCTGAAGGGCGGGGTACCAAGCTCCTCTCAAGCAAATTAACCGGGGAAACTGTAAATGTACTGGGGCCACTTGGAAACGGGTTTCCTGTCGATGAAACAGCTGAAGGTGAAACGGCTGTATTGATTGGGGGAGGCATCGGTGTTCCTCCATTATATGAATTATCGAAGCAATTGACGGCTAAAGGTGTTAATTGCATTCACATTCTTGGATTCCAGACGGACGCGGTATGTTTCTATGAGGAACAGTTCAAACAACTGGGCGATACGTATATCGCTACGGTAGATGGATCAAGAGGGACACAAGGATTTGTGACGGATGTGATGGCACAATTGGATAACGATTTTGCTACGTATTACAGCTGCGGCCCAATGCCGATGTTAAAAGCGGTGCAAGCTGCTTACTCGGAGAAAAAAGGGTTTCTGTCATTTGAACAACGGATGGGTTGCGGCATTGGCGCCTGCTTCGCTTGCGTTTGCCATACAACTGAACAAACCGGACAGGACTATGTCAAAGTTTGCTCGGACGGTCCAGTATTTCCAGCGGGGGTGGTCTCCATATGAACAGATTAACAGTGAAACTTCCTGGCTTGGAGCTAAAAAATCCGGTTATGCCAGCATCTGGATGCTTTGGTTTCGGAAAAGAATACGCGAATTTCTATGATTTATCGAAGCTCGGCGCTATAATGATCAAGGCGACGACACTGGAGACAAGATTCGGCAATCCGACCCCGCGTGTGGCGGAGACGGCTTCCGGCATGCTGAATGCAATCGGCCTGCAAAATCCGGGTCTTGAAAGCGTAATGGAAAATGAATTGCCTTGGCTCGAACAGTTTGATGTTCCGATCATTGCGAATGTGGCAGGAACGGAGACAGCGGATTACGTAGAAGTGGCCAAAACCATTTCGACAGCTCCTAATGTGAAGGCATTGGAATTGAATATTTCCTGTCCGAACGTGAAATGCGGCGGCATTACTTTTGGAACCGATCCAGTGCAGGCCCGTGAATTGACGGAGGCTGTGAAAGAAGTATCAAAAGTGCCGGTTTACGTTAAACTATCACCGAATGTGACGGATATTAAAGAAATTGCCAAAGCTGTCGAGGAAGGCGGAGCTGATGGGCTGACCATGATTAATACGCTCATTGGAATGCGTCTCGACCATAAGACGGGCCGTCCGATCATTGCAAACGGAACAGGCGGATTGTCTGGCCCTGCGGTCAAACCGGTCGCCATCCGGATGGTGTATGAAGTGAGCCAGGTGGTCAAAATTCCAATCATCGGAATGGGCGGTATCTCGGAGGTCGATGATGTTATTGATTTCCTATCAGCAGGCGCGAGTGCTGTTGCTGTTGGAACAGCCAATTTTGTCGATCCTTTCGTTTGTCCGAACATCATTGAGGAATTGCCGGCGAAGTTGGACGATCTTGGCATTGGCCAACTATCTGAACTTGTAGGAAGGAGCCATCGATTATGAAAACATCCCCGATCATCGCATTAGATTTTGATTCTGCAGAAAAGGCGCTTGCGTTTTTGCGTCCGTTTGATGGAGATGTCAGCGTTAAGGTGGGTATGCAGCTTTATTACAAAGAAGGGCCATCCATCGTAGCGAAAATGAAAGAGCTTGGATTCGATGTTTTCCTTGACCTGAAATTGCACGATATCCCAAATACCGTTAAGTCCGCTATGGAAGTTCTGGCCGGCTTTGGCGTTGATCTTGTCAATGTCCATGCGGCAGGTGGAAAAACGATGATGGAAGCCGCATTGGAAGGCTTGGACAAAGGAACGCCGTCCGGCTTGAAACGCCCGGCTCTCATTGGTGTCACACAGCTCACTTCGACAGATGAAAAGCAAGTCGCAGAAGAGCAACTGATCCGTGTGCCGCTAGAGGAATCTGTTCTTCACTATGCAAAATTGACGAAAGCAGCGGGTTTGGATGGAGTAGTATGTTCAGTCCACGAGTCAGCTGCCATCGCAGAAGCCTGTGGTCGAGAATTTCTGAAGGTCACGCCCGGCATCCGTCTGCCGCAAGGAGACACGCAGGATCAGAAACGGATTGCAACGCCTGAGGAAGCAAGACTTGCAGGATCAACCCATATTGTCGTCGGGCGAGCCATCACTGGAGCGGCTGAACCGAAAGCGGCATACGACTTAATAAACGCACTTTGGAAAGGACAGAACTAATTATGAGTCAAAAGGAAATTGCTAAAATTTTATTGAATGTCGGTGCAGTCGAATTAAGCCCGAACGATCCTTTTACTTGGGCATCCGGTATTCAATCACCTATATACTGCGATAACCGGTTAACAATGTCCGATCCAGCCGGCCGCAAACAAATCGCGGAAGGGCTAGCTGAACTAATCCGCACTCATTTTCCGGAAACTACATTAATTGCCGGGACAGCAACAGCAGGCATCCCGCACGCTGCATGGGTTGCAGACATCCTTGGACTCCCGATGGTTTACATCCGCTCGAAAGCAAAGGGACATGGCAGAAGCAAGCAAATTGAAGGGAAAGCGGCTGCAACTGACAAAGCCGTGATTATCGAGGATTTGATCTCTACGGGTGGAAGCAGCTTGAACGCAGTGGAAGCTTTACGGTCAGAAGGAGTCAAAGTGACGGGTGTCGTTTCAATCTTTACATATGAATTGGCAAGCGCGGATTCTGCTTTTTCTGAAGCGGGGCTCGTCTACAAAAGCTTGACTAATTTCGGTTCATTAGCTGAAGCTGCAGTTGAAAGCGGCGCAATCAGCAATGAATCAATGGATGGACTGCTGGCGTGGCATGGAAAGTTGAAAGAAGGCTTGTTGTAATAAAATATGTAATGAATGCAAAGCGTTATGTCTTTTCACAGGGCATAACGCTTTTTTACGCAGGATTCGACAGTATATACCTATTTTGTAATTGATGGTAAACTGAATGGTGTATCATGGTGAATGAGGTGAAGATCAACAGATGAGAAGAATGATGAAATTTGCATTTCCCTTCCTCGTTGCAGCTGCACTGGTGACCGCGCCGAATGTAGAAGCCAATGAACGTCAGGCAGTTCAAGAGGAAAGGGTGACTCCTTTTACCGATATTACAAATGAGTTTTGGGCTAAAAATGAAATTATTTGGCTTGTGGATCAGGGTATCATGACGGGATACCGCGATTTGCAATTCCGGCCTTCTACAGCGATGACGATGGGGGAGGCAGCGCAAGCATTCAATCGTGTTATTTCCATTCCAGGAGTGCCTACTGAATCAGGCCAGGAATCGTTGAATGATGAAATGCTCGTTCAAGCGATGCAAAACGCTGGAATTTTTCAATCACCTGCCAATGGATTGTTAACGAAAGAGAGCGCAATGACAATCGGCCACTTGAAATCGGCAATTAACGAAGCATTTGAGTTAACCGATGATCAAATAGCAGAAATTTGGCCAACTGCCAGTCAGATACAAGGAAATACTGCGATATTCGGAATTAAAACACCGATTCCAAAGAAGGTGCTGCTTGATAAGGGGGCAGTCGATCGGGCCACATTCTCAGCAGTCCTATATAATGCGATGATAAAAAAGAACATGGTGCATGGAGATAAAGATTATGAGTTGTCGGCACCAGTTCAATCACCAGAATATTCGCCTGCAATAGGGCGTGTGCATTTAGAGAAGGTTTCATTTGATGAGCATCCAATCTACTTGCGTTCCGAAAAATTAATCCGATTTACAGGACATACTCGAATTGATAACGATTTCTCTAGAGACAATATCTATCTTTATGAGGTTGGCGAAGAAGGAACAACCATCGAATTAACCGTTCGATCATTTGACAACGGGGACTATTTCCTATTCTCTAAGCTAGAAAATCCAACGGACAAAGCGGTGACTGTGGATGTCTTGCAAAAGGAAAACTATGTGGATAGCTATGAGCTGTATCGGTTTGACAAGCACCCAATCAAGCGAAACACCGAGGATTTGTTCAATGCGGATCTAACATCCTATCCGACGGGCGTCCTTCGCTTCCTCAATCAAGACGGGTCGGTGCAGGAGAGGATGGTCGGCCAATCGTACCGATCCAGGCAGCTTGCAATGGACTATGCAGAAGGCGGCCATAGCCGGATGCGTGAATTGCTCGCCGAAGAGCAATCTTTATCATTTACCCAAGTCGGTTCCACTTTCATGTCTATCCATGCCTTGAAATCTGAAGGTAATGACATAGTCGATCAATGGTATTTGAATTCGGAGAATATGCTGTTCAATAAAGATGCGCATCGTGAATCGTGGATGCTGGAAAGCGCGCAGTACTATAAGAAACGTAACAATTGGTACACAGCAATCGGTCCTTTTAATAAGATGGTGACGACGACAGAGCCGCTTCCGGAAAATGGGCAGGGGTATGGCAGAAGCTTGTTGCTCATGAAAGAAGATCGGGCGATGACGTTATTCCATGAACAGCAGGACCGATACTTTGAAAACTTGATTTATAATGCATTCGTCAATCTGAAAAACTTCAGGGGTGATAAGCCGTATTGGGAAACGGAAGTGACGAGTACGTATCTGAAAGGGCTGTATGAAATCACAGCTCCGTTCATTGACACCCGATTTAATGAACAGATCGCCTTATTCTACTACCGGAGCGGTGATGAATTCGATATTGACGATTATAAGGAACCGCTACGGAATTATGCGGATTTATTAGTATCTCAAAAAGAGAAAGGCCATGTCATTCCGGTATCAAAGGACGCGTACTACATTTCGGACTATTTCCCGATCATCCAAGAAGGACCGACGCACGCATCCATGAACCACGTACTCGGCGGCATGAACATCCTATTGATGGCGTACAACGAATTTGGGGACGACAAGTACTTGGAAACGGCAAAGTCGATTCAAAATGCAATCGTCATTAACAAAGATGATTGGATTCGGGATAACGGGGATATATGGTATCGCGTCGCGCCGGACTATAGCTATAAAGGCGATGATTACAAGCATTTGACATTAGAGGACCTGATCAACTCTTACAGCCTATGGGAGCCGATCGATCCAAGCTATCTGCCTGTCCTGGAAGAGATGATTGCATCTAAAGCTTCTTATTTGTCTAATGAAAAGCTCGGCTATACAACGAAAATCAAAAATGGACTTAGCAAACTCGGTTTACTGAAATACTTACCGGATGGCGAGGAACGGACAGACGCGCTGTAAGTAGGTGATTTACTTCATGCTACAACTAGCGGACTGCGGATGAGCTCGTGCTATAGCGGGTTTGTTTGTGGTCTGTTTTTGTGCTGGAATTAATTTTTTTGTGGAGGCTACTGCTGTTCAACTGGATTACTTAGCGTTCGGCAGGAGTTAATGGCGCTCATTACGAGATAATGGTGTTCAGCTCGATTTAATGGCGCTCATTACGAGATAATGGCGTTCAGAATGATTTAATGGCGTTCGTCCGGAGATAATGGCGTTCAGAATGATTTAATGGCGTTCGTCCGGAGATAATGGCGTTCAGAATGATTTAATGGCGTTCGTCCGGAGATAATGGCGTTTAGAATGATTTAATGGCGTTCGTCCGGAGGAAATGGCGTTCAGAATGATTTAATGGCGTTCGTCCGGAGATAATGGCGTTTAGAATGATTTAATGGCGTTCGTCCGGAGATAATGGCGTTCAGCTCGATTTAATGGCGTTCGTCCGGAGATAATGGCGTTCAGAATGATTTAATGGCGTTCGTCCGGAGATATTGGCGTTCAATTTGATTTACTGGCGTTCATCGGAAGATACTGGCGTTCAAATCAATTATCTGGCGTTCGTTATGGTATACTGTCGTTCAGCTCATTTATCTGGCGTTCGTTCTGGTATACTGGCGTTCAACTCGATTATCTGGCGTTCGTTCTGGTATACTGGCGTTCAACTCGATTATCTGGCGTTCGTTTCGGTATACTGGCGTTCAAATCAATTATCTGGCGTTCGTTCTGGTATACTGGCGTTCAGCTCATTTATCTGGCGTTCGCTTCAATATACTGGCGTTCAGCTCATTTATCTGGCGTTCGCTTCAATATACTGGCGTTCAAATCAATTATCTGGCGTTCGCTTCAATATACTGGCGTTCAAATCAATTATCTGGCGTTCGTTCCAGTATACTGGCGTTCAACTCAATTATCTGGCGTTCGTTCCAGTATACTGGCGTTCAGCTCATTTATCTGGCGTTCGTTCCGGTATACTGGCGTTCAACGCGATTATCTGGCGGGGGTCAACCGCCAATACTTACTTCCATCCTACATCTCACGTATCTCCCCAAACACACAAAAAAACAAAACAGGAATGGAAGCAATCTCTCCTTCCATCCCTGCTCAAATTGAATTATTTCTTCAGCTGTCTCACTAAATCTTCATCCGGTGTCACAAATATCGTTTTTTGTTCAAAATAGATAACAAAGCCGGGCTTGGCTCCACTTGGTTTTTTGACGTGCCGGATTTCGGTGAAATCAACTGGGACGGAAGCGGACTCCCTTGCTTTACTAAAGTAGGCGGCAAGCGTGGCAGCTTCTCGAATGGTCTCTTCATCCGGTTCGGCCTCATGGATGACCACATGCGATCCTGGTATATCCTTTGTGTGCAGCCAGACATGGTCACGGGAAGCTGTTTTGAATGTGACGTAGTCATTTTGCTTATTATTTTTACCGACGGAAATCGGAATGCCTGCGCTTGAAACATATTTCTCCGGTGACGGTTTTTTCGGTTTTTGCTTCTTCTTCAGCTTGCGGGCTTTCATATAGCCCAGTTCGGCAAGCTCTTCCCGAATTTCATCGATATCTTCCGTAGAAGCCTGCATCACTTGCTGCTTGATCATTTCAAAGTATTCAATGTCCTCTTTCGCTTTTTCCAGCTGTTCTGCAATCATGATGAGGGCATTCTTCGCTTTTACATAACGGGCGTAATACCGCTGTGCATTTTCAATCGGTGTCTTTCTCGGGTCCAGCGGGATGGTGACCGTTTCACCTTCTGCATAATAGTTGTCTACGGTAGCTTCTGTTTCTCCCTTTTGGATCGCATAGCTGTTGGCTGTTAATAATTCGCCATACAGCTGGAAGGTATCCAGTTTGCTCGCCGCATCCTGTTCTTTTTGTAATTTCTTCATTTTCAATTGTAGTTTCGCAATCTCATTGTCAAGCCAGCGTTCCAAATCGGCTGCCTGTGATTTTACCCGTTCGCGCTCCGCCCGCGCAAAATAAACTTTGTCCAATAGCGTGCCGAGCGTTTCAAAATAAGTCAACGTTGCGTCAGCATGCGTTAACGGAGTGGCCGAAAATGAAATTTTGCCATTGATGACTGCATAATTAGGCTTTGGCTCGTTTCCGTTAAATGATGCAAGGAAGTTTTGATAGATAGCGAACCTTTCGTTTTTGGGAGTAGACCGCAATCTGTACAAAAGCTCCTCCGCATTTTGCTTGGAAAATCCGGATAGTGAGCTGACAAGTTCTCCAGCTGTTTCAAACGACGCGAATAATTCATCGAATTCTTGCTCCGTCAGGGTAAACGGATTCGTCTTCTCTTGTGGCGGTGCTGGTATATACGGCTGTCCCGGCAAAATCGTTCGATAGCTGTTCATTGATGGAGGCAAATGCTTCATGCTGTCGACAATCATATTCCGAGACGGATCAATTAATAGGATGTTACTGTGACGACCCATAATTTCTATGCTTAGCACACGCTCCATGTCATCCCCAATTTCATCCTTCGCACGAATCGCAAGATTGATGACGCGGTCTGTGCCAGCTTGTTCGATTTTTGTTATCATACCGCCTTCCAAGTGTTTCCGAAGTACCATGCAAAACATCGGAGGTTCCGCCGGGTTCACAATCGTCTCTTCAGTAAGCTGAATTCTTGAGTAGGAAGGATGTGTCGAGAGAAGCAATTTATGATTTCGATTGCCCGCTCTGATATGCAAGATAATTTCCTGTATGTTCGGCTGATGGATCTTCGTAATCCTGCCATTTTGAATCTGCTGAAGCTCTGAAGTGACTGCAGCAGTGAATAAACCGTCAAATGCCATAATGAATTCCTCTTTCAAAAAAATCGTTTAGTCCCATTTTAGCACTCTATTGAAGAGATATGTTATAATATGAGTATGCTGTTTAACAAATAACGAAGTTGTTAAGCCTAAGGATGCTTGAAAGGCATCTTTACGTACGTCTGCTGTTTTCTTGCGAGAGTGTAAACTAGAATGAAACGGGACGAATTTGAGAATACATAAGAAGAGGGATTGCATGTACAAACAACGTGGCTTGTTGATCGTTCTTTCCGGCCCTTCCGGCGTTGGCAAAGGGACGGTGCGAAAAGAACTGTTTTCACAACCGGATACGAATTATGAATACTCGATTTCCATGACAACGAGAAGCCCTCGTGAAGGCGAACAGGATGGAGTCGATTATTTCTTTAAGTCCCGTCAGGATTTTGAACGACTGATCGGGGAAGGAAGATTGCTGGAATACGCAGAGTATGTCGGCAATTATTATGGCACACCGCTTGACTATGTGAATGAAACACTGGATGCAGGCAGAGATGTGTTTTTAGAAATTGAAGTGGTCGGTGCCGCACAAGTGCGGGAAAAAATGCCGGATGGTTTGTTCATCTTTTTGGCGCCGCCTAGCTTATCGGAGCTCGAGGACCGGTTGGTTGGAAGAGGCACGGAAAAAGCAGACGTCATTGCGAGCCGCGTACTGAAGGCGCGGGAAGAGCTTGAGATGATGAATCTGTATGATTATGTTGTGGAAAACGACGAAGTCTCCAAGGCATGTGACCGTATTAATGCAATTGTCATGGCTGAACACTGCCGCCGTGAACGTGTTGAAAAAAGATATTTACTTATGTTGGAAGGGGAATAAATTCATGTTATATCCATCAGTCGATTCATTAAAAGAGAAAATTGATTCTAAATACACGCTTGTGACTCTTGCTGCAAAACGTGCAAGAGAGATGCAGGAGACGAAAGAAGTCCTTATTGACTACTATCGTTCTCATAAAAATGTTGGCAAAGCACTTGAGGAAGTGGCTGCTGGTGTCCTTTCCATACAGGCACAGGATGATTCCATCGTATACGAAGACGAAGTCTGATCTTATAACCTGAAACGGTTAGTTCCATATACCAAGCTACGCTCCCTTTGAATTGTTTCTTAGGGAGTTTGTCGTTTTTTATGTAAATTGTATTTGAGAGGGACGGACAGCCATCCGTATTTTGAAAAACACCGCCGTATACTCCATGCCCCGCACAGGTAGGGGCGTCAGGAAGCAACAGTGGTCTGAAACCTTACAAAAGAAGTTGCCGATATGTAGAAAGGGTGGAATGGTGTTGTTGAATAAAAACATACTCCTCTGTGTAACTGGCGGGATTGCAGTATACAAAGCGGTTGCACTCGTCAGTAAATTGACGCAAGCTGGTGCGCAAGTAAAGGTGATCATGACGGAATCCGCCATGAAATTTGTCACACCGCTTTCCTTCCAAGTATTATCCCGAAATGATGTGTACTACGATACGTTTGATGAGAAAGACTCGCGAGTCATCGCCCATATTGATCTGGCGGACTGGGCGGATCTTGTTGTCGTTGCACCTGCGACGGCAAATGCCATCGGGAAAATCGCGAACGGCATTGCGGATGATATGGTGACAACGACGCTGCTGGCTACGACGGCAGATGTCTGGATTGCTCCTGCGATGAACGTCCATATGTATGAAAACCAGGCCGTCATGCGGAACATTGAAACGCTCCATCAGGATGGATACCGTTTCATTGAACCTTCTGAAGGTTTTTTGGCTTGCGGTTATGTAGGGAAAGGGCGATTGGAAGAGCCGGAGAAGATCGTCGCCTTGATTGCCGAACACTTCAACTACAGCGAAAAGCCACTGCCGTTGCAAGGGAAAAAGGTAGTCATCACAGCCGGTCCGACACGTGAACGAATCGATCCAGTCCGCTATGTGTCCAATTTTTCTAGCGGGAAAATGGGATACGCTATGGCGGAGGCCGCTGCTGCTTTAGGGGCAGAAACGGTACTCGTATCAGGACCTGTCTGCTTAGCGAAACCACAAGGCGTGAAAGTCATCGATGTCGAGAGCGCCCAGGAGATGCTGGAAGCCGTCCTCTCCCACTACGGAGATGCGGACATCGTCATTAAATCGGCAGCTGTCGCCGATTATCGTCCTGCTGAAGTCCAAAAGCAAAAGATGAAAAAGAAAGATCAGCAAATGGCTTTGGTGCTTGAGAAAACGACGGATATTCTCAAAACCCTTGGAGAGAGGAAAGAGCGACAGCTCCTCGTCGGGTTTGCGGCGGAGACAGTCGATGCCATTGCATACGGACAATCGAAACTTGAGAACAAGAACTTGGATTATATTATTGTAAATGACGTGACAGATCCGGGAGGCGGATTTGGAAGTGATACGAATGTCGTGACTTTATTATCGAAGAACGGAACTCATAAGCCGTTTGAAGCAATGGCCAAGCCAATGCTTGCCAAAAAACTATTAGAGGCGATCATGGAAGAGGAAGAAGTGATGCCGCATGATCGCTGAGGTCATCGTCGATGTCGCAGCTTATCCAATTGATCGGCCTTTTGACTATGCGGTTCCTCCGCATTTGGAGTCGGTCATTCAGTGTGGATCGCGAATCAAAGTGCCATTCGGTTCGAGGGCTGTTCTCGGTTATATAGTGAATCTAAAAGAAGATAGTGATGTTCCGGCAGATAAATTGAAGCCGATTGCCGAGCTGATTGATTTGGAGCCGGTTTTATCAGAAGAGCTGCTACAGCTGTCTAAATGGCTTGCGGAGAAAACGTTGTCATACGAGATCGACGCATTGCAGGTCATGCTGCCTGCAGCGATGCGTGCGAAATATGAGAAATTCATTACGGTCCATCGACTGGAAGACATTCAAGATGAGGAATTCAGGCAGTTCGTTGGAAATAAAACAAGACTACCCTTAAAGCAGGCGGCTGGTTCTGCCAGCTTATTGAGGAAGCTGAAGTCCTATGTGGCCGAAGGAATTGTTTCCGTAGATATTGCGATCGGCCAACAGACGGAAGTTAAAAAGACACGTGTGGTCAAGATGGCAGACCGAGAGACAATTACTTCCCTGCTCGAAACGATCCATCCGAATGCAAGGAAGCAGAAGGATCTGCTTCACTGGATGGCGGAACGGGCCGGACAGACGATAGCTGCGGCTTCCGTCATTGAACAATCCGGTATCCAAAATCCAGCTTTGAAATCGGTTATCGAAAAAGGCGCAGCAACGGAAGAGTATGTGGAAACGTACCGCGAACCGGCGGCTCCTCGCTTGAAAGATACTGCGATTCCGGTTTCATTGACAGACGAACAAGAGTTATCTTTAGCGAAAGTGACGGCAGCGTTCAATAAGGGTAACGCTGAAACTTTCCTATTGCATGGCATCACAGGAAGCGGAAAAACGGAAGTGTATTTGCGTGCCATCCAACACGTCCTGCAGCAGGGGAAAGAAGCGATTGTCCTCGTTCCTGAAATTTCATTAACCCCTCAAATGACAGCACGCTTTAAAGAGCGCTTCGGTGAATTGGTCGCTGTCATGCATAGCGGATTATCTTCAGGTGAAAAATATGATGAATGGAGAAAAGTGCACCGGGGAGAAGTAAAGGTTGTTGTCGGTGCCCGCTCTGCTATTTTTGCCCCGTTTGAGAATCTGGGATTGCTGATCTTGGATGAGGAGCATGAATCAACGTATAAACAGGAGGATAACCCACGTTATCATGCGCGGGATGTTGCGATCTGGCGGGCGCACTATCATCATTGTCCCGTTATTTTAGGAAGTGCTACTCCTTCGCTTGAGTCATTTGCTAGAGCGTCCAAAGGGGTTTACACGCTTCTCACCCTGTCAGAGCGGGCCAAAAAACAAAGTTTGCCTACGGTCCATGTTGTCGATATGCGGGAGGAATTAAAAGAAGGAAACCGTTCGATGTTCTCTGTCCCGCTTGCCGAAGCGATGAGACAGCGCCTGGAGAACAAAGAACAGACCGTATTATTTCTAAATAAACGCGGATTCTCCTCCTTCGTTCTTTGCCGCGATTGTGGAACGGTCGTTCAATGTCCGAACTGCGATATTTCATTAACGTACCATCGGGCGAACGAATGTCTGAAGTGCCATTACTGCGGCCATGAGGAACCTGTTCCTCTTCAATGTCCGGAATGCCAGAGCGAGCATATCCGGTTTTTTGGAACAGGTACACAAAAAGCCGAGGAAGAGATTGCAAGATTGCTTCCCGAAGCGCGAGTTTTGCGCATGGATGTAGACACAACAAGGCAAAAAGGATCGCACGAGCGGCTCTTGCGCCAATTTAGCGAAGGGAAAGCGGATATCTTGCTCGGCACCCAAATGATTGCGAAAGGATTGGATTTTCCTGCAATCACACTCGTTGGTGTACTTGCTGCAGATACAACATTGCACTTGGCTGATTTCAGAGCTGCCGAGAAGACGTTCCAGCTGCTGACACAGGTGAGTGGAAGGGCAGGCAGGCATGAACTGCCCGGAGAAGTTTTCGTACAAACCTATTCTCCAGAGCATTATGCCATTGAATTATCGAAAGCCCAGCAATACGAACCTTTTTATCATTTGGAGATGGCGTCAAGAAAGCAGTACGGCTATCCGCCTTTTTACTATATTACCTTGCTGCAATTTACTCATGAAGATTTATTGAAGGCGGTGGATTTTGCTGAAAAGGGCACCCGGTTTTTGAAAGATAATCTCTCACCGGAAACGGTCATTATCGGACCTGCTGCCGCAGCAATCAGCCGTGTGAACAATAGATATCGATATCAATGTTTGCTAAAATACAAAAAAGAACCGAAGCTGACGGAAACTCTCCAGCAGCTGATTAAAATCTATCGTACCGATTGGATTAAATCGGGATTGCTTATGTCGGTAGATGTTGATCCAACATCCATTTTTTGAAAAGAGGAATTAAATTGGCCATATTGGAAATTGTGAAGCATCCTTCACCTATGTTGACACAATCATGTAAAGAAGTAGTGGCGTTTGACGAAGAGCTGGCAACCTTGCTGGATGATATGCATGACACCATGGTAGCTGCAGACGGAATTGGATTAGCTGCACCGCAAGTGGGCAAGCCAATCCGTGTAGCGATCGTCGACATGGGCGAAGGAGACGACGTAATCGAAATGGTAAACCCAGTCGTAACTGCGGTAGGCGGTTCAGAAGTCGAAGTGGAAGGCTGCCTCAGTTTCCCAGGACTATACGGTGAAGTCGAACGTCCTTTTTTCGTACGGATTGAAGCGCAAGAAAGGGACGGGTCGCTATATCAATTAGAAGCCGAAGATTATGAAGCAAGAGCTATCATGCATGAGATTGATCATCTCAATGGTGTATTGTTTGATTCGAAAATCCTGCGAGTGGTAGATCCTTCGGAATTCGAGGAGGAGCCAGACGACCTGGAGGAGGATGAGCAGAATTGACGAATATCGTATTTATGGGTACACCTGACTTCTCAGTCCATGTACTTTCCATGCTAGTAGACGAAGGCTATTCCATTTTGGCAGTCGTCACGCAGCCTGACCGGCCAGTTGGCAGAAAGCGTGTGTTAACGCCGCCCCCTGTGAAAGAGGAAGCAATCCGGCTAGGGCTTGACGTTCTCCAACCTGAGAAGTTAAGAGGTTCAGACGAATTGAAGAAGCTGGTCGAGATGGCCCCTGATTTGATTGTTACCGCGGCATATGGTCAAATTTTGCCAAAAGAGCTTCTAGATGCCCCGAGACTTGGCTGCATTAATGTTCATGCTTCCTTGCTGCCAAAATATCGCGGAGGCGCACCGATCCACCAGGCTGTTATGGATGGTGAAACCGAAACGGGTGTAACGATCATGTATATGGCAGAAAAACTGGATGCTGGTGATATCATTTCCCAAGTCACTGTTCCGATCAAAGAGACTGATGACACAGGCATGATGTTCGATGCTTTATCGGCAGCGGGCACGCAGCTTTTAAAAGAAACGTTGCCGTCGATTTTGGATGGAACGAATAAAAGAATACCGCAAAACGAATCCGAAGCCACTTTTGCACATAATATATCTCGGGAACAAGAACGGATCGATTGGAATAAACCGGGCGAGGCGATTTACAATCAAATCCGCGGATTGCACCCATGGCCAAACGCCTACACAACGTTCCAAGGTGACAATGTGAAAATCTACAAAGCTGAAAAGGTGCACCGTAATTCGGCTTCCGGGCAACCGGGCACCATCATCTCGATTGATAAAGATGAAATGATTGTTCAATGCGGCGATGATATCGCATTGTCGATAAAAGAGCTGCAGCCAGCCGGAAAAAAACGTATGGCGATCGACGTGTTCCTTAACGGCGTCGGATCCAAATGGCAAGTAGGAGACCGTTTCGAATGACAACTAGAAAAAAGAAAATATGGAATGGCAATGTCCGTGATGCTGCACTGTCCATCCTGTTGGAAGTGGCAAACAATCAAGCCTATAGCAACCTTTTGCTGCATAAGACAATGGAGACCTATTCGATCGCACCGAAAGATCGGGGATTATTGACTGAGTTGACGTATGGCACCTTGCAGAACAAGATGACACTGGATTATTACGTGAAGCCGTTTGTCCGTGGGAAATTGGACAAATGGGTGAAGGAACTTCTTCGATTGTCAGTCTATCAACTCGTCTATCTTTCTAAAATACCGCCGCACGCCGTTGTGCACGAAGCGGTGGAAATCGCAAAAAGAAGAGGACATAAAGGAATTTCTGCAACTGTGAACGGCATTCTCCGTTCCATCCTGCGCGAAGGTGTACCTTCGGTGGAGGAAATCGAGGACGACATTACTAGATTGTCGATAGAGACAAGCCATCCCGAATGGTTGCTGCGCAGGTGGATCGATCAATACGGCAAAGAGAGCACCATTGCGATGGCCAGCAGAAACAATATGCCCCCGACCATGACGGCGCGAGTCAACACGATGAAAACGACTACGGAAGAAGTAATGAAACAGTTGGCGTCAGAAGGGTTTCAAGTGATGAAAGGAGAAGTTGTGCCGGAATGCATTCGTGTCGATGGAGGGAACTTGGCGAAAACAGAGGCGTTTGCAAATGGCTTAATTACCATCCAAGATGAGAGCTCCATGCTGCCTGTACTCGCCTTAGATCTGGAGCCCGGGATGTCTGTTTTGGATATGTGTGCGGCTCCAGGAGGAAAAACGACATTCATTGCAGAAAAGATGAAGGATGAAGGAAAAGTGTTCGCGCACGACTTGCATGACCATAAATTATCCCTTATTACGTCGAGCGCCAACCGGCTAGGCTTAGAATCAATCGAAACAAGAAGCGGTGACAGCAGGAAGCTGACGGAAATCTATCCAGCTTCATCTTTTGACCGCATTTTGTTGGACGCTCCGTGCAGCGGTCTCGGGGTCATCCGGAGGAAGCCGGAAATTAAATATAATAAACAAGAAAGTGACCTGCATGATTTGGCGGAAATCCAAGCGGATTTGCTGGATACGGCTTACCAGTTAATTAAGGAAGAAGGCATCATCGTCTTCAGTACTTGTACGGTTGATCAAATAGAGAACATCGGGTCCGTTTCCAAATTCTTGCAAAGACATCCTGATATGGAAACGATTCCGCTAGAACATCTGGTGGGGCATGAAACAGAAACAATAAAAGGGGACATGCTTCAAGTCTTGCCTCACCATTTTGACAGCGATGGCTTTTTTGTAGCTGCGTTGCGCAAGAAAAAATCGGAGAGATAAAAGGAAAGCTTGGGGGGGTACAATTGGTGCAGTACGAATTCAGGACAGATATCGGGAAACGAAGGTCCGTAAATGAGGACAGTGCGGCGGTATATGAACTGCCGGGTGGTCCTGTGCTAGCCATTATCGCTGATGGAATGGGAGGCCATCGCGGTGGTGAGCTGGCAAGCACAACGGCTGTGCAATCGATCGGTGAGCAATTCAAGTCAATTAAGAATCCCGACGCCATGGATGAGAAATCATGGATTTCATGGCTGGAGGATGTCATCACACAAACCAACCTGGCGATCTTCAAGATGGCTGAAGCAGATGAGCAATACAAAGGAATGGGAACGACGCTCGATGCAGTAATCATTTTCGAATCATCTTGCATCATATCCCACACAGGTGACAGCAGAGTATACAGAGTGGACAAGAACGAATTGAAACAGATTACGAGAGATCATTCGTTCGTCAATGCCTTATTGGACAGCGGTGAAATTACGGAAGAAGAGGCCGCCAGCCATCCGCAACGAAATTGGATCATGCGTGCAATCGGAACGGAGAAAACAATCGAGCTCGATTTTTACTCCATCCACTTTGAGGATGGTGCCTACCTTCTTATTTGTACAGATGGTTTAAGCAATAAAATCGAGAATGAAAAAATGAAAGAAGTTGTCATGTCGGAATTGCCGCTTTCGCTAAAAACGGAGCAGCTAATTGACTTGGCGAATGATTTGGGCGGAGAAGACAATATTTCGGTCATATTAGTCGGCCCGTTCCGCTCGGAGGTGAGTTAACAGTGATTGGCAAACGAATTGGTGGACGTTATGAAATCATAAGAGGCATCGGCGAAGGTGGCATGTCGAAAGTTTATTTGGCCCATGATATCATTTTGGATCGTGATGTAGCGATCAAAGTGCTTGATTATGATTTTGCAAACGAAGAAGATTTAAAAAGAAGATTCCAGCGGGAGGCTTTATCTGCAACAAGCCTGACACATCCGCATATTGTTAATATTTTCGATGTCGGCGAAGAAGATGAGCTGCACTATCTCGTCATGGAGTATATCGACGGCCGGACATTAAAAAAGTTTATCCAGACAAACGGTCCGCTTCGCCCTGAGCAAGCTGTCCACATCATGAAACAGCTTGTTTCTGCGATAGCAAACGCCCATCATAACGGGATTATCCATCGGGACATCAAACCGCAGAACATTTTAATGGATCAAAACGGAGATGTGAAGATCACCGATTTTGGCATTGCGATGGCTTTGAATTCAACGGCACATACGAAGACGAATTCGGTTCTCGGAACGGTCCATTATTTGTCTCCCGAGCAGGCAAGGGGCGGCATGGCGACAAAGAAATCCGATATTTATTCGCTCGGCATCGTGTTCTATGAATTATTGACCGGGGAGCTGCCGTTCTCGGCGGAAACAGCTGTTGCGATTGCTTTGAAGCATTTGCAGGAAGAGACGCCATCAGTGCGAGCGCAATTCCCATCGATTCCACAAAGCGTTGAGAATGTCATTTTGAAGTCAACGGCGAAAGATTCATTTAACCGTTACCGCTCAGCAGATGAAATGTACGAGGATCTTTTGACTGTTTTATCTCCCGAGAGGGCAAATGAAGCCAAATTTACGGAACCGGTGGACAATGATAAGACCCGTGCCATCCCGATTGTTAATGAAGCGCAGAAGTTTGATCATGCGGAAGAAACAAGGAAATTAGAACCAGTAACGCCCGCAGCGCCTCCGCCGCAAGAGAAGCAGAAAAAGAAGAAAAAGAAAGGGCCGATTATCGCCGGTATTCTCGGCGGAATTCTTCTCGTTGTTATGCTCCTGCTGTTCCTTCCTGGATGGCTAGGTCCTAAAAAGGCTCTTGTGCCAAATGTAGCCGGTGAAGAAGAGCGTGCCGCAATAGAGATCTTGGAGTCGGAAGGGTTCAAAGTAGATGAAAAAATTGAAGAAGTTTCGAATGAAGTGGAAGCAGGAAAGGTAATTCGTACGATTCCTGAAGGTGGCAAGAAGCGGGATGTTGGCACTTCCATTGTTATCTATGTCAGTCAGGGCAAGGAAACAATGGTCATGGCTGATTACAGTGGGCAGAGCTATGAAAATGTGAATAATCTCCTTTCTGAACGATTCAGAACGATCAAGTCGGAAACGGCATTTTCGGACGAACCGGAAGGGACTATTATCGGTCAGTCGCCGGCTGGAGGCGAAGAGGTCGTCCCTGAAGAAACGGATCTCGTATTCACGGTAAGTAAAGGTCCTGAATTGGTCACCGTTCGAAACTTGGAAGGCTATACGGAGAGTGATCTCGATGCGTATGCCAAAGAGAGTGGACTCGTGATCAAGGGAGTCAGTGAAGAGTATAACGAAACTGTGCCTGAAAAGCAGGTTATCAGGCAAACTCCTAGTGCGGGCACCCAATTGAGAAAAGGGGAAGCGGTGAAGGTAGTCGTCTCAAAAGGTAAAGAAAAATTGCCGATGAAATCCTTTTTCAAAACAATAACCATCCCGTATGAACCACAATACAACGATAATGCCGATGAGGACGGCGACGAGGAAGAAGTTTCACCTAAACCTCAATCGGTTCAGATCTATATTAAAGACAGAACTCACTCCATGGACGATGTATATGATGAGTTCGAGATTTATGAGGATACGAAAAAACAAATTAAGATTAATTTGGATGAAGGCCAAACGGGCGGCTATCGCGTTGTGCGCGACAATCAAATCATAGAAAATGTTACAATTAATTACGACGATAAAGAATGATTCAGAAAGAGGGATTGGATGCCGGAAGGATTAATTATTAAAGCGATCAGTGGTTTTTATTATGTTGAGCATGAAGGAAGAGTGATTCAATGCAAAGGCAGGGGAGTATTCAGGAATCGTGGGATCAGTCCGCTTGTAGGCGATCTTGTTACTTTCCATCAAGAGGGCGATAACGATGCGACGATTACAGAGGTCCATGTTAGAAAAAATGAGCTCGTGCGACCGCCCATTGCGAATGTCGATCAATCTTTACTTGTGTTCTCGATCATAGAACCTGATTTGAGTCTCCACTTGTTGGACCGATTTCTTGTCATCGTGGAATCGCTTGGTATCGAGCCGATTATTTGCTTGACAAAAAGAGATATTGCTGGGGAAAAGCAACTTGCTTTTGCTGATTCAGCTGTATCCTATTATAAGAAGATCGGTTATGATGTGCTGGAAACCCATCGGGATGATTCTTCTCTTTTGGCATCGATCCAACCTTATCTTTCTGAAAAGACGACTGTTCTCGCCGGCCAGTCCGGAGTGGGCAAGTCTACTCTATTAAACACGCTGTTGCCGGAACTGCAGCTGAAGACTGGTGAAATATCTGAAGCGCTGGGTAGGGGGCGGCATACGACACGCCACGTAGAATTGATTAAAGTGGCGGGCGGTCTTGTCGCGGACACGCCTGGTTTCAGCTCGTTGGATTTTGAACATATCGAACGGGAAGAGCTACGCCATTATTTTATTGAAATGGATCGACTATCCTCCGAATGCAAATTCCGTGGATGTCTCCATCTGAAAGAGCCAGGATGTGCAGTAAAACGAGCCGTTGAGGAAGGGGAGGTCCTTCAACAGCGGTACGACAACTATTTGCAATTTCTACAAGAAATCACAGACCGAAAGCCGAGGTATATGTAATCATGGTAAAAATTGCTCCATCCATCTTATCTGCTGACTTTTCAAAGCTTGGGGAAGAAGTGAAAGAAGTTGAAAAGGCAGGCGCGGAACTTATTCATATCGACGTCATGGATGGCCATTTCGTCCCCAATATTACAATGGGACCAATCGTAGTGGAGGCGCTGCGGCCTGTTACCACACTACCATTGGATGTTCATCTGATGATCGAAAATCCAGACAATTACATTGAACAATTCGCAAAAGCGGGTGCCGATTATATAACAGTCCACGTAGAGGCGTGCCGCCATCTGCACCGTACGCTGCAATTAATCAAATCCTATGGCGTGAAGCCAGGGGTCGTCTTGAATCCGCATACGCCTGTAGAAACGATCCAGCATGTGCTGGAGGACATTGATATGGTTTTATTCATGACAGTGAATCCTGGGTTTGGCGGACAGAAATTCATTCATTCGGTGTTGCCGAAAGTAGAACAGCTCGCAACGATCATTCGGGAGCGCAACTTATCCATCGAGATAGAAATTGATGGAGGGGTCAACGAAGAAACGATAGTTCCTTGTGTGAAGGCGGGTGCCACTATTTTTGTTGCGGGATCGGCGATCTATAATGAGGCAGACCGGGCGGAGGCATTGCAGCGCATCAAGTCAGCCGGCGAAAGAGCTTTGAACGAATGAGCCAGGTCGTCGTCTGCTCAGGCGGCCCGGAAGAGGATTTATATGATTTAACTGTATTGCCAAAAGAAGAGACCGCATTCATTGGAGCCGATCGGGGAACTCTTTATCTGTTAAACGCAGGAATCCTTCCAATCGAGGCGATCGGGGATTTTGATTCAGTCACGAACGTGGAATACGAAAGAATTTCACATTTTGTGCCGGTCGTGACGAAAGTAGAATCGGAAAAAGATGAAACGGATACGGAATTGGCCATACAGCGTGCATTAACTCTTGACCCGCAACATATTTTGATAACAGGTGTGACCGGAGGGAGATTGGACCATTTCGAATCGGCCCTCCATCTGCTGTATCGAATGCAGCGAATGCATCCGAAAAAAAGATTTACCATCCGCAGTAAATCCAATGAACTGGCTATTTTGTTTCCAGGGGTTCATCGGATGAACAAAGAGGAAGAGCTGGAGTATGTATCGTTCTTTTCTTTTGGCGGGGCAACAGTGGAAGGCATGACATTGACCGGCTTTAAATATGAAGTCGCCAATGCGCTACTGGAAACAGGCATGACTCGATTCACAAGCAACGAAGCAATTTCAGAAGTTTGTACTATCTCGTTCCGAAAGGGCATATGTTTAATGGTAAGGAGTTCAGATTCCTGAAAGGAGCCGGGGAATTGAGAGTCTATACGTTCACAATGCCGAAGTTTCTCAGTAGTTTTGTTAGAAAATGCATGGTCGTCATGAACAAAGAAGAGAAGCAAGCGACAGCGTCTTCTAACAATCGGACAAAGAAGAAGAAAAAAGAAAAAACGCCAGGCTGATCTCCATCGGCTTGGCGTTTTACTTTTTTGTTTTTAAGGAAAAGTGCGTTGAGATTATCCTCAAACGCGTTGAACTTTACCTGATTTAAGGGCTCTAGCAGAAACCCAAACACGTTTTGGTTTACCATTTACAAGAATACGGACTTTTTGAAGGTTTGCACCCCATGTACGTCTGTTTGCATTCATCGCGTGTGAACGGGAATTACCTGAACGTGCTTTACGACCAGTAACTACGCATTGTTTAGCCATTTTATTTCCTCCTCGCTATTGTTGATTAAGCGATTCACTTTATCATTCGCATACCATAATACTTTATCATAGGACCTATAGGCTTGCAACCTTTTTTGGAGTCTCTTTCAAGGAGTAATACTTTACACTTCTTTTTGTAAAGAAGATATATATGTTGCTGAAGAGTTAGACAATACTACACAGTAATATCGGTTAACGTAAAATTGCCGTTAACTCCGGCTGAACGCCAATAACTCGACTTGAACGCCAATAACTTCGGCTGAACGCCAATAAATCAAGTTGAACGCCAATAAATCGGAATGAAGCCCCAACTGTTTTTCTGAACACCAGTTATCGCTGATCGAAAAACAGTTAGTATCCAGCTCCAGTGCCCAGCGTCTAGCAGACTTCGACTGTTCCTTCTTCGATAAGTCAACATCGGTCCGCTTTGCGTACCGTGTTTCCTTTATCTTGAAGGAAAGTCTCCAGTCTGTACGACTCATCCAGCTGCGAGGGCCAGCCTCTCGGGTCGCTTCGGTCTTGGATGTAAGGCAAAAGCGCCTTTCATCCAAGCCCTCCGACGCACACGATATGCTAGTGCCGACGTTGCCGCAGGACGCGGCGGGCTTAGTCGGCCAGCGCCTGTCGAGGCTAAGCGGCCCTCTCCGCTTTAGTCGCTAAACGGGCACTTCCGCTTTTATTCTTAGCTCGACGCAGATTCTTTTATACAGTTAGTATCCAGCTCCAGTGCCCAGCGTCTAGCAGACTTCGACTGTTCCTTCTTCGATAAGTCAACATCGGTCCGCTTTGCGTACCGTGTTTCCTTTATCTTGAAGGAAAGTCTCCAGTCTGTACGACTCATCCAGCTGCGAGGGCCAGCCTCTCGGGTCGCTTCGGTCTTGGATGTAAGGCAAAAGCGCCTTTCATCCAAGCCCTCCAGCGCCTGTCGAGGCTAAGCGGCCCTCTCCGCTTTAGTCGCTAAACGGGCACTTCCGCTTTTAAATGGTGTATAGTACAATTAGGGAAGTTTATTAAGGATGCAGGAGGGACGTAATTATGTCAATCGAATTGAAGAACGAGTACGGTAGAATCGATATTACGAATGACGTTATCGCCCAAGTGGTTGGAGAAGCGGCTGTGGAATGCTATGGCATTGTCGGCATGGCTTCCCGGCACCAGATTCGTGATGGGCTTACTGATATTCTTCGCAAAGAGAATTATGCCCGTGGCGTTATCGTTCGGAATATTGGTGATGAGACACATATCGATATGTATGTCATTATCGGATATGGGACGAAAATCTCGGAAGTTGCTTACCAAGTGCAATCCAAAGTGATCTATACGTTGAAGAAGACATTCTCGCTGACGGTCGGATCAGTCAATATATTTGTTCAAGGGGTTCGGGTAACGAACTAGAAGGAGGATTTAATTTCGATGATCTCAGTAGATGGTTTGAAATTTGCGGAAATGGTGAAGATGGGTGCTCATCACCTTCATGAAAATGCCGATTATGTGGATTCGTTAAATGTGTTTCCGGTGCCGGATGGCGATACAGGGACGAATATGAATTTATCCATGACGTCAGGTGCCAAAGAGACGGAAGCGAATCAATCGGAGCATTTGGGTAAAACTGCACAGGCTCTATCCAAGGGGCTGCTGATGGGGGCACGGGGCAACTCGGGTGTCATCCTGTCACAGCTGTTCCGCGGGTTTGGAAAAGCTGTGGAGCATGAAGCGACATTGACAAGCCAATCATTTGCGGATGCCCTTCAATATGGCGTGGAAACGGCGTACAAAGCTGTAATGAAGCCGGTGGAAGGGACCATTCTGACGGTCGCGAAGGACGCTGCCAAACAAGCGGTGGCTACAGCGGCGAAAACCCAAGATCTAATCGAAGTGATGGAAGCGGTCGTTACGGAGGCGAAAGCTTCTTTGAAACGCACTCCTGATCTGTTGCCCGTTCTGAAGGAAGTAGGCGTCGTTGATAGTGGTGGACAAGGTCTAGTTTTTGTATACGAAGGGTTCCTTGCGTGCTTGCGGGGAGAGCCGCTGCCGGAGCGTTCCGTTATCGATTCGATGGATGAACTGGTTAATGCCGAGCACCATCGTAGTGTACAAGACTTTATGAACACAGAGGATATTGAGTTCGGCTATTGCACGGAATTCATGGTTCGTTTTGAACAAGAGAAAACAGCGGCAACGCCTTTTGATGAAAATACGTTCCGCCTGGATCTCAGTCAATTCGGAGATTCTCTTCTTGTCATTTCAGACGATGAGCTTGCAAAGGTGCATATCCACACGGAACAACCAGGAGAAGCGCTGAATTATGGACAGCGGTATGGCTCATTGATCAATATTAAAATTGAAAATATGCGCCAGCAGCATGCGAATATTGTAGGCGGATCCAATGCAACCGCTCCATCTGCCGGCAAAGGGACTGAGAAGCATCCTTATGCGGTTGTGACTGTGGCGATGGGAGAAGGCGTTGCCGACTTGCTGAGGAGTATCGGAGCTTCTGTCGTGATCGAAGGCGGACAGACAATGAATCCATCAACTGAGGACATTGTCAAAGCAGTTCAGGATGTCCAAGCGGAGCGTGTCATTATCTTGCCAAACAATAAAAATATCGTGATGGCAGCCAATCAAGCAGCAGAAATTGTAGGCATCGAAGCAGGCGTAGTGCCGACAAAATCAGTTCCGGAAGGGCTTGCTGCTATTCTTGCTTTCAATCCAGAAGCTACTGTTGACGATAACGTACAATCGATGATTCAAGCTGCTTCCGGTGTGAAGACAGGACAGGTGACCCATTCTATCCGTGATACGTCCATTGATGGAGTAGAAATCCACAAAGATGACTTTATGGGAATCGCTGGAGGAAAAATTGTCATTTCCACACCTGCTTTGGAGGAAGCAATGAAGGAATTGATCGATTCTTTGATTGACGAAGACGATGAAATTGTTACTCTTATTTATGGAGAAGGCGTTACAGAAACAGAGGCGTCAGCAATGGCAGACTATATTGAGTCTACCCATGATCATGTGGAAGTTGAACTCCATAATGGGAAGCAGCCGCTTTATCCATATATACTTTCAGTTGAATAAGTCATACGGCATGCCAGAAAATTGGCATGCCGTTTTTTTGTTGATTTCATCAGCCGTTATAGAGGATTGTGGAAAAGTAGTATGATATAATAAAATAGAACATACATTCCTTGTTAGGTCATTTCCTTAATCTCTCCATAAGTAGTGTAAACCGTTTGTCGTTCATTCTTTTTTGTCAGAAACTATTATATCGTGTAAAATGAAGAGTAGAGTTTTGGCTTTCATAAGGGGGAGAAATGGCATGAAATACAGATCGGTTTTTGAGATTATCGGTCCAGTCATGATTGGGCCTTCATCATCACATACAGCAGGTGCTGCCAGAATCGGCAGAGTGGCGAGGGATCTATTTGGAAGGCAGCCGAAGTGGGCAAGAATCCATCTATACGGTTCATTCGCCGAAACGTACAAAGGTCACGGCACAGATGTGGCGATCATCGGCGGCTTATTGGATTATGATACAGACGATGAGCGTATCAAAACCGCCTTCGAGGATGCTGCAAAAGCCGGCATGACCTTTGAGTTCATTCCGGAAGAGGAAGAAGCGGATCATCCGAATACCGCACGTATTGTCATCGGAGACAGCAAGGGAGAAATGGAGCTGGTCGGCATCTCGATCGGTGGTGGGACGATGGAAGTGACAGAGTTGAATGGTTTCCCATTGCGGCTTTCTGGACATTATCCTGCTTTGCTCGTCGTTCATGATGACCGTGCAGGTGTTATTGCCAGCGTATCCAATACCATTGCAGAACAAGGCATGAATATAGCCCATATGGAAGTGGGACGGAAAGAAAAAGGAAAGATGGCTTTGATGGTTATTGAAGTGGATCAAATCTTTGATGAAACGTTGATCAACCAATTGCAATCCTTGCCGAATGTGACACAAGTATCTACTTTGGCTAACTAAGGAGGACTCGAAATGGATATTTTATTCAGCTCCGTGAAAGAGCTTGTCTCTTTGGCGGAAACTCAAAATAAACCGATATCTGAAATTATGATTGAGCAGGAAATGCTTATAACACGCCGTTCGCGTGAGGAAATCATTGCCCAGATGGATCGGAACTTGACGGTTATGGAACAAGCGGTGGAACAAGGACTGAAAGGCGTACAATCGACATCCGGACTGACAGGCGGGGATGCTGTTCTTTTGCAGCAATACATTGCAAGCGGTAAATCACTCTCCGGTGATTTAATTCTGGATGCTGTGAGTAAGGCGGTTGCTACGAACGAAGTGAATGCCGCTATGGGCATGATTTGTGCGACACCGACTGCCGGCGCGGCAGGAATTGTGCCTGGGACGCTTTTCGCGGTAAAGAATAAATTGAATCCGACTCGTGAGCAGATGATCAACTATTTATTTACGTCTGGCGCGTTCGGCTTTGTCGTTGCGAATAATGCATCAATCTCTGGTGCGGCAGGGGGTTGCCAGGCAGAAACAGGTTCTGCGGCATCTATGGCGGCAGCTGCTATTGTTGAAATGGCTGGTGGTACACCGCAGCAGAGTGCAGAGGCCTTTTCCATCGTTATGAAAAATATGCTTGGGCTCGTCTGTGATCCGGTCGCTGGACTCGTTGAAGTGCCATGTGTGAAACGTAACGCGATGGGGGCTGCCAAAGCACTTGTCGGTGCTGATATGGCGCTTGCGGGAGTGGTTAGCCGTATTCCAACAGATGAAGTGATCGAAGCTATGCACCGAATTGGACAGACGATGCCTTCCGCCCTTAGAGAAACTGCAAAAGGCGGACTTGCTGCAACTCCGACAGGAAAGGCTCTGGAAGCGGAAATCTTCGGAAAGGATCAGTCTGCTCGTGACACTGTCCAGTCTTGATTCTGTCACAACGTTAAAGGGTGTCGGTAAAGCGACGGCTGAACAGTTTCAAAAATTAGGCATTGAGACGATTGAAGATCTGATTCTGACATTTCCTTATCGGCATGAGGATTTTAGGATCAAGGATTTAGCGGCTACACCTCATAATGAAAAGGTCACCGTAGAAGGAAGGGTCGAAAGCGAGCCTTCCGTTCTTTTCGTTGGAAAAAACCGTTCCCGGTTGCAAGTTCGTGTTCTCGTCGGAAATCATCTGATCAAGGCGGTTTTTTTCAATCAGCACTATTTGAAGGACCGGCTGGAGATCGGCATGATTGTGACCATCACTGGAAAATGGGATCGTGGACGGCAAGTTATTAATGTGAGCAACTTTTCAGAAGGACCTAAAACGGCTCAAAATGATTTTGAACCTGTTTACAGTTTAAAAGGCGTGATGCATCAGAAAACCTTCAGGAAGTATATGAGGATTGCTCTAGATACAGCTGCGCATGAATTACAAGATCCTATTCCATCCGATATTCAAACAGCTTACAAACTCCCACCTCTCTCGGATGCATTGGAATTGATTCACTTTCCGACCAGTCTTCAGGACGTCAAACAGGCAAGGCGGCGTTTTGTTTATGAGGAACTTCTTAAATTCCAACTGAAAATGGTAGGGATGAAGAAAGTCCGAAAAGATCGTGATCCAGGCACGATGATCCCTTATGATATTAACAAACTGAAAACTTTTATTGCAGCACTGCCTTTCGAACTGACAAATGCACAAAAGAAAGTGGTCAACGAAATCTGTGCCGAGTTAAAAAGTCCAACACGCATGAATCGCCTCTTGCAAGGCGATGTTGGATCCGGAAAGACAGTCGTTGCGGCAATTGCCCTTTACGCAGCAGTTACGGGAGGTTTTCAAGGCGCCTTGATGGCTCCGACAGAAATATTGGCGGAACAGCATGCGGAATCTCTTTCCGCCTGGTTTCAGCCATTAGGAGTGAATATCGCCTTTTTATCAGGGTCGACAAAAGGAAAAGTGAGAAGGATCATTCTAGAACAGCTAGAGGCCGGAGAGATTGATATTTTGATTGGAACACATGCTTTGATTCAACCGGAAGTCACTTTCCGTAAACTTGGCTTAGTTATTACGGATGAACAGCATCGCTTTGGTGTGGAGCAACGGAGGGTGCTGCGGGACAAAGGGGTAAGCCCTGATGTTTTGTTTATGACGGCGACGCCGATACCTAGAACATTGGCAATTACCGCCTTTGGCGAAATGGATGTATCGATTCTGGATGAAATGCCGGCGGGTCGGAAAAAAGTGCAAACCTTCTGGCTGAAGGAATCGTCGATCCTGCCCGTCTTGCGGAAAATGGAGAAGGAATTGCAAGCCGGACGTCAAGCATATGTCATATGCCCTCTTATCGAGGAATCGGATAAACTCGACGTCCAAAACGCAGTGGATGTGCATGCACAGCTCACTGCCCATTTTGCGGGAAGGTATAAAATCGGGTTGATGCATGGCAGGCTGCATGCAGATGAGAAGGATGAAATCATGCGGGATTTCAGTGAAGGCAAGATTAATTGTTTAGTGTCCACGACCGTTGTTGAGGTAGGGGTCAATGTGCCAAACGCGACCTTCATGCTGATTTATGACGCAACACGGTTCGGCCTGGCTCAGTTGCACCAGCTGCGCGGAAGGGTCGGCCGGGGGGCGGATCAATCATTTTGTGTGCTGCTGGCGGATCCGAAAAACGAGGAAGGCAAAGAACGGATGCAGTCTATGACGGAGACGAACGACGGCTTTGTACTTGCTGAAAAGGATCTGGAGTTGCGGGGTGCCGGCGAATTCTTCGGCAGACGGCAAAGCGGCTTGCCGGAATTCAAAATGGCAGATCTCGTCCATGATTATCGGGCGCTTGATACGGCGAGGCACGATGCGGAGCGGTTGCTCGAGATGCATGCCTTTTGGGAAGAGCCGGAATACGCGCTTCTACGGGAATACTTGGAGGAGTCAGGGGCTTTAAGCGGGGAGAGGATCGACTGAACGTAGCTCTGCCGCCTGGGATGGTTTGTAGAAAGTGACGGGAAAACAAGTGGTTTACCCGTCACTTTTTTCATTTCATGAATCAAAATAGGCAATATTGAGTTGTATTTGAAGCGTTTCCTGCTGGAACACAATCGTCCGGTTGGTATTTCGTGTATGACCGTTTCCAGACTCGTCAAGGAACAGATTGGATCCCGGAGCGCCAAGTAATTTTGGATTCTGCCAATTCTATTCGGGCTTGCAATCTTATTTTACTCTTTATATACTGATATTAGTACCAAGTGCTAATCCGGAAGGGTGAATGGTTTGAGGATTCCTAAAAAGGAAAGGCAACATCGTCTCGGGGCGTTGCTGGATGAAAATCCGTTTATGACTGATGAGGAGTTATCCAAACATTTTCGAGTCAGTGTGCAGACAATTCGCTTGGATCGCTTGGAATGCGGCATACCTGAGTTGCGAGAACGTCTGAAAAGTGTAGCCACCCGTTCGTTGGAGGCAGAACTGAAGTCGATGCAGTCTGATGAGGTTTTCGGTGAAATCGTCGATATTGAACTGGACCGGCGTGCGGTATCCATTTTTGACGTCACTTCGGATCATGTATTTCAGCGCAGTGGCATTGCTCGCGGCCATCATTTATTCGCACAGGCGAATTCATTGGCAGTTGCGGTACTGGATGATGATCTGGCCTTGACGGTTGACTCGAGATTGCATTTTCATCGTCCTGTTCGAGCCGGCGACCGTGTGATCGCAAGGGCGATCGTGAACTATGATCTTTCAACCGGAAGACGGACGGTTGTCGAAATTACTTCCTCCGTTGAAAATGAACTGGTGTTTTCGGGTGAGTTTCAAATGTATCGTTCTGGTACAGATACGAGGAGGGAATCAAAATGATCATCGCTTTGGATGGGATGGGCGGAGACCACGCACCTAAGGAAATTATAGCCGGAGCGCTTCAAAGCCTTCGTGCATTTGACGATATACATATACATATTTATGGGGATGAGTCGGCAATGGCCCCGTTCCTGGAAACGCATGACCGGCTGCAGGTCATTCCATGCAGTGAAAAGATTGAGGCGGAAGATGAGCCCGTTCGTGCAATCCGCAGGAAGAAGGACGCTTCCATGGTGAAAATGGCGCAGGCTGTCAAAGATGGAGAAGCCGATGCCTGCGTATCGGCTGGTAATACCGGTGCCCTTATGGCGGCAGGCTTATTCATTGTCGGCCGCATTGATGGGATTGATCGTCCTGCTTTATCTCCTACACTTCCAACCCTTGATGGGAAAGGGTTTGTCCTGTTAGATGTCGGTGCAAATTCGGATGCCAAGCCAGCTCATCTTGGCCAATATGCAGTTATGGGAAGCATTTATGCGGAAAAGGTGAGAGGGATATCGAATCCGCGGGTCGGGCTGCTGAACATCGGGACTGAACAAGGCAAAGGGAATGAATTGACGAAGGCTGCTTTTGATATTCTATCGGAAGCGCCCATCCATTTTGTGGGTAATGTGGAGGCCCGTGATTTGCTGGAAGGCGTGGCGGACGTCGTAGTAACGGACGGCTTTACAGGAAACATGGTCTTAAAGACAATTGAAGGAACAGCGGCTGGATTCTTTTCCATGCTAAAGGGCGTATATGGAGCTTCATTCAAATCGAAACTTTCCGCTGTTCTTATCAAAGATGGCTTGCGTGAATTAAAACATAAAATGGACTACACGGAATATGGAGGCGCCGGCCTATTCGGGTTGGCAGCTCCAGTTATTAAAGCCCATGGCTCGTCCAATAGCAATGCCATTTTGAATGCGATTCGGCAAGCAAGAACCATGGTACAGCATAATGTTTGCAAAACAATACAGGATACAGTTAGAGAGGCGGAGAAAGAATCATGAAACTAGCATTTATTTTTCCGGGACAAGGATCTCAATCGGTTGGGATGGGCACAGAGCTGGCTGCGGCTGATGAAAACAGCGCAACCCTCCTCCTCCGTGCGGATGACGCACTTCCTTTCAGCCTGAGTGAACTAATCAAGGAAGGGCCTCAAGAGAAGTTGACGTTGACGTATCATGCGCAGCCTGCGTTGCTTGCAGTCGGTGCCATGATTGCTTCCAAGCTTAACGATGCTGGAATTGTGCCGGATTATACAGCCGGCCATAGTCTTGGTGAATATACGGCGCTTGTCGCTTCAGGCGTGCTTGCGTATGAAGACGGGGTATCTATCGTCCACCAACGGGGACTCTTTATGAATGAAGCGGTTCCTGCGGGAGAAGGGGCAATGGCAGCGATACTCGGCCTTGACGCGGATGCAGTAAAAGTGGTGACGGACGCCATTACAAAGGAAGGCCATGTCGTTCAGCCGGCTAATTTGAACTGTCCCGGCCAAATTGTTATTTCGGGTACGAAAGCAGGAGTGGATCTGGCATGTGTGCAGCTGAAAGAAGCCGGGGCAAAGCGGGCAATCCCTCTGGATGTCAGCGGGCCGTTCCATTCAGCGTTAATGCAACCGGCTGCTCAAAAACTCCAAGAGGCATTGGATCAGTTGACTTGGCAAGATGCAGAGATTCCTGTTGTGGCTAATGTTTCAGCAGAACCAGTAACAGATTCAGCGGTAATCAAGAAATTATTAGTTGAACAGCTTTATTCCCCTGTTCGCTGGGAAGAATCTGTCCGACAATTAATTGACCTTGGCGTGACCCATTTCATTGAGTGCGGCCCTGGAAAAGTATTAAGCGGTTTAGTTAAGAAGATTGATAGAAGTGCTACTGTAATGCCGGTTTATGACAACGATACATTGCAAGCTGTCATGGAAGCTTCGAAAGGATGGTCGTAATGGGGAAATTTGATGGGAAGACTGCGATTGTAACGGGCGCATCCCGGGGAATCGGAAGAGAAATCGCTCTGCGTCTTGCAAAAGAGGGAGCGAACGTAGTCGTCAACTATAGCGGCAGCCAAGGGAAAGCGGAAGAAGTGGTGGCAGAAATCACTACATCAGGCGGCCAGGCGATCTCCGTTCAGGCAAACGTTGCGGATGCGGAAAGCGTAAAAGCGATGATGGACGAAACAATGAAGCAATTTGGCTCTATTGATTATCTAGTAAACAATGCAGGGATTACCCGCGATAATTTACTCATGCGCATGAAGGAAGACGAATGGGATGATGTCATGGCCATTAATCTAAAAGGTGTTTTCTTGTGCACAAAGGCCGTTACCCGTCAAATGATGAAGCAGCGTGCCGGAAGAATTGTCAATGTCGCTTCCATTGTCGGCGTTTCAGGTAATCCGGGTCAAGCCAACTATGTGGCAGCGAAAGCTGGTGTCATCGGACTGACCAAAACAACGGCAAAGGAGCTCGCGTCCCGCAATATTACAGTGAATGCTGTTGCACCGGGGTTCATTACAACAGATATGACCGATGCTCTTCCGGAAGATGTGAAAACACAAATGCTTTCGACGATCCCTCTTGGTAAATTAGGCGATCCGCAAGATGTTGCGAATGTAGTCGCATTCCTTCTTTCGGATGAAGCGGCGTACATTACGGGACAAACAATTCATGTAGACGGCGGCATGGTCATGTAATTTATCAATGAATGATTGGATTTCCTGTTCAAATCCTTATGCAATTTCTGCTACTTGGTATTTTGGATGGGCACTATCTTTGAAAGGAGGTGACTAATTTGTCTACTGTACTTGAGCGCGTAACGAAAGTGGTTGTCGACCGTCTTGGTGTCGATGAAAGCGAAGTGAAACCTGAAGCTTCTTTCCGTGATGATCTTGGCGCAGACTCTTTGGATGTCGTTGAGCTAGTTATGGAATTAGAAGATGAATTCGATATGGAAATTTCTGACGACGATGCTGAAAAAATCGGCACTGTCGGCGACGCAGTTAATTATATCGAAGAAAAAACAAAATAAGAAAATACTTTTCTCCGATTGAGACCCTTTCATTTCACCGGCTGCCGGATTGAATTGAAAGTGTCTCTTTTCGGTTTTGCATGTGCTGCGTGAACGAGGTAAAATGAAAACACCATGAAAGAAAGGCAGATCGTTATATGACACAAAATCGGAATCAAAAAAGCAAATCGACTGGAGGCTCTTTGCCTGTGGCAGAGCGGAAAAAATTTGAGGAACTCCAATCAGCATTAGGAATTCAATTCAAGGACGCCTCTCTGCTGTACAACGCATTCACGCACTCGTCCTATGTTAATGAACATCGAAGAAAACGATTTACCGACAATGAACGACTTGAATTTTTAGGAGATGCCGTATTGGAACTAGGTGTTTCCCGATTTTTATATTCTACAGAACCCAATATGTCAGAGGGCCAATTGACAAAACTTCGAGCGGCTATCGTTTGTGAACCCTCTCTCGTCACTTTTTCAAATGAACTGAAATTTGGTGACTATATTTTATTAGGGCGGGGTGAAGAACAGACAGGAGGAAGAACGCGTCCTGCTCTGCTGGCCGATGTGTTTGAAGCATTTATTGGTGCTTTGTTCTTGGATCAAGGAATGGAAATTGTAACAAAGTTTTTGGAGAAAGTCGTTTTTCCAAAGGTTGGCGTCGGTGCTTTTTCGCATGTGATGGATTATAAGAGCCGTTTGCAGGAAATTGTCCAGCAAAATGATAATGGGCAGCTTCATTACGAAATTATTGAGGAGAAGGGTCCTGCGCATGCGAAAAAGTTCGTGACCGTTGTCAGATTAGATGATCGACAGCTTGGAACAGGCATTGGGAAATCGAAGAAAGAGGCCGAGCAACAGGCTGCCTGCCAGGCAATCCAAGTATTGCAGGGGAAAGGCAACGAAGGAGAGAACTGAGTGTGTTTCTGAAGAGATTAGAGATCATTGGATTCAAGTCGTTTGCGGAACGGGTCGGCATTGACTTTGTACCGGGAGTGACAGCAGTTGTTGGGCCGAATGGAAGCGGGAAGAGCAATGTAACGGATGCGATCCGTTGGGTGCTCGGTGAGCAATCGGCGAAATCGTTGCGTGGATCAAAAATGGAAGATGTTATTTTTGCCGGCAGTGATTCGCGTAAACCACTCAATTTTGCTGAGGTTACGTTAATTCTTGATAATACGCAAGGTCGTTTTCCCCTCGATTACTCTGAGATCAGTGTAAGTCGAAGGGTTTTCCGTTCAGGCGAAAGCGTGTATCTGTTGAATGGTCAACAATGCCGTCTGAAGGATATTAACGATATTTTTATGGATTCAGGTCTCGGCAAGGAAGCGTTCTCCATCATCTCCCAAGGCCGAGTCGATGAAATCCTCAATAGCAAACCAGAAGATCGCCGGAGTATCTTTGATGAGGCGGCGGGTGTATTAAAATACAAGACACGCAAACGTAAAGCGGAGCACAAGCTGTTTGAGACGGAAGATAATTTAGATCGGGTGCTGGATATTCTTAAAGAGCTCGATACGAGAATCGGGCCGTTGCAAAAGAATGCGGAAGCGGCTGAGAAACATCTTGCCCTGTCTGAGCAGATGCGTGCAGCAGATGTGCAGTTATTGAATTTCGATGCTTTTCAGTTGAAACATGACATCATCAGTGAAATGGAAGAGCTGGATAAACTTCAAGCACAAAAAACTGAGGTGGACAGCGCTCTAAAACAGCTGGAGGGCGAGGCAGAGGAAACAAAAGCTGCCCTTGCTGAAAAGGATCAACTGCTGGATGCACTCCAAAAGCAATTAATCGATTTGAGTGCGGCAGCGGAAAAATGGGAAGGACGCCGTCTTCTATCACTCGAACAGCAACGGAATGCTGAGCAGCATTTGGAGCGTATTACGAATGAATTATCCGATGCGCTAGTTGAAAATGAGGAAACTGTCAATAAACTTGAAAAAACGAAAGAAAAATTACAGAAAATCCTTACCGAGAGCCAAGCGGTAAAAAAAGAAATGGACGAAATCTCTCAAGTTCTAAAGCGTTCGGTCAGTGAGACGGAACAGGAAATTGAGGAACTTAAATCGACCTATATCGAACGCTTGAATGAAGAAGCAACCATCCGGAATGATGTAAAGCATATTGAAGAACGGCTGCAAGGAGAAAAGCTGTCAACCGATCGGATCGTGCAGCAAACCGCCTTATTATTAGAACGCCGCAAACAGTTGGAAGAGGAGCGGGAAATTCGCCAGTCGAAATTCGAATCATTGACGGCCCGTCTGAAGGATAGCGAAGATCAATATAAGACGGCGATGGATTCATTGCGTTCTACCGAAAAGGATTTGGCTGAACAACAGCAGTTAATGCAAACTGCTTTGAATAAACAACATGAAATGCAGGGCAGATTGCGGGCGTTGCGAAGTTTGGAAACGGAGTTTTCGGGCTTCTATTCAGGTGTTAAAGAAATACTGGTTGCCAGGAAAGCGGACAAGTTGACTGGGATTGACGGAGCGGTCGCTGAACTCGTCTCCGTCTCGCCTCCTTATGCTAAAGCGATTGAAATCGCACTAGGAGGCGCAATGCAACATATTATTACGGAAACTGAACAGGATGCCCGCAAGGCAATTGCCTATCTGAAATCAAGAAATGCCGGCAGAGCCACCTTTTTGCCGAGAGACGTTATGAAGCCGAGAGTTCTTCCCGAGGCGTCCTTACAGATCGCGAAGCAGCATCCGGAGTATGTTGGAACGGCAGACTCGCTCGTTTCCACTGCGGATGCCTATCGCGTCATTGCTGCCAATCTTCTTGGAAACACGATAGTCGCGAAAACACTGGCCGGAGCTTCGGCCATTGCCAAAACGATCGGCTATAAATACCGAATCGTTTCACTGGACGGCGACGTCGTGAATGCAGGCGGATCATTGACTGGCGGCGGGGTGAAAGGACAATCCTCCGTCTTTTCAAGGAAAGCGGAGCTGGAATCACTGCAGAGCCATCTCGATAAAATGTCTAAATCAATTGATATCGGAACAAAAAAAATTAGTGATTCGAAAATGAAAGTCGCCCAGCAAATGCACGAAGCGGACAGTTTGCAAAAGGAACTTGAAACAATAAGGCAAGAGAAGGCCACGGTCGAAAACCGCTTTCGCGAAACGTTGATGGAGATCCGTACGGTGGAGTCGGAAATCGCCACTTCGGAAATCGGCATGAAAGGGGCGGAAACGGCCGGTTCAGAGCTGGCGGCTAAACGTCAGCACTTGCTTCAAAAGCATCAAACAGTTAAAAACGATCTGGAAACATTGCAGACTGAAATTGCACAATTGGAACGACTGGCTTCTGATCGGAGGACGGAAGAAGCGGCATTGCTAGCCCGTAACTCCGAATTAAGAGAACGGGCAGCCGTCCTTAGAGAACAGGTCACTTTCCATCAGACATCCGTGTCCGATATGGAAAGGCTTCTACTCGACATTCAGCGGAAAGTTGATCGCTTAACAGAAGAACGCCAATTTCTTTCCGGCAAAGGAAAAGGGAACGACTATACGCCGGAGGAAATAGAAATAAAAATTGAAGAATCGGCTTCCGCGAAAAAATCGATCGAATCTAAAGTGGATAAGGAGCGCTCAATCAGGGTTCTTCTCGCAGAAACACTGCAAGAGAAAGAGGAATCCCTCAAGAAGCAGCGTGCTGAATCAGACAGGCTCGTCAGATTGTTGAATGATCTGAATGTCGCCCTTTCCAGACTGGAAGTAAAATATGAATCGATCACAAGCAGATTGCTGGACGAGTATGGCTTATTCCCTGATATGGAATCCGTTCTGGAGGATTTTGACGCACAGCAAATCCGTATGCAAGTCAACGGGCTAAAAGAAGAATTGGAAGAGCTTGGAGCCGTCAACCCAAGCTCCATACAGGAATTCAAGGAAGTGTCGGAACGGCATCAGTTTCTCACTGAACAGCGGAACGATCTGTTGGAAGCGAAGAAGACGTTGACTGAGGCGATGTCTGAAATGGATCGTGAAATGGAAAGCCGGTTCTCGACTACTTTTCATGCTGTGAAAAGCCGTTTTCACATTGTTTTCAAAGAAATGTTTGGTGGCGGGGATGCGGATTTGATTCTCACGGAACCGGAGAATTTGTTGGAAACGGGCATTGAAATAGTAGCCCGGCCGCCAGGGAAGAAATTGCAGAGCTTAAGCCTGCTGTCTGGCGGGGAACGGGCTCTGACTGCAATTGCACTGCTGTTTTCTATCATTGAGGTCCGTCCTGTTCCATTTGTCATTCTGGATGAAGTGGAAGCCGCTCTCGACGAAGCGAATGTAATAAGGTACAGTAAATATTTGAAGAAGTTTTCCGACAATACGCAGTTCATCGTCATCACACACCGGAAAGGGACGATGGAAGGTGCGGACGTCCTATATGGCATTACGATGCAAGAATCAGGCGTCTCCAAGCTTATATCGGTGAAGCTGTCAGAAGTGCCGGTTGAAGCGATGAGCTGAAAATGAATGGATAGAGGAGAGAGTGCATTGTCTTTTTTTAAGAAATTAAAAGAAAAAATTACAGGGTCGAATGAGACAGTAACTGAAAAATTCAAAGATGGATTATCGAAAACCCGGAATTCCTTCACCTCGAAGGTTAATGACCTTGTTGCCCGATTCAGGGAAGTGGATGAGGAATTTTTTGAAGAGCTCGAAGAACTCCTCTTGCAGGCGGATGTCGGTATGGAAACGGTCATGGAATTGATCGATGAACTAAAGTTTGAAGTTAAGCGGAAAAACATTAAAGATACAGCAGGCATCCAGTCGGTCATCTCGGAAAAATTGGTGGAAATCTATAATGCCGGTGACGAAGAGACGAATGAGCTTAACTTGCAGGACGGACGGTTAAACGTCATTTTAATGGTCGGCGTAAACGGCGTGGGTAAAACGACGACGATCGGCAAAATGGCTGCCCGCTTTAAAGCGGAAGGTAAGTCGGTCATGCTTGCTGCGGGAGATACGTTCCGCGCGGGCGCAATCGATCAACTAGTCGTCTGGGGAGAGCGTGTCGGCGTGGAAGTGATCAGACAATCAGAAGGCTCTGATCCGGCTGCTGTCATGTATGATGCGATACGTGCGGCGAAGAACCGGAACGTGGATGTGTTGATTTGCGATACAGCCGGCCGGTTGCAAAATAAAGTAAATCTGATGAATGAGCTCGAAAAAGTGCATCGTGTCATTGGCAGGGAGATTGAAGGAGCGCCGCATGAAGTGCTCCTCGCACTTGACGCGACGACGGGCCAAAACGCTTTAATTCAAGCGCAAACGTTCAAGGAAGCGACAGATGTGACTGGAATTGTCCTGACGAAGCTTGACGGGACGGCGAAGGGCGGTATCGTATTGGCCATCCGCAGCAAGCTGAATATTCCTGTGAAGTTCGTTGGACTTGGCGAAGGCATGGATGATCTTCAGCCGTTTGATCCGGAAAAGTATGTCTATGGACTTTTTGCAGAAGGATTAGAACGTGAAGAAGAGCAATGAGCTCTGTTAGACAAGTAATTTTACTTGACAGATATACGGATCAATACTAATATACAGAGGAAGGCTAGGCGAGGAGGTAGGCAACTATGTTGGAAAAAACGACTCGCGTCAATTTCCTCTTTGATTTTTACCAATCGCTGTTGACCGATAAGCAAAGGTTATATATGCAATTATATTATTTAGACGATCTATCACTTGGCGAGATCGCCGAGGAATACGGCGTTTCCAGGCAAGCCGTCTATGATAATGTACGTCGGACGGAATCGATGCTCGAAGATTATGAGGAAAAGCTGAATCTATTTTCGAAATTTCAAAGCAGGATGGACATCATTGAGCGTCTGGAAGAATTGCTCAATGATCAACAAGATACATCCGAGGAAATGCGGAGATTGGTGAGCCGCTTAAAAGAACACGAGTAGGGGGAGTCTGTGCATGGCATTTGAAGGTTTAGCCCAGCGCCTGCAAGGGACGCTTCAAAAGATTACAGGTAAAGGCAAGATTAGCGAGGCAGACGTCAAAGAGATGATGCGTGAAGTGCGCTTTGCGCTCATTGAGGCAGACGTCAACTTGAAAGTAGTGAAAGAATTTATTAAGACGGTCAGCGAGCGGGCCGTCGGGCAAGATGTCATGAAAAGCCTGACACCTGGCCAGCAAGTCGTAAAAATAGTTAAAGATGAACTGACCAACCTGATGGGCGGAGAGCAGAACCCTATCCAATTCTCCCGTAAATCGCCGACTGTTATTATGATGGTCGGGTTGCAAGGGGCAGGTAAAACGACAACGACCGGTAAACTTGCGACTGTTTTGCGTAAACGGCATAATAAAAAGCCGCTTCTCGTCGCTGCAGATATTTATCGGCCAGCCGCTATCCAGCAATTGGAGACATTAGGGAAGCAACTGACCATACCTGTCTTCTCAATGGGCACTGAAGTTTCCCCTGTGGAAATTGCGCGTCAGGCATTGAAGGAAGCAGAAGAGAATCATCATGACGTCGTCATTATCGATACAGCAGGACGCCTGCATGTCGATGAAGCATTGATGCAAGAATTGAAAGACATCCGGGAACTAAGTAAACCGGACGAAGTCTTCCTCGTTGTCGATGCGATGACAGGGCAAGATGCTGTTAACGTAGCGAAATCATTCGATGAAGCAATCGGCATAACGGGTGTCGTGCTGACGAAACTTGATGGGGATACCCGTGGTGGAGCAGCGCTTTCCATTCGCTCGGTTACCCAAAAGCCGATTAAATTTGTCGGGATGGGCGAGAAGATGGATGCACTTGAACCATTCCACCCGGAGCGCATGGCTTCCCGCATACTTGGCATGGGAGATGTCATGTCTCTTATCGAGAAGGCGCAGGCAAATGTGGATGAAGAAAAAGCGAAAGAGCTGGAGCAGAAATTCAGGACGCAGACTTTTACACTGGATGATTTTCTGGATCAGCTGCAGCAAGTCCGGAAAATGGGACCTCTTGATGAATTGCTGAAAATGATGCCCGGGTTCAATAAAATCAAAGGCATCGAAAACGCCCAAGTCGACGAAAGCCAAATGGGTCGAGTGGAAGCGGTCATTTATTCCATGACCAAGGAAGAAAGAACATCGCCTGAGATGATTAATGCCAGCCGGCGCAAACGGATTGCCAAAGGATCAGGGACTTCCATTCAGGAAGTTAACCGTCTGTTAAAGCAATTTGAGGACATGAAAAAGATGGTCAAACAGATGACCAATATGCAGCAAAAAGGCAAGAAGAAGATGAAAATGCCAGGTTTTGATTCGTTTTTTAAGTGATAATGGAACAATCAGCAGGGTGTTAAGAAAAAACACTTTACAAACATGAGAAAGCTTGATAATATACTATCTTGTGTGAAACTATTCGGAGGTGCAAGTAAAAATGTCAGTAAAAATTCGTCTTAAACGTATGGGAGCAAAGAAAACTCCTTTCTATCGTATTGTAGTAGCAGATTCACGTTCACCACGTGATGGCCGTCAAATCGAAACAGTGGGAACTTACAATCCACTAACGAAACCGGCTGAAGTGAAAATCGACGAAGAACTAGCGCTTAAATGGCTTCAAAATGGTGCGAAACCATCAGATACAGTTCGTAATCTGTTCTCTGAACAAGGCATCATGGAGAAATTCCACAACGCAAAATACGGTAAATAATCAGGAGGGGTGGACATGAAGCAGCTGATTGAAACAATTGTTAAACCGTTAGTCGATCATCCGGGAGATGTCCAAATCGATGTCGATGAACAGGCACATCGGATTACGTACAAACTTTCCGTAAATCCCGAAGATATGGGAAAGGTGATCGGGAAGCAGGGACGTGTGGCGAAAGCGATACGTACTATTGTTTATTCAGCAGCAGGAAGTCACCACGGTAAGAAAGTTTACCTAGACATAGTCGACTAAAGGGAGGAACTTATGTTTCTTCCTTTTTTCGTCTACACTGATCTTGTCCAATCGAAGTGTCGGAGGATCGGCTCCTCATTATGGGAATTAAGGAAGGTGAGCAGCATGCAATGGTTTAATGTCGGGAAAATAGTGAATACGCATGGGATTCGCGGTGAAGTCCGGGTCATCTCACGGACGGACTTTCCGGAGGAACGGTATGCGGTCGGAAGTAAGCTGGCTTTATTTCTTCCGGATGAAAAGAAGCCTTTGATGTTAACAGTGGCGACGCACCGCCGCCATAAGAATTTTGACCTTCTTACATTTGAAGGCCATATGAATATTAATGATGTAGAGAAATATAGAGATGGTATTCTGAAAGTGTCTGAAGAGCAGCTGGGCGATTTGGAAGAAGGCGAATTCTATTACCACGAAATCATCGGCTGTACGGTCTTTACGGATTCAGGAGAAGAACTCGGGAAAGTGACTGAAATATTGGAAACGGGTTCCAATGATGTTTGGACTGTGACCCCTGAAAAAGGAAAGCCGCATTATATTCCGTATATCGAGGACGTCGTGAAAGAAATCGATATCGAAGAGAAGAAAATAATTATCGAGCCAATGGAAGGCCTCCTCTCATGATGAAAATCGATGTACTATCGTTATTTCCTGAAATGTTTGAGGGGGTTCTACACTCTTCTATCATGAAAAAGGCACAGGAGAACGGAGCCGTATCGTTCGGCGTCGTCGATTTCCGGGAGTACTCACCGAATAAGCATAAAAAGGTTGACGATTATCCATACGGCGGAGGGGCGGGAATGGTATTGAAACCAGAACCTCTCTTTGCTGCGGTTAAGGAGTTGACTGCAAACTCGGAGAAGCGTCCCCGCATCATTCTAATGTGTCCTCAAGGGGAAACATTTACCCAGAAAAAGGCGGAGGAGCTGGCTGTGGAAGAGCAGCTCATTTTCCTTTGCGGCCATTACGAAGGATACGATGAAAGAATTCGGGAACATCTAGTCACAGACGAATTGTCTATCGGAGATTTCATCTTAACAGGTGGCGAGCTTGCCGCCATGGCGATGATCGACAGCGTCGTCAGGCTGCTTCCGAATGTACTTGGGAATTCGGATTCTCCTGTTCTCGACTCTTTCTCTACCGGATTGCTTGAGCACCCTCAGTATACACGCCCGGCGGATTTTGAAGGGATGAAAGTACCGGATGTGCTATTGTCCGGGAATCATGCGGAAATTGAAAAATGGCGCGAAGAACAGTCGCTCCGGCGGACATACGAACGGAGAAAAGACCTGCTGGAAAGCGCCACGTTGACAGCTCATCAGCAAAAGATTCTGGAACAGCTGAAACGGCAAGAAAATTGAATGAGAAACCTTGCGCCATAGCGTATTCTATGGTACTATCTACTATGTGCTTCTATGTGAAGCCGTACTGACTGGTGTTCCGCTGCACAGAAAATGTTGCAAGAGCATCTGTGAATAAGGAGAGAAAACCATGCAAAACATTATTGCAGAAGTAACAAAAGATCAACTTCGTTCTGATCTTCCAAGTTTCCGTCCTGGGGACACTGTCCGCTTGCACGTGAAAATCATCGAGGGTACTCGCGAACGTATCCAAATCTTCGAAGGTGTTGTTATCAAACGTCGTGGAGGCGGAATCAGCGAAACTTTCACTGTCCGTAAAATCTCCGGCGGTGTCGGTGTTGAACGTACATTCCCTGTACACACACCAAAGATCGCAAAAATCGAAGTGACACGCCGTGGTAAAGTACGCCGTGCGAAATTGTACTACCTTCGCAACCTACGCGGAAAAGCTGCGCGTATCAAAGAAATTCGCTAATCATACGAACATCAGAGAAGGCCTGCAAAATGGCCTTCTTTCTTTTTGCCTGGAGTACGGATAAAAGGTACAATAACTGTAGGAAGTACTCGGGAGGTTCAGACGATGAAAGAGAAAAAGACGAAAAACGAAACACTGGAATGGGTAAAAGCCTTACTGATTGCTTTCGGGCTAGCTGCCATTATACGTATTTTCTTATTTACACCTATCGTAGTGGATGGCATTTCCATGATGCCGACATTGGAGGATGGGGACCGGATGATTGTGAACAAAATTGGCTATACGATCGGGAAGCCGGATCGTTTCGATATTGTGGTCTTTCATGCTCCTGAACAAAAGGATTATATTAAACGGGTTATCGGCTTGCCGGGTGATACCGTGGAATACCGGGATGATGTACTGTATGTGAATGGAAAAGCCTATGACGAGCCGTATTTGGATCAATACAAAGAGACGGTCACAGATGGACCTTTGACAGAAGACTTTACACTGGAAGAAAAGATTGACAGGAAAACCGTTCCGGAGGGATATGTTTTCGTAATGGGCGATAACCGAAGAAAAAGTAAAGACTCCAGACATATTGGCGCTGTGCCAATTGATGAAATCATTGGCAGTACGAAATTTATCTTCTGGCCCATCGAAGACTTCGGCATGGTGAAATGACGGAAAGGGTTTGATGATAAATGACCATACAATGGTTTCCAGGTCATATGGCGAAAGCCAGAAGGGAAGTTACCGAGCAGCTGAAGCTGGTCGATATCGTTTTTGAATTAATTGACGCAAGATTACCGCTTTCCTCTCGAAACCCGATGATCGATGAAGTGCTTGGACAAAAGCCACGGCTGCTCATTCTGAATAAAATGGATCTGGCTGATGACAGGGAAACGGCCAAATGGATCCGATATTTTGAAAGTAAAGAGCTCCATGCCGTCGCCATCAACTCGTTCGAAGGCAAAGGCCTCCAAGCCGTTACGAAGGCTGCAAAAGAGATCCTGGCCCCTAAGATAGAGCGGATGAAACGCAGAGGTATTCGGCCGGGAGCAATACGGGCAATGATTGTCGGCATTCCGAATGTAGGAAAATCAACGCTGATCAACCGGCTGGCTAAGAAGAATATTGCCAAAACCGGAAATAAACCCGGCGTGACTAAAGCACAACAATGGATCAAGTTCGGAAAGGAACTGGAACTCCTCGATACTCCAGGTATCCTTTGGCCTAAATTCGAGGATCAATCGGTCGGCTACAAGCTGGCGCTGACTGGTGCCATCAAGGATACGATTGTCAATATGGAAAACCTGGCTGTCTATGGCCTGCGGTTTCTGGAACAACACTATCCTGAACGGCTTGAGGAACGCTATCATATCAGTACGGTTGGCGAAGACATCGCCGCAGTATTCGATAATGTCGGTGAAAACCGGAAAGTGTATGCGGCAGGCGGAGAAATTGATTACGAAAAAGTAGCCGAGTTAATTGTACAAGATATTCGAAATGAGCTTCTAGGGAAGCTGACATTCGATTTTGTGAGCGAGACGGAAGAGCAAGCTGATGCAATGATGGATTAATTGCATCAGCTTTTTTGATTTGTTAAAGGCTGCGGAATGGATAAATGGGCCTTTTCTTAGAATGGGTATCGATTCTTACGTTATTTTGTCGATATAATAGGCTAAGGAACAATACTAGTGTCAGAAGGTGTACGGATGCAAACAATAAAGGAAATTGCGGAACGGCTGCAAAATACGGAAGTGCCTGAGTCTTGGATGGATGAATTAGCAAAAGATTCCCGGGCTGGAGTGAAAAATGAACTGAAACGTTGGCAGCGTCGTTATGAAAAACGATTGATTAAAGAAGCGGCATACATGGAAAAAGTAGAATTTGATGAATCGTATAAACGGTTCGATGGTGCAATGCTGGCAGGAATTGATGAAGCTGGAAGAGGGCCTCTTGCAGGACCGGTTGTTTGTGCGGCAGTCATCTTGCCAAAAGAAACGGAAGTACTAATGGGACTGGACGATTCGAAAAAAATTCCGAAACACGAGCGTATCCGTCTGGCGGAATTGATTAAACAAATCGCCATCAGTTATTCAATACATATACAAACTGCAGAGCGCATTGATGAACTGAATATTTATTCCGCAACAAAAGCATCCATGGAAACTGCAATCGCGGAGCTGCAGGTCCGTCCGGATGTCGTCCTTGCTGACGCAATGCCCCTACATACCGGCTGTGAGGCTGTCTCTGTCATAAAAGGGGATGCCAAAAGCTTGGCGATCGCAGCTGCTTCAATCCTCGCGAAAACAACAAGGGATGACTTGATGGAACAGTTCCATGAAAAGTATCCGATGTACAATTTTAAGCAAAATGCGGGCTACGGAACGGAAGAGCATGTCGAAGCCCTATATGCCTATGGCCCATGTGAAATTCACAGAAAAACGTTTGAACCGGTAAAAACAGTAATGGAAAGGGGCTTGTTTGCTGATGAGCCATCCGATGATCAATCAAGTAACAGGAGGATCCTTAACACAAAATAACAGTAAGCCGATTGTCCTGCGGGAAGGCCAGATGTTCCACGGGAGTGTCAAACAATTATTCCCCGGCCAAATGGCTGAAATCCAAATCGGAAACAATCGAATGCTTGCGCGACTGGAAGTTCCGATGAAAGCGGGCGACGCCTATTATTTTCAAGTGGAATCGGTCGAACCGGAGTTGCAATTGAAAATCGTTTCTGGTCCTATGCAATTGGGGGAAAGCCAAGGAAAGCAAATTGCGAGTTTACTGGAATCTTTGGACCTTCCAAAAACAAAGGAGATGCAAAGTCTTCTTGCTTTCTTGTTGAAAAATAAGATTCCCGTTTCGAAGGAGCAGTTAATTCAGGCGGAAAAATTGCTTGGAACAGTTGCCGGCAAGCAACAGACAGCCGCCCTTGCTGCTATTGGAAAACTAATGGCACTGAAATTGCCCCTAACACAAACCAATTTCAGTGCCATTCTCGGTGTAGTGGGGAAAGAACCGCTGCACCCTTTGCTTCAAGCATTACAAGTAGTGTTGAATGAAGATGCTTCCGTCCCTCCCGCTACAAAAAATACCATATTGGACTCTTTGGCATCCGTAACGAAAGGCGGACATGAAGCCGTAGCGAAATTGATTCTAAACGAAGCGATTCTGAAGTTGATGGATAAAACAGTACCGAATGAAGAACGGTTCCAATTATTACAATGGCTGAAAAAGGCGGACCTCTTGCCTGCAAGGGCATCGCTAGCTAACTTTCCGAGCATTCTCCAAGACATAGTAGCCGGCCGTGGGGAATCAGCACCAGCCTCCGTCATCCCAAACCTCTCTGGAATAAGCGCGTTAGAAACAGGCAGCAAAGATGGTATGACGCAACAGACAATGCAGCCTGGCAGCACTGGCCGAATCGTGGCCCTGTTGCAAAATGTATTACATTCATATGGAACGGATTCGGACGCAGTTACTGTATTAAAAAATGAACTGAAGTTGGCGAGCTGGCTCTCTAACGAACAAAAGGCTTCTATTAATATGGCGATGGAACGATTGCAATCGACCCCGGCAGGTTCCCTTACAGAGCCACTGCAACGAGTGACCGAAATGGTTGTCCGTGCAGTCGTAGCGCACCATACTGCGCAGCCGCTTATGCAAGAGACAGACCCAATGGCCTCCCTGCTGGCAGGCAATAAGACGGGGCAAGAGCTACGCAATCTCTTTCAAATGGCAGCAGAGTCCAGTTATCCGGCTGTTCAAGGGCTGGTAGGGGAAGCGAATGAGAAGTTGGCAGAGAATCTCAATGGTCATCTAATAAAAGATGCGATGCAAACGATCGCAAAATCTTTTGGCTTTCAGTATGAAGCCGGTCTTGCGAATAAAGACTCCGATGCAGCAGCCCAGCTTGCGCGCTCGTTAAAACCGCAACTGCTCTCGCTCATCCATGACCCCGCTGCATCTCCCGCTTTGCGGGACTTGGCGGAAGCTGTCATTGCCAGGTTCAATGGACCTTCGCTGCTATCCGGCGAGACATCCTTGAACTATCAGTTGATCATGCAGGTGCCCCTTTCATTTTTCGGTAAAAAAATTGACGCTACGCTGCAATGGAACGGTAGAATGAAAGAAAACGATCAAATCGATCCGGATTATGCAAGAATATTATTTTACTTGGATCTTGAAGCGCTTGACAAAACAATTGTGGACATGCAGGTGCAAAGCAGGATTGTGACTGTGACGATTTTTAATGAAAAAGCAGAGCTGAAACTGGTTGGTGATTTATTTACAGACAGATTGAGAGAAGGGTTGGAAAGTGCGGAATATCATCTGTCTGGTGTATTCTTTAAACCATTTGCCGAAGAGATGAGAAAAAAACCTGTCGAGCAGAGCAGGGAGAACGGGATTGATTTCAGGATATGAATGAGAACAAACATAGGCGGCATGAAGCTGTTGCCTTATCCTATGATCCGGGTTCATTAGAGGCTCCCAAAGTGCTTGCTAAGGGGAAAGGCAAGATTGCAGATAATATTTTGGAAAAAGCGATGGAGCATGGCGTACCCGTTCAGCAGGATCCTACGTTAATTGAACTTCTTGGAAATCTAGATGTAAATGAAACAATTCCGGAGCCTTTATACCAGGCAGTGGCCGAAGTGTTTGCATACATTTACCAACTGGATAGGGAATATGGAAAAAACAGTGTGAAATCTGTCGAAAATCATTAAATCTGCGAAAGACAATTGTGGACATTATATGACAGGTTTACTACAATAGATAGGGCAGTAAATAATAGTTACAAGTTCGATTGGAGGATGTAAGATGAATATCCATGAATATCAAGGAAAACAGCTGCTAAGAGACTATGGCGTCGCTGTTTCAAACGGTCGGGTAGCATTCTCTCCCGATGAAGCTGTAAAAGCGGCTAAGGAACTCGGTACGGATGTTGTCGTTGTAAAAGCACAAATCCATGCAGGCGGCCGTGGTAAAGCGGGCGGAGTCAAGATTGCTAAGAATCTTGATGAAGTGCGTGAATATGCAAAAGAATTACTTGGAAAAACACTTGTCACTCACCAGACAGGTCCAGAAGGCAAGGAAATCAAGAGACTTCTAATTGAAGAAGGCTCTGACATCAAAAAAGAATACTACATCGGCCTAGTCGTTGACCGTGCCACTGATCGCGTTACATTAATGGGATCAGAAGAAGGCGGTATGGACATCGAGGAAGTGGCTGAAAAAACACCGGAAAAGATTTTCAAAGAAGTAATCGATCCGGTTGTCGGCCTTACTGGTTTCCAAGCAAGACGCATGGCATTCAACATGAACATCCCATCCCATCTTGTGAATAAAGCGGCAAAATTCATGACGGGCCTTTATCAAGTATTCGTTGAGAAGGACGCTTCCATTGTTGAGATCAACCCACTCGTCGTAACTGGCGATGACAATGTACTCGCTTTGGATGCAAAGTTCAACTTTGACGACAATGCCTTGTACCGTCATAAGGACATCGTAGAACTTCGCGACTTTGATGAAGAAGATGCGAAAGAAATCGAAGCGTCCAAATATGACCTAAGCTATATTTCCCTAGATGGCAATATCGGCTGCATGGTCAATGGTGCAGGACTTGCGATGGCTACGATGGATACAATCAACTATTACGGCGGTTCACCCGCAAACTTCCTTGACGTTGGGGGCGGCGCGACAGCTGAAAAAGTTACAGAAGCGTTCAAAATCATCCTATCTGATGAGCACGTAAAAGGAATTTTCGTCAATATCTTCGGCGGTATCATGAAGTGTGACGTAATTGCTGAAGGTGTCATCGCAGCTGCTAAGGAAGTTGGCCTTGAAGTTCCTCTTGTTGTTCGACTTGAAGGGACAAATGTCGACAAAGGTAAAGCTCTATTGAACGAATCAGGACTTAACATCATCGCTGCCGATACAATGGCTGATGGTGCACAAAAGATTGTTGAACTCGTAGGCTAAGAAAGGCAGGGACAAACAATGGCTATTTATATTAATAAAGATACAAAAGTGATTGTACAAGGTATTACAGGATCTACAGCACTTTTCCATACTAAACAAATGCTTGAGTATGGTACAAAAATCGTCGGCGGTGTTACACCAGGTAAAGGTGGCACAGAAGTGGAAGGCGTACCTGTCTTCAATACAGTTGAAGAAGCTGTAAAAGCTACAGGGGCTAACGTTTCTGTTATTTATGTACCAGCTCCATTCGCAGCTGATGCGATTTTGGAAGCAGTGGATGCAGAATTGGATATGACAATTTGTATTACTGAACATATTCCTGTTATTGATATGGTAAAAGTAAAGCGTTACATGGAAGGCAAGAAAACACGTCTTGTCGGCCCGAACTGCCCAGGCGTCATCACGGCTGACGAGTGTAAAATCGGCATCATGCCTGGCTATATCCATACGAAAGGCCATGTTGGTGTTGTTTCCCGCTCCGGAACTCTTACGTACGAAGCGACTCACCAATTGAGCCAAGCTGGAATCGGCCAGACGACAGCTGTCGGTATCGGCGGAGACCCTGTTAACGGTACGAACTTCATCGACGTTCTAAAAGCATTCAATGAAGACCCTGAAACATACGCTGTTGTGATGATCGGGGAAATCGGCGGTACTGCTGAAGAAGAAGCGGCAGAGTGGGTTAAAGCCAACATGACTAAGCCGGTTGTAGGCTTTATCGGTGGACAAACTGCACCTCCAGGAAAGCGTATGGGCCATGCGGGCGCTATCATTTCCGGCGGTAAAGGTACTGCTGCTGAAAAAATTAAAGCGATGAAAGAAGCAGGTATTGAAGTAGCGGATACACCATCTGTTATCGGCGAAACATTAATCAAAGTCATTAAGGAAAAAGGCATCTACGACAAGTGTAAAACTCATTAATGACGAATGCAGTATGCTGTAATGGCATACTGCATTTTTGCTATTATTTTCTAAGGAGGTTGACCAATTGTACAGTCCAATGGAGCGCCAGCTGCTCCGCTTGCATTATATTTATCCTGTTCCTTGGAATCGGATCCAGCCACTATTCGAGATAGACCCCGATCTGGAAAGGCTGGCTGCGATGAAGCCTGAACTGCTATCCCGATTGTTGCGACTACCTATCAGCAAAGCCGAGCGATTGAGCGATCGGCTACGAGAACTTGACCAAACCCCTTTAGATCGCCTGTATCGCCAAGAAGGCATTACCCCCATTCCTATCACACATTCCCACTACCCGAACGATTTAAAGCGGCTTATCGATCCTCCGGCAGTCCTCTATGCAAAAGGGGACATCACATTGTTCAGTGCCCATGCAAAAATATCGATCATTGGCTCGAGAAAGGCTTCGGAATATTCCAGAACGGCCCTCTCTATGATTGTTCCTCCGCTGGTAAAACACGGTATAGTTATCGTCTCAGGACTGGCAAAAGGCGCTGATTCACTTGCCCATGAAGCAGCAATTGAGTATGGCGGTCAAACAATTGCCGTGCTTGGCAGCGGCCATTTTCATGTATATCCTAAAGAAAATGCAATGCTCGCTTCCAGAATTGCAAAAGATCATTTGCTGGTTACGGAATATCCTCCATATGTGCAGCCTACCAGATGGACCTTTCCTATGAGAAATCGAATCATTAGCGGATTAGCAGATGCTGTGGTCGTCACAGAGTCCGCGGAGAGGAGCGGCACGATGAGTACGGTAGAACATGCCCTCGATTACGGAAAGGTCGTATACGCGGTTCCAGGGCCAATAACCTCTCCTTTATCGATCGGCCCGAATAAATTAATCGAAGAAGGGGCAAACCCTGTCTGGAACGGCTTTCAAATCATTGAAACTGCCTTCTGAGAAGGAGCTTTTTGGAGACCTTGATATTGAAAAGGTTGATTTTAATTCAAATCTGTTATACATTTTGCAACAGATATTCTTTTAAGTTGCCAGCAGAAAAAGGTATGCTGGTTAGAAGATAACAAATAATATACTTTTTTGATTAAAAGGGTACCTCTTGAGGAGGAGCAAAGTTATGGCGGATTATTTAGTAATAGTGGAATCCCCGGCAAAAGCGAAAACCATTGAACGCTATTTGGGGAAGAAATATAAGGTGCGGGCATCGATCGGTCATTTGCGAGATCTGCCGCGCAGCCAAATGGGTGTAGACACCGAAAATAATTACGAACCGAAATATATTACGGTACGCGGAAAAGGGCCTATTCTGCAAGAGTTGAAAAAAGATGCGAAAAAAGCTAAGAAAGTCTTTCTCGCGGCTGACCCGGATCGCGAAGGGGAAGCAATTGCTTGGCATTTGGCTCATCAGCTCGGCATCGATATTGACTCGGATTGCCGCGTTGTATTCAATGAAATAACGAAAGATGCCATTAAGGAATCTTTTAAACACCCACGGCCGATAGATATGAACCGGGTGGATGCACAGCAGGCAAGGCGTGTATTGGATCGTCTGGTCGGTTATAACATCAGCCCGATCCTTTGGAAAAAAGTTAAAAAGGGACTATCAGCAGGTAGGGTTCAATCTGTTGCTCTCCGTTTGATTGTTGACCGGGAGAAAGAAATAAAAGCTTTCCAGCCTGAAGAGTATTGGTCCATCGGAGGTAAATTCCAAAAAGACGGCAGTTCATTTGAGGCTGCCTACTATGGCAACACCGAAGGAAAAGTTAAACTATCGACAAAGGAACAAGTCGAAGAGGCACTGAAGACTTTGAACGGGGACATTTTTGAAGTTGTAAACGTTATCAAAAAGGAACGGAAAAGAAATCCTTCGCCACCTTTTACCACATCTTCATTGCAGCAAGAGGCCGCCCGGAAATTGAACTTCCGTGCACGGAAAACGATGATGCTTGCCCAGCAGCTCTATGAAGGGATTAATGTTGGCAAGGAAGGTAGTGTCGGTCTGATCAGTTATATGCGTACGGACTCTACCCGTATTTCCGATACAGCGAGATCTGAGGCAGTTTCATTTGTTGAGACGATGTACGGCAAGGAGTTTGTCTCTGTGCCTGGAAAGCCGAAGGGCAAAGAATCAGCAAATACCCAAGATGCCCACGAGGCGGTACGTCCGACTTCTGTCATGAGGACTCCTCAATCCATGAAGGAATACCTCTCAAGAGATCAGCTTCGTCTGTATAAATTAATTTGGGAACGGTTCGTTGCCAGCCAGATGTCTCCCGCTATTTTGGATACAGTCACTGCAGACTTGCTAAACGGAGATGTGAAGTTCCGGGCGACTGGATCGGAAGTGAAATTTCCGGGGTTTATGAAAGTGTACATTGAAAGCGACGAAGACCAGGAGGAAGAGAAGGAGTCTATTCTCCCGCCGTTGGACACGGGTGAAAAGGTAAAAAGTCTCGAAATTGAGCCGAAACAACATTTTACCCAACCGCCTCCACGCTATTCAGAGGCAAGGCTCGTCAAGACGCTGGAAGAACTAGGAATAGGCAGACCATCGACATATGCGCCAACTCTTGATACAATTCAAAAGCGAGGTTACGTCACATTAGATGCCAAACGCTTCGTTCCTACCGAGTTAGGTGAGATTGTCCATCAGGCGGTCAATCAGTACTTCCCGGATATTATCGATATTGAGTTTACTGCTGAAATGGAAAAGAGCCTGGACGATGTTGAAGAAGGCGAGGTTCCGTGGAAGCAAGTCATCGATGAATTCTATCGGGATTTCGAAAAGCACGTCCAAGTGGCTGACGAAGAGATGGAGAAAATCGAAATAAAAGACGAGCCTGCCGGGGAAGATTGCGAAAAGTGCGGCTCTCCGATGGTATTTAAGATGGGTCGCTTCGGGAAATTTATGGCTTGTTCCAATTTCCCGGATTGCAGAAATACGAAAGCGATTGTTAAACCGATCGGAGTTACATGTCCTTCCTGTAAAGAAGGCCAGGTCGTTGAACGAAAGAGCAAAACAAAACGGATTTTCTATGGCTGTGACCGTTACCCTGAATGCGAATATGTATCATGGGATAAACCGATTGCACGTCCATGCCCGAAATGTCAAAATACATTAGTTGAAAAAAGATTGAAAAAAGGCATTCAGATACAATGTACGGAATGTGATTATAAAGAAAACGTGCAAGAATGATGCAGGAAAAGAGTGAGGAAATGCGACCAGTCGTAAACGTAATAGGAGCCGGCCTGGCAGGAAGTGAAGCGGCATGGCAGATTGCATCCCGGGGTGTAAATGTCCGTTTGTATGAGATGCGTCCTGTCAAACAGACACCCGCACATCATACGGATAAGTTTGCAGAACTAGTATGCAGCAATTCACTGCGTGCCAACAATTTAACGAACGCTGTCGGGATTATCAAAGAAGAGATGAGACGGCTGGGCTCCCTCATCATCGAGTCCGCCGATCAATGCGCAGTACCTGCTGGCGGGGCACTTGCTGTAGACCGACATGAATTTGCAGGCAATGTGACCGGGCAAATTAAGAATCACCCGCTGATTGAGGTGATTAACGAAGAAGTGACAGATCTCACACAACTGCTGGAAGGGATCACGGTGATTGCGACGGGGCCTCTGACATCTCCTGCATTAGCAGAGAAGATCAAGGAGCTGACCGGGGAAGAATACTTATACTTTTACGATGCGGCTGCGCCGATCATTGAAAAGGATTCCATTGATATGGAAAAGGTGTATTTGAAATCCCGGTACGATAAAGGAGAAGCGGCCTATTTAAATTGTCCTATGGACGATGAGGAATTTAAAAGGTTTTACGATGCACTCGTATCTGCTGAAGTAGCTCCATTGAAAGAGTTCGAGAAAGAAGTGTATTTTGAAGCGTGTATGCCGGTGGAAGTACTCGCCCAGCGTGGAGAAAAGACATTGTTGTTTGGGCCGCTAAAACCAGTTGGCCTGGAAGATCCTAAAACAGGGAAACGTCCAAGAGCGGTCGTCCAGCTAAGGCAGGATGATGCGGCAGGAACTCTGTACAACATCGTCGGCTTCCAGACGCACATGAAATGGGGAGCACAGAAAGAAGTCATTCAATTGATTCCCGGATTGGAGAACGTGGAGATTGTTCGTTACGGTGTCATGCATCGCAATACTTTCATCAATTCTCCAAAGGTGCTAAAATCGACATATCAATTGAGAACAAGAGAGAATTTGTTCTTCGCTGGTCAGATGACTGGTGTGGAAGGATATGTGGAATCTGCCGGTTCCGGGTTAATTGCCGGAATCAATGCCGCCATGCTGGCGCTAGGCAAGGAACCGATTCTTTTTCCTAAGGAAACGGCACTTGGTAGCATGGCACGATACATTACAGAAGCCGATCCGAGGAATTTCCAGCCGATGAATGTCAATTTTGGACTGTTTCCTGACTTGGGTGAACGCGTCAAGTCAAAAGTGGAGAGAGCTGAGAAACATGCCGGAAGGGCGCTGGAAGCGCTAGAAAGTTTCCGTGCATCCGTTACATTGTGATAGCGGGCTGCCCCTGATTACTGGGGCAGCTCTTTCCTATTGTGGAAAATTAAACAGTACAGCTTCCAGTAACAGGAAAAGGGAATTTGAATAAATTGTGACGATCCGGTGAATATGTAACATAATCCTTTTTTACTCAATACGAATTGATTGCGGCGGGAGTATTGATTGCTGTATAGTGAATCGTGGATGACTTTTGAATAGAGTAAGTAGTCGACATTTTCGAGTATTCATGTAAAAAGTTGGATTCTAAAGATTACCACAAATTACTATTTAAAAACTATTCAAATCTTTACAAACTTTGTTATAATGTATATGAGAGTGATTCATTCTGGAGGTGAATTGCTTGACCGATGTAACCAAAGAAGCTTTTGCTGCGTATATTTCCTACATTCGACTTGAGAAAAACTTTTCATCTTTCACTGTTTCGGAGTATGAAAGGGATGTCACCGAGTTTTTTGCATTCATGGATGCGGAAGGGATTTCTAATCTTTCGGATGTTACTTATCCAGTAGCGCGGTTATACGTAACGAAACTGTATGATAACGGATTTTCACGGACGACCATATCCAGAAAGATCTCCTCGCTGCGCTCGTTCTACAAGTTTGCCAATGCTCGTTACGGGGTAAACGATAATGCATTCCGATTGTTGCATCATCCGAAGAAGGAAGAGCGACTTCCGGCTTTTTTTTATGAGGAGGAAATGGGGGAACTTTTGGCTGCCTGTGGTCAGGATGACAAAAAATCATTACGCGACCGGGCGCTATTAGAGCTGCTCTATGCGACTGGAATGCGTGTCAGTGAATTGGTCGCCTTAAAAATAAAGGATATCGACCTGTCGCTTGGGATTGTTCTCGTAATGGGGAAAGGAAGAAAAGAGCGGTACATACCTTTTGGCAGTTTTGCTTTATCGGCTTTGGAAACGTATCTCGCTGATGGCAGGCCGCTGCTGATGAAAAACAGGCAGCATGAAGCTTTGTTTGTCAATATGCGAGGCGAACCGTTAACCGATCGGGGCGTACGACATGTATTGAATGAATTGATGAAGCGTGCCTCCCTCCATACGAAGATTCATCCACATATGATCCGCCACTCGTTTGCGACACATTTGCTGGCCAATGGGGCGGATATGAGAACAGTCCAAGAATTGCTTGGGCATAGCCATATATCTTCAACTCAAGTGTATACACATATTACGAAAGAGCACTTGCGGAAAACGTATATGAATACACATCCGCGTGCATAGGAGGGTGAGTGAAGTGATGGAATTCCATTCAACGACCATTTTTGCAATACGGCACAAAGGAGTATGTGCCATGTCAGGAGATGGACAAGTGACAATGGGGGAATCCGTTGTCATGAAGCATACGGCCAAAAAAGTGAGAAGGCTGTTTGGGGGCAAAATCCTGGCTGGATTTGCCGGGTCTGTCGCTGATGCATTTACGCTGTTCGATCTTTTTGAAGGGAAATTAGCCGAATTCAACGGGAATCTTGAACGTGCTGCTGTCGAGCTAGCCAAAGAATGGCGGGGAGACAGGATCCTTAGAAAGCTGGAGGCTATGCTGCTAGTGGCGGATGAGAGCCGGTTATTACTGGTATCCGGGACGGGTGAAGTCATCGAGCCTGATGATGGTATACTTGCCATCGGCTCCGGCGGTAATTATGCGCTCGCTGCTGGAAGAGCACTAGCTAAATATAGCGGAGACTCATTAACTGCTGAACAAATAGCGAAGGCTGCACTTGAAACGGCGGCTGAAATTTGTGTGTACACGAATGATCAGATCATAGTGGAGGTGCTTGATTGATGAGAAAACAAGAATTGACACCTAGGGAACTAACCGCCTATCTAGATCGTTATATTGTTGGACAGGATAATGCCAAAAAAGCGGTTGCCGTTGCGATCCGGAACAGATACCGGCGAAGCCTGCTGGATGAAGAGGAAAGACGGGAAGTTATTCCCAAAAACATTTTAATGATTGGTCCGACCGGTGTTGGGAAGACTGAAATAGCAAGAAGAATTGCGAGACTGGTCAATGCTCCGTTTGTTAAAGTGGAAGCGACAAAATTTACTGAGGTGGGATATGTCGGACGCGATGTTGAATCGATGGTTCGTGATTTGACAGAAGCGAGTGTCCGGATTGTCCGGGAACAACAGCGCGAAGCAGTAAAAGATGAAGCGGCGAAGCATGCCGAAGAGCGACTTGTGGAATTGCTTGTTCCTGAAAAGAAGAAAAAGGGGAATATGCAAAACCCTTTTGAAATGCTTTTTGGCCAAAAAGTCGAGCAAGAACAGCCAGACCAAACCGAATTAAATGAAGTAAAGCAGAAGCGATCTGATATACTGGCCCGTCTGCGAGCAGGGAGCTTGGAAGAAGAGTTAATTACAGTTGATGTAACAATGCAGCAGCCTTCCATGTTTGACGCCCTGCAAGGTTCAGGAATGGAGCAAATGGGAGCGAGCATGCAAGATGCGCTCTCCTCTCTCATGCCGAAGAAGACAGCCAAAAAGAAGATGAAAGTGAAAGATGCACGAATAGTATTAGAAGCTGAAGAAGCGGATAAGCTGATTGACCAAGATGAAATCGCCAGAAAAGCGATTGAACTGACGGAGCAATCCGGCATCATTTTTATCGATGAAATGGATAAGATCGCAAGCAAAGGCGGCAGTGGAGGCTCTTCAGCAGACGTTTCGCGGGAAGGTGTGCAGCGTGACATACTGCCCATCGTTGAAGGATCCACGGTTACGACGAAATACGGAGCGGTCAAGACAGACTTCATTTTGTTCATTGCCGCAGGTGCATTTCATATGTCGAAGCCTTCTGATATCATTCCAGAATTGCAAGGGCGTTTTCCGATCCGGGTGGAGCTTGATAAATTGTCGAAAAATGACTTTGTCAGGATTCTGAAGGAGCCTGATTTCTCTCTTATTCGACAATATGAGAAACTTCTCGCAACTGAAGAAGTCCATATTGAATTCGCCGAAGATGCAATTGAACGGGTGGCTGAGATTGCTTTTGAAGTAAACGATAATACCGAAAACATCGGGGCAAGACGCCTTCATACCATACTCGAAAAGCTGCTAGAGGATCTATCGTATGAAGCGGCCGAAATTGGACCTTCTACGATTAAGATTACAGTGGCTTATGTCGACGAAAAGTTGAAAAATATCGTAAAAAACAAAGATTTGTCACATTTTATCCTTTAAGAAGAACATTTTAGTTTATTTAATGATTAAAAAGCTTTAGAATATTCTTTAGTGGGATGTCCATAATTTTAAGGAGGAAAAGAAAAATGGCTTTATTAGCTAAAACACGTCAAATTAATGCAATGTTACAGGAATCTGCAGGGAAACCAGTCAATTTCAAAGAAATGGCGGAAAAATTGAGTTCTGTCATTGAGTGCAATGCATTTATCGTCAGCAGAAAAGGAAAATTGCTTGGTCTTGAAATTCATCAGCAAATTGAGAATGAGCGGATGAAGAAGATGTTTGAAGACCGCAAGTTCCCTGAAGAATATACAAAAAAATTATTTGAAGTAAATGAAACGTCTTCTAATATTGATGTATACAGCGAATACACAGTGTTCCCAGAAGAAGAGCGCGAACTGTTCAAAGACGGCTTGACTACAATCGTTCCGATCATCGGAGGCGGAGAGCGTCTTGGCACATTAGTCTTGGCAAGACTGAAAGAGGAGTTCACCGAAGATGATTTGATCCTTGCTGAGTATGGCGCTACAGTAGTCGGCATGGAAATCCTTCGTGAAAAGGCTGAAGAGATCGAAATCGAAGCCCGCAGCAAAGCGGTAGTTCAAATGGCGATCAATTCCTTGTCTTACAGTGAACATGAAGCAATTGAGCATATCTTTAAAGAGCTTGATGGCAATGAAGGTTTGCTTGTCGCTTCAAAGATTGCGGACCGCGTTGGTATCACTCGTTCCGTTATCGTCAATGCCCTTCGTAAATTGGAGAGCGCTGGCGTAATCGAATCCCGCTCCCTAGGAATGAAAGGAACATACATTAAAGTATTGAACAGCAAATTCCTTGAAGAGTTGGAAAAACATAAAAACTAAAATGAAGAGGCCTCATCCAATAGGGTGAGGTCTTTTTTTGTCGAAAATGTATTTGGTGGTACTTAAATACTACTAAACGATTGCTGTCTAACTTGAGTTTTTGTACCTAAGAACCATTCAAATTTGCGTTTATATAATTAAAAAGGCTGTTTGGAACCATAAGAATTTCATCATAAATTATAGACAAATTCCTTCCTTATCCGCTACAATGAATTATATGTCGTATTAAGTAGATTTATATATAAAAAAATAATTTTCTTAATAATAGTTTACTAGTATATGAAGGGGTGGCTTTATGAATTTATACGGTTCGACCATGTCGATGTTAGAACGGGGGCTGGATTTTTCTTCGACGAAAGGGAAGACGATTGCTCAAAATATCGCAAACGTTGACACGCCAAATTACAAAGCGAAAAGCGTGAGCTTTCAAGAAGTTTTCGACATAGAGAAGTCGAATGTTGTCAAAGCGTACCGAACTAATAAGCTGCATATAGAATTTGCCGAAAGAACACCCCATGCAGGCGTCTTCAATTATTCAAATTTCCGTTATCGGCAAGACGGAAACGGAGTCGATATGGATAAAGAGCAAGCGGACTTAGCTGCAAACCAAATTTATTACAATGCGCTGGTTGACAGGCTGAATGGTAAATTTAACACACTGCAAAATGTTATTAAGGGAGGACGTTGATATTGAGCATCTTTCATAGTCTGAATACATCGGCATCCGCATTGACTGCACAGCGTCTTCGGATGGATGTCATTTCATCCAATATGGCCAATATCGAGACGACGCGAGGGAAGATGGTCGATGGAGAATGGCAGCCTTACCGCCGCAAAACCGTCTCTTTCCAACCTCGTGAAGGACAATTTTCTTCCATGCTTCAAGCGGCTATGGGAAAACAGTCTAAAGGGTCAGCAGGATATGGAGTGACGGTCTCCTCTATAAAGGAAGATACTGAAACCCCCTTCCAACTTGTCTACAATCCATCCCATCCTGATGCAAATGAAGATGGCTATGTACAAATGCCAAATGTAGATCCACTTCGTGAAATGATTGACCTCATGTCCGCGACAAGATCATACGAGGCAAACGTAACCGTGTTAAACGCCAATAAAGCAATGCTGATGAAAGCCTTGGAAATCGGCAAATGAGAATAGTAGATAAGGAGATAGTGAAATGCCTGTACAATCAGTCCTGAATTCCGGGAATATCGCAAACTTAATGAAGCCGGTTGTTCAACAAACACCCCATGAGGCGGAGAAAAGCTTTGGCGCTTTTTTGAAAGATGCCATCCAGGATGTCAATAACCAGCAGATCGAATCAGATCGGCTGACACAAAAGCTGGTAATGGGACAAGAAGTCGATTTACATAACGTGATGATTGCTGCACAAAAGGCTTCTGTGGCTTTGAATGCCACGATGGAAATCCGAAATAAAGTTGTCGAAGCATACCAAGAAATCATTCGTATGCCAGTCTGATGAAGTGATAAGCAGGTACGGATTTCTTAATTATGTAAGCTGACCGGGGGATTAGAATGAAAGAAAGATTGGCGAAGATCCGAGCTGACATCAGTCAGTTCTGGTCCAGTCGGACAAAAACTCAAAAAACTGTATATATCGGCTCTGCTGTAGCGGTAATCGCACTGGCTGCATTTTTAACCTACTTTTTATCAAGAACGGAGTATGTCACGCTCTATAAAGATGTTTCTCGTGCGGAAATCGGCCGGATTAAAGAAGAATTGGATGCACAAGGGGTGCCAAACGAAATTGCGCCTGGTGGAACTTCAATTCTTGTACCAAAAGAACGAGTGGATGATTTGCTCGTTTCATTGGCCGCAGAAGGATTTCCTCATTCTGGCACGATAGACTACTCGTTTTTCTCGCAAAATGCCGGGTTTGGAACGACGGACAATGAATTTAATATGATCAAACTAAGCGCGATGCAAACGGAATTGGCCAACTTGATTAAAGGAATCCAAGGCGTTCAGGATGCCAAAGTAATGATCACGCTGCCAACTCAATCCGTCTTCTTGAATGAAAGTGTTCAAAATGCCAGTGCATCCATCGTGCTCAAAACGGAACCTGGTTATCAATTTACAGAACAGCAGATTACTGGATTATATAATTTAGTATCGAAAAGCTTACCGAATTTATCAACTGACGATATAGTCATTATGAATCAATACTTCGAATACTACGACTTGAAGTCCAATAATGTGGCGAGTGGTCCGAACGTTACGGACCAAATGGCTATTAAAAAGACCATTGAACGCGAGTTGCAGCGAAAAGTGCAGATGATGCTTGGTACGATGGTCGGACAAGATAAAGTAGTCGTCTCCGTCACGACGGATATCGATTTCAAACAGGAAAACCGGGAAGAGAATCGGGTTGAACCGATCGATGATGAGCGGGACAGCCTAGCGATCAGTATTCAGCGTGTAACAGAGACTTTCTCCGGAAATGGCACTGTGGCTGGCGGAACACCTGAAGGGGAAGATCCGACAGATAACCGCACAGGTTTTGTCGAAGGGAATATGTCGAACGGCGACTACGAACGCATGGAAGAAACCATTAACAATGAAGTGAACCGTATCAGGAAGGATATCATTGAAAGTCCATATAAAATCCGAGACATCGGTTTGCAAGTGATGGTAGAACCGCCGAATCCTGAAGATCCTGCTACGATGACGGCAGAAGTGAGAAACGACATTCAAGACATTTTGCGAACAATCATTCAAACATCGATGGACAAGGAATTGGTTCCAACTGAAGCGGATGATACTTATTGGAACAGTAAAATCGCATTGTCTGTTCAAACATTCAACGGAAAAGCGATTGCTGCTTCTGACGAGCCGGCAGGCATCCCTTGGTGGGTCTATGCAATTGGTGCTGCGCTCCTTGTAGTGATTGGCATTCTTGTTTTTGCTTACATCCGCAACCGGAGAAAAGAGCGGGAGCTGGAAGAAGAACTAATCATGGAAGAACAGCGGGAGACTTTGAATGTAGACGACATCAATGTGGAACATGAAACAGAAGCAACAGTAAGAAGAAAGCAGCTTGAAAAGATGGCAAAAGAGAAGCCGGAAGAGTTTGCAAAATTATTGCGGACTTGGATTGCCGAGGATTGATGGAGGGATGAATCGTGGTTAAGAAAGAAAAGGGTATGTCTGGTAAACAAAAAGCGGCACTCCTCCTCATATCGCTCGGTCCAGAAGTGTCTGCGGCTGTCTATAAGCATTTGAATGAGGAAGAAATTGAACGGCTAACACTCGAAATCTCCAGCGTTAAAAAAGTGGACAGTTCTGTTAAAGAAGAAATTATTGAGGAATTTCATAATATTGCACTCGCGCAAGATTACATTACACAGGGCGGTATTGGCTACGCAAAGACCGTGTTGGAAAAAGCACTCGGGAAAGAACATGCCCAAGCGATTATCAATCGTTTGACCTCTTCCTTGCAAGTTCGTCCATTCGACTTTGCAAGACGGGCGGATCCAGGACAAATACTGAACTTCATACAAAACGAGCATCCACAAACCATTGCACTGATTTTATCTTATTTAGAGGCGGAGCAGGCAGGAATGATACTGTCCTCATTGCCTCAAGAGGTACAGGCGGATATCGCCAAACGGATCGCTACGATGGATTCGACGTCACCGGAAGTCATCAGTGAAATTGAAGCGGTACTAGAAAGAAAGCTATCTTCTACAGTGACGCAGGACTTCACAGAAACAGGCGGTGTAGATGCAGTTGTTCAAGTGTTGAACGGTGTGGATCGTGCAACGGAAAAAACAATCCTCGATGCGCTTGAAATACAAGATCCGGAACTTGCAGAAGAAATTCGAAAGAGAATGTTCGTATTCGAAGATATTGTCACATTGGATAACCGGTCTATTCAGCGGATCATCCGTGAATGTGAAAATGAGGATCTCATTTTGGCAATGAAAGTATCCAGCGAAGAAGTAAAAGAGATCCTCTTCAAAAATATGTCCCAGCGCATGGCGGAATCCTTCCAGGAGGAAATGGATGTCATGGGGCCGGTTCGTTTGCGTGATGTGGAAGAAGCACAAAGCAGAATAGTTTCGATCATCCGCAGATTGGAAGACTCCGGTGAAATTATCATAGCCCGAGGCGGAGGGGATGACGTCATTGTCTAAAATCTTTCGTTCCATCAACACGAATTCCGAGGCGGCGAATGTAAAAGAGATTGCAATTCGAAATCTGCGCCCGCCTGCACCGGAAGGCGTGAAAGAAGAACTGACAATGGATGCAGTGCTGAAAGAACGGGATCTGTTATTAAGCGAAGCAAGACAAGCGATTGAACTGGAAAAGAACGTAATCGAACACATGCGTGAAATGGCTTCATCAGATATTGCCGCGATGCAGGAAGCATGGCAGCAAGAAAAGAATGTACTGCAGCAGCAAGCTTACGAGGAAGGATTCCAGGTTGGTTTTGAAGAAGGCCGGAACAAAGCGCTTGCAGAGATGCAGGGCGCAATTCATCGGGCCAACGAAGTAACCCGGATGTCCCAGGAAAATGCAGCGAAGTATTTAGAAAGCCAAGAAAGAGTCATCTTAGATCTAGCCATTTCAACAGCAGAGCGAATTTTAGGTTTAAAGCTGGAACAAGACGAGAAAGCATTTTTATCGATCGTCAAAAGAGGAATGAAGGAAGCACGGGAAATGAAAGAAGTAAAATTGTATGTGTCATCTGAGTACTACCCATTGCTTTCTGAAAACCGGACGGAACTTGCAGCGATTTTCCCTCCAGATGTCCCTTTCCTGATTTTTGCCAATGAGGATTTTGATTCCACTGAATGTACGATTGAAACGAATCACGGACGGATTGTCGTCTCTGTCGATGAACAGTTGAATGAATTAAAAGAAAAACTCGTGGAAATCTTGGAAGGCGGAGAATGAAGTGAAAAAAGCGGGAGAATTATCCGAAGTCATTCCGAAGCTGAATACGTTCAGGAAGTACGGCAGGGTAGCACGTGTCGTAGGACTGATGATTGAGTCACAAGGTCCGGAGAGTTCCATAGGGGATGTCTGTCTCATCCATTTGAATCATAAAGGAAGCGGGGAGTCCGTCATGATGGCGGAAGTTGTCGGCTTCCGCGAAGAAATCGTGATCCTCATGCCTTATTCCAATATCCATGATATTTCAAGTGGCTGCTTAGTAGAGTGCACCGGCAAACCACTGGAAGTAAAAGTCGGCATGAATTTGATCGGCAAAGTACTGGATTCCTTAGGAAGGCCGATCGATCAAAGCCCGTTGCCAAAAGGCTTGGCGACTGTAAGAACAGAACAGGAACCGCCCAATGTTTTGAGCCGGAAACCGATAGATGAAAAACTGGCGGTAGGTGTGAAAGCGATCGATTCGATGCTGACAGTCGGTAATGGGCAACGTGTAGGGATCTTTGCGGGTTCTGGTGTAGGGAAGAGTACATTACTTGGCATGATTGCGAGAAATACGACAGCTGATCTGAATGTCATCGGATTGATTGGTGAACGGGGACGGGAAGTTCGGGAATTCATTGAACGGGATTTAGGGCCGGAAGGATTGAAAAGAACAATTGTTGTGGCTGCTACCTCCGACCAACCTGCATTGATGCGAATCAAAGGAGCTTTCACTGCAACAGCCATCGCTGAATACTTCCGTGACAAAGGGATGAATGTCATGCTCATGATGGATTCGGTCACCCGCGTTGCCATGGCACAAAGGGAAATCGGTTTGGCTGTTGGAGAACCGCCTGCAACCCGAGGTTATACGCCCTCTGTTTTTTCGATTTTGCCCAAATTGCTTGAGCGGTCTGGAACAAATGATAAAGGGGCCATCACGGCGTTTTATACCGTTCTCGTGGATGGCGATGATATGAATGAACCGATTGCAGATGCGGTGCGAGGGATCCTTGATGGCCATATCGTTTTGGATCGGACACTTGCCAATAAAGGACAATATCCGGCCATTAATGTGCTCAAAAGCGTCAGCCGGTTAATGAACCATATTGCCAGCCAGGAACATGTCAAAGCGGCCGAAAAACTTCGGGAATTATATTATACGTACGATAAGTCCGAAGATCTTATCAATATTGGAGCCTATAAACGTGGAACATCGAAAGAAATTGATGATGCGATAGAATACGAGCCGCTCATCACGAAGTTCTTGAAACAAAGCTATAACGAAAACGTGCAAATGGAAGACAGCATTGACGAATTGGTTTCACTTGCTATGGGAGGCGGAATGTGATGAAACCGTATCATTATCGATTTGAAAAAGTGCTCGCATACCGTGAGCAAGAAAAAAACGAAACCGAAGGCGAATATAAGCTGGCTATTGAGGAGTTTGAAACAATAGCTACGGAGCTTTACGACTTGCTGAAGAAAAAAGAGGATATTTTGGATGAGCAGCAGGAAAAAATGGCGACAGGCTTTTTCATTACAGATATCCATCATTATGCACGCTTCATCGATAGTTTAGAAAAGCGGATTGAAACCTTGCAGCCGCTCGTCATGAAAGCCCGTTCCAAAATGGTCTGGTACGAGAACAAGTTGCTTGAGAAGACGATCGAAGTAAAGAAATACGAGAAGATGAAGGAAAAAGATCTCAATCGATATCAATTTGAAATGCAAAAATCCGAAGCAAATCGATTAGATGAACTTTCCACTCAGCAATTCACTAGAAAAGAAAATGGGTGGTAATGTGGTCAAACAAACGAAACAAAAGACAGGGGAGTTTTCCACAGGGGAAAAGAAGTCAATCGGCATTTTTCAAGTATTGCTGCTTTGGGTCTTAATCCCTCTCCTTTTCGCGTCTGCTGTTCTTCTAATCATCGCCAAAGTGGCTGATGTCAATGTGTTCGATAAAGCGGGCGAATGGACAAAATCAATTCCTTTCTTACAGAAGGATGAGGACAAAGAGCAAGCTCAGACGGATCTCGTCTTAGGTGAAAGGGTAGTTTCACTGCAAGCGGAAATTCAAAATAAAGAAGCGGAATTGACAAAAATCCAGAACGATTTGGAGAAGGCGAATAAAGATAAAGACACCTTGCTCGCAAAACAACAAGAATTGCTTGCGGAAATCGAAATGCTGAAGTCGGCAAAAAACGATTCACAAAAAGACATGAAAGAAATCGTCTCGACGTTTGAGAGCATGTCAGCCAAGTCAGCTGCACCGGTAATAACAAAAATGAGCGACGCAGAGGCAATTCAGATTTTGTCAAAACTGAAACCGGACACATTAGCGTCAATTTTAGAGAAAATGTCACCGGAAGATGCCGCAAAGTATACAAGCCTTCTAACGAAATGACGATAGTAAGGGTGGAAACCTGAAGGGAGGTGAAAAAGAATTGAATATCGGCGCATTGCAGAATCTATTGGGCGTAACGTCTCAACAAGTGACCTCATCTCCCGGAACTAGTGTCGGCCAGGGCAGCCAATTGTTTGGGTCTGTTTTTGCTAGTGCATCGTCTCTTACAATCAATAAATCGGCGAACCAACAAACAGAAGCAGGGAAACAAATCGATGCCATCCAAGCGATGTTTAACGCCTTGGATCTACCTTCACTTGGAGAAGCTTTTGAAGCGATCGATGGAACTGAATTAACATTTTCGGAAAATGGACCAGTCGTTTTTAAGACGATCAAGGAGTTTGCCGATTCGCTATCTCTTGATACAGACAGCCTAATGGAAAGCTTGAAGTCATTGTTACAAGAGGCAGGCCTTTCAAAGGAAAAGTTGGAACAACTTGATGGCGAAACACCATTATGGACGCTAATCGGATTCGTGGACGAAGTGGCTCCCCGTTTTTTTGAAAATTTATCCGACTCACTGTCTCAAACGTCAAAGAACGTGGAGGCTGCATCCTCAATTCAGGTTTTAACTCTGTTAAAAGCGTTTGAGATTGTTGCTCCGAAAACAGACATGGTTCTCTCACAAGAGCAAAAACTAGCCAGCCTGCAATTTAGTTTGTCACAATCGGGCACGCGGATTACGGAGACTTTGGAAAAAGTTTCAAACAATAAGATTGAATTCATGCATCTGATGCAAAAAACACAATCTATTCGTATCTTGACAGATTCGAGCCAAAGTGAACAACCGAAGGATCAGTCGAATTCTCAAAGCAAAACCGAGCAGCCAGTTCATTCTGCTCATCAGGCTGTACATGCAACGGTCTCCAAGAGCGAAACGGTGACAGTTCAAACTGGGCAAACGCAGGAGAATCGAAGTGAGACACTGATGAAGGAAATGCAATTACTTTTCAAGAGAGCCAACTTTGGTCAAGCCGGCGGCTCTAATAGAATGCTGATCAAGTTATATCCTGAGCATCTGGGACAAATTCGGATTGAACTACATGAAACGAATGGCATTATTTCTGCGAGAATACTTGCTTCTACAGCACTTGCTAAAGAAATGCTGGATAGCCAGATGCATCAATTGAGACATGCATTCAATCAACAGAACGTTCAAGTGGATCGTATCGATATTACTCAATCAGTTCAGGAACCGACAAAAGAACGGGAACAAGCTTTCAATGAACAGTACAAGCGTGAACAGCAAGGTGAGGATAGTAATAACGAGCAATCCACTGAAACAGAAACTTCATTTGAGGAATATTTAATCGAATTGGAGGTGTAACAGTGGTAGAACAAAAACCCATAACGGAATCGATGTTTTTAATTAACAAACAAAGAGATCAACGGAAAACAGGACCTGGTACGATGGATAAAGACGCGTTTATGAAAATCCTGATCGCACAGCTGCAAAACCAGGACCCGACCAATCCAATGAAAGATAACGAATTCATCGCTCAAATGGCTCAGTTTTCTTCATTGGAACAGACAATGAACCTGGCAAACTCATTTCAAAAATTTGCGGAAGCGCAAAATCAGTCACAGCTTATTCAATACAACGAATTTGTTGGAAAAAACGTTCGTTGGCATGAGCTGACTGATAAAAAAGACGAAGACGGCAAACTGATTGTCAATGAAGGAACAGGCGTCATCAAGTCCTTGAAATATGTCAATGGATCGGTTGTATTCACAATGGCGGACGGCAAGGAGCTGATACCTGGAAACATTTCAGAAATTATGTCTGGCGGAACTGGCAGCAATAGTTTAGTGGAAGCGAGCCTGCTAATTGGCAAGACAGTCGGATACATGGATGGGGAAGAAGAAAAGACTGGCGTTGTCACTTCTGTCTCGAATAAAGAAGGAAAACTTGAATACATTTTAGCCGATGGTAGCCGAATTGACGGAAATAGTTTCGTCTCCATCAGCCAATAGAAAAGGGGCGATCGTATGGATCAACTAAACATCCATCGCGTTCCATCTCAGCCGTTCATCCGCCAAGGAAAGTCGTTACAGCCTGCACCAAGTCCGAAGCAGTCATTCTTGGAACAGCTCAATGACGCCATTCAAGCGCAGCCGTTAAAAATTAGCAAACATGCCAGCGAAAGATTGCGTGATCGGAACATTCACATTACGGATGCCGAATGGGCGCAAGTCACTGAAAAAGTGAATGAAGCGAGGCAAAAAGGTATCAAGGACTCACTGGTTCTCATGGACAAAGCCGCGCTAATCATCAGCGCGAAAAATGCAACAGTCATCACGGCGATGGATCGCATGGAAGCGAAAAATCAACTCTTCACAAATATTGACGGCACGATTGTGCTGAACTAAGGCAGGACCTCCAAAAGAGGATGCCTTCGTACTGCCGACTGATAGAGGTAGCTACAACTTACAATCCGAGAGGGGAAAATAAAGATGTTACGATCGATGTACTCAGGGATTTCAGGGCTTAAGAATTTCCAAACGAAGCTAGATGTAATTGGTAATAATATTGCGAATGTCAATACTTATGGATTTAAAAAAGGACGGACTATCTTTAAAGACTTGATTTCTCAGACGGTTGCTGGTGCTTCAGGTTCCACCGCCACAACAGGTGGAGTTAACCCGAAACAAGTTGGATTAGGGTCCCAGATTGCAGCAATTGATACGATTCACTCTGGTGGCTCTACTCAGTTTACAGGAAATACTCTTGACCTAGCTGTTGCAGGTGATGGCTTTTTCGTTGTAGCAGACGGCAATGCTACTCCACCTACAGCATTTAGCAATCCGCAATATACAAGAGCTGGGAATTTTTATATGGATAATGATGGATTCTTGGTAAACTCTGATGGTAAATATATCTATGGTTTCGCCGATCCTGCTGCAGCTAATGCGGCTGACACAACTTTTACAAAGGCTGATAGTGCTCCTGTAGCAACAACAAATGCGACTGGTACAAAACCTACATTTAGTGGTGGAGCTGCTGAAAAGCCAATTCGGATTCCTACAAATGCTCAAAGTATGTCCGTTGGTCAAGATGGGACTGTTACATTTGTTGATTCAGCAGGTACATTGCGTTATGCCGGTCAATTAGTTATGGTAAAGTTCCCGAATCCTGGAGGTTTGGAAAAATCTGGAGCGAACTACTTTAGAGAAACCTCGAACTCCGGTACCCCATTCTATTCCGTCGCTACTGAACAAGGGATGGGTAAAATCGAATCCGGTTTCCTAGAAATGTCCAACGTCGACTTATCCGAAGAATTCACCGAAATGATCGTTGCGCAGCGTGGATTCCAGGCGAACACACGGATTATCACGACGTCCGATGAAATTCTGCAAGAGCTTGTTAACTTGAAGCGTTAATTTTCGTTAATCTACTACATTAGCATAACTTGATTGAAGCCAAAGGCGGCGGCTTTTACGGGCAGTGAGACACTTCATTGGAATCGAAAAACACGTTGTTCTGTGCCGAAAGCAACCGCCTTGCGCTGAAATCTAACAATAGAGTGTTTGCTTGGTTGAGAAAGATAGAATAAGCAAGGCTGGACCTGTTGAATTACTAATTTTTTCAAAAAGCTTCTCATTGAAATTATTTATTTTTTTATATACTACTAATCAACTAACACTTATAATAGGTATAAAAGGAGGGTCGGGCCGGCTCTGCGCCCGGCCCCTTACATATGATTCAAGTTACACGATTGAACGGCACGACGTTTACGTTGAATGCATTGTACATAGAAAAAGTCGAATCGTTCCCCGATACGACGATTACGTTGACGACTGGCTCCAAATATGTCGTCCTCGATCCGATAGACGAAGTCAATCGCCGTATCATCGCATTTTATCAGTCGGTTCAGCTCTTATCGAATCCGCACATCCGGGGGGAAGAAGATGAAGAATAAAGCACTTACGATCACCTTGATCATTTTAGTTGTTATTACACTTGTTGGGATTGTCGGTCTCATTCTCGCTTTGCAATTTAATAAAGGCGCGAACGGACCAAACGAACCATCAATTGATCAAATTATTGAAGCGTCTGTCGATGTACCTGAAATTACGACGAATTTAGCTGGCAGCAAGTTTATCCGCATTTCATTGAAAATCCAAACGGATAACAAAAAAGCCGCGGAAGAATTAGCAAAACGTGATTTCCAAGTGAACAACATCGTCATTCAGGAACTCTCTGAAATGACTCCTAAAGATCTAGAAGGCAAAGCCGGGAAACAGGCTTTTGAGGACTCGATCAAGTCGCAATTGAACCCGCTTATGCAATCGGGGGAAATTGAAAAAGTATATATCGTTTCTTATATCATCCAGTAAATGTAGGGTGGATTTGTTTAAGTAAGTACCGGGGGAGGTGACCTTATGTCGGGAGATATTTTATCCCAAAGTGAAATTGATGCTCTGTTGTCCGCGTTGTCAACAGGGGAAATGTCGGCGGAAGACATGAAGAAAGACGAAGAGACCCGCAAAGTGAAAGTTTATGACTTCAAGCGTGCTCTTCGGTTCTCTAAGGATCAGATCCGCAGTTTAACGAGAATTCACGAGAATTTCGCCCGGTTGTTGACGACATATTTTTCTGCACAGCTTCGGACGTATATTCAAATTAATGTCGCCTCTGTCGATCAGATCCCTTTTGAGGAGTTCATCCGTTCGATTCCGAACATGACGCTGATCAATATTTTTGAAGTTCCCCCTTTGGAAGGGAATATCCTTATGGAGGTCAATCCGAATGTCGCCTATTCCATGCTGGACCGATTAATGGGAGGCATGGGTGAAGGACCGGGCAAAGTGGATAATATGACTGAGATTGAAACAAAGATTTTGACGAATCTATTTGAACGGTCATTTGACAATCTGCGGGAAGCCTGGTCAGGCATTATCGAAATTGATCCATATTTGACCGAAATGGAAGTGAATCCTCAATTCCTTCAAATGATCTCGCCGAATGAAACAGTCGTGGTCATCTCGTTCAATATCCAAATCGGTGAATCTAGCGGAATGATTAATATTTGTATTCCGCACGTTGTCTTGGAACCGATCGTGCCAAATTTATCGGTTCGTTATTGGATGCAGACAAATAAGAAAGAACCGTCACCGGAACAGAGCCAGCGTCTGGAGAAACGGTTGAAGCAGGCGACATTGCCTGTCATTACCGAGCTGGGCCAAGGAACAATCTCTGTTGAAGACTTCCTTTATTTACAGCAGGGTGATGTCATTTCGCTGAATAGCAAAATTGATGATCCACTTACGATAAAGGTTGGCGATTTGCCAAAGTTCATTGGACAACCGGGGCATTTACGGAACCGTATGGCTGTTCAAATAATAGATACATGGAATGGAGGGGATGAAGATGATGAGTGATAATATTCTTTCCCAGGAAGAAATCGAAGCTCTGCTCAGGGGAGAGCCCTTGCCGTCTGCAGACGAGACAAAGGACTCCCCGGCAGACATACGTACCGAAGATCATTTAAGTGCAATTGAACAAGATGCGTTAGGCGAAATCGGAAATATTTCATTCGGCAGTTCTGCTACCGCACTTTCCTCATTGTTAGGACAGAAGGTAGAGATTACAACGCCTTCTATTTCCGTAATCGACCGTTCCATTTTGGAATCGGAATTTATTCATCCTTATGTTGCAATCCAAGTGGAGTATACAGAAGGCTTGAATGGTATCAATCTACTTGTCATTAAACAAAGTGATGCGGCTATCATTGCTGATTTGATGCTGGGTGGAGATGGTCTCAGCCCGCAGGAAGAACTGAATGAGATCCATTTAAGCGCGGTGCAAGAAGCGATGAATCAAATGATGGGATCAGCCGCGACTTCTATGTCGACAGTTTTCAATAAAAAAGTAGATATTTCCCCGCCAACTATCGATCTGATGGATGTTCAGGCGGAAGAGGGGATGGAACATATCCCAGATGAGAATCCACTCATTAAAGTTTCATTCGAATTAAAAGTCGGCACTTTAATTGACTCTAATATTATGCAATTATTCCCACTCGATTTCGGAAAGAAATTAGTAGGTTCCTTGCTGGGCGACAGTTCGGATGATGAGGCGGCTGCAGCGGTGGAAGCACCGGCAAGACCAGTACAAAATGAACAGCCGTATGTTCAGCAACAGCCGGCGTATGAGACAGCTCATGACCCGTTTCCATACCAGCAGGAACAGCAAAGCATGCCTAGTTTTGGACAGCCCGCAACACAATTGCCGCCACGGCAGCATAGCCCACAGCCGCAAGTCCATGTCCAACAGGCACAATTCGCGAATTTCGAGACGCCTTCGTTAAGCCAATCGGAATCGAACAATTTGAATATGTTGCTTGATATTCCGCTAAATGTGACGGTCGAACTAGGCCGCACGAAGCGCTCTGTGAAGGAGATTCTGGAATTGTCGAGCGGTTCCATTATCGAGCTGGATAAGCTGGCTGGAGAACCGGTTGATATTCTTGTTAACAACCGGCATGTTGCCAGAGGAGAAGTCGTTGTCATCGATGAAAACTTTGGCGTGCGGATCACAGATATTTTAAGTCAAACAGAACGATTGAATAATTTACGATAGAATCTAGGAGGCTCCCTTACATGAGTAAACGAATTTTAATAGTAGACGACGCAGCTTTCATGCGCATGATGATTAAAGATATTTTAACGAAAAACAATTTTGAAGTTGTCGGTGAAGCAGCTGATGGCGCACAAGCAGTTGAAAAATATTTTGAACTAAAACCGGATCTTGTCACGATGGATATTACAATGCCTGAAATGGACGGAATCGCAGCGTTAAAGGAAATTAAAGCAAAGGATCCGTCTGCTACCATCATCATGTGCTCAGCTATGGGCCAGCAGGCGATGGTTATTGATGCAATCCAAGCGGGTGCCAAAGACTTTATCGTTAAACCGTTCCAGGCAGACCGAGTAGTCGAAGCCATTCAAAAAGCCCTAGGATAAACGAATGAAGAAATCAGTCATTTTCCGTTTGTTATCAGCGCTCTTGCTTGTTGCCATAGTCTACATTCATGACGAATCAACCACTGTCATAGCGGCGTCCGATTCAAGCAAATTTGTCTCGGATTACTATGGTAAAAATACCGGACAAGACGAAAAACCTGATACCGAAAATGAGAAGCCAGCTGCTGACCGTCCGGACGACGGGGCAGCTGTCGATTTGTCTTGGCTCGATTATGGCAAGACGCTATTGGCCTTTGTTTTCGTTATCGGGCTGTTATTCGCCTTGTTGAAATTCATTAACCGCAAAAATAAAGCCTACCAATCAAATAAACTAATGAAAAACTTAGGTGGCTTGGCATTAGGTCAGCAAAAATCCATCCAACTTGTAACCATCGGAGATGCCTTCTATATCGTAGGTGTTGGCGAAAATGTTGAGTTGCTCAAGGAGATAACAGATCCTAATGAGATTAAACGTCTTCAACAATTCTTCGAGGAAAGTGATGATTTGCCGACTGATGGATTATTGGACCGCCTCTTCTCAAAGACATTTAAGAAGGTGGCACCATCAACTTCAAAAGAGGCGGACGCAAGTCAGTTTGGACAGCTTTTTTCTGAGCGGATTGAGCAAATGAAGGCGGAAAGAAAGCATCATATCAAGCGGTTTGAGGAAAAGGAGAGCAGAAAAGATGAATGAGTTTGTACAATTCTTCTCGGATAGTAATCCGGAAAATGTTTCAACATCCATCAAAATGCTCCTTTTGCTCACAGTTCTGTCTTTAGCGCCGGCTATTCTTATTCTAATGACATCATTTGCAAGGATCATTATCGTGCTGTCGTTTGTCAGAACGGCACTGGCCACGCAGCAGATGCCTCCGAATCAGGTGCTTGTCGGTCTGGCCATGTTTTTAACTTTCTTCATCATGGCACCGACTTTTCAGCAGGTGAATGAAACCGCCTTGACTCCACTGTTCAATGAGGAAATTACATTGGACGAAGCATATGAAAATGCGAGCTTGCCTTTTAAGGAGTTCATGAGCAAGCATACAAGGCAAAAGGATCTGGAGCTTTTCCTCCGATACAATGAAGCGGAACGTCCGGAAAAGATGGAAGACATCCCGCTTACTATGCTCGTTCCTGCATTTGCGCTTAGTGAACTGAAGACGGCATTCCAAATGGGATTCATGATATTTATTCCTTTTCTAGTGATTGACATGATTGTGGCGAGTGTATTGATGTCCATGGGTATGATGATGTTGCCGCCTGTCATGATTTCTCTTCCTTTTAAAATATTGCTTTTCGTCTTAGTCGATGGTTGGTATTTAATCATAAAATCCTTATTGCAAAGTTTTTAGCGAAATGAACTGATAATACAGGAGTAGTCAGGAGGGTCCATATGTCGGGAGAAATGGTCATTTCCATCGCCGAACGCTCGGTTTGGGTCATCCTATTGGCTTCAGGCCCATTATTAATAGTCGCGCTAGTGACGGGTTTGCTCGTCAGTATTTTCCAGGCGACGACACAAATACAGGAACAGACCTTGGCGTTTGTCCCCAAAATCATAGCAGTCCTTGTCGCCATTATCTTTTTCGGCCCATGGATGTTATCACGCGTTACCTCGTTCGCTTCCGATATTTTTGATAACCTGACTCGGTTTATCGGGTGATTGAATGGAACAATTTTTACCATCCATCCCGTTGTATCTGCTAATTTTGACGAGAGTATCAGCATTTATCTTAACCGTTCCGTTATTTTCATATCGTGCGATTCCCGCTACGCACCGCATTATTTTTGCAGCGCTGCTCGCATGGATGATTGTCTTTACGATGGATGTTCCGCCGATTGAAATCGATGGGGCCTATTTTCTCCTCGTTATGAAAGAAGCAATGGTCGGTCTGTTTATCGGGATGATCGCCTATATCGTCATCTCTGCCATCCAGATTGCCGGAGGGTTCATCGACTTTCAAATGGGGTTTGCCATCGCAAACGTTATCGACCCTCAAACCGGCGCCCAGTCGCCGTTACTCGGGCAGTTTTTCAACGCACTTGCGCTGCTGTTGTTGCTGACGCTGAATGGCCATCATATGCTGCTGGATGGCATTTTTTATAGCTATCAATTCATCGCGGTAGATCATCTGGTACCAGCATTTGGGGATGAACGATTAATCGAATTCGTTGTCAAAACGTTTGCCATGACCTTTGCCATCGCTTTTCAAATGTCCATCCCGATTGTCGCCACTCTTTTTTTAGTGGATTTGGCACTTGGTATTACGGCACGGACGGTTCCCCAATTAAATATTTTCGTCGTCGGTTTTCCAATCAAGATCGGGGTCAGTTTTCTAGTTCTTGCTACTATGGCTGGGGTGATGATTGCCGTCATGCAGAAGTTGTTTGAAGTGATGATGTCCTCCATGCGTGGGTTGATGATCATTTTAGGAGGTGGCTGATTTGTTACTGCGGCTCGATTTGCAATTTTTTGCCGGTGAAAAAACAGAAAAAGCCACGCCGAAGAAACGTCAAGACTCACGAAAAAAGGGACAAGTTTTAAAAAGCCAAGATGTGACAAGTGCCATCGTATTGCTGTTTGTCTTTCTCTTTTTGTTTTTTGCTGCCGGCTTCATGAGAGACCATTTTTTTGTCTTTTTTGAACACACCTTCAATGAATATCTATCCATTGATCAACTCGATCATGAGGGTGTCATGCTCATCTACTTGCAAATGGTAAAGCAAATGGCTTACATTCTCCTGCCTGTCATGTTGATTGCCGTGATCGCAGCGGTCGCAGGTAACCTGATCCAATTCGGTTTGCTTTTTACTGGGGAACCGTTAAAGTTTGACCTAAAAAAGATTGATCCGATTAAAGGGTTGAAACGAATTTTTTCCGTCCGAGCATTAGTTGAACTACTGAAGTCGTTATTAAAAATAACATTTATCGGCTCGGTCACCACCTTCATTGTCATGATGAATATTGACAAAGTCCTTGGGCTTGCATTCAAGACGCCCCACGATACACTCGTGACAGTCGGACAACTAGTCGCTCTTATGGGGATCGTCGCATCATTTGTTTTATTATTCATATCGGTTTTGGACTATTTCTATCAAAAATATGACTACGAAAAAAACCTTCGCATGTCCAAACAAGACATCAAGGATGAATATAAAAATACGGAAGGCGATCCCATTATCAAGTCTCGCATCAAGCAGCGACAGCGTGAAATGGCGATGAGGCGTATGATGCAGGAAGTTCCAAAAGCGGACGTCGTCATTACGAACCCGACCCATTACGCGATTGCCTTGAAGTATGATGACAAGGATATGGACGCACCGGTCATCGTAGCAAAAGGCGTCGATTTTGTTGCCCAAAAGATCAAATTGATTGCCAAAGAGCATGATATTGTCATGGTCGAGAACAGGCCATTGGCACGGGCTCTTTACGATGAAACAGAGATCGGGGACCGCATTCCGGAACAATTTTTTAAGACGGTCGCCGAAATATTGGCCTATGTATACCGGATACAACGCAAAATATGAAATTATTTTGAGAAAGTGGGGATGACATGCAGTTCAAAGATATCGGAGTGTTAGCAGCGGTCATTATGATTGTTGCTATGCTCGTCATCCCGTTGCCCCCTTGGCTTCTTAGTTTTCTGATCATTATTAATATCACATTAGCCTTGCTTGTCCTGCTGACAGCGATGAATATGCAAGAGGCATTGCAGTTTTCGATATTCCCCTCGCTTTTACTATTGCTGACCCTCTTCCGTCTAGGCCTGAATGTGTCGACGACGCGGGCCATTTTGTCCGAAGGAGATGCCGGCGGGGTTGTAGATACATTTGGAACATTCGTAACAGGCGGCAATATTGTAGTCGGGCTCGTCGTCTTCGTCATATTGATCATCATTCAGTTTATCGTTATTACGAAAGGGTCTGAACGGGTTTCGGAAGTGGCTGCCCGTTTCACACTCGATGCGATGCCTGGTAAACAAATGAGTATTGATGCAGATTTGAACGCAGGTATGATTTCAGAAGTCGAGGCACGTATGCGAAGAGAAAAGGTCAGTAATGAAGCGGATTTCTACGGAGCGATGGACGGTGCCACCAAATTCGTAAAAGGGGATGCGATAGCAGGGATCATCATCGTAATGATCAACTTGCTTGTGGGGATGATTATCGGAGTTGCCCAAATGGGATTGCCATTTGCCGAAGCGGCTACTCAATTTTCTCGTCTGACGGTTGGTGATGGGATCGTGTCACAGATTCCGGCGCTTCTTATTTCCACTGCGACTGGTATTGTAGTTACCCGAGCGGCTTCCGAAGGCAATCTTGGTATGGATATTACAAAGCAGCTTTTGGGGCAGCCGAAATTGCTCTATGTCGCTGCAGCTACCATCGCATTACTCGGATTGGCTACGCCGATTAATGATGTTGTGACGATTCCAATCGCTGCGGCATTAGCTGCAGGTGCTTATTTCATGTCACGCAAGCCTAAGGAAGATCCGGAAGAACTTTTCGAGATGGAAGAAGAAGTCGAGACGGAAGGGATGAAGAGTCCTGAGAATGTCGTGAACTTGTTGAATGTCGACCCGATTGAATTCGAATTTGGGTACGGACTTATCCCTCTCGTGGATGCGCAGCAAGGCGGGGATCTTCTCGACCGGGTCGTCATGATCCGTAGACAGCTGGCGCTGGAACTCGGGCTCGTTATCCCGGTTGTTCGAATTCGAGATAATATTCAACTGCAGCCTAACGAATATCGGATCAAAATTAAGGGAAATGAGATGGCGCGTGGAGAATTGCTGTTGGATCATTACTTGGCCATGAGCCCTGGTGGAGATGACTCCATTGAAGGCATCGATACAATTGAACCGTCATTCGGCCTTCCGGCAAAGTGGATCACTGAATCTGTTAAAGAAGACGCAGAAATTATGGGATATACAGTTGTAGACCCGCCAAGTGTCGTCTCCACTCATTTGACGGAAGTAATCCGGGCGAATGCGGCAGATCTCATCGGACGGCAAGAAACCAAGCAGCTTGTTGACCATGTTCGTGAAACGTACCCGATTCTTGTGGATGAACTCACACCTACTCCGTTATCCATTGGAGAGATTCAAAAAGTGCTGGCTAAGTTATTAAATGAACATGTATCGATCCGTAATTTACCGATCATCTTTGAAACATTAGCCGACTATTCGAAATACACATCAGACGTGGATCTTTTGACAGAGTACGTACGGCAGTCGTTGGCAAGGCAAATAACAAATCAATATTCGACAGCTGACCAATCATTGAAAGTTTTGACGGTCTCAGGAAAGGTAGAAAAGCTGATTGCGGACCATATCCAACAAACGGAACAGGGGAATTATCTTTCGATCGACCCTTCCGTTTCCCAAAACATTTTGGAGTCGATTGCCCGGGAAGTGGAGAGGGTTGCTTTGTTAGATCAATCGCCGATCATTCTATGTTCTCCGGCAATCCGTATGTATTTAAGGCAAATCACGGAAAGATACTTTCCGCAAATTCCAGTCCTATCCTACAATGAGCTGGAGGCTTCAATAGAAGTACAAAGTGTTGGGGTGGTGGATATTTAATGAAAATGAAAAAGTATACTGCCAATACAATGGTTGAAGCGATGAAGAAAGTCAGGACGGACTTTGGAGAGGATGCGGTCATCCTGAGTTCGACTGTTGTGAAGTCGAAAGGCTTCTTAGGGCTGTTTCAAAAAAAATCGGTGGAAGTGGTAGCGGGCTTTGATGAGCCTGCTGCGAAACCGGTTCAGCCAGCAGTTTCGATTGTTCCGCAACCGGTTTCCGAGATGGCGTCTAAACCTGATCTCGATTTATCGAAAGAAATGAAAGAAATGAAACGGCTGCTGAAGCAAATGCAGCAAATGAGTAGCATGGATCAGTATCCGGATGATCTTAAACCACTGCTATCCCATTTGGAAAGTCAAAGCGTAGACCGTAGTTTGATTGATCGGATTGGAAATGAAATTTTCTCGAGAATGAAAGCTGAGAAAAGGGATTTTTCCCTTACTGAGCAGGTCGAAGCTACAAAAGCGATTCTTCGTGAGGAGTTTGGAATGCTGCCATTCGGCGGCACGGATTTTTCAAAGAAATATGTGAATGTATTGGGCCCGACAGGTGTTGGCAAGACCACAACGATTGCAAAAATTGCAGCCCGGGCTTTATTGGAACGCAAGAAGAAAATAGGCTTTATTACGACGGATACATATCGGATTGCTGCGATCGAGCAATTGCGCACATATGCAAATCTACTACAAGCGCCAGTGGAGGTTGCTTATAACGCTAGTGATTTTCAATCGGCAGTTGAAAAACTGAATGACCGCGATTTGTTATTTATTGATACAGCGGGCCGGAATTACAAGGAAGAGAAATTTGTCCGTGATCTTCAGTCACTTGTCGATTTCTCCTTGGAGATGGAATTGTACCTGGTCCTTTCTGTTACTTCAAAAGAGGAAGACATGAAAGCGATCATTGATCAATTTAAATCATTGCCGATCCAGCGTTTCATCTTTACCAAAGTAGATGAGACAGGCTCCATCGGCCCGATTTTTAACTTAATGAAAGAATATCAGATGGGCGTTGCGTACTTTACGGACGGTCAGGAAGTGCCCGAGGATCTTGTAGAAGCTAACTTGGATTCTCTCATTTCCCTGCTGATGAAAGGTGTTTCCCATGCGTGATCAAGCTGAAGCATTGCGACTTAAAATGTTGAGAGCCCAGGGCGGTTTGGCACGATCCATTGCAGTTGTCAGCGGCAAGGGCGGTGTCGGCAAGTCAAATTTCTCGACTAACTTTGCCTATGCCCTTCAAAATTGCGGGAAAAAAGTAATCATTGTCGATATGGATATCGGAATGGGCAATATTCATATTTTGCTTGGCGCTTCACCTGCCTACAGCTTGAAAGACTATGTCAGCGGCCAGAAAACCCTTCAAGAAGTCATCACGATGGATACGGAAGGGCTTGCTTTTATCTCGGGAGGTTCCGGACTTGATAGCGTGCTGGACTGGTCAGAGGATATGTTTAACCGGTTGCTGGAAGCTTTTGGTCAATTGCAGCAAGAATATGACTTCATACTATTCGATATGGGCGCCGGAGCGACCCAAAGTTCGATAGACTTGATTATTGCTGTTGATGAGGTCATTGTCATTTCGACTACAGAACCTACTTCCATCACGGATGCCTATTCCATGATGAAATTCATTTATTTAAAGGATCCGGAGAAGCGTTTCCACTTAGTAAGCAATCGCGCGGCTAAACAGGAAGAAGGGTTAGAAGCTGCTAGAAGACTGCAGTTTGCAATGACGAAATTTTTAAATAAAGAAACAACCATTTTAGGTTTCTTGCCGGAGGACCCGGCTGTTCATACATCTGTTGTTGCCCAAAAGCCATTTCTTCTTTACTATCCGGATGCCCCGGTATCCAGAAAGATGAAAACGATCGCGACTGCATTTGCTGGGATTTCAAGGGAGCTAGAGACTTCAAGGGAGCAAAGTTTTCTAGGAAGATTAAAAAGTCTTTTTTCGAGAGGGCGTGGATAGAATGCGAGACGTTCGGAAAAAAGTGCTCGTTGTCGATGATTCCGCTTTTATGAGGAAATTGATATCAGAAATGCTTTCTTCCCATCCAGATCTCGAAGTAATCGCAACTGCCCGAAATGGCAAGGACGCGTTGGAAAAAGTTCAATTATTGAAACCTGATGTCGTATCCATGGACATAGAAATGCCCGTCCTGAATGGTTTGGAAGCGTTGAAACGGATTATGGAAACGAATCCGGTACCGATTGTCATGCTTTCCAGTACGACAGAAATAGGGGCGGCCAACACGATGACAGCTATGGAATACGGAGCTGTCGACTTTGTTGCCAAACCTGGCGGTCCAATTTCTTTGAATTTAAAAGATGTTGAGAGAGAAATTGTCGAAAAAGTCGTAGCCGCTTCAAAGGTGAAAATCACCACATTGACCCAAAAGGCAGGCGGCAGCCAGCAGGTGTCGCCGGAAACGGTTCCCCCGCTTGCACTGGAGGCACATGTTACTAAAGAAGAGCAGTGGAATTCGGCAGTACTAAAGAAAAAGATTACCAAACCAACTAATACTTTTGTTATAATAGGTACATCAACCGGTGGGCCGAGAGCCCTACAAGAAGTTCTGACAAAACTCCCATCCGATATAGGTGTGCCTATTTTAGTAGTGCAGCATATGCCACCCGGATTTACGAAGTCTTTAGCAGATCGATTGGATGGCCTCAGCGGCATTCACGTCAAAGAGGCTGCAGACGGAGAGTTGCTTTCTGCAGGGACGGCTTATATTGCTCCCGGTGGTAAACATTTAAAAATCGTAAAAGTTGGTACCGCTTTTTGTGTCCGTCTTGATTCTGAGGAACTGCCGAGAATGGGACATCGTCCATCCGTGGATGTTTTGTTCGAATCAGCCGCCGCAATCCAGGATGCCCGATTTGTCGCCGTCGTTATGACAGGCATGGGCCATGATGGAAAAGCAGGCATGCAAACATTGAAAAAGAGCAGGAATGCTATTTGCATAGCCGAGTCAGAGAAAACTTCCGTCATTTATGGGATGCCAAAAGCGATCATTGAATCAGGACTTGCCGATCAAGTCGTTGATTTACAAGACATTGCATCGACAATCGTGGAAAGCCTAAAACAATAAGGGGGCATTTAGTGATGGAAACGAATCAATATTTGGAAATGTTTCTGGACGAAAGTAAAGAGCATCTTCAATCATGCAACGAACATTTGCTGGAACTCGAGAACAATCCTCAAGATTTGGCGATTGTAAATGAAGTCTTCCGATCTGCTCATACATTGAAAGGCATGTCTGCAACAATGGGATACGAAGACATTGCCGATTTGACACATAAAATGGAAAACGTCTTGGATGCAATTCGGAATTCTAAAATTGAAGTGACGACGGAAATCTTAGATGTTGTGTTTAAAGCAGTTGATTATCTAGAAGAAATGGTGCTGGATATTGAAGCTGGCGGTACAGGCAAGAAGGATGTATCGGAGCTCGTCTCTATACTCAATCGCATCGAAGCTGGAGAAAATGCTGTTGAAGCGTCTTCAGCCGCTGAAACTGCAGCCGCTGTTTTAGAGGAAGCAACGGATATTCTGGCTGCTCCTGCTATGGATTATGATGAATTCGAATTAACTGTTATCGGGCAATCGGCGGAACAAGGATTTACAGCGTATGAAGTAACAGTTGAATTGCGGGAAGACTGCCTTCTCAAAGCCGCACGTGTATTTATGGTCTTCGAAATATTGGAAAAGTCCGGTGAAGTAATCAAGTCAATTCCGAATGTCGAGCAATTGGAGAATGAAGATTTTGATGAGAAATTCACGGTTGTTTTATTGACAAAAGAAGATGTAGGTTCCATTTCTGCCAAAGTCATGAAAGTGTCTGAGGTTGAACATGTGCAGGTGTTGCCAATTTATGTGGATGCCGTAAAAGAGGAAAAGCGGGCCAAAGAAGAGAAAGCTTCCAACGTCATCGCTGCTGAGAATGAAACTACTCAAAAGCCGGCGAAAGAAGAAGCAACTAAACAGCAAAGCAAAAGAAACGCTGCTGCGAGCCATTCAAATAAAACAATTCGTGTGAACATCGACCGCCTGGATATATTGATGAACCTATTCGAAGAATTGGTCATTGACCGTGGGCGTCTGCAGTCCATTGCAACTGAACTGCATAATCCGGATTTAAATGAAACAGTGGAAAGAATGACACGGGTGTCCGGAGATCTCCAAAATATCATTTTGAATATGCGGATGATCCCGGTGGAAACGGTATTTAATCGATTCCCTAAAATGGTTAGACAATTGGCAAGGGACTTGGACAAAAAGATCAAATTAGAAATCATCGGCGCAGAAACGGAATTGGATCGAACGGTAATCGACGAAATCGGCGATCCGCTCGTCCATCTGATCCGTAATGCTTTGGACCATGGAATTGAAAGTCCCGCAGAACGTATTGCAAAAGGCAAGCCTGAAGAGGGAACTGTCACGCTGCGTGCCTACCATTCAGGAAACCATGTCTTTATCGAACTGGAAGATGACGGCGCTGGCGTTAATCGTGAGCGTGTCCTTGCCAAAGCGTTGGAGAGAGGCATTATTACAGAAGAATCCGCAGCAACTATGACGGATAAACAAGTGGCTGAACTAATTTTGGCTTCTGGTTTTTCCACTGCAGACAAGATTACTGATGTGTCAGGCCGAGGCGTCGGTCTCGATGTTGTAAAGAGTACAATCGAATCGCTTGGCGGCTATATTACCATCGATTCTAAAGAGGGGCAAGGTTCCCTTTTCCAAGTGCAGCTGCCATTGACGTTGTCGATTATTTCGGTCATGTTGGTAGAATTGGATAATGATATTTATGCGATTCCGTTGTCATCGATCATCGAAACAGCAATCATCCAAACATCGGATATTATGAATGCGCATAATCAAAAAGTCATTGACTTCCGAGGCAATATTGTCCCGTTGGTCAACCTGAAGGATATTTTTGAAATGGAAGACGGAGACGTTCGTTCAGATGGCTTCCAGTCTGTCGTCATTGTCCGAAAAGGAGAGAAGCTGGCTGGATTGGTCGTAGACTCCTTTATTGGCCAGCAGGAAATTGTATTAAAATCCCTGGGCAACTACTTGCAGAGTGTCTTCGCGATTTCAGGAGCCACTATTCTCGGAAATGGCCAAGTCGCCCTGATCGTAGATTGCAATGCACTAATAAAATAGGAAGGGGAGACTGAAATGCCAGAGTTAGTCGGACAAGATACTGTAAAATCCATCGTGTTTCAATTGTTGAATAAGGAATATGCGATGGAAGTCGATGTCGTGGAAGGTATTGAAAAATTGATGTCCATTACCCGCGTGCCGAAAACACCCTCTTATGTAAAGGGAGTTATCAATCTGCGCGGTGTCGTCACACCGATTGTGGATTTGCGGGAACGATTCGGTCTGGAAACTAAAGAGATGGACGATAATAACCGGATCATTATTGTCTCCTTGCAGGATTTTGAAGTGGGCTTGATTGTAGATGCGGCGAACGATGTCATCGATATCCCTCTTCATTCCATCGAACCGCAGCCAGAAGTTGTCGGATCGGTAGAGTCTGAATTTATTTCCGGCGTGGTGAAATTAGATAAACGCCTTTTAGTTATGCTGAATCTCGATAAAGTGCTGCAGCCGTTGAAACGGGTGTCTTCTGATGAATACTAATAATCCGATTACAGACATGCATCTGGATGTTCTAAAGGAAATTGGGAATATTGGAGCAGCCCATGCGGCTACTTCCTTATCCCAATTGCTTGGCAGGAAAATTGATATGCACGTGCCGAATGTGCGGCTCGTGTCTTTTGATGACATGTTTGAAATGGCAGGTGGATCCGAAAAGATTGTCGCGGGCATCTATTTGCGAATCGAAGGCGATTTATCGGGCAGTATGTTTTTCGTTCTGCCCATCGAATCGGCCAACCACTTTATTCGAAGGCTCATTGGAGACGACTCATTTCATTTCAATCAAAATCCCATTCCTGAAATGGGCGTTTCCGCTATGCAGGAATTAGGCAACATTCTGTCCGGTTCCTATTTGTCAGCATTATCGGATTTCACCGGGCTGAATATCTACCCGACCGTACCGTCACTAAGTGTCGACATGGTTGGTGCCATAGTCAGCTTTGGGCTTATTGAAGTTTCACAGTACAGTGATGAAGTCATTGTCATTAATACGAAACTGCAAGAGGAGGACGAGGATGGATCCACGAGTGTGGACGGGCATTTCTTCTTGATGCCGGACCCTCCATCCTATTTGACTATCTTCCGTTCGTTAGGTGTGTTGTAACATGGAGGCGTTAAAACATGTTGTCCGGGTCGGCATTGCCGATCTGAACATTGCGAAGGAACCGGAAACGATCCGGACGTCAGGACTCGGTTCATGTGTCGGTGTCGTGTTATATGATGAGAAAAAGAAGATTGCCGGCCTGCTGCATGTCATGCTGCCTGATTCCAGCCTGGGCAAATCGGACAAGATCAATATGGCGAAATTTGCAGATACCGGAATTTATGCGCTCATGGAAGCACTGAAAGCGGAAGGTGTGCGCCCGCTGTCATTGAAAGCGAAAATAGCCGGAGGTGCCCAGATGTTTCAATTCGGATCCAGTGATACGATCCGGATTGGTCCGCGTAATGTGGAAGCTGTAAAAAAAGAACTTAGCCGACTATCTATTCCGCTTGTCGCAGAAGATACAGGCGGGTCCAGCGGCCGGACGATTGAATTCGATCCAGCTACTAGCATCCTGAGCATTCGGACAGTGAACGCCGGCACTCATGAGATCTGATTGGATCATTTATATCGTAAGTGGCGGCTGAACGATTCAGTCGCCTTTTTTCGCTATGATTTGATATACTTAATACATAAAATATGTTGTGATATTAATAGATTCATTCTGGAAAGCGAGGGGTTCGATGTCCAGCCAGAGTATGACAGAAGAAGAATGTTGGAGGCAATGGTTAACGAATAGGGATGCCGAGGCGGGCGATGTGCTCGTTCGGAAGTATACCCCTCTCGTTAATTACCATGTGCAGCGAATCAGCTCAGGGCTTCCGCGGAATGTTTCGCGAGACGACATTAAAAGTTTGGGATTTCAAGGCCTGTTCGATGCTTTGACAAAGTTCGATCCGGGACGCGATCTGAAATTTGATACGTATGCCTCTTTTCGAATACGCGGTACGATCATCGATGGCCTGCGGAAAGAAGATTGGCTGCCCCGTTCCGCGAGAGAGAAATCGAAGAAGATGGAAGAGGAAATCATCAGGCTGGAACAGAAGCTGCTTCGGCATGCGACACCGGAAGAGGTGGCTCAGCATCTGGGATTGACGGTTGAAGATGTTTACCAAACTGTCCATGAAAATTACTTTTCCAATATCTTATCGATCGATGAAAGGATGAGCGATGAGGATGAGGATAGCCAAAAGTCGTTTGTCATTAAGGATGAGACGCAAAGAACACCCGAGCAAAGTGCCATGATGAATGAGCTGGTTGGAGATCTGGCTTTGAAAATCAAGCAGCTGAACAAAAATGAGCAACTCGTCTTAAGCTTGTTTTATACCGAAGAGATGACCTTGACAGAAATAGGTGAAATTCTTAATCTCTCGACTTCGCGAATTTCTCAAATCCATTCCAAGGCATTATTCAAACTGCGGAAATTGCTGTCGCCAGAAATTATTGACGGGGGGATCCTATGAGCCTGAAAGGCATAGAACTTCAAATCGCGATTCCTAAAACCTTCGACGCCGGCAAAATGGCAGAGCAAAAGCAGCAGCTGATTCAAGCAGGACAAGACCATGCAGGTGTATTAACGGAAAAAGAGCAAGCCAAAAATCGGGAAACGGTAATAAAATCAGATCGCTCCGCCAAAACCGATTCCGAGTCCAAAAACAGGGACTCGGAACAAACACCAAGGGAACAGTCCCAACAGAAGAAAAACAACAACAATGAAAGTGAGATGGCGCATCCATATAAAGGTGCTTTCGTCGACTTTACGGGGTAATCAAACATGGTCATCTTTTTAATTATTTTATTCATCCTACAGCTTATCACTTTTTATTTTATTGCTCTCCTTTTCATGCGCATGTCCAAATTCGACAAACTTGAAACAAAGCAACAAAAGCTGATGTCTGAAATGGATGATGCCATAGCAGCCTATTTATCTGAATTAAAGGATGAGAATGACCGGCTGATCCGACTGTTGGAAAAACGGATGGATGAGGAGTCGGAGCCGCCTGAAAAGAATAGCGGGAAAGAAAAGGTGCACACGGATCCTGCTCCATCGGAATTGATCCAAAATCAAAAGCCTGTCATTCCGGTACAAGTGGCTCTTCAGTCCTATAAATCCTTCTCGATGCCATCGGATGCTGACGGCAAAGACGAAGACAACGATCGGGCAAGAGCACTAAAGCTCCAAAAGAATGGCTGGTCTGTGGAAGAAATCGCGCGCGAGCTCGGAAAAGGAAAGACGGAAATTGAATTGATATTAAAATTCAAGTGAACCGAGTTGCATTCGACAAAAGCTTATGGTATATTATCAAATGGTGTTACTACACACGTATGTGGATGGCGAAGAGGGTGCCGGAAGGTAGCTTCGCTGGATGAAGCATGCGGAGGAAACTAACCAAATAGGAGGAAGAACAAATGTCTGTAATTTCAATGAAGCAATTGCTTGAAGCAGGTGTACATTTCGGACACCAAACACGCCGTTGGAACCCAAAAATGAAGAAATACATTTTCCAAGAGCGTAACGGTATCTACATCATCGACTTGCAAAAAACTGTAAAGAAACTTGAAGAAGCATATGACTTTATGCGTCAAGTAGGTGCTGACGGCGGGAAAGTTCTATTCGTCGGTACGAAAAAACAAGCGCAGGAAGCGATCAAAGAAGAAGCAGAACGCGCTGGCATGTACTACATCAACCAACGCTGGCTTGGTGGTACACTTACAAACTTCGGCACAATCCAAAAGCGGGTTGCTCGCATGAAGAAAATCGAAGCTATGGAAGAAGACGGCACATTCGCAGTACTTCCTAAAAAAGAAGTGTCTCAACTTAGAAAAGAACACGAACGCCTTGTTAAATTCCTTGGCGGTATCCGTGACATGAAATCTTTACCGGATGTCATCTTTGTTGTAGACCCACGCAAAGAGCGCATCGCGGTTGCTGAAGCGATCAAATTGAACATTCCGCTAGTTGGTATTGTCGACACAAACTGCGATCCTGATGAAATCGATTATGTCATCCCTGCGAACGACGATGCAATCCGTGCAGTTCGTCTTCTTACAAGCAAAATGGCTGACGCGTTGATCGAATCAAGACAAGGCGCAGACGAAGAAGTAACGGCAGAAGAAGAAGCAGAAACAGTAGCTGCAGAGTAATAGTTCAAATGAAGAGACGATAAGCGGCCAATCCACTTATCGTCTTTTTTAAAGAGCAACTGCAAGATAATCTTACTATCAGGAGGAATGGAAAATGGCAATTACAGCTCAAATGGTAAAAGAATTGCGTGAAAAAACAGGCGCAGGTATGATGGACTGCAAAAAAGCACTTACTGAAGTGAATGGTGACATGGATGCTGCAGTAGACTTCCTTCGTGAAAAAGGTCTTTCCAGCGCTGCTAAAAAAGCAGACCGTATCGCTGCTGAAGGTACAACTTATATCTTAGTAGATGGTAACGACGCTGTCATTCTTGAAGTGAATGCAGAAACTGACTTTGTTGCGAAAAACGAAGCTTTCCAAACACTTGTTAAAGAACTTGCTGAGCACCTATTGGCTGCAAAACCTGCATCCATTGAGGAAGCAATCGAATCAAAAATGTCCAATGGCTCATCTGTAGCAGACCACATTTCTAATGCGGTTGCAAAAATCGGAGAAAAAATTACGCTTCGCCGTTTTGAAGTGCGCACTAAAACAGACAGCGATGCTTTCGGTCCATATCTTCACATGGGCGGACGGATTGCAGTTCTTACAGTTCTTGAAGGAACTACAGATGCAGAAGCGGCAAAAGACGTTGCTATGCATATCGCTGCATTGAACCCTAAATACATTTCCCGCGACCAAGTTTCTGAAGAAGAAGTTGAGCATGAGCGCAAAATCTTGACAGAACAAGCTTTGAACGAAGGCAAGCCTGAAAACATCGTTGCGAAAATGGTAGAAGGCCGTCTTGGCAAGTACTTCGAAGAAATCTGTGTTCTTGATCAAGCGTTTGTTAAAAACTCAGACCAAAAAGTTGGCGATTTCGTAAAATCAACTGGCGGCACATTGAAAGAATTCATCCGCTATGCAGTTGGTGAAGGAATCGAAAAACGCGAAGATAACTTTGCAGATGAAGTAATGAGCCAAGTAAAAGGCAACTAAGCTGTCTAAAAATCCTTTGAAACGCAATATACTATATAGAGTAGGGAACACTTCGATGTGTTCCCTATTTTTCGAGAAAACTGAGTAGATGGAGGGTACATATGAACGTCCCAAAATATAAACGGATTGTCTTGAAACTTAGCGGAGAGGCACTCGCGGGAGATAAAGGCTACGGTCTTTCCCCAGAAATCGTGAAATCTGTTGCATCACAAGTGAAAGAAGTCGTCGATCTAGGTGTTGAAGTTGCAGTTGTTGTTGGCGGCGGCAATTATTGGCGAGGCAAGGTCGGTAGCGAAATGGGAATGGATCGGACCACTGCTGATTATATGGGTATGCTCGCGACAGTCATGAATTCATTGGCGCTTCAAGACTCGTTGGAAAAGTTGGGAGTTGAAACACGTGTTTCTTCTTCAATCGATATGAGACAGGTAGCTGAACCGTATATTCGACGCAAGGCGATCCGGCATCTGGAGAAAAAGCGTGTTGTCATTTTTGCAGCAGGCACCGGGAACCCGTATTTCTCGACAGACACGACTGCTGCATTGCGTGCAGCCGAAATAGAGGCAGATGTCATTTTGATGGCGAAAAACAATGTGGATGGTGTGTATTCAGCTGACCCGATGAAAGATGAGACAGCTGTGAAGTATACTGAACTCTCCTACTTGGAAGTGATTAGCCAAGGACTGGAAGTAATGGATTCCACTGCGTCGACCCTATGTATGGACAATGATATCCCTCTCGTAGTATTCTCGATTATGGATAATGGAAATATTAAAAAAGCCGTACTCGGTGAACCGATTGGTACGGTTGTCAGGAGGAAAGGGTAATGCCGAAAGCAGTTTTGGATCAAACGAAGGACCGCATGGATAAGGCGATCGCTGCTCTGACTAGAGAGCTGGCATCCATTCGTGCAGGACGTGCGAACGCATCTTTGTTAGACAGAATTACAGTCGATTACTATGGAGCCCCAACACCGTTGAACCAAATGGCAGGAATTTCAACGCCGGAACCTAGATTGCTCGTTATTCAGCCGTATGACAAGTCAATCCTGGGCGACATCGAGAAAGCGATCATGAAGTCGGATATTGGAATTACACCATCAAACGACGGTTCGATCATTCGTCTCGCTGTACCTGCCTTAACGGAAGAACGTCGTAAAGAACTCGTCAAATTGGTGAAAAAAGAAGGAGAAGACTCCAAAGTCGCAATCCGAAATATTCGCCGTGATGGGAACGATGAATTGAAAAAGCTTGAAAAAGCCGGTGACATCACAGAAGATGAACTTCGCCGTGAAAGTGATGAAATTCAAAAATTGACTGATTCATTCATCGAAAAGATCGACAGCATTACAAAAGATAAAGAAAATGAAATTATGGAAATCTGATAGAAGAACTTTCTATATTCCGGGACGTCCTACTTTCAGGACGTCCCTTTCACTTGTTTATATGGCCGTGAGACATACAGGCTAAGTGCGGTATATAAGAAAGCAGAACCTGCTTTTAAAGCTGCACATTCATTGCTCCTATTGTTATGATTTTGTGCATACGATAAGAGTAACGATAATAGGGCGAGAACTTGAAATACATAATTGAAAATGAATCATTCCGACTATAAATGGCTATATCTCAGCAGTGAGGAAACGGCGGAAGTGTATTACGATCAAAAACGGTGGCACAATCAGTTTTAATAAATGAATTTTCCTATCCAGTTTGATACGATAGAATGTGTACTTGCTCAAAAAGTTGCCGAGTGGAGGAAACGAGATGCTTGATAAATTATTGCGAAAGAAAACGGTTGAGGTGGATGCTTCGCTTACGGATCGATTGCAAGCCATAAGAAGCAGGCAGATACCTGCGCATGTCGCAATCATCATGGACGGCAACGGGAGATGGGCAAAGCAACGAAATCTACCTCGTATTGCGGGCCATCATGAAGGAATGAAGACAGTCCGGAAGATCACCCGTATTGCGAATGAAATCGGAATAAAAGTACTGACCCTTTATGCTTTTTCAACAGAAAATTGGAAACGTCCCAAGATGGAAATCGATTTTTTGATGAAGTTGCCAGGCGAATTTTTAAGTACATATTTACCCGAGCTGATCGAGCAGAATGTGAAAGTGGAGATGATCGGCAACTTTGATGCTCTGCCGGATCATACGAAGAAAGCGATTATGACAGCTGTCGAAAAAACTTCGAACAATACAGGTCTCATACTTAATTTTGCAATGAATTATGGTAGTAGATTGGAACTTGTCAACGCGGTGAAGGAGATTGCCGATTTGATTAAGAATGATAAGATGGGAATCGAAGATATTAACGAGTCATTGATCAATTCCCATTTGATGACGGCACATCTGCCGGAGCCGGACCTGCTGATCAGGACGAGTGGCGAAGTGCGATTATCCAACTTCATGCTATGGCAGCTGGCTTATGCTGAATTCTCCTTCACCGATGTGCTTTGGCCGGATTTCGATGAATCATGTATGCTGCATTCCATCGAAGAATTTCAAATGAGAAACCGCCGTTTTGGAAGTGTGGAAGGAGAACGGGAAAAGTGAAACAGAGAATTTTAACAGCCATCGTTGCGTTAGCCCTATTCGTTCCTCTCGTGTGGCTTGGAGGATTCCCATTCACGATCGCGATCTATGTAATCGCGACAGTAGGGCTATATGAGTTATTCAAGATGAAAGAGATGAATTTACTCTCGGTGGAAGGTTTGATCACATGGCTAGCGATGGCCATTTTGCTAATCCCGTCGGAATGGGCGGCGGACGTAGAGCAGGCAATCGGTCTTACAAAAACGGAAATGACCTTTGCCCTCGTCCTGCTATTGCTTGTGTTTACAGTCATTGCTAAAAATCGTTATACTTTTGACGATGCCTCTTTTTCTGTACTCGGTGCGTTGTACGTAGGCATTGGATTTTATTATCTGATTGAAACCCGCTTTTTTGGACTGGAGTATGTCATGTATGCACTGCTCGTCATCTGGTCCACTGATTCGGGGGCTTATTTTATCGGCAGGAAAATAGGCAAACGGAAACTATGGCCTGAAATTTCCCCAAATAAAACCGTAGAAGGTTTTATCGGCGGAATCATCTGCGCCATCGTTTTCGCCTGCATATTACAAGCGATTTATCCAATCGCCCCGTCTTATGTGTCCCTGATCCTCATCACCATTGTGGCTTCGATCGTCGGGCAGTTGGGGGATTTAGTCGAATCCGCATTAAAGCGGCATTATCAAGTAAAAGACTCAGGAAAGATCCTCCCGGGCCATGGGGGGATTTTGGACCGGTTTGACAGTCTCCTGTTCGTGTTGCCGCTCCTGCATTTCCTACATCTAGTCGGTTAACTGAAAGGATGACAATAGTGACATGGTAAAACGTATTAGTTTACTTGGGGCAACGGGTTCCATCGGCGTCCAAACATTAGATATCATTGAATCAAATACGGACAAGTTCCAGCTGGTCTCATTTTCTGCTGGGACAAACATTGCGAAAGTAAGGGAAATTGTACGAAACCACCAGCCAGAAATCGTGTCCGTCCTGCGGGCGGAAGACGCGGAATCATTGCAGCGTGATTTTCCGAAAATCCGTATCATGCACGGAAAAGAAGGGCTGATGGCCGTTGCATGCGAAGCGGGTCCGGATTTATTAGTGAACGCCGTCATCGGCAGTGTGGGACTAGAGCCTACTTTGAAAGCGATTCAATCTCAAATTCCAATTGCCATTGCAAATAAAGAAACACTTGTTGCAGCAGGTGAAATTGTCATGAGGGAGGCTGCGGAGCGCAATGTTCCGATCTTGCCTGTCGACAGTGAACACTCCGCGTTGTTCCAGTCCTTGAACGGGGAAAACCCGAAGCGGATCACACGTTTGATTCTTACGGCTTCTGGTGGCAGTTTCCGGGATCGGTCACGTGACGAATTAGCGGGCGTCACGGTGGAACAGGCACTGGCTCACCCGAACTGGTCGATGGGGAACAAGCTGACGATCGATTCAGCCACCATGATGAATAAGGGGCTGGAAGTAATTGAGGCCCATCATCTATTTAACATGCCGTTCGATCAAATCGATTGTCTGCTTCATAAAGAGAGCATCATTCACTCGATGGTCGAATTTGAAGATACAAGCATTATGGCGCAACTTGGCTCTCCTGATATGAGAGTCCCGATTCAATATGCGATGACATATCCGGATAGAATACCGATGAAAAATGCAAAACGGCTTCGTCTGGAGGAGATTGGGCTTCTTCATTTTGAAAAAATGGATTTTGAACGTTTTAAAGCATTGGCCCTCGCATATGATGCAGGGAGAGAAGGCGGCACTATGCCTGCTGCGATGAATGCGGCAAACGAAGTGGCGGTCCAATTATTCATGGAAGGCAGGATCTCCTTCCTTCAAATAGAGGAGCTAGTAGAAACTGTCATGGAGAAGCATCAGAAAATCTCTCATCCCGATTTGGAGACGATACTTCAGACAGATGCCGCCTCCCGAAAAATGGTGTATGATATAGTTACGAGACTGCAGTAAACTTTTACATTTCTTTAGGAAAAGCAAGCGGGAACTCTCTGTGCTTTTAGAAGGTTGCCCGCAGATTAAAAGGCCAGCTTGGCCAGTAAGGTGGTTTTACATGGAAACCGTTATTGCGTTTATCGTCATTTTTGGATCGCTCGTCTTTTTTCATGAATTGGGGCACTTTTTATTTGCGAAAAAATCGGGCATCATGGTCCGGGAATTTGCAATCGGTTTTGGTCCTAAAATCTTTTATTCAAAAAAAGGTGAAACATTATATACGATCCGTCTGTTGCCGCTTGGCGGCTATGTGCGTATGGCTGGCCAGGATTTCGACACGGTTGAACTTCAGCCGGGCTACCGCGTCGGACTGCTTCTAAATGACAAAGATGAAGTAGAAAAGATTTATTTGAACCGCAATGTTTCGGATCCAAATATTATGTTCCTTGAAACGGAATCAGCCGACTTATCAGAGAAGCTTTATATCGAAGGTTATAATGATTCAGAGGAACTCGTCAGATTCCCGATTGCACGAAATGCTGTCATACTGGAGAAAGGGCAGGAAACATTAATTGCCCCATATGATCGGCAATTCGAATCTAAGCCGCTCGGCAGCCGGGCGATGACCATTTTTGCAGGTCCTTTGTTCAACTTTATCCTGTCTTTCTTCCTTTTCATTGCGATCGCTTTGCTGATTGGGGTTCCGACAAACGAACCGCGAATCAATGAAGTCTTACCGAATTCCGCAGCAGAAAGTGGCGGAATGCAAGCAGGAGACCTGGTGATCGGCATTAATGGGAAGAAGATTGAAAAATGGACAGCGTTTACCGATATCGTTCAAAAGAACCCGGGCAAGGAGCTCGAGCTCACTGTACTGCGTAATGGCCAGCAAGAGACTTTGCGTGTTACACCGTCTGTCATTGAAGACTCCGGAATGGAATTCGGCCAGCTCGGAGTAAGCACAGAGCCTGTTTATGAAAAAAGTGTGGGCAAGTCGGTTGTTTACGGAGCGGAGCAGACATATTACTGGATCAAACGGATATTTGAGCTGCTAGGTCAGCTCGTAACGGGGAAATTCAGCATCGATGCGTTATCGGGACCCGTCGGTATTTATAAAACGACCGAATCCGTCGCACAATTCGGGATTTACAGCCTGATGAATTTTGCAGCAATCTTGAGCATTAATCTCGGTATCATGAACTTGCTTCCTTTGCCGGCTCTAGACGGCGGACGGCTGCTGTTCTTCCTGTTCGAAGGGCTACGCGGCAAACCAGTCGATAAACAGAAGGAAGGCATGGTTCATTTTGTCGGCATCATGCTTCTGATGGTTCTCATGCTCGTCGTAACTTGGAACGATATCCAGAAATTTTTCTTCAACTGATATCGAAAGTGGTGGAGTCTCGGATTTCCGGGACTCCATTACTCGCTTATAGAGCAACTTGCATTTATTGACCAAACAAGCGATTTATTGGAACAAGACAACTCAAAGTTATTGGTGAAAAGGTGGGGTACAATGAAACAATCACGAACGTTCATACCGACAATGAGGCAAACACCTGCTGACATCGATGCCATTTCACATCAGCTGTTAGTAAAAGCAGGCTATATCCGTACGAATGCAAGTGGTGTTTTTACATTTCTGCCTTTAGCCCAAAAGGTATTACGCAAGATCGAAAATGTAATTCATGAAGAAATGGAAAAGATAGAGGCTGCAGAAATGGTTATGCCGATCCTGCAACATCTTGACGAGGCCCTTGGTGATGATGATTTTACTCTGCAAGATCACCAAGGGAGGGGGTATGCTCTTCGTTCGTCTGACGAAAATTCAATCACTGCACTCATTCAGGATCATATTGCCTCCTACAAGCAGCTCCCTGTAACGCTTTATCAAATTCAAAAGCAGTTTCGAGATATTCAGCGTCCGAGATTCGGGTTGCTGCAAAGCAGGGAATTCGTTTCGCTGGACGCTTACTCCTTTCATGCGGAACATACTAGTTTGCATGACATGTATGAGCAATTTAATCAGGCATACTCAAACATTTTCACTAGATTGGGATTGAACTACAGAGTAGTGAATGCCCAAATAAAGGTGGATGCGGAACAGGGCAGTTCCCTTGAATTCATTGCGATGTCACCCATAGGAGACGATATTATTGCTTACAGTGATTCCTCTTCTTATGCTGCAAGTTTAGAATGGGCAGAAACGAAGCCTGAAGAACAGACGGGTGAGATTCGGATGAAGGAGATGGAAAGAGTCGCTACGCCGAATGTGCATACAGTACGTGAAGTGGCCGATTTCCTTCAAGTTCTGCCATCCCATATTATTAAAACATTACTTTATACAATTGATGACGAAATGGTAGCCGTGCTATGCAGAGGAGATCACGAAATTAATGATCGGAAATTGAAACATCATATGCAGGCCATGCGAGTCAGTCTGGCCACACCGGAGGAAGTGCAGCATCTTTTTTCGGCTGAACCGGGATCAATCGGCCCAGTCAAACTGCCAGTTGGTGTGAAAGTTATCGCGGATCTGGCAGTCGGCTCGATCGTTAATGGTGTTTGTGGAGCCAATGAGACAGGCTTCCATTTCATGCATGCGAATCCGGAGAGGGACTTTGCGGTCGATTCGTACTTAGATTTGCGTTTTGTCCAGGAAGGCGATCCCTCTCCTGATGGATTAGGAACCATCCAATTTGCCAAAGGAATAAAAATTGGCCGTATCTCCAAAGAAGGAATAGCAACAAGCCAACTTGCCAAAGCCGAGTTTCAAAACAACGAAGGTGAATTCCAGCCTTATCTCTTGGGCGCCTATCACATCGGTGTATCGCGCTTGCTTGCTGCACTCGTCGAACAATTTCATGATGATAATGGAATAAAATGGCCAAAGCAGCTTGCTCCATTTGACATCCATTTACTCACCGTAAATGACGAGGATGAGACACAGCATCAATTGTCTGAAGAACTTTACTATCTCTTGAGAACCTATCGATACGAAGTATTGTATGATGATCGGCAAGAACGGCCCGGTGTGAAATTTGCAGATGCCGATCTGATCGGTGTTCCGATTCGCCTGACCGTTGGAAAGAGAGCAGCAGAAGGAATAATTGAAATCAAGTTCCGCGAGACAGGAGAAACAGTAGAATGGCAGAAGGAAGAAGTGACGGAAAAATTGCAGTCGTTCTTCCATGTTTGATTCGTCACAAGGGAAGGTTGCGAAACAGCACTTCCCTTGTTTTCGACTGGCCGAATTAGTTGAGGTTCCGGATCGTCTTTCTACATAATAAGAAGTGGATAAGGAATATACTGTCGGAAGCACTAGAACTAGAGAGTCAAAAAAGCATGCTGTGTCAATTCATGGATTGGACAGGCACATCTAGAAAGCCACTAGGTAGGAATCGATTGTTTGCTGGCGGTTTCCTTTTACGTTTTGCTTCATGCATAACAAGATGCAGGCAGAAAGGAGGATGTCCCATGGACGGAAAAATGAAATTGATGACTTTGTTGCAACAAATTAATATGACCGACGATCAGTTTGTCGTGCATTTTGAGAATGCCACGTTAGAGCGATTGGCGATTCATAAAAAATCGAGAATATGGCGGTTTGAAATTGTAAATGACCAGCCATTGCCGATTGCTGTCTACAAAACTTTCAAACAGCGTGTAATGGATGCTTTTGCATCGATTGCGACAATTCAGCTCCACGTTACATGCCGAGAGAGAAGGATGGATCAAGAGCTGATCACCAGCTATTGGCCGTTGATTCTGGAAGAAATACAAGATATGTCGCCTCCGATTCGGGAGCGCCTCAGCAATCAACGTCCAGAAGTCAAAGGAGAAAAGCTCATGCTCGGTTCGGGTACTGAGTTTGAAATGCAGACATTGAAGAATAAATACGCAAAATTGCTAGCGGACGTCTATGGCACTTTCGGGTTTCCTTCCCTGTTATTCGATTTTCATTTGCAAGAAGAAAACAAGGAGGAAGAAGAAGCGCGCCTCGCATTCATGGCAGCCCGGCAAGCGGAAGAAGAGGCTTATGCCCTGAAAGCGCTGGCTTCTATGCAAGAACGTGACACGACTAAGAAGGACAGCCCTGAAAACAACAGGCCGTTTATCCTTGGTGTGCCAATCAAACCGGATGAACCGATCCTTGACATTAAGACCATACAAGACGAAGAACGCCGCGTAACAATCGAAGGGTACGTGTTTGATGCCGAAGTGAGAGAGCTTCGAAGCGGACGTTCATTGCTGACAATTAAAGTAACAGATTACACCGATTCCATCCTCGTCAAAATGTTCTCCAGGGACAATGAGGATGCCGAATTGATGAAAACGATGAAAAAAGGCGCGTGGGTCCGGGCGAGAGGAAGTATACAAAATGATACGTTTGTGCGGGATCTGATCATGATGGCACAAGATATCATGGAAGTTCCGCCCCTTGTCAGAAAGGACAAAGCGCCTGACGATCGTAAACGGATTGAATTGCATGCCCATACGAATATGAGCCAAATGGATGGAGTAACATCCGCCTCCGCACTCGTAGCCCAGGCAGCGAAATGGGGTCATCCTGCTGTTGCCATAACGGATCACGCCAATGTCCAATCGTTCCCTGAAGCGTATTCGGCCGGGAAAAAGCATGGCATTAAAGTCCTCTTCGGTTTGGAGGCCAATTTGGTCGATGATGGGGTTCCAATCGTATATGATGAACAGCATCGCAAGCTGGAAGACGATACATATGTTGTGTTTGACGTGGAAACAACAGGACTTTCTGCTGTATATGACACAATCATCGAACTCGCTGCGGTAAGAGTGCAGAATGGTGAAATTACCGAACGGTTTGAACGATTTGCCAATCCGCATCATCCGTTGTCTTCTACGACAACAGAATTGACGGGAATTACAGATGACATGGTGAAAGATGCACCGGAAGTGGAAGAAGTTATCCGTGACTTCAAAGCGTTTATCGGGGATTCCATACTCGTTGCGCATAATGCCTCTTTCGATATGGGCTTCTTTTATGAAGCGAGCAAAAAGTCAGGTGTCCATGACAAGAACTATCCAGTTATCGATACGCTGGAACTGGCCCGCTTCCTGTATCCGGAATTACGAAATCATCGGCTCAACACCTTGGCCAAGAAATTCGATATTGAATTGACACAGCATCACCGTGCCATCTATGACACGGAGGCAACAGCATACTTATTCGTGAAGCTTATGAAGGATGCCGCTGAAAAAGGAATTGAGTGGCTCGACGACTTCAATAAGAACATCGGAGAAGGGGACGCCTATAAGCGATCCCGGCCATCCCATTGCACCTTGTTAGTTGCCAACGATACAGGCTTGAAAAATTTGTTCAAACTCGTTTCCTACTCGCATCTTAACTATTTCTATCGGGTGCCCCGGATTCCACGCTCGCTATTGTTGAAACACCGTGAAGGCCTGCTGGTCGGATCCGGCTGTGATAAGGGAGAGGTTTTTGAAGGGCTGATGCAGAAGTCGCTTGAAGAAGTAGAGGAAATCGCAAAGTTTTATGATTACCTTGAACTGCATCCGAAGCCGGTGTATTCCCATTTGGTCGAACTGGAATTGATCCGCGATGAATGGAATATGGAAGACATCATGCGGAAAATGATTAAATTGGGCAAAAAGACGGGCCTTCCGGTTTGTGCGACAGGAAATGTGCATTACATTGACGAAAACGATGGGATGTATCGGCAGGTTCTTGTTCGTTCCCAAGGCGGCGCAAATCCATTAAACCGCCACTCCTTGCCGGCGGTCCACTTCAGGACGACGAATGAAATGCTTGAAGAGTTTTCTTTCCTGGGTGATGAGATAGCCCAGCAGATCGTTATTGATAATCCTAAGGCCATAATGGAACGCATTGGGGACGTAAAGGTTATTAAAGACGATCTCTATCCGCCTGCTATTGAAGGGGCAGATGAGGAAGTACGCCAGCTAACATACGATATGGCCCATAAAATATATGGTGAAGAGCTCCCTGAAATTATTGAGGCGCGAATAGAGAAGGAATTGACTTCGATTATCGGTAATGGATTTGCGGTAATTTATCTTATTTCACATAAACTGGTTAAGAAATCATTGGATGACGGGTACCTGGTCGGTTCCCGTGGATCGGTCGGTTCTTCTCTAGTAGCGACCATGATGGAAATCACAGAAGTGAATCCGATGCCGCCGCACTATATTTGTCCGTCTTGTAAAACTTCCGAGTTCTTTGATGACGGATCGGTCGGGTCTGGTTTTGACTTGCCGGATAAAGCCTGCCCGTCGTGTGGAACGATGTTCAAAAAAGATGGCCAGGATATTCCGTTTGAAACGTTCCTCGGATTCAACGGTGACAAAGTTCCCGACATCGATTTGAACTTTAGTGGAGAATACCAAGCGCATGCACATAATTATACAAAGGTGCTATTTGGTGAGGATTATGTGTATCGTGCCGGTACAATCGGAACGGTTGCCGAAAAAACTGCATATGGGTATGTCAGAGGTTATATGAACGACAATAATCTTCACCTCCGCGGTGCCGAAATCGATCGCCTTGTGCAAGGCTGTACCGGTGTAAAACGTAATACGGGGCAGCACCCGGGCGGAATCATTGTTGTGCCGGACCATATGGAGATTTTCGATTTCACGCCAATCCAGTATCCTGCTGATGATACAGGCTCGAGCTGGCGGACAACGCATTTCGACTTCCACTCCATTGATAACAACTTGTTGAAACTGGATATTCTCGGGCACGATGATCCGACGATGATCAAGATGCTGGAGGATTTATCAGGCATCGACCCGAAAACGATACCGCCGGATGACAAAGGGGTTATGGCACTCTTCAGCGGCACTTCGTCACTCGGCGTCACGGAAGAGCAGATCGACTGCAAGACAGGGACACTTGGCGTGCCGGAGTTTGGTACCCGATTTGTTCGACAAATGTTGGAAGAGACGAAGCCGTCGACATTTTCAGAGCTCATTCAAATTTCCGGCCTGTCGCATGGTACGGATGTATGGCTCGGCAATGCACAAGAGTTAATTCAAAATAAAATCTGTGAATTGTCTGATGTAATCGGCTGCCGTGATGATATTATGGTGTACTTGATTTACCAGGGGCTGGAACCGTCCATCGCCTTTAAGATCATGGAATCGGTGCGGAAGGGGAAAGGGCTGACGCCTGAATTCGAAGCGGAAATGAAAGCGAATAACGTGCCGGATTGGTATATCGATTCATGCAAGAAAATCAAGTACATGTTCCCGAAAGCCCATGCGGCCGCCTACGTTCTCATGGCGCTCCGAATTGCCTATTTCAAGGTGCATCACCCGATCATGTATTATGCAGCGTACTTTACGGTTCGTGCGACTGATTATGACCTGGTGACCATGACCAAGGGACCGGCTTCTATCCGTGCGAAAATCAAAGAGATTAACGACAAGGGATTGGAAGCCTCGCCGAAAGAGAAAAGCTTATTGACCGTGTTGGAAATTTCACTTGAAATGTGTGAAAGAGGATTTTCCTTCGCGAAACCAGATCTGTACAAGTCAGATGCCACGGATTTCATTATCGAGGATAATAAACTCATCCCGCCGTTCAACTCAATTCCTTCGCTCGGGACGAACGTCGCCAAAATGATTGTTGAAGCCCGAAAAGATGGGATTTTCCTTTCGAAAGAGGATTTACAGCAGCGAGGGAGAGTATCGAAGACAGTCGTGGAATACATGGATACCCTTGGTTGTTTGGAAGGGATGCCAGACACGAACCAGCTGTCACTGTTTTAATTTGCAGACAGGAAAGCGCGTTACAATTCACCAGCCATGCACATTATTTGCATAGAAGTGCACCAGGTGGTATAATTGTAGCAACTTTTGCTATAAGTCTCGCGTAAAAAGAGTGGGGTTTCCCGCTCTTTTCTGTTGTCTATACTTATTTTACCTCGCTCGGCTGAATTTGACCTATCCATGTATCAGGTACAAAAGCCGGAGAGTCGGCAGGTGCGCCGGGGCGATAGCGATTAGAATTCACGTTCGGGAGGTTTAAAATGAGTAAAATAACAGAAGAAGTCGAACAGCTTGTCAAGCCGATTGTAGAGGATTTCAAATTGGAGCTGATCGATGTCGAGTTTGTGAAAGAAGGAAAAGACTGGTTTTTACGTGTCTATATTGATACCCCAGAAGGGAATATCGATATCGAACAATGTGCGCTCGTCAGTGAAAGGCTGAGCGAAGAGTTGGACCGGACCGATCCAATCCCACAAAACTATTTCCTTGAAGTTTCTTCACCCGGGGCTGAGCGTCCTCTCAAAAAAGAAGAGGATTTTCAAAGAGCTGTCGGCCAATATGTGTTCGTGAAAACATACGAGCCGGTGAATGGCATGAAAGAGTTTGAAGGCTATCTGCTTTCATACACTCCCGAAAAAGTGGAGATCCAAATGCGAATAAAAACGAGAAAACTAACAGTGGAAATTGAAAAGGAAAAGATTGCATTCGCACGTCTGGCGATCGATTTTTCTGCATAATTGAATTTAGGGGAGTGAAGAACAATGAGTAGTGATCTACTCGATGCACTGACAGCTCTTGAGAAACAGAAAGGCATTTCAAGGGATGTATTAGTGGAAGCAATTGAAGCGGCACTTGTGACTGCTTATAAACGCAATTTTAACCAAGCGCAAAATGTCCGGGTTGACTTGAACCTTGAAAAAGGGACGATGAAAGTCTACTCCCGCAAAGATGTTGTGGAAGAAGTCGAAGACGAAAGACTTGAAATTGCGCTGGAAGATGCACATATGATCAACCCTGCTTATGAAATCGGCGATATTGTCGAGGAAGAAGTGACGCCGCGTGATTTCGGTCGAATTGCAGCGCAAACAGCGAAACAAGTTGTCACGCAGCGTGTCCGTGAAGCGGAACGCGGGTTAATCTACGATGAGTATGTGGACCGTGAAGATGATATTGTCAACGGAATTGTAGAACGGCTTGATCAGCGTAATATTTATGTTGGGCTAGGCAAAGTGGAGGCTGTCCTTCCTGTAGCAGAGCAGATTCAATCGGAATCCTACCAGCCCCATGACCGGATCAAAGTCTACATCACAAAAGTGGAACGCACATCACGCGGTCCACAAGTATTCGTATCCCGTACACATCCGGGATTGCTTCGCAGACTTTTTGAAATGGAAGTGCCTGAAATCTATGACGGCACAGTGGAAATCAAATCCATCGCACGGGAAGCAGGAGACCGCTCGAAAATTTCGGTCCATACGAATAACGAAGAAGTCGATCCTGTCGGCTCATGCGTAGGATCAAGAGGCGCCCGCGTCCAATCCATTTCAAACGAATTGAACGGCGAGAAAATCGATATCGTCGAGTGGTCTGAAGACCCTGTTGTGTTCGTTGCGAATGCATTGAGCCCTTCAAAAGTGCTGGATGTCCAAGTGAATGAAGAAGAGAAATCCACAACTGTTGTCGTTCCTGACTATCAATTGTCTCTTGCAATCGGGAAGAGAGGTCAAAATGCCCGTCTAGCAGCTAAGCTGACTGGCTGGAAAATTGATATCAAGAGTGAAACAGATGCACGAGAAATGGGAATCTATCCTTCTATCGGCCAAAACATCTTATTCCAAGAAGAAGTGGACGTATATAGCGCGGAAGAAGATGGCGACGATGTGTATAACGATGATCCATACAGCATGGAAGAGCCGGAAACGGACGAAACGATCGATTTATACGCAGATACAAATGATGACAATTGATATGGGAGGCTGACTTCTCATGACGAATAATCGTAAAGTGCCTTTGCGCAAATGTGCGGCGACTGGAGACATGTTTCCTAAAAAGGAAATGATCCGGATCGTACGTACGAAGGAAGGCGAAGTCTCGGTCGATTTGACCGGAAAGAAATCAGGTAGAGGCACCTATGTGTCGAAGACGGAATCCGCTGTTGAGGCGGCACGCCGTAACCATTCAATTGAAAAGCAATTGGGCGTGGCAGTCCCTGAGCAGGTCTATGAGGATTTACTGCATGCCATTCGCCGAGAGGCTCTAAAATGAGTCACTCAGCGGCCATCTATCAAACATTGGGCATGGCGGCACGGGCCAGGAAAATCGTCACAGGCGAAGAGCTGGTCGTACGTGAAATCAGAAGCGGCAAAGCCAAACTGGTGATCGTGTCGAATGATGCTTCAAAGAATACAATGAAAAAAATTACGGATAAATGTAATTCTTATAACGTTGAGAAGCATGTCCTAGGTTCCAGAGAAGAACTCGGGCATGCTATCGGTAAAGAGTCGCGGGTCGTTCTCGCGTTAACGGATGCCGGTTTTGCCGGGAAACTATCCGGGCTCCTCAACGAATCTAACCGGGGGTGGGCTAATGACGAAGATACGTGTACACGAATACGCGAAGAAAGTGAATCGGACGAGTAAAGAAGTGATTGAGGAATTAGGAAAAATTAATGTGAATGTTTCCAATCACATGTCTATGCTGGATCATGATGCAACTGTTAAATTGGATGCGAAGTTCGGCAAAAAGAATGAAGGACAGCCTGCAAATGGCGCTCCTGCAAGAAATAAGCAGCCGAACGCACAGCGTCCTGCAAACCGAGGCGATCAAAAGCAGGGCCGCAACTCAAATGAGAACCGGTCAGGCCAACGCACCGGTTCGAATGGCCAAGGAAGACCAAACCAAGGCCAGAACCAAAACCAAAACCAAAGTCAAAACCAGAATCAAAATAAACCTCGTCAAGGTCAAGGCGGTCCGCAACGCCCGGCCGGCCAAGGTAACGGCAATAAACAAGGCCAAGGCCAAGCTAGACCAGGCGGCCAAGGCGGCCAAGGTGGCAATCGTCCGCAATCCGGCCAGCAGCGTCCGAATAACCAGGGCGGAGGCAATCGTACTCAAGGTCAAGGCGGCAACCGCAACCAGGCGCAAGGCGGCCAGGGCGGCCAGGGTGGCAATCGCCAAGGCGGCAGAGGCGGTCGTCCACCAGCAAAAGGTATCAACCAAGGAAGACGGAGATACCGTCCAACGACTCCGATGCCAAAGGTTGAAAAACCATTGCCGGAGAAAATTACGTTCTATGAATCGCTTTCTGTTGGCGAGCTAGCACAAAAATTAGGCAAGGAACCATCTGAAATCATTAAGAAGTTATTCATGCTTGGGGTAATGGCAACTATTAACCAAGAGCTGGATAAGGATGCAATCGAATTGATCTGCGCAGACTATGGTGTGGGGGTTGAGGAAGAAATCCGCATCGATGTGACGGATCTAGAAATTTACTTTGAAGAAAATGAGGAAGTGGAATCCGGTGAAACGGAACGCCCTCCTGTCGTTACAATCATGGGGCACGTCGACCATGGTAAAACAACATTATTGGACTCTATCCGGGATACGAAAGTGACACAGGGAGAAGCGGGAGGCATCACGCAGCATATTGGTGCTTACCAAATCGAGGAAGCAGGGAAGAAAATTACATTCCTTGATACTCCTGGTCACGAAGCCTTCACAACGATGCGTGCACGCGGTGCCAGCGTGACGGATATAACAATCCTTGTTGTTGCAGCGGATGACGGCGTTATGCCTCAAACCATTGAGGCGATCAACCATGCTAAAGCTGCCGAAGTTCCAATCATCGTCGCAGTAAATAAAATGGATAAGCCAAGTGCTAACCCGGATCGTGTTATGCAAGAGCTTACCGAGCATGGCCTCGTCGCGGAAGATTGGGGAGGCGACACAATCTTCGTTCCAATTTCTGCTTTAAAAGGCGAAGGAATTGAACAGTTGCTTGAAATGGTTCTCCTTGTCTCTGAGGTGGCAGAATTGAAAGCAAATCCTGGAATCCGTGCGCGTGGTTCAGTCATCGAAGCTCAATTGGATCGTGGACGCGGCTCTGTTGCAACCTTACTAGTACAAAATGGTACGTTGCGTGTAGGAGATCCAATTGTTGTCGGAAATACATTCGGCCGTGTTCGGGCGATGATTAATGATGTAGGACGCCGGGTAAAAGAAGCGGGACCATCGACTCCAGTCGAAATTACTGGCTTGAACGATGTACCGCAGGCAGGTGACCGTTTTGTCGTCTTCGAAGACGAGAAGACAGCCCGTCAAATCGGGGAGTCGAGAGCGGGAGACGCGCTTCAAGAGCAGCGTGTTGAAAAAACGCGTGTTACACTCGATAACTTATTCGATCAAATGAAACAAGGCGAAATGAAAGAGCTTAACCTAATTGTCAAAGCGGACGTCCAAGGTACGGTCGAAGCAATGGCGGCTTCATTGATGAAAATCGATGTAGAAGGGGTTAACGTCAAGATCATCCATACGGGTGCAGGTGCTATTAATGAATCTGACATTTCACTTGCTGCGGCATCCAATGCCATCGTCATCGGATTTAATGTCCGTCCTGACGTCAATGCGAAGCGTGCAGCGGAAGAGGAAGGCGTCGACATTCGATTGCACCGCGTCATTTATAAAGTGATCGAGGAAATCGAAGCAGCCATGAAAGGTATGCTGGATCCGGAATATGTGGAAAAAGTCATTGGTCAGGCAGAAGTGCGTGAGACTTTCAAAGTATCGAAAATCGGAACGATTGCCGGCAGCTATGTCATTGACGGCAAAATCACAAGAGATTCTGGTGTACGTATTGTCCGTGACAACATTGTTGTCTTTGAAGGTGAATTGGACACATTGAAACGCTTCAAGGACGATGTGAAAGAAGTTGCGAAAGGCTACGAATGCGGTATTACGATTAAGAACTTTAATGACATTAAAGAAGGCGACATCATCGAAGCCTACGTAATGGAGGAAGTCAAACGGGTATGATTGTCTATGCGGAATGTTCATTCTTCATTCCTGACATCAGCTCGCTGAAGGGAAAGCGCTCTGTCCTGCAACGCATGATGGAACGTGTGAAAAATGATTTCAATGTATCCGTCGCAGAAGTAGATTATCAAGATCTATGGCAGCGGACGGTCATTGCACTCGTTTGTGTCGCTTCAGCAAAAGAACCTGCAGAGGGAGAAGTCAGGAGAGCCATACGTTTCTTGGAATCCAATCCGGAATGGGAACTGACAGATCTTCAGCTGGAATACTATTGAATTTAGAATCGGGGTGAGCGTGCATGACAATGCGATCGAACCGAGTTGCTGAGCAGATGAAGAAGGAACTTGGCGAAATCATCGGCCAAAAATTGAAGGATCCGAGAATCGGATTTGTGACTGTCACAGACGTCGATGTTACTGGTGATCTTCAACAAGCGACTGTATTCATCTCTGTACTAGGCAGCGATTATAAAAAGGAAGAAACGTTAAAAGGTCTTTCTAAAGCAAAGGGATTCATTCGTTCGGAGATCGGACAGAGGATCCGGCTACGGAAAACACCTGAAATCGAATTTGCGTTTGACGATTCTGTAGAATACGGAAATCGGATTGAATCTTTGCTCCGCCAAGTGCGGGATGACGAACAATAATTGAGTGGAGGAAGTCGTCGCCATTGAGGCTTTCGACTTCCTCTATTTACTACATACGAGCTGTTGGCGAGGAGGAACGTCATGGATGGAATTCTTCCATTGTGGAAAGAAAAAGGGATGACGTCTCATGACTGCGTATTTAAATTGCGCAAAATACTGGGCATGAAGCGGATCGGCCATACGGGAACGCTGGATCCGAGTGTGGAAGGCGTCCTTCCTATTTGTCTTGGACAGGCGACGAAAGTGGCCGAATATATTACAGATGCCGGGAAGGAATATATTGCTGAGGTGAGTATCGGCTCCTCAACGGAAACAGAGGACGCAGACGGAGAGAAAGTAGCAGTGGACAGCTCTTTTAAATCCATTTCAAGAGCATCCGTAGAGCACGCCTTGAAGCAACTGACCGGTGAGATTACCCAGGTGCCCCCGATGTATTCTGCCGTCAAGGTGAATGGCCGCAGACTGTATGAATATGCCCGAAAAGGTCTTGAAGTGGAACGACCCGAGCGGAGAGTCATGATATATGACATTGAACTGCTGGATGAACGTGCGCAATTTCACGGGGAAGAGATTACATTCATGATTAAGGTTGCATGCGGAAAGGGTACGTATATTCGTACACTTGCTGTTCAGATCGGCGAGCTGCTCGGATATCCCGCTCATATGTCTTCACTCGTGCGTACCATGTCGGGAACTTTTACAAAGTCTGAATGTTTGACGCTGGAAGAGACGAGAGAACAATTCCTCAAAGGGTCGCTTGATGCATTCATCAGACCTCTTGAAGATGCCTTGGCTGAGTTTCCTACTGTTGAACTGGATGCCGGCTTGCTCGGCAATATTAGGAACGGTCAAGTATTACAGCGCATAGCATTGCTTGAAGATCATGAGAGAGTTGTTTTTACGTATGAAGGAAAAGCTGTGGCCGTCTATAAAAATCATCCGGCAAAAGCCGGCATGATGAAACCGGAAAAGATGTTTGCTTTTCAATCGTAATACCTATCCAGAAAGGAGGATCGAAATGGAAATCTTTGAGTTGGACTATCCTAACAATACAGCAGTAGACGGGCAGGATGAATACTCCTTAGCCATCGGTTTTTTTGATGGTCTGCACAAAGGACATCAGCAGGTCATTGAGAGTGCGGTTCAAAAAGCAAAGGAACTAGGTATCCGTTCTGCAGTCATGACATTCAATCCACATCCATCCCATCTTTTTGGCAAAGGGAATGATAAAGTCGGTTACATAACACCTTATGAAGAAAAAGTGAAAGTGCTGGAAACTTTGGGGGTAGACACCTTATTCATCGTCCGATTTGATTGGGAATTGGCATCCTTATCACCTGAGCAATTTGTAAATATTTTCATAAAAGGTTTACATGTCAAACATGTCACGGCCGGATTTGATTTCACATTTGGCTCAAAAGGCGCCGGAACGATGGAGCATATGGCTCTTCTCTCCGAAGGCTCATATGGCACTACAGTAATCGAAAGAGTGGAAGAGGCGAACGAGAAAATCTCTTCTACCCGCATACGAACACTGCTTGCGGAAGGAAATGTCGAAAAGACGGCGGAATTGCTTGGGCGTCCTTTCCGTACAACAGGGAAAGTGATCCATGGTGAAAAGAGGGGACGGCTTCTAGGTTTCCCGACTGCCAATATTGAAACAGACGAAGAAACGATCCTGCCTAAAAATGGGGTATATGCTGTATTTTTTACCGTTCAATCAGAGAAACACCTTGGCGTTTGCAATGTCGGCATTAAGCCCACCTTTAAAAATCCTGGTGAAATGAAACCGCTTATTGAAGTGCATGTGTTAGATTTTGATGGCGATTTATATGATCAGGTTGGCTCGGTCGATTGGATTGCTGCGATTCGCAATGAACAAAAATTTGCTTCTGTCGACGAACTAGTCGCGCAAATAGGGCGGGATAAGGAAACGGCACGCAAGTTATTGGGAAACATCACAACCTGATCAGATGTGCCTACGAAAATCAACATGTGCTCGCAGTCATTCCTTTGTAATAGATGTTGAATGATATCATAGAGTGTAGACAAAAGGAGACCTTTCTCCTTTCTGTTCTTGCTTATTTCAAGCAACAGTTGACGCTTGCCTTGTCCGACTGGACAGTTTCTTCAAATTCATGGCAGCAAAAGTCAGCATCGCCTGCATGGACAATTTTTTTAATAACCTAAGTGTCGCCCATCTCATACCATGCTTTTCTTTCGCATCGGCATAACACATTCAATCGTCTCTTTGCGCTTTCTTGTCAGAAAGGGCAGGAAGCAAGCTTCTGATTTTCAAGCAGAAAGTTTGCGATTGCCGGTGTTTTATAAGCAGCATCGGCAGCGACGGCAACCGGTCGTCATGTTCGTTTCAATCTCTTTCATCGTTTGACGCATGGATCGGATGCCGAAGGTATTTTGGATGAATGTCTTCTGAATCAGTACAATGATGCTTGGCCTGCCCACTGTCGAGTATAAATCTTCTACCAATGGATAGATGAACGAAAAGTCTACGGCCGCATCTAGTTTACTGATCAGTTGGTTCTGCGGCACCAATTGTTAAATGGTTAGCATTTCTAGCTGTCCACGCTCGTTAATTTGATTTTTTGTCATCATATCCATCACCTCATCTATTTTACCGGAGAATCTGTTGATTGGAGCGGAGCTGGCGACTCCAGCGGGAACAGCACGAGCTGAAGACCCTGGACGGAGCGCAGCGAAGGAAGCGGCTGAAGCCGAGCCCGCGGAAAGCGTCCAGCGCAGCGGAAATCAACATTTTCTTATAGTCTTTTTATAGTAAATGTAAAAAGACTGTAAGCAAACTCCTAAATTTCTCGAAGTTTGTCTACAGTCTGAGATGTTAAATGACATCATTTACCGTGCTCAACTAGTTGAAAGTTGCATATATGATGCCGCCGTGATATGATGAATCAGTGCCTAGTAGCACAAACCGTTCCTTGGCAAATCGAATCACCAACGATTGCTCGGGATTTGGGGATATTCTTTATTAATTAGGAGGTGAAAAGGATGGCAATTACACAAGAACGTAAACATGAATTGATCAACGAATACAAAGTTCATGAAAACGATACAGGATCTGCTGAAGTACAGATCGCTATCCTTACAGAAGAGATCAACAACTTGAACAGCCATTTGCGTACGCATAAAAAGGATCACCACTCTCGTCGTGGCCTTTACAAAATGGTCGGTACACGCCGTAGACTTCTTAAGTATCTGCGCGAAACTGATGTTCAACGGTACCGTGATCTTATTGCAAAACTCGGCCTTCGCCGTTAATAAGACAAATACGAAAAGCGGGCCTTGCCCGCTTTTTTCTATGAAAAATAAACTTCCATGGAGGCGGACAGATTGTGATACCCGTTATCCAGTCTGCATCCCCCTGCTTTTACAATATTATTTTAAATACTTCGCATAACGTTTCCTTTTTTGATACACTACTACTTAATACATACTACGTATGAACTTTTATTGTTACATTAGAAAGGGGTTCCATTCATGACAGAACAGAAAAAGGTATACACCCTCGATTGGGCGGGAAGACCGCTCACAATCGAAACCGGCCAGCTTGCAAAGCAGGCGAATGGTGCAGTGCTCGTCAGATACGGTGAAACAACTGTACTTTCGACAGCAACAGCATCGAAAAATCCAAAAGCACTTGATTTCTTCCCATTGACTGTCAATTATGAAGAACGTTTATATGCGGTCGGTAAAATTCCAGGAGGCTTTATCAAGCGGGAAGGACGCCCGTCCGAAAAAGCGGTTTTGACAAGCCGTCTGATTGACCGTCCGATTCGTCCATTATTTGCGGATGGATTCCGTAACGATGTACAAGTCATCTCCCTTGTCATGTCAGTCGATCAAAATTGCTCCTCTGAAATGGCAGCGATGCTAGGCTCCTCGCTCGCATTGTCCATTTCGGACATTCCGTTTGAAGGTCCGATCGCCGGTGTCCATATTGGACGCCTCAATGGGGAATTCATTATCAACCCGACGCCTGAACAACTGGAAGCGAGTGAGCTCGATCTAGTTGTTGCCGGGACAAAAGATGCCATTAACATGGTAGAAGCCGGAGCGAAAGAAGTCTCGGAAGATATTATCTTAGAAGCAATCATGTTCGGCCACGAAGAAATCAAGAAATTGATCGAATTCCAAGAAAAAATTGTCGCTGAAGTCGGCAAGCAAAAGATGGAGATCGAACTTTTTGAGCTAGACGAGCAATTGATGGCTGTCGTTAAGGAAAAATGCGAAAAAGATCTGATCAGCGCGATCCAAACGGAAGAGAAACACGCTAGAGAAGATGCCATTAACGAAGTGAAAGCTCGTGTCATTGACGAGTATACGGAAAATGAAGCGGACGATGAGACACTAAAACAAGTGAAAAATATTTTGGAAAAGCTCATCAAGGACGAAGTACGCCGTCTCATTACAGACGAAAAAATCCGTCCGGACGGCCGGAAACTGGATGAAATCCGTCCATTGTCTTCAGAAGTCGGCATTCTTCAAAGAACGCATGGCTCTGGGCTATTCACACGCGGACAGACACAGGCATTGAGTGTTTGTACACTTGGCGCACTTGGCGAAGTTCAGATTATAGACGGGCTTGGCCTGGAAGAATCCAAGCGTTTCATGCACCATTACAACTTCCCTAATTTCAGCGTAGGGGAAACGGGACCAATCCGCGGACCGGGCCGCCGGGAAATCGGACACGGAGCGCTGGGTGAACGGGCATTAGAAGCAGTTATTCCAGACGAAAAAGAATTCCCTTATACCATCCGTTTGGTTGCGGAAGTCCTTGAATCGAATGGTTCCTCTTCTCAGGCATCCATTTGTGCATCGACAATGGCCATGATGGATGCAGGCATTCCAATTAAAGCGCCAGTTGCGGGTATTGCCATGGGATTGGTTAAGAAGGATGACAACTACTCGATACTATCCGACATCCAAGGGATGGAAGACCATCTTGGAGATATGGACTTTAAAGTGGCAGGAACCGAAAAAGGAATTACTGCATTGCAGATGGACATTAAAATTGAAGGCCTTTCCAAACAGATTTTGGAGGAAGCATTGGCACAAGCCAAAATTGGCCGTAATGCGATTTTAAATCATATGCTATCGACGATTTCTGTACCGCGTGGCGAGCTTTCCAAATATGCGCCGAAAATCATTATGATCCGCATTAATCCGGATAAAATCCGTGATGTTATCGGACCTGGCGGTAAAGTCATCAACAAAATCATTGAAGAGACTCACGTCAAGATTGATACGGAACAGGATGGAACTATCTATATTTCTTCGCCTGATTCAGAAATGAATGAGAAAGCGAAGAAAATGATCGAGGATATCGTCAGAGAAGCGAAAGTCGGAGAATATTACATGGGTAAAGTGAAACGGATTGAAAAGTTCGGTGCTTTCCTAGAAATCTTCCCTGGCAAAGACGGCTTGCTGCACATCTCAGAGATTCAGGAAGAGAGAACAAAAGCAGTTGAGGACGTTCTGAAGCTTGGCGATGAATTGCTCGTGAAAGTAATTGAAATTGACAACCAAGGCAGGGTCAATCTGTCCCGCAAAGTCGTTTTGAAAGAAGAGAAAGAGCGGGAAGCTGCACAAAACCCTACAACTGAATCATAATAATACAATACGGAAAGCCCCATCCTGCATAGTGTGAGATGGCGGCTTTTTGTTCTGTCACAGGAGGAACTTATGCTTGAAAAATATACTTGCCCGAACGGGGTTCGCATCGTTTACGAAAAGCTTCCGCATGTCCGTTCTGCTGCAATTGGTATCTGGGTGAAGGCTGGATCCATGCATGAAGATGAATCAGAAGCGGGATTGGCGCATTTTATTGAACATATGCTGTTTAAAGGAACTGCGCAGCGCAGTGCTCGGGACATCGCGGAACAATTTGATTTGATGGGTGGGGACATTAATGCCTTCACATCGAAAGAGATGACTTGCTATTTTACAACTGTTTTAGGACATCACGCCGAAAAGGCAGTTACAGTCCTTGCAGATATGTTTTTCAATTCCTCCTTTGATCCGGAAGAAATCGAGAAGGAGAAAATGGTCATTTACGAGGAAATCGCTTCAGTCGAAGACACGCCTGAAGAGGATGTCGACGAACTATTATGGTCCGATATGTTTGCCGGGCATCCTATCGGCCGGACTGTCGGCGGGAAGGAAGAGACGATCCGGAAGTTTACGAGGGAGAAAATCCAAAAGTTCTTGAATGCTCATTACGTACCCGAGAATATTGTCATCTCAATAGCAGGAAATTATGATGATGGCTTGCTGCAGACGGTTATTGAACTTTTCGGGTCCTATACAAGTAAGCAGAGCACATTTGTGCCTGCCATGACGGAAACACCGCTCTTTCAATCCGCTGCCAGAAAGAAAGTGAAAGATATTGAACAAGCGCATTTTTGCATCGGTTTTCCCGGTTTGACGATCCGGGACCCACAGCTTCATGATCTCATTTTGCTGGACAGTATCATTGGTGGGACGATGTCATCTAGGCTATTTCAAGAAATCAGGGAAGAGAGAGGGTTGGCGTACTCGGTTTATTCCTATTATTCCGCTTACGAATCAACAGGCGCTTTTGTCGTATACGGTGGAACCTCGCCAGAACGCCTGGAAGAAGCGATGGAGACAGTCGAAGATATCCTCTGCGACATCGCTGACAATGGAATCTCCGAGCGGGAGCTGCTGAATGCGAAAGAGCAGTTGAAGGGGAGCTTTTTGCTTGGCCTGGAGAGTACCGAGGCAATTATGCATCGGAATGGGAAGCAGGAACTGATTCTGGAGGACCATAAATCGATTGATGAAGTCGTCAGGTTAATTGACGAGGTGACAGTGGGAAAGGTGAATGCTATGGCACAGAAGCTGCTTAAGGGTGAAAGAGCCGTATCCATTCTGGGACCGCAAATGATTTTAGAAAGTCGATAATTTTATAGAAAATCCCTTTTCCCGGCAGTTTTTTCTGGGTGGACTCATATGATAGAGGGAATATGCGGAAAGGGGAGAGAAAATGTTACTGTCAGAGCTCGCCCAGAAAGAATTGATCCAGGTGGAAGAAGGAATTCGTTACGGCTTTTTAGCTGAGACTGATATGATTTTCAATAAAAAGACAGGAGAAATCCTTGGTTTTGAAATTAGGAAGAAATTTGGCCGGAATCCCTTCAAGAATCGGGATCAACAACCGGCTGAATTCATTCCTTGGAGTGAAATCGTGTTAATTGGCGAAAATCGTATTCTTTTTGGAAAAACGCATCATCTGGGGGATTTCGATATTGAAGACTATGCATAAAGAGAAGTGGCTGTTTATTGGCAGTGACCGCAGATTGGAAATTTGCAGCAAGCTTTTCGAAGGGATGGGCATTCCATCCGCCTATTTCAATTCGAATGCATATAGCGAAGAATTAGGCCAGCTGATCGCGTCGTTTCAGCCGGGACATATCGTTTTTCCAATATTAGAGATGCAAGGGAACATACCGCCGGAATTGTTGGAGACCGGGACAAAGCTATATGTTGGCGTGGCTTCGGACCGATGGGTCGACAATTATCAATCGAGTGGTTACCAGGTCGTCAGATATTTGCAGGAAGAGCTGTTCATTTGGGAAAATGCGATTCTCACTGCTGAAGGGTTTCTTCGTGAGTATTACAACGACTCAAATCGTTGCATCAATGGAAAGCGCTTTTATGTCACAGGGTTTGGCAAAGTCGGAAAGATGACAGCCAAAGCGATCCAAGCCTTAGGAGGAAAAGTGACTGTCGTTGCAAGGTCCGAAGCGCAATTGAGCGAAGCCGTCTCGTTAGGGTATTCCATTCAATCCATCCAGAAAGACTTTAGTGAAGAGGATACAGTTCTTGTGAACACCATTCCCGCACAATGGCTATTCCTGCAAAACCATTCACCGCTCCGTGTCTATGACTTAGCGTCCGCACCGGGGTGCCTAAAGCCCGGTTCTTTTGCTGAATACTATACAATACACCTTGGGTTGCCCGGGAAACATTTCCCGGATGATGCCGCGCAAGTATTGGCAGAAGCACTCCTAAGGATGGAATAGCGGACGAAAGGGGAATTGGATGCTGGAAGGTAAAAGGATCGGTTTAGGGATTACCGCTTCGCACTGCACCTATGATCAAATCCTGCCGGTCATAAAGGAACTGCAAGATGCTGGAGCGACAGTCGTTCCGGTGATCACTCACTCGGTATTGACTGCCGCCACCCGGTTTGGAACGGGTGAGGAATGGATTCAGCGAATTGAAGAGGCAACCGGTGAGAAAGTGATTTCGACAATAGTGGGAGCTGAACCATTCGGTCCCTCGTCACCGGTCGACTGCATGATTATTGCTCCGATGACTGGAAACTCAATTAGCAAGCTTGCGAATGCTGCGACAGACTCACCAGTTTTAATGGCAGCCAAAGCTACATTGCGCAATGGATCTCCCGTATTGCTAGGAATTTCAACGAATGATGCGCTCGGATTGAATGGAATGAATATCATGAAGCTGCTGAATACAAAAAATATCTATTTTATCCCGTTCGGACAGGATGACCCGCATAAGAAACCGAACTCGTTAATCTCCGATTTCACTCTCATGGTTCCCGCCACAGCCGCAGCACTTGAAAAAAGACAGCTGCAGCCATTATTAATTATTCACGAGAAAAAATAAAAATTCACTACCGAAATATTTTAAATATGATATAATTCCTCCAATGAATTGATAAGGATGAATGGATGAAAGCGGGTGCGTGCCTTCCTATTGGTTATTTCTGTATATAGGATGCATGCAACTCTGATCCCAATCCTTTTTTCGAAAGGGAGATAGAGATGACAAAGAAGAATATTGCAATAGTCGGAGCAACGGGAGCAGTTGGAACAAAAATTCTTGAAAAGCTGGTGGAACGGAATTTTCCTATGCAATCCGTTAAGCTATTGGCTTCAGCAAGATCAGCAGGTACTGAGATCAAAGTGGGAGACCAAATATATATCGTAAAGGAAACTGTACCGGAGTCCTTCGAGTCAGTGGACATCGCGTTTTTCAGTGCAGGTGGATCTGTTTCGCAAAAATTCGCCAAAGAAGCGGTTGCCCGCGGGGCGGTCGTTATCGATAATACGAGTGCGTTCCGTATGGATCCTGAAACGCCACTTGTCGTTCCAGAAGTAAACCCGCAGACATTGCATCATCATCAAGGTATCATTGCTAATCCGAACTGCTCAACGATCCAAATGGTCGCTGCACTTCAGCCGATTCGGGAAAAGTTCGGATTAAAGCGGATTATTGTCTCGACATACCAGGCGGTTTCCGGTGCAGGTGCGGAAGCGATCGATGAGTTACAGGAACAAAGTCTTCAATTTAACGATAGAAAAAACATTGAAGCGGCCATATTGCCATCTGCATCAGCAGAGAAGCATTATCCGATCGCGTTTAATGCCATTCCACAAATCGATATGTTCGGCGATGCTGGGTATACGCTGGAAGAATGGAAAATGATGAACGAAACGAAAAAGATCTTCGGTGACGATTCCATTGCAGTGTCTGCCACTTGCGTCCGGCTTCCGGTAGTCTCTGGCCACTCCGAATCAGTTTATATCGAAGTTGATAAAGAAGGGGTCACTGTAGAAGATCTTCACCAGGCAATGGCTGGCGCTCCTGGAGTTACCTTGCAGGATGACCCGTCCACTCAGCTTTATCCGATGCCTCTCTTTGCGGAGGATGCGGATGATGTATTCGTCGGGCGAGTTAGAAAAGATCCGAACGAGGCAAAAGGTTTTCATATGTGGATTGTCTCTGATAACTTGCTGAAGGGCGCGGCATTAAATTCTGTGCAAATCGCCGAAAAGTTATTGGAGCGCTAAGCAATCAGTTTTCCATTATCTGCAGCCTATTCGTAACAAGATGGATAACCAGGGTATTACGAATAAAGGGATGGTCAGAATGGAACTTGGACAAATTGGAACAGCGATGGTCACTCCTTTTTCACAAGCAGGGGACATCGATTACGAAAGAACTGAAAAATTGATCGAGCATTTGATCCAGAGCGGCACAGATTCCCTCGTCGTTTGTGGGACAACGGGTGAATCGCCTACATTAACACATGGAGAAAAGGCAGATCTGCTGAAATTTTCGATTGATATTGTGAAAAAGCGGATTCCTGTCATAGCAGGAACGGGAACGTTTAATACCGCGGAAACTGTGTATCTGACGAAACAAGCGGAACGATTGGGGGCGGATGGCATCATGCTCGTCGCCCCTTACTATAATAAACCTGATCAAAAAGGAATGTTCGCACACTTTTCCTATATTGCAACCGAAACATCCCTACCGATCATGCTGTATAATATTCCGGGACGGTCTGCTGTCAATATGCATGCCGCCACGGTTATTGAGTTATCAAAAATAAAAAATATCCGTGCTGTCAAAGAGGCAAGCGGGAGTCTTGATCAAATGGCCGAGATCATTTCCGGGACAGATGCAGGCTTCTCCGTTTATAGCGGTGATGATGCTCTGACGCTGCCGGTTCTTGCGATTGGCGGGAAAGGGATCATATCAGTCGCCTCCCATGTAGTGGGTCCTGAGATGCAAATGATGATCAACTCATTCAAGCAAGGAAATCAGGACCAGGCGGGGGCGATGCATCGTGCGCTCGTTCCGCTTTTCTCAGCCTTGTTTTCTGCCCCAAATCCGGTGCCTGTGAAGTATGCATTGCAAAAAATAGGCATTGAAACTGGAGGCGTCCGGCTGCCGCTTATGGAGTTTGGTGAAGATGCCAGACAATTCGACATTATCTGGGATGAGTTTAAGCAAAGTCAGAAACTATTCGTTTAACGAAGTGGCTTAGCTGTTTTAATAAGCCATGTGGTGAAATCTCATAAGAGCCGAATCAGAGCCGGTCTTTGCAACCGGCTTTTTTTGTTTGTGCTTAAGGGGTTTCGTCACGTATAATGAAACATAGTCGTAATGGACGGGAATTTATAATAGGAGGAAACATTGTGACAAAGACAAAAAATGAATTGATTAGAATCATCCCGCTCGGTGGAGTCGGTGAGATAGGGAAAGCGATGTATGTTGTAGAAATAGATGACGAGTTATTCATCGTCGATGCAGGACTGATGTTTCCGGAAGGTGAGATGCTCGGCATTGATATCGTCATTCCTGATATGTCATACATTGAGGAAAACAAAGAACGGGTCAAAGGTATTTTCCTGACACACGGGCATGAAGATGCAATCGGTTCTATTGCCTATCTCCTTCAAAAAGTACAAGCGCCAGTCTACGGCTCGAAGCTCACGTTAGCGCTTGCCAAAGAACATCTAAAAGAAATGCCGGCTCCTGCGCCTGTCAAATTTTTCGAAGTGACAAATAAAAGCCGGATGAATTTTAAACGGACACATGTGACATTCTTCCATACAACACACAGCATACCTGATTCGCTAGGAATCGTCTTTCATACAAGTGAAGGCGCAATCGTGCATACAGGAGAGTTCAAATTCGACCAGTCTGCCAAAGGTAAATATCGCCCAGACCTTTCACGCATGGCGAACCTTGGCGAGGACGGCGTTTTCATTTTGATGTCTGATTCCAATGAAGCGGAGCGTCCTGGCTACACGACTTCCGAATCGGTCATTGAAGAACAGCTCTCTAGCACTTTCTACGCCGCAGAAGGAAGATTGCTTGTTGCACTTTATGCATCAAACTTCATCCGGATTCAGCAAGTCTTCGACAAAGCAGCGGAAACCGGAAAAAAAGTAGCGGTTGTTGGCAAGAGTTTGGAAAGCTATTTCGAAGTAGGTATGCGCTTAGGTTACTTGCAGGTGGACGAAGAGATGGTCATTCCGATTAAAGAAATCGGCAAGTATGAAGATAAGGATATCGTCATTATCGTGACCGGCAATAAAGGAGAGCCGCTCGACGCGCTTGAAAAAATCGTACGCAATCATCACCGTGAAATTAAAATGAAGAGTTCTGATACAGTACTTATCACATTCACGCCATCACCTGGCATGGAAATTTCAATGTTCCAAATGATGAACGAAATTTCGAAAGCCGGAGCTAATGTTCTTACATCAACAAAAAAAGTCCATGTTTCTGGACATGGAAGCCAAGAAGACTTAAAGATGATGATCAACTTGATGAGACCGAAGTATTTCATTCCAATCCAAGGCGAATATAAAATGCTGATCGCCCATTCCAAGCTGGCGCAGCAGGTCGGTCTTGCAAAATCCCAAATATTCATAGCGGATAAAGGGGATATTGTAGAATATAAAAATAATAAGATGCGAATGAGCGGCCGTGTACAAGCAGGCAACGTACTCATTGACGGAATCGGTGTGGGAGATGTAGGCAATATCGTATTGCGTGACCGCAAGTTGCTGTCCCAAGATGGTATTTTCACTGTTGTCATTACATTGAGCCGGAAGCAGAAAAGGATTGCGGCAGGACCTGAAATCGTTTCGAGAGGTTTCGTCTATGTCCGCGAATCAGAGGAATTACTGGAAGAGTCCAAGAAGCTCGTCAGAGGCATTGTCGAGAAATATGTGAATAAAGATACGTTTGAATGGACAAACATAAAACAAGAGATTCGCGATACGCTAAGTTCCTATTTGTTCCAACAAACGAAGAGACGCCCGATGATTATCCCAATTATTATGGAATATTAATTTTTGCCGGCGAAAACCGAACAGAACAGTCATAGCGACTGATGATATGCTGAAAAGGATTTCCGTGCCGACCCGAGCGGCGGGAAATCCTTTTTTGAAAGGAGGAGGAACATGTCCAAGAAAACGAAGAAGAAAAAGAAAGGCGCGTCTTCTAAAAAGAAAAAAGAGGACGGACTGCACCCGCTGATATATGAAGTTTCGGGCTTGACGATGATTGGACTGGCTATCATTATCATTTTCGAATTCGGCATTGTGGGCAGAGGGCTGGCATCATTTGCAAGATTCCTCTTCGGAAATTGGCATAGTGCTGTTCCTTTCTTATTAATTGTCCAAGCGCTGCTATTCATGATCAAAAGAAAGGCAGGCGGCTGGAAAAACCGGATCGTTGCAGGCAGCCTATTCGTTCTGGCTAGTTTGCTGCTGTTCAGTCATATTCACTTATTTAAGGAACTGCACAATAGCCATAAACTGCTGTCAAACTCAGCCTTAAAAGAAACTTGGAAGGTATTAATCACTAATGAAGGGATTCAATCAAGAACAGGGGCATTAGGCGGCGGCATGGCGGGGGCCATCCTTTTCGCTATGTTCCACTCATTGTTCGATTCGGCAGGTGCTACGGTTGCAGGTATCCTCTTACTATTGATCGGTATCGTGCTGCTCACAGGCAAAGCGCTCGTTCCGATATTAGTGGAGGCCTATCCGAAAGCATGGGCCTCCGTGCGCGAGCGATTAGCTAAGAAACCAAAGCCTGTCCCTACCGGTAAGAAGAATGCGGATACTCGAATGTCAAGGTCCAAAAAACAAATCAGCGAGAGTATTGAAAAGCAGCCGGAGGAAACACTGGCCACGTTTGAAGCAGAAGAGGTTGTTTCGCAGCCGATTATCTCCGCATTCAACGAACGCAGGACGGAAATGCCTGAAGAAGAAAGCCGGCCGGTTTCGCAGCAGGAACCGCAAGAAAAACCTGCTGCTGAGGAACGAAAAGACGAGCCTGCGAACCCTTACGACGGAGTTGCCGGAGAAGAGGAGAATACTTCATATATATTGCCGTCCTCTGGGCTCCTAAAGGAAACTCCCGAGAACGACCAATCAGGGGAATTGAATTCCATTCAAGCCAATGCCCAGAAACTGGAGCGGACGTTTTTAAGTTTTGGCGTCAAGGCGAGAGTGACACAAGTCCATCTTGGGCCGGCCGTAACAAAATACGAAGTGCTTCCGGATACAGGCGTAAAAGTTAGCCGGATCGTCAGCCTGTCGGATGATATTGCGCTAGCGCTGGCAGCTAGGGATATTCGGATTGAAGCGCCGATCCCAGGTAAATCCGCTGTAGGCATTGAAGTTCCGAATAATGCAGTGGCTGTCGTCAGTCTCCGGGAAGTAATTGAGGCAAAGGAAAACAACCGGCCTGATTCCAAGCTAATGATTGCGCTCGGAAGAGATGTCACCGGCCAAGCGATGCTGGCAGAGCTGAATAAAATGCCGCATGTTCTCGTTGCCGGATCAACAGGCAGCGGGAAGAGTGTTTGCATCAATGGAATCATCATCAGTATTTTATTGCGCGCTAAACCGCATGAAGTAAAAATGATGATGATTGATCCGAAAATGGTTGAATTAAATGTCTATAATGGAATTCCACATTTATTGGCACCTGTAGTAACTGATCCGAGAAAGGCTTCCCAGGCATTGAAAAAAGTCGTATCGGAAATGGAGCGCCGTTACGAACTGTTCTCCCATACTGGCACTCGTAATATTGAAGGCTATAATGAGCATATTGAGCAATGGAATGAAGAGAACGAGGAGAAACATCCGAAGATGCCTTATATCGTCGTCATTGTCGATGAATTGGCAGATTTGATGATGGTCGCCTCCAATGATGTGGAGGATTCCATTACGAGGCTCGCCCAAATGGCCAGAGCCGCAGGCATCCATCTGATCATTGCGACCCAGCGGCCAAGCGTGGACGTCATTACAGGAATTATTAAAGCAAATATCCCATCCAGAATTGCGTTTGCCGTTTCTTCGGCAGTCGATTCAAGAACCATCTTGGATGGAGTCGGCGCAGAAAAGCTTTTGGGACGCGGAGATATGCTATTCCTTCCGGCGGGTGCCTCGAAGCCTGTAAGGATCCAAGGTGCTTTCGTTTCCGATCAAGAGGTCGAGGCGGTCGTTGATTTTGTCATCGAACAGCAGAAGGCGCAGTATCAGGAGGATATGATTCCGACGGAGATTGAAGAAATCTCCCCGCACGAAGAGACGGATGAACTTTATGACGAAGCCGTGAACTTGATTTTGGAAATGCAGACAGCTTCTGTTTCCATGCTTCAACGAAGATTCCGAATCGGCTATTCAAGAGCCGCGAGAATCATTGATCAGATGGAAATGCGTGGTGTTGTTGGGCCTTCCGAAGGCAGTAAACCCCGTCAAGTCCTAATAGATAGAAGCGAAGCCGATATTCATTCATAAATGGAAATGGTTATCAGTCTTTTCTTTTTCTTCTGCTTTCAAAATCGGGTGTTTATTTTGTATGGTGAAAATGATATAGTATGGATGATTAGTCACGATGTCACACATCAGAGGTCTAACCTCTTCTGGAGGGAGGAATGCAGTGATGATAAAAGCGGATCCAAGACATTTATATGTTCAAGTGATTGAGCGGCTAAAACAGGATATCGAGGATGGAATCTTCAAAGAGAATGAAAAATTCCCTTCTGAATTTGAACTCTCCCGATCCCTTGGCGTTAGTAGAGCTACGCTTCGAGAAGCGCTGCGTGTCCTGGAAGAAGAGAAAATCATTGTCAGGAAGCACGGGGTTGGTACATTCGTCAACTCCAAGCCGTTATTCACATCAGGCATCGAACAATTATCCAGCGTATCTTCTATGATATCAGATGCTGGCATGGAGCCTGGGACGATATTCAAAGAAGTGGATACCGTGCTGCCAAATGACGAAATGATGAACAAGTTTGACTGTGGCGCAGGAGACAATCTCGTCACAATCAAACGGGTACGCACCGCTGATGGAGATCCAGTCGTATATTGCATCGATCATGTCTTGGCCAAACATCTGCCGAATGGACAAGATGTACTTGCCAATGAATCCATTTTTGATGCGATCGAGCAATCAGGTGACATACGGATTGTCCAAGCAATAGCGAATATTGAACCAGTCGGCTATGATGACGAAGCTTCTAGCATCTTACGCTGCGGTGTCGATGTGCCATTGCTCGTTCTGCTGCAACATCATTACAGCGAGGAAGGTGAAATGGTCCTGTTCTCGAAAAACTATTTCAGGGCGGATAAATTCAGCTTTCATGTTGTAAGGAAACGGGTATAAGGTGGGATCCGGATATTAGCCGGATACACTTTGCAAGACGTTTAGCACGTCGCATAAATACCAAATTATAAAAAACAGGGAGGTCCACACAGTGAGCAAACGTAAATACGGTCTTGCGTTATCATTGGTTCTTGCTGCCGGTACGATCTTAGGGGCTTGCGGAACGGACAAAGACAAAGAGAAAGAGAAAAACACATCTTCAAGCGGTGAAAATCAATCCGAATTCTCCGTAGCCATGGTTACTGACGTAGGCGGAATTGACGACAAATCGTTCAACCAATCCGCTTGGGAAGGAATCAAAAAGTTTGGTGAAGATAACAAAATGAGCGAAGGTGACGGCGGTTACGCTTATCTTCAATCGAAAGACGAGTCTGACTATACGTCCAATTTGAACGCGCTTACTCGCCGTGATTTTAATCTAGTTTTCGGTGTAGGTTTCTTAATGGAAGATGCTATTGATACAATTGCTTCTCAACAAACTGAAACAAACTTCGCCATCATTGACGGTGTAGTTGATCAACCAAACGTGGCAAGCGTTCTGTTCAAAGAGCAAGAAGGCGCTTTCTTGGCTGGGGTTGCTGCTGCATTGATGACTAAGTCTGATAAAATCGGATTTGTCGGCGGAATGGAAATTCCGGTTATCGAGCGTTTCCAAGCTGGCTTTGAAGCTGGTGTCGCTGCTGTAAAACCTGACATCAAGGTTGATGTTCAATACACAGGTGCATTTGACAAAGCGGAACTTGGTAAAGCAGCTGCAGGCCGTATGTATTCTTCTGGCGTAGATATCATTTTCCACGCTGCAGGCGGTTCTGGTAACGGTGTATTCACGGAAGCAAAAGAACGTAAAAAAGCAGACAAAGATGCTTATGTTTGGGTAATCGGTGTTGACTCCGACCAGTATGAAGAAGGTAAAGTCGGTGACGACAACGTTACATTGACTTCTATGTTGAAGCGTGTTGACGTAGCAGTTCAAGACATTTCTAACTTGGCTAAAGAAGGAAAATTCCCAGGCGGAGAAACAAAAGTTTACGGTTTGCATGATGATGGTGTAACCCTTGCGGACTCCCGTGGCGCAATTCCTGAAGATGTCTTGAAGCAAGTTGACGAGTATGCAAAGAAAATTGCTGATGGTGAAATCGAAGTTCCTGAATTCACAAAGTAATTTGATGTACGAATGGTATGGGCCGGTTAAGTCCGGCCTTTATCATTTGGGTATAGAACGGAATTGATAGAGTAAAAGATTTTTGCTTAAAAATCTTTTATTGTGTCAATTAACTGAAACAACCTTAAATAAATCACATGAGGAAGTGAAACGATTGGAATACGTCATTGAAATGCTGAATATTTCAAAGCAGTTCGGTAATTTCTTCGCGAATGACAACATCACTCTTCAATTGAGGCAAGGAGAAATTCATGCACTCTTAGGAGAGAACGGTGCGGGCAAGTCAACGTTAATGAACGTGCTCTTTGGCTTGTATCAGCCTGAGGAAGGTGAGATCCGGGTCAAGGGCAAGAAGGTGAATATTTCGAATCCTAATATTGCGAATGACCTTGGGATTGGGATGGTTCACCAACACTTTATGCTCGTTGAAAATCTAACGGTTACTGAAAACATTATTCTAGGCAGTGAGCCAACGAAAATGGGAACCGTCAATATTAAAGATGCGGCTAAAAAGGTTGCCGAGATTTCGAAATTATACGGTTTGAATGTGGATCCAAATGCGAAGATTGAGGATATTTCCGTTGGTATGCAGCAACGTGTGGAAATTCTGAAAACGCTTTACCGAGGTGCGGAAATCCTTATTTTTGATGAACCGACCGCTTCCTTGACACCACAGGAAATCGAAGAACTGATCGCCATCATGAAGAAACTGATTGCTGAAGGCAAATCCATTATCCTGATTACACATAAGCTGCAGGAAATCATGGATGTTTCCGATCGCGTCACAGTTATCCGAAAAGGGAAAGGGATTGGCACCGTCATTACCGCTGAGACGAATCCTGAAGAGCTTGCCACATTGATGGTCGGCCGTCAAGTGACTTTCAAAACCGAAAAAGGGCCTTCCCATCCAAAAGAAGAAGTGTTGCATGTGGAAAACCTTGTTGTAACGGATAACCGGGGCATTGAAAAGGTTAAAGGCTTAAACTTGTCGATCCGAGCTGGCGAAATTGTCGGGCTTGCCGGGATTGACGGGAACGGACAGTCGGAGCTTATAGAAGCGATTACCGGTCTGCGCAAGGTGAAGAGCGGTAAGATTAGCATTAATGGAAAGAATATCACTGGGAAAAAGCCTCGTGAAATTACCGAATCAGGTGTAGGGCATATTCCGCAGGACCGTCATAAGCACGGCTTGGTTCTTGACTTTTCAGTCGGATACAACGCCGCTTTGCAAGAGTACTACCATGAGCCATATTCCAAAAATGGCATTATGAACTATAAAGTGATCTCTTCGCATGCGAAACAAATTATTGAAGAATTTGACGTCCGGACACAGGGCGAGCACGAGCTGGCACGCGCCTTGTCAGGAGGGAACCAGCAGAAGCTGATCATTGGCAGGGAAGTGAAGCGGAATCCGGATCTTCTCATTGCAGCATTGCCGACGCGCGGCTTGGATGTTGGGGCAATTGAATTCATTCATAAACGGTTAATCGAGCAAAGAGATAATGGGAAAGCAGTCTTCCTTATCTCGTTTGAATTGGATGAAGTCATGAATGTTTCAGACCGGATTGCAGTAATCTACGATGGTCAAATAATTGATACGGTCACACCGGCCGAAACGTCTGAGCAGGAGCTTGGTTTGCTCATGGCGGGCCATTCAAGGGACAATATCGTGACAGACGGGGAAAATGCCGTTGTGAAAGAAGGTGACGACGATGTCAAATAGGGTTGTCAATATACTCGTTCCTGTCATTTCCATCATCTTAGGCCTCATTGTTGGGGCCATCGTCATGCTTGTGAGCGGCTATGACCCAGTAGCTGGTTATATTGCTTTATGGAACGGTATCTTCGGTGATGCATATGCAATCGGTGAAACGATTCGTCAAATCAGTCCATATATATTAGCTGGACTTGCTGTGGCGTTCGCTTTCCGGACAGGCTTGTTCAACATCGGGGTAGAAGGCCAATTAATGGTCGGCTGGTTCGCTGCCGCATATGTCGGTTCTACATTTGAACTGCCGATGATCATTCATTTGCCATTGTCATTGCTCGCAGCAGCTGTCGCAGGTGCACTATGGGGTCTCATTCCAGGGCTATTAAAAGCGACTTTGCGCGTGCATGAAGTTATTGTAACGATCATGATGAACTACATAGCTCTCCATACAGTCAACGCCTTAATTAAAGCGGTGTCCGGCGGAGGCTACAAAACTGAAAAGATTCAACCGACCGCTTCTTTGCGTTCGGACTTCTTATCCCAGTTAACTGACTTCTCAACATTGCATTATGGAATTTTCGTTGCCCTGGCGATGGTCATTGTAACGTGGTTCATTCTTGAGAAAACAAAGACGGGCTACGAGCTGAAGTCTGTTGGTTTTAACGATCATGCGTCTCAATATGCAGGTATGAACGTCAATAAAAACATCATTCTTGCGATGGTAATATCAGGTGCATTCGCAGGTCTTGGCGGAGCAATGGAAGCTCTCGGAACTTTCGGGAACATGACTTCCCGTGGAGGCTTCACCGGAATCGGTTTTGACGGAATTGCCGTTGCCTTGCTAGGTGCTAACTCACCGCTTGGCGTTATCTTTGGCGCATCTTTATTCGGCTCCTTGAAATACGGTGCGAATAATATGCCGAATGCGGCGAATATTCCTTTGGAGATTGTTTCGATTGTCATAGCACTCATCATTTTCTTCGTAGCCTCGGGTTACATCATCCGTGTTGGTTTACAACGGTTGGCAAAGAAAAAGGAGGCGAAATGATATGAGCTTCTTGGAAGTTCTCTATTTCATCATTCCAACGACCATCGCATATGCGGCTCCATTGATCTTTACGGCTATCGGAGGGGTATTCTCCGAACGTTCCGGTGTTGTTAACATCGGTTTGGAAGGTCTCATGGTCATGGGTGCGTTTATCGGTATCGTGTTCAATCTATTTTTTGTCGATACCTTTGGAAGCTGGACACCTTGGGTCGCCTTGCTCGTAGCAATGGTTGTATCGGCGCTATTCTCCGTCATGCACGCTGTAGCATCGATCTCCTTCCGCGCGGATCAGGTAGTATCCGGGGTAGCGATCAACATGCTGGGGATCGCGATTGCTTTGTTTACAGTAAAAATGATTTTTGACAAGGGACAGACGGATTTTATCCAAGAAAAGATTCCGCGTATTAATATCCCGTTATTACAGGATATCCCGGTTCTCGGTCCTATGTTCTTCAAATCGGTTTACGGGTCTTCCATCCTTGCGATTGCAGTAGCGATTCTCGCTTGGTTTGTCATCTATAAGACGCCATTCGGCCTGCGTCTCCGCTCTGTCGGGGAACATCCGATGGCTGCTGATACGATGGGGATCAATGTAGCGAAAATCCGTTACATCGCTGTTATTATCTCAGGTGGATTAGCTGGTATCGGTGGGGCGGTTTATTCGCAAACGATGACTGGCGATTTCGGCCACGCGACGATCAATGGACAAGGGTTCATGGCGTTAGCGGCAATGATCTTTGGTAAATGGCATCCGATTGGTGCAATGGCTGCGGCATTATTCTTCGGTTTTGCCCAAGCACTTGCGATCAGTGCGGGTTCGATCGACGTGGAATTCATTCAAAAGATTCCATCCGTCGTCTTCCTGATCCTGCCGTATGCTCTTACTATTTTGGCATTGGCTGGCTTCATCGGAAAAGCGAACGCACCGAAAGCGAGCGGTACTCCATATATTAAAGGCAGCAGATAATAAAAATGCATAGGTTGTCTGAGTAATGAGCCTTTCATAAAAAGCTTCGGCATTATACTGCTAAATAGAAAACCGTCTGGAAAGATTCTACTTCATCCAGACGGTTTTTCTATTGTATTTCGGATACACTAACATTATGCAATCAAGATGCGTTTACTTTGCAACGCAGGAACATAAGAATGTATAGTGAAATAGGGTACTTGGAATATTAGGAAAACAAGAGGTGTTCATATGTTTAGGAAAACAGTTCTGCAAGAAGGCGTTACACTGTATGTCCGAAATACAAAGCAGTTCAAAACAATCAATTTATCAATTAAGTTCAAATCCGATTTGAATGTGGATAAAAACGCCAACCGTGCAGTCTTGGCTAATGTCATGCAGGACTCGAATGCGGTGTACAGGTCTCAAAGCGAATTCCAAAGGGCGCTCGATACGCTTTATGGAACCGTCTATTATACGGATGTATCGAAGCGGGGAGACGTACATATCCTGTCGGTCAACACGGAATGCGTCAACGATGAATATTTGAAGGAACAGGGTGTGTTCGAAGAGGTTCTTAATTTGATGCGCGTTGTCCTGTTCGAGCCTAATTTTGAAAATGATTCATTCGCTGAAGACGTGGTGCAACGGGAGAAACGTGTTGTCAAAGAAAGAATTCGCTCTGTCTATGACGATAAGACGAGGTATGCACAAAAACGCATGCTGGAATTGATGAGGCCGGATCAGCCTGCCTCGATTTCTGCTTATGGTACTGAATCGGCTGTTGATCAAATTTCAGCGAAGTCACTTACAGCTGCTTACAACGATATGCTTGCGTCTGATGAAGTCGATATCTATGTAGTAGGGGATATTAATGAAGATGAGCTAATTCAAAAAATCTCTACTTTGATTGGGTTAAACGGCCGTACAATTAACCGGAAAGTCACGGAAACCACTGCTCCTGAAGTGAAAGAAGTAAGACATATCCGTGAAAAGCAAGAAATGAAGCAAGGGAAATTACAAGTCGGCTATCAGACACCGATTACTTTTACTCATCCCGACTTTATTAAGATGCAAGTTGCCAACGGGGTGCTTGGTGGCTTTGCACACAGCAAGTTATTCATGAACGTCCGCGAAAAGGAAAGCATGGCTTATTACGTCAACAGTGCATACGCCTCACATTATGGGCTGATTTATGTGATTGCTGGAATCGATGCGGAGCTGGAAGAAAAAGCGGTTTCGTTAATTCAAGAGCAGCTGGAAGCCATGCGCAATGGTGACATTTCCGATTTGGAAATCACTCAAACAGTTGCGCTGCTCTCCAATAGTATCCGCAGCTCTTTCGATTCCGCTAAGGGACAAATTGAAGTGTTTGATCAGTATAAGCAATTAGACGAGCATTTTAATGCCGATAAATTAATTTCCAAATGGGCAACTGTCACTAAAGAAGATGTCACAAAAATGGCTTCCAATATTAAGATGGAAATGGTTTACTTGTTATCGGGAAGAGAGGCGACTGAATGATGGAAAAAATTACGTTTGAAAACTTGCAGGAAACTCTCTACCATGAGAAGTTGGAAAATGGATTGGATGTCTATGTTCTGCCTAAAAGAGGCTTCTCCAAGTCGTATGTAACGTTTACGACGAAATACGGTTCGATTGACAGTGTATTCGTGCCTCGAGGTAAAGAGGAAATGGTACGGGTGCCTGATGGAATCGCACATTTCCTGGAGCATAAGATGTTTGAAAAGGAAGAGGGGGACGTTTTCCAGAAGTTCGGGGAAAATGGAGCTTCCGCCAATGCATTTACATCCTACACTCGCACATCTTATCTGTTTTCAACGACTGAAAAATTGTACGACAATACAAAAGTCTTGTTAGACTTTGTTCAGCAGCCTTATTTTACAGAACAGACAGTTGAAAAAGAGAAAGGAATCATTGGCCAGGAGATTACGATGTACGAGGATAATCCGGACTGGCGCCTCTATTTAGGGACGATTCAAAACCTGTATAAGCAGCATCCGATCCATATTGACATTCTTGGAACGTATGATTCGATCGATAAAATCACAGCAGATCACCTATATGAATGCTACGAAACATTTTATCATCCGTCCAATATGGTCTTTTTTGCGATCGGAGCGGTAGATCCGGAAGAGATGATCGAATTCGTCAAAAAAGATCAATCGTCTAAAACATTTTCTGAGCCAGAAGAAGTGGTGCGGGACAAACATGAGGAACAATCCGAGACGGGCATTCCAAGTAAATCGATCAGCATGGACGTCACGAAGCCGAAGTTCAGCTACGGCATGAAATGTAACCGGACGGATCTGACTGGCGACGAATTGCTCCGCCAAGAGCTGGCAGTCAGTTTAGCAATGGATATTCTTTTCGGCAGATCATCAGACTTTTATTCGAAAGCATATGCAGAGGGATTAATCGATGAATCGTATGGGTATGAATTCAACTTAGAAAAAAGCTACGGCTTTGCGGTCATTAATTCGGACACAGAGCACATGGATGAGCTGGAGCAATTAATCAAAACGACAATTTCGTCCACTGCAGGAAATTGGTCCATCAGCGACGAAGATTTGGAAAGAGCGCGCAAGAAACGGATTGGACAATATATGCGCTCCTTGAACTCAATTGAATTTATCGCCAACCAGTTTACACATTATCTTTTTAATGACATGAATTTATTTGATATCCTGCCGGTACTTGAACAGCTGGATGGAAACGATCTGAAAGAGGCATTTGGAACGATTGCAGATCCGAAAAGCCATACTGTTTTCAAAATTACCCCTGCTGGCCAAGCGAAATGACGCAATGAAACATGCGGTCATTTTAGGTGCTTCGGGAGGCATCGGCAGGGCGATCAGCCGGAAGCTCGCATCTTCCGGCTGGTCGCTGTTTCTGCATTATCATACAGGCAAAATGGCAGCCGTTTCTCTTCAAAGGGAACTCGGGGCCGATTATCCCGATAGTGAATTTATTCTGGTGCATGCAGACCTTTCCCAAAATGACGGAGCGGAGATCCTGTCGCATCAGATCGGTCATGTGCAAGCCGTTATCGTTTCCAGCGGCCAGACCGTCATGAAATTATTGACTGACACCACCTTGTCTGAAATGGATGCACTGTGGAATGTTCATGTCAAAAATCCCGCAGCGTTGATCAGCCTGCTGTCTCCTCAGCTAAGGAGTTTTGATCATTCTTATGTTGTTTTCATTGGATCCATCTGGGGAAATACTGGAGCAGCAGGAGAGGTAATGTATTCTGCTGTGAAGGGAGCTCAGCACGCCTTTGTCAAAGCTTATGCCAAAGAAGCCGCCTATTCAGGCATCACGGTCAATGCCATTGCTCCTGGATGGATTGAAACGGACATGAATATCGTCCTTTCAGACGAGGAGAAGCAGATGGTAATTGATCAGATTCCGTTAAGGCAAACAGGAACGCCCGAGCAAGTGGCTGATCTGGCAGATTTTCTGATAAGCGGCAAAGCGGATTATATGACAGGGGAAATCTTGAAATTAAATGGCGGTTGGTACATATAAAGTTAGAAAGAGGCCGGATGCGTCCACTTTTCATTTTTGCTTTAATTCATGTTGGGAATCCGCTATGATAGAACTATGTTGCATCTAATGCGTCCTATTTAAGGCTGCTATGAAGGATGGAGGGAAGTTGAATGGGTGAATGGTATGTGGAATACGAAATTCAAGTTAACCGGCCAGGACTTCTAGGCGATATCGCTTCCCTATTAGGGATGTTGCGCGTCAATATCATAACGATCAACGGAGTGGATGGCGGGCACCGTGGAATGCTCGTTCGAACTGAAAACGATGATCAAATCAAACGTTTTGAATTGATTGCATCCACAATGGAAACGATCCAAGTGAAAAAAATACGCGAACCGAAGCTGCGTGACATTTTAGCTGTGAGACACGGCAGGTATATCCAGCGGGATGTGGATGACCGGAAGACGTTCCGTTTCCTTCGAAGTGAACTCGGCGTTCTCGTTGATTTCATGGCTGAATTATTCAAGCAGGAAGGCCATAAGCTAATCGGAATCCGAGGAATGCCGCGCGTTGGCAAAACGGAATCTGTAGTGGCGGCCAGTGTTTGTGCGAATAAAAAATGGATATTTTTATCGTCTACTATGATCAAACAGACGGTACGCAGCAATTTGGCCGGGGATGAGTTTTCCAAAGACAATATTTTCATCCTAGACGGTATTGTAACCCGAAAATCCGGTGATGAACGACATATGCAGCTAGTCCGTGAGATGATGCGGATGCCTTCCATCAAGGTTGTTGAACATCCTGACATGTTCGTACAGCATTCGGAGTACGACATGGAGGATTTTGACTACATCATCGAATTACGAACAGATCCAGATCAAGAAATTACATATGAAATGATGGAAAAGAACCATATGATGTCCGACAGCGGACCGATGGGCGGATTTGGAATGTTTAATTTCTAATGTTTAGGTAGGTGATATGAGTGACCGGATTAGGTGATCGTCTCAAAGAGGCGAGAACAGCTAAGGGATATTCATTGGATGACTTGCAATCATTAACTAAAATTCAGAAACGGTACCTTTCCGGTATTGAGAATGAAGATTACAGCATGATGCCAGGATCTTTTTATGTCCGTGCTTTCATTAAGCAATATGCTGAAGCAGTCGGATTAGATGCGGATGAAATGCTGGCGCTTTACAAAGATTCTGCTCCACATGTGAAGCCGGAAGACGAGGGACAAGTCGCTTCTCCCCCTATGTCGAGAAAGCGAAGTTTCCGTACGAGCAACCGGTTTAATGAAATGGCTCCGAAAATTATTGTGGCGTTATTCATTCTTGTTATTATCGTCGTCATCTGGACTCTCTACCAAAAGAGACCGGAGAAACCGTTCGTGGAACCGGACTCAGGAGCAGGCGTCACGATGGAGAGCAAACCGCCTGTAGAGGATAGCTCTAAGCCTGGCAAAGCGGATGGAGATGCAGAAAAAGGCAATGACAGCACTTCTGAAGAGGATGGAGCGGCGAACGAAGAACCGCCCGCTGAAGAAACGGTGGTACAGGAACTCGCCTTTGTGAATACGGCAGGTGAGACCTCAACCTATACCTTGACGAATGCTGAACAGTTCAACCTCGAAATTAGGACAAGCGGCGATTCCTGGATTGGCGTCACGGATAGTGCCCAACAGGAACGGACACCGAAGGCGGATGTTAGAAAAGCGGGCGAAGTATTGGAAGTAGATGTTTCCGATACAGAATCTGTGCGCATCCGGGTTGGAAGGACTTTCAATACCGAGATCTATGTAAATGGCGAACTTCTCAAATATCCTTCGGATCGTGTGACGCAAAACATCATCATTGAATACAAGAAATAAAAATAGTCATCTTTGCGGATGACTATTTTCTTTCAATACATAAATGTTGTAAAGGACAGGTGAGAGCTGTGAATTTACCTAATAAGATTACTGTTGCGCGAATCGTGCTTATCCCGATTTTTATGATATTCATGCTGGTCGATTTCGGCATGGGAAATGTGGCAGTAGGCGGAACCGAGCTGTCTGTTGAACAATTGATCGGTGCTCTTATCTTTATTATCGCTGCGGCAACCGACTGGTTTGACGGGCATCTGGCCCGCAAGCATAATTTGGTCACCAATATGGGGAAATTTCTTGACCCTCTGGCGGACAAGCTGCTTGTTTCAGCGGCTTTGATTATTCTTGTCGAAATGGGCTTGGCTCCCTCTTGGGTTGTCATCATCATTATTAGCCGTGAATTCGCTGTGACCGGATTGCGTTTAGTCCTGGCAGGCGGCGGTGAAGTGGTTGCGGCAAACCAGCTTGGAAAAATAAAAACGGCTACTCAGCTTGTAGGTATCGCATCCCTCTTGCTGAACAACATCTTCTTTGAGGCCATCAACGTTCCATTTGGAACGATCATGCTCTATATCGCCCTTATTTTCACCATTTGGTCAGGTGCTGACTATTTCTATAAAAATAGACGGGTCCTCCTGGATTCGATGTAAATGGGAGCGGATGAGTCATGAAAGCTGAAATTATTGCAGTCGGATCTGAATTGCTCTTAGGTCAAATTACAAATACAAACGGGGCATTTATTTCACAAAAGCTAGCAGAAATTGGCGTCGACATCCATTATCACACGGTCGTCGGCGACAATCCAAAGCGACTGGATGAGGCGATCGCTATTGCTCAGCAACGTGCAAATACGATCATCTTCACCGGGGGACTTGGCCCGACAAAGGATGACTTAACGAAGGAAACAATCGCTGCCAGATTAGGTGTACCCCTCGTTAGCAATGAGGAAGCTCTTACTGAAATTCAAGCGTATTTCAAACGCACGGGCCGCCATATGACGGAAAACAATAAAAAGCAGGCGCTCGTGCTGGCTGGGTCTCATGTGTTGCCGAACAGGCATGGCATGGCGCCTGGCATGGCAATGGAAAAGGACAGTATTCGTTACATATTGCTGCCAGGTCCGCCGCATGAGATGAAACCTATGTTTGAAAAGGAAGCAATCCCTTTTCTGCTTGGCGCGCTGGGAACGAATGACGTAATCGCATCCAGAGTATTAAAGTTTTATGGTATCGGCGAAGCGGAACTGGAAGACCGGGTTCAGACGATCCTCGACAAACAGACAAATCCGACTGTTGCGCCGCTTGCCTCTCCTCATGCTGTTACATTGAGACTGACGGCTAAGGCAGCGTCCCGCGATGCAGCGGAACAGCTGATGGATCCTGTAGAAGCGGAAATACGTGCGATTGTTGGAGACTTTATTTACGGGATGAATGAGGATACATTGTCCTCAAAGGCCGCTGAATTGCTGTTAAACCACGGACTGACCATTTCTGCGGCTGAAAGCCTGACTGCCGGATTGTTTCTGGCTGAGCTTGCGGGAGAAGCAGGCATCAGTGCTACCTTAAAAGGCGGCGTGATCGTTTACAATGAACAGGCTAAAGTAGAACAGCTTGAAATTTCTCCCTCCTTGTTCAATGAATTCGGTGTCGTAAGCAAGGAATGCGCCGCTGCCTTGGCTATGCATGTGAAAAGAAAATTCAATTCAGACATAGGCGTCGGTTTGACGGGCGTCGCGGGACCTGATCCGCACGATAACGAACCTGTAGGTACTGTATGGATCGGAATCGCTCTTCCAGATGGCACGGTTGAAACTTATAATCTTTCATTATCGGGTTCAAGAAATGCCAATCGCCGGAGAGCTGCCCACTACGCCTTATACTATTTAATTAAGCATCTTCAGTAATTGAATATCTCTGATTTTGAAACGGGCCAAACTTGTTATTTCGGGCCCGTTTCTCAATTAAAACTAGGATTTATCCCTTTTTCTCAATTAAAATCTGGTTTTGAAGAAAAAAATCGAATATCCGTTCGTTTTTTATTTGAGTATTTCTCAAAAAAGGAGTATAGTAGAGACAGGAAGAAAAAGAACAACACCTTTTAGGGGAGGAATCATTTTGAGCGATCGTAAAGCTGCGTTAGACCAAGCTTTGAAACAAATTGAAAAACAATTCGGCAAAGGTTCAGTCATGAAACTGGGGGAACAGACTGATCGTCAAATTTCCACATCATCATCAGGATCATTGGCACTGGATGCCGCACTAGGAGTAGGCGGATATCCACGTGGCCGTGTCATCGAAATATACGGCCCTGAAAGTTCGGGTAAGACAACTGTTGCACTTCATGCGATTGCGGAAGTCCAAGCATCAGGAGGACAAGCTGCCTTTATCGACGCAGAGCATGCGCTGGATCCAGTCTATGCCCAAAAACTAGGCGTCAACATCGATGAATTGCTCTTATCCCAGCCGGACACGGGCGAGCAGGCGCTTGAAATCGCAGAGGCGCTAGTGCGCAGTGGAGCGATTGACATCATCGTTATCGACTCTGTCGCTGCCCTCGTGCCGAAAGCGGAAATTGAAGGGGAAATGGGTGACTCGCATGTCGGTTTGCAAGCGCGTCTCATGTCCCAGGCGCTCCGTAAGTTGTCAGGTGCTATTAACAAATCGAAGACAATCGCAGTCTTCATTAACCAAATCCGTGAAAAAGTCGGTGTCATGTTCGGGAATCCCGAAGTTACGCCAGGTGGCCGTGCACTAAAATTCTATTCCTCCGTGCGTCTTGAAGTACGCAGAGGGGAAGCGATCAAGTCCGGAAACGATATTAACGGTAACAAAACGCGTATCCGTGTAGTGAAAAACAAAGTGGCACCGCCATTCCGGACAGCTGAAGTCGATATTATGTACGGTGAAGGGATTTCCAAAGAAGGCGAGATCGTGGACCTTGGAGCTGAATTGGAAGTGGTCCAAAAGAGCGGGGCTTGGTATTCCTATGAAGGCGAGCGTCTTGGACAAGGCCGTGAAAATGCGAAGCAGTTCCTGAAGGAAAATCCGGATATCCGTGCTGAAATTGCGAATAAAATCCGTGATTCGTATGGATTGGCAAGCGCAAATTATGTAATTGCCGGCCATGATGAAGAGGAAGAAGAGGAATTGGAACTCTTCCTTGAAAAAGAAGAATAAGAAATAATAGCAGCCGATCTTCCATTTCGTGAAGGTCGGTTTTATTTCAATCTGGTTGCAAGTTAAGAAAGGGATTCAATAGTAAGAACGCTATTTTGATATTTTATTTCTAAAATTCACTCACAATCCACATGGAAGTGAGCTGACATGAAAAACAAGCCGTTAAATTATGGTGAGTTAGGCTCGTGAATCCTTGACATGTCAAATTTACATGGATACAATTAGAATTGTATAATTTCACACCAATGAAATGATTATGGCAGTATGTTGCGTTTTGATATACGTGCCGACTGAAAACGAAAAGAATAAGCAGGAGGAGGTGACCTAGATGTTTGAAATAATCATCTCCGCTTTGCTCGGTCTGATCGTCGGTGCAGTTGTTATCTACTCAGTTATGAAAAAAGTGAATGATTCAAAAGTGACGGGTGCCAAAAACTCAGCTGAAATGATCGTCGAAGAGGCGAAAAGGGAAGCGGAGGCTTTGAAAAAAGAGGCACTGTTAGAAGCGAAAGATGAAAATCACAAATTGAGAATTGAAGCGGAAACGGAAATCCGTGAAAGAAGAGCGGAACTGCAGAAGCAGGAAAATCGCCTTTTGCAACGGGAAGAAAATCTTGACCGCAAGGATGATGCTCTCAACAAAAGAGAAGCGGGACTGGAGCGCAAGGATGAAGCGCTTTCAGGAAGACAACAGCATATTGAACAGATGGAACGCAAGGCGGAAGAACTCGTTACCGTTCAGCAAGTAGAACTGGAGAGGATTTCGGCTCTGACCCGGGATGAAGCGAAACGAATTATCCTGGATGAGGTCGAGAACGAGCTTTCCACAGATATTGCGGTAATGACGAAGGAGTCGGAACAGCGTGCTAAGGAAGAGTCCGAAAAGAAAGCACGTGAAATCCTATCACTCGCATTACAACGATTTGCTGCTGACCATGTAGCTGAAACGACTGTCTCGGTAGTCAATTTGCCAAATGACGAGATGAAAGGTCGAATCATCGGTCGGGAAGGACGCAATATCCGTACACTTGAAACGTTGACGGGAATCGATTTGATTATTGATGATACGCCAGAAGCGGTAATTCTATCAGGCTTTGATCCGGTCCGCCGGGAAATTGCCCGTCTTGCACTCGAGAAGCTTGTACAAGACGGCAGGATTCACCCAGCCCGGATTGAGGAAATGGTGGATAAGGCGAGACGTGAAGTTGACGAACTGATCAGGGAAAAAGGGGAACAGACCACATTCGATATCGGTGTGCATAATCTCCATCCAGATTTGATCAAAATTCTCGGACGGCTTCATTTCCGGACAAGCTATGGACAAAACGTCTTGAAACACTCGACGGAAGTCGCATATTTAGCCGGATTATTGGCTGCAGAAGTTGGCGAGGACGTCACGCTGGCAAGACGTGCCGGATTGCTTCATGACATCGGAAAAGCAATCGACCATGAAGTGGAAGGCAGCCACGTCCAAATTGGCGTGGAACTCGCTACGAAGTACAAAGAACACCCGGTCGTCATTAACAGTATCGCTTCGCACCATGGCGATGAAGAGGCGACTTCGGTCATCGCAGTGCTTGTCGCTGCAGCGGATGCGTTATCTGCGGCCCGTCCTGGCGCACGTAGTGAAACACTGGAAAATTACATCCGCAGGCTACAAAAACTTGAAGAGATTTCAGAGTCGTATGATGGTGTTGAGAAATCATTTGCCATCCAGGCCGGCAGGGAAGTGCGCATCATCGTGCGTCCTGACCAAATCGATGACATTACGGCTCATCGATTGGCACGCGATATTCGAAAGAGAATCGAGGAAGAGCTCGATTATCCGGGTCACATCAAAGTGACCGTTATCCGTGAGACACGGGCTGTGGAATACGCAAAATAATGTTGGAATCAGGCTTCCTGTACTTCGGTTAGGAAGTCTTTTTCTTTTGATGGAGGACTATAGATGAAAGTATTATTTATTGGAGATATTGTGGGGTCTCCTGGCCGGGATATGGTATTTGATTATTTGCCGCGCTTAAAGAGGAAATATGAGCCGGATGTCATCATCGCAAATGGCGAAAATGCAGCATCCGGAAGAGGTATAACCAAAGCCATTTTCGATGACCTGCTCCGTGCAGGCGTGGATGTTGTCACGATGGGCAATCATACATGGGATCACAAAGAGATTTTTGATTTCATCGATGACACGGATTATTTGATACGTCCAGCAAATTTTTCCAAAGAAGCACCTGGTAAAGGAATGACAACGGTAACGCGTAACGGTGTCACATTATCCGTCATTAACTTGCATGGGCGGACATTCCTGCCACCACATGAGGATCCATTTGAAGCCGCCGATGAATTGTTGAATGAAGCCAAACAAATTTCTCCTCTCGTTTTCGTTGATTTCCATGCGGAGGCAACGAGCGAGAAAATCGCAATGGGCTGGCATGTAGATGGAAGAGCATCAGTCGTCGTCGGCACCCATACCCATGTTCAAACCGCCGATGAACGAATCTTGCCACAAGGTACCGCATACATTACGGATGTCGGCATGACAGGTCCGTATGATGAAATTCTCGGCATGAAAAAAGAGGATGTACTCTACCGGTTCCGTACCAATCTGCCAGTCCGGTTTGAAGTGCCGAAAAAAGGCCGGACTCAGCTTAATGCCATTTTTGCCGAATTGGATGACAACTCAGGTAAAGCGAAATTAATAAGCCGAATTTCCATTAATGAAGACCGCCCATTCATCGTCTAAAAGGCGCGTCTAAAAAGCCCTCCGTTTTCATAGGATGGTCTATGGATAATTTCATTCCATAGACATCGCAAAATAAGGAGGAAACATGGTGAGTCCGTTAAAAGTATCATCCCGCTCGAATCCGAACTCAGTTGCCGGAGCACTCGTAGCGGTCATCCGGGACCAAGGCTACGCCGAAATGCAAGCAGTAGGAGCCGGTGCTCTGAACCAGGCAATCAAAGCAGTTGCCATTGCCCGGGGCTTTGTCGCTCCGAGTGGCGGAGATCTTGTCTGTGCTCCAGCATTCACTGATATTGAAATTAACGGTGAAGGGCGCACCGCGCTGAAGCTGCTAGTCGAAAAACGTCTCCGTCAATAGTAAGGTGACGGCAGTCCTAATAACGTAAATAGAAATGGCGAAGAAAAACAGAGAGTTTTCCTCGCCGTTTTTCTTTTTTATTTGAGATCAAATAGAGAGCAAAATGGGTGGAGCCGGAAAAGGAGAAGGATCTCCGATTGTGGTTTTATTGTGACAAACATCCAACAATCCATCCACTCCTTGTAAAGCGAGGGGCTCTTTCGATATAATGGTGTCAGTATGGAGTAAATTTCCCGATGCTTGCAGGAAAGGGGACGACTAATTTGAATGAAGAACAACGCCTGGAAAACGGGCTTTTGAAACCAGGAATTACAAAACCTGTCCATAAAGAAGAAAAGGATTATAGCCAATATTTCCAATCTGTCTATAAACCGCCTTCGTTGAAAGACGCTAAAAAGCGGGGCAAAGAGGATATCGAATACCATCATGATTTCTCCATTGAAGAACAGTTTCGTGGAATGGGACAAGGCAAGAAGTTCTACATCCGCACATATGGCTGTCAAATGAACGAGCATGATACAGAAGTGATGGCAGGCATTTTCATGGAGCTTGGATATGAACCGACAGATTCAGTTAATACGGCTGATGTCATTTTGCTGAACACCTGCGCGATCAGGGAAAATGCGGAAAATAAAGTGTTTGGAGAGCTTGGCCATCTAAAGCCTCTTAAACTGGAAAATCCAAATTTGCTCATTGGGGTCTGCGGCTGTATGTCGCAGGAGGAATCGGTTGTTAAGAAAATATTAAAAACCTATGATCAGGTCGATATGATATTCGGGACGCACAATATCCACCGTCTTCCTAATATTTTGAATGAAGCCTATCTATCAAAAGAAATGGTAGTAGAAGTTTGGTCCAAAGAAGGGGATATCATTGAGAACCTTCCAAAAGTGAGGCACGGCAACATCAAGGCTTGGGTTAACATCATGTACGGCTGTGACAAGTTCTGCACTTATTGCATCGTACCGTACACTCGAGGCAAAGAGCGAAGCAGACGGCCGGAGGATATTATCCAAGAAGTTCGCCATTTGGCGTCCCAGGGCTATAAGGAGATCATGCTTCTAGGTCAAAACGTCAATGCATACGGCAAAGATTTCGAAGATCTTGACTACCGCCTCGGTGATTTGATGGATGACCTGCGGAAAATCGATATTCCAAGAATTCGGTTTACAACAAGCCATCCGCGTGATTTCGACGATCACTTGATCGAAGTGCTGGCGAAAGGTGGAAACCTTCTCGACCATATCCACTTGCCGGTCCAGTCTGGTTCAAGTGATGTATTGAAAATCATGGCACGAAAATATTCGCGTGAGCAATATCTGGAACTCGTCGGAAAAATTAAAGCCGCCATCCCTAATGTAACGCTCACAACGGATATCATTGTCGGGTTCCCAAATGAAACGGATGAGCAGTTCGAAGAAACTCTATCGTTATACAAAGAAGTCGGTTTTGAAATGGCCTATACGTATATCTATTCGCCACGGGAAGGCACGCCGGCTGCAAAGATGAAAGACAACGTACCGATGGAAGTGAAACGGGACAGGCTCCAGCGCTTGAATAAGCTCGTCAATGAGATGTCAGCAGAAGCGATGAAACCATATAAAGGAAAAACCGTGAAAGTCCTCGTAGAAGGAGAAAGCAAGAAAAATCCAGATGTGCTTTCCGGCTATACCGAGAAAAACAAACTCGTCAACTTCAGAGCCCCTCGCTCGGTGATCGGTGAAATTGTCGAAGTGAAAATTACAGATGCAAAAACATGGTCGCTCGACGGTGAATTCATCGGCGTAGTGAAACAGGAAAAGGTGACAGTGTAATGGAAAAAATGTATACAAAAGATGAAATCATCGCAAAAGCACGCGAGATTGCGCATATGATTGCCAATACAGAAGAAGTGGAATTCTTCAAACGGGCAGAGGCGCAAATCAATGAGAATCAGAAAGTCCGCGAAAAAATTGCCAGCTTGAAATCCCTTCAAACACAGGCAGTTAATTTTCAACATTATGAAAAGGAACGGGCTTTGCAAATAATTGAAGGCAAAATCGAAACGATTCAGCAAGAAATTGATGAGGTTCCAATTGTCCAAGAATTTAAGCAATCTCAAATGGAAGTGAATACATTACTTCAATTGGTCTCCAATACGATTGCCAATAATGTAACGAATGAAATTATCGAATCCACTGGCGGCGATTTATTGCGCGGCGAAACAGGATCGTATGTAGAAAACACAAAGCATAAACCGCTAGCCTAACACATAGAATCGGTGAGGATAAAATCCTTGCCGATTTTTTTCACTTTCTGGGCGTTTGTTGCATAGGATGAATAGAAGTCAACGAAGGAGGAAAAGAGCTGAAAAATTTACGGCAGATTGTTACAAAGGCAGTTATCGCAAAGGGGAAGAAACGGACCGAATCCGAGGTCTCATTAAAGCCGACGAATCGTCCGTCAAGCATACTCGGCTGCTGGGTGATCAATCATACGCACCAAGCGAAAAAAGCTGGCCGGTATGTGGAAGTAAGCGGAAAGTTCGATGTGAATGTCTGGTACTCCCACCACGACCATTCCAAGACATCCGTTTACACAGAAAGCATTTCCTACAAGGATCGTATTCGGCTCAATTATCGGGATGAACCGACTTCAGGACAGGAAGAAGTAATCGTCAACGTAGTTCAGCATCCAAATTGCACCGAAGCGGTCATCTCAGATTGCGGAGAGAAATTTGTCATCAAAGTGGAGCGCGAATTGGTAGCCGAGGTCGTCGGAGAAACAAAAGTATGCATCACCGTCCACCCGCACCAATTTGAAGAAGAATGGGCACTCCAAGACGAATCCTCCTCTCACGCAAGCGGAGCGGAAAATGCAGAAGCCAAAGGAAGCGAATCTTCACGCTAAAGCCGGTTCAAGCAGCCGGCTTTTTTTGTTGCTTGCAGATACTGCGTTAGTTTTGATTACTGGCGTTCATTTTGATAATCTGGCGTTCAGCTTGTTTTACTGGCGTTCATTTTGATAATCTGGCGTTCAGCTTGATATACTGGCGTTCATTTTGATAATCTGGCGTTCAGCTTGATATACTGGCGTTCATTTTGATAATCTGGCGTTCAGCTTGATATACTGGCGTTCATTTTGATAATCTGGCGTTCAACTTGATATACTGGCGTTCGTTTTGTTAATCTGGCGTTCAGCTTGATATACTGGCGTTCGTTTCATTAATCTGGCGTTCAGCCAGTTAATTGGCCATTGACCGATCTTCTACCGCTCACGCCGGCTCCATCCCACCGGTCCGCAGCAAGCATCCAGAAGATATCCGAATGAAAGGAACACATGCTATTTTCCGCGTATTGTCATTCTGCGTGGAAATTAATAGCCGAACCACTCGCGGCTTTTTCACTTCTGGTATACTACTACATATAAGAAATATAAATGCGAGGTTACAGAATGAGTACATATACACCGATGATCCAACAATATTTACAAGTGAAGGCGCAGCATCAGGATGCGTTCCTTTTTTTCCGCCTTGGCGATTTTTATGAAATGTTTTTTCAGGATGCCATTAATGCGTCCAATATATTGGAGATAACGCTAACGAGCCGGGACGGCGGAGCGGCAGATAAAATTCCGATGTGCGGCATCCCGTACCATTCGGCGGAAGGTTATATTGAGACGCTTGTCCAAAACGGGCACAAGGTAGCGATTTGCGAGCAGACAGAAGATCCGCGGAATGCGAAGGGCATTGTAAAGCGGGAAGTTGTCAAAATCATAACGCCCGGGACGATAACGGAAGGAAAGACAATTGATTCGCATACTAATCATTTTATCGGTGCGGCCGAATACTTAGGGGATCAGCAATATGGTTTTGCGTATTTGGACTTGGCGACAGGAGAAGGAAAGGCAGAGATCATATACGGTGATGAACGGTCCTTTATTGCAGAGGTGGAAGCGCTGAGCATAAAAGAGATCGTTGTCGGTGAACGCCTGCACATTGCGCTCAATGACAGCATGGCCAAGCGGAACATCGTGTTATCGATGGAAACCGGAAGGACGGATGCTGTTCCTGAAGAATTATCTATACATCTCCCAGAAACGTTAAAAGAGACATGTCATATGTTGTATGCCTATTTACGCAACATGCAGAAGACGTCCCTTTCCCACTTGAAGCCTTTTGAATTCATTAAGAAAAATACAAAGCTCTCTATCGATGCCAACTCCATGCGCAATTTGGAATTGATCCAATCCATTCGGACAGGCACGAAAGAGGGCACCTTATTCTGGCTATTGGATGAAACGGTAACGGCCATGGGTGCAAGGAAGCTGAAAATGTGGATCCGCCAGCCTTTAGCGGACGAGCAAGCGATTACGGAGAGGCAGAATATCGTTGCGTCCTTCTTAGAAGACTTCTTTTTACGTGAAGACCTTTCCAATGCGCTTCGAAATGTCTACGACCTCGAAAGACTGGCAGGACGTATTTCGATGGGAAGTGCGTCTGGAAGGGATTTGGCGCAGCTAAGGAATTCATTGCGAAATGTGCCGGAAATTAAGAGCTATCTTGCGAATTCCTCCCATGCAGCATTACGTCAATTCGCGGAACGAATCAATCCATGCAGCGAGGCTTGCAGTTTGCTCGAAGCATCTATTGCCGAACAGCCCCCTTTATCAGTAAAAGAAGGCGGGATCATTAAAGATGGCTATGATGAAAAGCTGGATCAATACAGAGATGCTTCGAAGAACGGAAAAGCGTGGCTTGCCGATCTCGAACGGCTTGAAAGGGAACGGACGGGTGTCAAATCATTAAAAATCGGCTACAACCGGATATTTGGGTACTTCATAGAAATTACGAAATCCAATATTCAATATGCGGATCTGACCCGATATGAAAGAAAGCAGACACTGGCCAATGCAGAAAGATATATTACGCCTGAGCTGAAGGAAAAGGAAGAATTGATTCTGAATGCGGAAGCGGATGGACAAGAACTTGAATATCAGTTGTTCTCGAGTATTCGGGATACGATGAAGGATTATATTCAACCAATCCAACAATTGGCAAGTGTATTGGCGGAGCTGGATGTTCTCCTCTCGTTCTCGGTTGTGGCGGAAAAACATAAATATACAAAACCGGCCTTCCATTCAGGCACCGGCTTGGAAATCAAAAACGGGAGACATCCAGTCGTCGAAAAGATGATGGACCACTCCCTTTACATCCCGAACAGCTGCACGCTGACCGAGGAATCGAACATGCTGCTCATCACAGGGCCGAATATGTCCGGTAAAAGTACGTACATGCGGCAAGTGGCATTAATTGTCGTCATGGCACAGATCGGCAGCTACGTCCCATGTGAATCGGCAACATTGCCAATCACCGATCAGATTTTCACCCGCATTGGGGCGGCGGACGATCTGGCATCAGGGCAAAGTACGTTCATGATGGAAATGATGGAATCGCAAAATGCGATCATGAATGCGACAGAAAGAAGTCTGCTCCTTTTCGATGAAATCGGAAGAGGGACGTCGACTTACGACGGGATGTCGTTGGCACAGGCGATGATGGAGCATATTCATAATAAAATCGGTGCTAATACTTTATTCTCGACTCACTATCACGAATTGACCAATTTGGATGAGCATTTGGAACGGCTTGTGAATGTCCATGTAGCTGCGATGGAGCAAGATGGAAAAGTAGTTTTCCTTCATAAGGTTATGCCAGGAGCAGCGGATAAAAGCTATGGGATCCATGTAGCGGAGCTTGCCGGTCTGCCAGAGGATATTTTGGAACGGGCGAAAAATCTGTTGAGAGAATTTGAAAGCGCCGCAACTACCGAAGTTGCTCATGCGGTATCGGAGCAAATATCATTTTTTGATTTGCAGACAGACTCCAATCAGATTACTGCGGAGGAGCGTGCCCTTTTGGATGCGTTCAGCCAATTGGATGTTCTTCAATTAACACCGATGCAAGCGCTGCAAACATTATATGATTGGAAAATCGGCAAGTCACAACAGAAATAAAGACTTTACGGAAAGGATGAGGCTGAGTGGATATCATTACGGTAATGGATGATGCGTTATCGAACAAGATCGCGGCAGGCGAAGTGGTTGAACGGCCTGCATCGATCGTAAAGGAATTAGTGGAAAATGCTATAGATGCGGGCAGTACGACGATTGAAATTGCTTTGGAGGAAGCGGGGCTCACTTCCATCCGTGTGACCGATAACGGGAAAGGCATGTCACGAAGAGACGCAGTGCTTGCCTTCGAGAGACATGCCACGAGTAAAATTAGCAATGAGCATGACTTATTCAGAATCCGGACACTCGGCTTTCGCGGAGAGGCACTTGCGAGTATCGCGTCCGTGGCGAAAATTCAGCTGTGGACATCTGATGGCGAATCGGAAGGCACTGAAGTGCAGTTGGAAGGCGGCCGGGTGATCAAACATGATAATGCTGCCTTTCGAAAAGGGACCGATATTATCGTCAGCCAATTATTTTTCAATACGCCGGCCCGGTTGAAATATATGAAAACGATTCAAACCGAACTGGGACATACGATCGATTTGGTAAACCGTCTCGCTCTGAGCCATCCTCATATCGCGTTTCAGCTGATGCATGAGAACCATAAAATTCTGCAGACGGCGGGCAATGGGGATCAGCGAAGAGTTTTGGCTGAAATATATAGCGTAGATGTCGCTCGCAAGATGATTTCGTTCAAAGGCGACAATGCCGACTATACAATTCACGGGTATATCACCTTGCCGGAAATGACAAGAGCCTCAAAAAATTACATGACACTTATCGTCAACGGCAGGTGGGTCAAAAGTTACGCTGTCAACCAGGCGATATTGGACGGCATGCACACGTATTTGCCCATTGGACGTTATCCGATCGCAGTTATCAATGTAGAGGCAGATCCCTATTTGACAGACGTCAATGTTCACCCTTCCAAGCAACAGATCCGTGTCAGCAAAGAAGGGGAATTGCTGGCGCTCATCAAAACATCCATTCATGAAGCAATCCGAAACCATATTATTATTCCGGATGCAATCAAAAAAGAGCCGGCAATCAAACGGCCATCCGAGCAAACGACCATATGGAATATGCAAGCTCAGACAATCGCTCAGGAACCGGTATCGTCTGAATTGATTCACACACCTACCGGGCAGCAAAAGGAGCGGTTTCAATCCTCTGCACCGAACACGTATATTCAACCGGAGCGACGGAATAATGAGACCGTGATGGAAGCAATGGCCGAGCAGCCAGCTCCTCCGGTGACAGAAGAAGCGGTAGAAGAAAATAGGGTGGACGAGGAAACGCAACTGGAATCTATATCGTCATTTGAAAATAAATCACATCTGGAAAACGAGACAGAACAGGCAGATGAAGCTAAGCCGGAAAAACGTTTTCCTTCTCTCGTCCCGGTTGGGCAAGTGCATGGTACGTACATCATCGCGCAAAACGAAGATGGCTTTTATATGATTGACCAACATGCCGCACAGGAACGGATAAAATATGAATACTTCAGAGATAAAGTTGCGAAAGTTGATCATGAGGAACGTCAGCTGCTGCTCATGCCGCTGATATTTCATTATTCCGGCAGTGATAAGACTACGATTGAGGAGCATATGGAGATGCTGCACGCCGTCGGAATCTTTTTAGAAGAGTTCGGCCCTTCGTCTTATACAGTAAGGGAATATCCTTCCTGGTTTCCAGCAGGAGAAGAGACAGCCATTATCGAAGATATTATCGAGCAAGTGTTGACGAATAAACAGATCAACATCGGCAAGCTGCGTGAGGAATCGGCCATCATGATGAGCTGCAAAAAGTCGATTAAGGCCAATCATTATTTGACATTCTCGGATATGGAGAGATTGCTGTCCGATTTATCGAAAGCCGAAAATCCATATACTTGTCCGCACGGCCGGCCGGTCCTTATTCATTTTTCAACGTATGAAATTGAAAAGATGTTTAAACGGGTAATGTGAATCAAGGGAGTGATGGTGAATGGGGAAATTTATATTAGCGATCGACCAGGGCACAACAAGCACAAGAGCGATTTTATTTAACAAGCAAGGGGAAATTGCCCATGTCTCTCAACGGGAGTTCAAACAATTCTACCCTCAGCCTGGCTGGGTAGAACATAATGCGAACGAGATTTGGGGTTCAGTCTTATCAGTGATCGCATCCGTATTGACGGAAAGCGGGAGCCGGCCCGAGGACATTGCGGGAATCGGGATTACGAATCAGCGGGAGACGACAGTCATCTGGGATAAGCAGACAGGGCAGCCTATTTACCATGCCGTTGTATGGCAATCCAGACAAACGCAGAGCATTATTGATGAATGGAAGCGAGAAGGATGGGAAGCGGAAATCAGAAATAAAACCGGACTCCAACTGGATCCTTATTTCTCTGCTTCCAAAGTAAAATGGATATTGGATCATGTGCAAGGAGCGAGAGAGCGGGCAGAACAAGGGGAGCTGCTCTTTGGCACGATGGAAACGTTTTTAATTTGGAAGCTTTCCGGAGGAGCTGTGCATGTTACCGACTATTCCAATGCATCCAGGACAATGCTTTTCAATCTCGAAACACTTGCTTGGGATGAGGAACTCTGTAAAAAGTTCGAAGTGCCTATGCAGTTGTTGCCTGAAATCAGACCATCCTCCGAAGTCTATGCACACACAGATCCAGCTGAATTTTTCGGCGCAAGGATACCGATTGCCGGCGCGGCGGGAGATCAGCAATGTGCGTTGTTCGGCCAGGCCTGTTTCCATGAAGGCATGGCGAAAAATACGTATGGCACAGGCTGCTTCATGCTTTTAAATACTGGAGATAAAATGGTTCGCTCTGAAAATGGGCTGCTGACGACTGTCGCATGGGGACTTGGAGGAAAAGTGACCTATGCCCTGGAAGGCAGTGTGTTTGTTGCTGGATCTGCCATCCAATGGCTGCGGGATGGATTGCGGATGTTCCAAAAAGCATCTGATTCAGAGGCTTATGCTGCGCGTGTCGCCTCTTCTGATGGAGTCTACGTCGTTCCTGCTTTCGTTGGGCTAGGCACCCCATATTGGGACTCGGACGCAAGAGGGGCCGTTTTCGGGCTGACAAGAGGGACAACTAAGGAGCATTTCGTGCGCGCAACTATTGAGGCACTTGCATATCAGTCCAAAGATGTCCTGTTGACGATGGAGAAAGACTCCGGTACGGGGCTGAATGTCTTGCGAGTCGACGGCGGAGCGGTCTCCAATGAATTCTTAATGCAGTTTCAGAGTGACCTGTTGCAAATTGAAGTGGAGCGTTCCAAATATTTGGAGACGACTGCGCTGGGAGCAGCTTATTTAGCCGGACTGGCAACTGGATTTTACAGTTCTTTGGAAGAGCTGGAGAAGTTATGGTCGAAGGAAAGAACTTATGCACCAAAGATGGATGTAAGTGAAAGAGATCGTTTGTATACGGGTTGGAAGAAAGCTGTGGAAGCGACAAGAGTCTTTAAACCGTAAAAGGAGTGAGACGTATGCTATCAGCAATGGAAAGGCCTAAATTCAAACAGTTTTTGCAGGAATATCATTTCGATCTTCTCGTCGTAGGAGGTGGGATTACAGGGGCGGGCATAGCGCTTGATGCCGTGACCAGAGGACTCTCCGTTGCTCTCGTCGAAATGCAGGATTACGCAGCAGGCACATCCAGCCGTTCTACGAAACTAGTTCATGGCGGATTGCGTTATTTAAAACAATTGGATATTAAAATCGTTGCGGAAACAGGAAAAGAGCGGGAAATCGTCTATAACAATGCACTGCATGTCACAGAGCCGGAACGAATGCTTCTCCCGTTTCATAAAGGAGGCACTTTTGGCCGATTTACTACTTCAGCCGGCCTCTTCGCGTACGATAAGCTGGCAGGAGTTCGGAAAGAAGAACGCCGGGAGATGCTGGCTTCAGACGAAGTCATCCAAATGGAGCCTTTAGTGAGAAAGGAAGGCTTGCTTGGCGGAGGGCACTATGTAGAGTATCGAACAGACGATGCCAGATTGACGATGGAGACGTTGAAAAAAGCGGCTGAAAAAGGCGCGGTCTGCTTGAACTACATGAAAGTCGAACATTTCAACTATGAGGAGGACGGCAAATTATCCGGTGCCGCCCTGTGGGATATGCTGGACGGCGACTATTTTTCAGTGAATGCATCCGTTATCGTCAATGCGACGGGACCTTGGGTGGACGAAGTTCGAAAGAAGGACGCCATATCCAATGACAAACGGTTGCGACTGACCAAAGGGATTCATATTGTCATCGACCAATCGGTTTTCCCTTTACGGCAAGCGATTTATTTTGATGCTCCGGACGGCCGCATGATATTTGCCATTCCGCGTGGCAGGAAAGCGTATATCGGCACGACGGACACATTTTTTGACGATGACCGCTCCAATCCGGCTGCCACGGAAGAAGACGTGGCATATTTGCTCGAGGCTGTTCATTATATGTTTCCCTCTGTGGCTGTTGATCGGCAGCATGTGGAGTCCACGTGGGCAGGTGTTCGTCCTCTCATCTACGAAGAAGGAAAAAAAGCCTCTGAAATATCTCGGAAAGATGAAATATGGGAGTCGGAGACGGGTTTGATCACTATTGCGGGCGGCAAGCTGACAGGCTACCGGAAGATGGCGGAAACCGTTGTGGACCGAGTGGTCAAAAAGTTTCCGAAAAAAGAATTTAGCCCTTGTATAACGGAGCACCTGCGTTTATCAGGGGGCGAATTTGAAAATGAAGAACAATTTAAGGCGTTCCGGGAAAGCAAAGCAAATGAGGCTGTATTATTCGGCATTTCAGAAGAAGAAGGTATGCGCCTTGCTTCCACTTATGGCACGAATGTGGACATTGTGTTTAACTACGCACATGCGATGACTGCGGAGAATAGCGTTCTGCCGGCTGTCTTGAAAGCGGAGATCTTATATGCCGTCCATTACGAGATGGCGATGACACCATCTGATTTCTTCATCCGCCGCACAGGCGATTTGTATTTTCATATCGCAAAGGTGAAAGAATACAAAGAGGATGTGACAGACTATATGTCACATTTGCTGGCGTATTCGGCTGAGGAGAAAACAAGGTACTTGCGAGAATTGGAGCAGCAGATTGAACTGGCGCAAGTGAAGGGGGACAGTCATGCACTTTCGAACAATTGAGATGGAAGATGGAACGAGTATTCATGCCTGTATGATCCAGCCGTCGATACAACCGATTGGCCATATTCATATTTTGCATGGGATGTCCGAGCATATCGGCCGTTACGAAGAATTTATGACTTTCCTCGCTGCACATGGGTATGTCGTTTCAGGGCACGACCATCGAGGCCACGGAAAAACAGCCTTGTTAAATGGTTTTCTCGGCCACTTCGGGGATGACGTAACATTTGACCGTATTGTACAAGACGCCCATGAAGTGATTTCATTGTTTCGCAGGGAGCTGCCTGTCGAGAATTTTATCTTGTTTGGGCATAGTATGGGATCATTTATTGCCAAAAGATATGTACAGTGCCATCAAAATATAGACCGGCTTATCTTGTCGGGAACTGGTGGTGATCCAGGCATAGGCGGCGCAGCTGGAATCGGCCTTGCCCGGATTTCTGGTCGGCTGGGTCGATTTGACACGCGCGATCCTTTGTTGAATAAACTTGTCTTCGGTGCTTTCTCGAAATCCGTTCCTCAAGCGATGACTCCATTTGATTGGTTGTCCACCAATTCTGAGTCGGTACGGGAATATATCGACGATCCGCTTTGCGGTGCTGTGCCAACGACAAAATTTTTCCTGGAGTTATTTACAGGACTGAAAAAAGCGAACAATATACAGCTCCATAAAACAATTAATGAACAACTGCCAATTCTTTTTCTTTCAGGAAGTGAAGATCCGGTCGGGAGGAAAGGAAAAGGGGTTTGGGAAGCTGCCCGGCAATACGAAGAAGCTGGAATAAAGCAGATTACTGTGATGTTGTATGACGAAGGCCGTCACGAAATGCTGCAAGAACAAAATCGGCAGGAAGTATTTCATTTCATCGTGGATTGGATAGAGGAAAAATGAATCAGAAAAAAACAGTAATCGCTATCGTAGGACCGACTGCGTCGGGGAAGACAGCGTTAAGTGTCGAATTGGCTTCACATCTGGATGGCGAAATTATTAATGGAGATTCCATGCAAGTCTACCAAGGACTTGATATTGGAACTGCAAAAATTACAAAAGACGAGATGGGTGGAATTCCACACCATCTTTTTGATACGAAAAAACCGACGGAAGATTATTCGGTTGCGGATTATCAGAATGATGTCAGAAGCTGCATCGAAGAGATTTCCTCAAGAGGAAAACAACCGATCATCGTTGGGGGCACTGGATTGTACATACAAGCGGTCCTCTTTGATTTTCGTTTTACCGAACAGGCGGGGGATCCGGCTGTCCGTAACAAACTGGAACAGGATGCCGCTGAACAAGGGAGTCAAGCGCTTTATGACAGACTGAAGCAGCTCGATCCAGATAGTGCGGAGAAAATCCATCCGAACAATACGAGGCGAGTGATCCGGGCATTGGAAATCATTGAGGTGACCGGGAAATCAAAGATGGATCATGAGCAGGGGAAAGGCGATAAGGTGCTCTATCCTCATCTGCTGATTGGACTGGATCTTCCAAGGGATCTTCTTTATGAGCGGATTGACCGCCGTGTGGACGCCATGGTCGAACAAGGTCTCGTGGATGAGGTGAGAACTCTTTGGGAGCAGGGGATCCGGGGAACTCAGGCTGTTCAGGCGATTGGTTACAAAGAGTTGTATCTCTATTTAGACGGGTTTCTTTCTCTCGAAGAAGCAGTCGAGCTCGTAAAGAAAAACACAAGAAACTATGCCAAACGTCAATTGACCTATTTGAGGAATAAAATGAAAATATCCTGGTTCGATGCGACAGAGGATCGACAAGAAATGATTGATGGAATTTTGACATTATTGAAGGATTTTCAAGCAGAGGAGCCGAATAGTTAAAAAGAGAGTTAGAAAAATAGAACTGGAGGATGGGCAAATGTCACAGGGAAATATGCAAGAAGTATTTTTAAATTCACTGCGAAAAAACAATACCTTCGTTACCGTGTTCCTATTGAACGGGTTTCAATTGAAAGGGCTCGTCAAATCGTATGATAATTATACGGTTTTACTGGAGTCAGACGGGAAACAACAATTAATTTACAAACATGCCATTTCCACATATGTTCCTTCAAAACCTGTCATACTAAAAGAAGAAGAATAAACTGAAGCGACTGTAGAAGAATCGATAGATGAACTTCTACAGTCTTTTTTTAATTATGTTGTGCCTAATCCAATGTTAATGATGATAGTTGCCATGCGGAAGCCTCCAATGAAACAAGTAGGACAGAATTCGAAGCCCTGCCGTAATGACCAGTAGGGCATAGAGTGCCATGTCATAATGGTAGGCGCCAAGGCCGACGATGATGCCGGCGACAGCTGCCCAGACGGCATAAATATCCTTTTTAAAAACGAGCGGCCTTCTCCCGGCAAGAACATCCCGTATAACCCCTCCGCCAGCGCCAGTAAGAACGGCAGCGACGGCAACCGCAAACAAGGTCATATCCAAACGGACAGCAAGCATAGCCCCTTGTATAGCAAAGGCAGCGAGCCCGATTGCATCAAAATAAGTGCCCCATCGATTCCAATGGTGCAGGATGTACTTTAAATAGAAAAATACGATTAAGATTAGTACAGTTGCGACAATAAATAAGAAATGTTGATCCCATAGCACCGAAATCGGAACGCCAATTAATAGATTCCGAACCGCGCCTCCTCCAAAAGCAGTGACCATTCCTAATATATAGACACCAAATAGATCATAATCCTCTTCCATTGCGACCAGAGCGCCGGAAATGGCGAATGCTGCTGTGCCGATCAAGCTGAAAACTTCCCACGCCATTCTTTCTCCTCCTCTATAAATAAACAGGCCCTTACGTATTATGCCGTTTCTATTTGACGTGCGCAACTAGACTGTTAAGATAATGTAGTGAATACTAATGGAATGAGGAACAAAAATGACGACCTATGATGAAACAACCTTACTGCAGCGTGCCGAAGAAGTGGAGGGCATGATTGCGCCATACGTCAAAGATGTGGAGCAGAACGCTTTTATTAATCAGAAAAAAGTGCTGGCAGCTTTCCGCGCCAATGCGGTCAGCGATTTCCATCTTACCGGTTCAACGGGCTATGGCTACGACGATACGGGCAGGGATGTACTGGAACGAGTATACGCGGATGTATTTGGAGCGGAAGCATGCCTAGTCCGCAATCAAATCATATCAGGAACGCATGCCATCTCCATCAGTCTATTCGGCGTCCTCCGTCCAGGCGACGAGCTCTTATATATTACAGGCAAACCATACGATACACTGGATTCGATTGTATCGGGCAAAGGAAAAGATACCGGATCTCTTGCGGATTTTGGCATTACATATAAGCATGTTGACTTAAAGAGCGATGGAACAGTGGATTTCGACGAGATTGCAAGACAGATCGGACCGAAAACGAAAATGATTGGAATCCAGCGCTCGAAAGGGTACTCCAGCCGCCCTTCATACAGAATCGACGAGATCGAAACGATGATTTCTTTCGTCAAATCGATCAATAACGAGCTGATCGTGTTTGTCGACAACTGCTACGGTGAATTTGTAGAAACGAAAGAGCCGACGGAAATCGGTGCAGACCTGATGGCAGGTTCACTCATAAAAAATCCTGGGGGCGGACTTGCCCGGACAGGCGGTTACATCGCAGGCCGAGCGGATCTAATTGAGAAATGTGCGTACCGTATGACTTCACCGGGACTCGGAGCAGAAGCAGGCGCATCCCTCGATACGTTATTAGAGATGTACCAAGGTTTCTTCCTGGCTCCTCACGTAGTGAGCCAAGCGGTCAAGGGAGCTCTGTTCACGTCGGCATTTTTGGAGAGCTACGGATTTGACACAACTCCGCATTATGAGGTGAAGCGCACTGATTTAATCCAATCAGTCAACTTTAAGACGCCAGAACAAATGATCGCTTTCTGTAAAACAATTCAAGAGAACTCGCCGATCAATGCCCACTATTCACCAGAACCATCTTACATGCCTGGATATGAAGACGACGTCATTATGGCGGCGGGAACATTCATACAAGGCTCCAGCATCGAACTGACTGCCGATGGCCCAATTCGTCCCCCATACACGGCATACGTGCAAGGAGGATTGACATACGAACATGTAAAAGCGGCAATTATCGCGTCCGTTGCTAAACTGGCTGAAGCAGGATTAATCCGATAAGAAAAAGCTGTTCCCGTATTTGCAACGGGAACAGCTTTTTTAATGAATCAGCCGATAGACGCCGATTACCTTGCCCAGTATGGACACGGAATTGACGATAATCGGTTCCATAGATGAATTTTCTGGTTGCAGGCGGAAATAATCTTTTTCTTTATAGAACCGCTTAACAGTCGCTTCATCCTCTTCTGTCATTGCTACGACGATTTCGCCATTATTGGCAGTATGCTGCTGTTTCACGACAACATAGTCACCATTCAGAATGCCGGCTTCAATCATACTGTCACCGACAATTTCCAGCATGAATAATTGGTCATCTGAAGTACCGTACGTCTCCGGAAGTGGAAAGTACTCTTCTATATTTTCAATTGCCGTAATAGGTTGTCCTGCTGTAACCTTACCGACTAATGGAACGTGGAGAACACCAGGCTTTAATGCATCAAGCCCCTCCGGATCCAATATTTCAATTGCTCTTGGCTTTGTCGGATCCCGTCTGATGAACCCTTTGCTCTCTAGCCTGGCCAAGTGGCCATGAACGGTTGAACTGGAAGCAAGGCCGACCGCTTCTCCGATTTCCCGTACGGATGGCGGGTACCCTTTTAACCGAACTTCTTCTTTAATAAATGTCAAAATGTCCTGCTGTCTCTTAGAAATTTTCTTCAAACGTCTCACCCCTCTAATCTAGTCATACTCGAAAGATTGCTAACGCACATGACCGAATGATTCCTTACCGATAGTATAACAGGTGTTCGGTTAAATGGCAAACAGAGGTTCGAAAATAGGTTGACAAGGGAAATTTCCTATCCTATAATGAGAACAAACATTCCGAACAGACATTCTAGGAGGGCGTTCTAATGAGATTCTTACAAAAATACATATTTCTGATTTTAATCATGGCGACAAGCATTTCATTCACATGGATCGGAACTTACAAACATAAGGAACCAGCAGTATTTACAGAAATAACAGTATCGGAAGGCGACACGCTATGGCAGCTGGCCACCGTGCTGTCTGACGGCAAGAGAATTGATAAGTGGATCGATGATGTGATGGCTATGAATGATTTGGATTCATCTTTCATTCGAACGGGTGATCGGTTGAAAGTGCCTCAAGTTAAAACGGCTCCTGTCGAAATGGATCATTTCGAGCTGGCTGGAGAAGGAAAATAATGAGGGGCCGGATGAGGTGCGTTTTATATACTCGTGTGAGTACGGAAAAAAATGAGCAGGAAATTTCCCTTGTAAGGCAACAAGAAGAGCTGGCAGCACTTGCCGCAGAGATGGGCTATGAGCTGGTACAAACCTTCTCTGATAAGCATAGCGGCTATGATATTGACAGGGAAGGTTTGCTCAGCCTTCTTGAATTTGTAAAGCGGGAAGGCATTGAAGCTGTTCTGATTCAGGACGAGACACGGCTGGGAAGAGGGAATGCCAGAGTCGCTATTTTACATTTGCTTGCGAAGACAAATACGACTGTCATTACAAATCATGACAGTGGCCCGCTGCAATTGAATGAGATGGATACAATGTTATTAGAAATATTATCTATAGTGGAAGAATACCAGCGGAAAATTCATAACGCGAAAATTAGACGTGGAATGAAAAGAGCAGTTATACAAGGATACCGGCCGGAGAAGAACTTGAAGAACAAAGGGAACAGCGAAGGCCGTGAGCGCTTGGACGTTCCGACGGAAGAAATTGTTTCACTGCGAAAAAAAGGACTGACTTTCGAAGAGATTACAGGTATTTTGAAAGGGCTTGGCCACTCCATCAGCAAAGCGACAGTCCACCGAAGATATAAAGAATATGAAGAACAGCAGGAAGGCTGAATGGTTGCACTTCCTGCTGTTTTTGTATACTTTTTATGATAGCGGTATATTCGATTTTTTAGGAGGACCACAGAAATGCTATCAGAAGACAAAATTAAACGAATCAACGAGCTTTCAAACAAATCAAAGACAACAGGGTTATCGATAGAAGAGGCAAAGGAACAAACAGCCTTGCGGAAGGAGTACTTGCAATCATTGCGGACTTCCATGCGAAATACGATTGAGAGTGTGAAAGTGATCGATCCGGAAGGGAACGACGTGACACCTCAAAAGGTGAAAGATGCCCGCAATAAAAAGTATCCGAATTGATAAGATGAAAAACGAAGGCAGGTTGAATTGAGATAAAGTGATAGAAATTGAGTTTTACGGCAAGCCGGTCAAACTCGATTTGTATTTCTCCTTCATTTTGACTACACTAGAGTGGGAATACTTTAATTAGATCTACTAGAGATGGAAACAGGAAGGATGACAGACATGACCGAACAAATCGATCAACTAGCCATTAATACCATTCGCACATTATCTATTGATGCGATTGAAAAAGCGAATTCAGGACACCCTGGATTGCCGATGGGAGCTGCTCCGATGGCATACACTCTTTGGACCAAACATATGAAACATAACCCATCGAATCCAGAATGGTTCAACCGAGATCGTTTTGTCCTCTCTGCAGGGCATGGCTCAATGCTGCTTTACAGCTTGCTCCATCTTAGCGGATACGGACTTTCGATGGATGAAATTAAGAACTTCAGACAATGGGGCTCCAAGACGCCAGGACATCCTGAGTATGGGCATACAGCAGGCGTCGAAGCGACAACTGGCCCACTCGGTCAAGGGATCGGAATGGCGGTCGGCATGGCGATGGCTGAAAAGCATTTGGCTGCCACATACAACAAACCAGGCTACGACGTAATTGACCATTATACGTATGCTCTTTGTGGCGACGGAGACCTAATGGAAGGGGTAGCAGCCGAATCAATCTCATTGGCTGGCCACCTCCAGTTGGATAAACTCATCGTTCTCTATGACAGCAATGACATTTCTTTGGATGGCGAGCTCGATATGTCCTTCACTGAAAATATTCAAAAACGTTTTGAATCATACGGCTGGAATTACATCCGGGTCGAAGACGGCAACAATATCGGTTTAGTCTCCAAAGCAATTGAACAGGCGAAGTCGAACTCAGGCGGACCGACGATTATTGAAGTAAAAACTGTCATCGGCTACGGCTCTCCGAATAAATCAGGCAAAGCGGATGTCCATGGTGCGCCGCTTGGCGAAGATGAAATGAAGCTGACAAAAGAATACTACAAATGGACTTACGAGGAAGACTTCCACGTTCCGGATGGCGTTTATGAAACGTTTAAAGAAGCGACCGACCGTCTTGGCGTGCTGGAAGAACAACGCTGGAATGACCTTTTTGCTCAATACGAAGCAGAACACGGAGAACTTGCACAGCAATTGAAACGTGCGATCCAAAATGAAATTCCAAGCGAAGTCACAGAAGCATTGCCTTCTTATGAAACAGGCAAATCGGTTGCGACCCGTTCCGCTTCAGGCGATGCCATCAATGCAATTGCTAAGAAGCTTCCATCCTTCTTTGGCGGAAGTGCCGATTTGGCCGGTTCTAACAAAACTTCAATGAAAGGGGAAGGCGACTTCCTGCCAGGAAATTATGCTGGCCGAAATATCTGGTTTGGTGTTCGTGAGTTCGGAATGGGTGCGGCACTTAATGGTATGGCGCTGCATGGCGGTTTGAATGTATTTGGCGGTACGTTCTTTGTCTTTAGTGATTACGTCCGACCTGCTATTAGACTTTCAGCGCTAATGGGCTTGCCGGTCACATACGTCTTCACTCATGACAGCATCGCTGTAGGGGAAGATGGACCGACACATGAGCCTGTAGAGCACTTGGCTTCCTACCGTGCGATGCCAGGACTGAACGTCATTCGTCCAGCAGACGGCAACGAAACTTCAGCTGCCTGGAATATTGCGGTCACATCACAAGACACACCGACATTACTCGTACTTTCCCGTCAAAACTTGCCGGTTCTCGAAAAGTCCGGTGAATTGGCGATGGAACAAGTGAAAAAAGGTGCATATGTCGTTTCGCCAGCAGGCAAAGAAACCGCAGATGCCATTTTGATCGCAACGGGTTCTGAAGTAGGATTGGCAGTCAAAGCACAAGAAAGCTTAAAGAAGGAAGGAATCGAGGTATCTGTCGTTTCCATGCCTTCCTGGAATCTGTTTGACCAGCAAGATGAAGCGTATAAGGAAACCGTATTGCCTAAATCCATTACGAAGCGTCTGGCTATCGAGATGGGATCTTCGCTCGGCTGGCACAAGTATACAGGGACTGAAGGGGATGTCCTCGGCATCGATACATTTGGCGCAAGTGCCCCTGGAGACACAGTAATTGAGCAATATGGCTTTACGGTAGAGAATGTTGTTAATAAAGTTAAAAAGCTGATTGGTTAATAATCGCAGGGGAGCGTTGGGAATAGTTGATCCCAACGCTTCTTTGTTATTAGCGTTTACGAAATTATGCTGAATCGTTTGAAATAATAGGAACAGGGTATGGAATATTATATCAACAAACATTAAATAGATTGAATTGTCATACTCATACGACAATAATAGTGAAATTATTTAACACAAACTGACAAGTTTTTCATATGACATTGTGTAGGATAGAGCAAAGGGGGTGATGGTTGTGAGATCTTACGAAATTTACAAAGTGAAAAATGAATATCTATCATTTATCATTGGGCGGGAACGTTTGCTCTATGATCTGTTAAAAGAAGAATCAAATCATCAGCAACCAGCTCAAGAGATCCAATACTTATGCGATCATATTGAAGAATTGACAATTGACCAGGCCATCATGGATCATTTAGGCAAAAACTTTTCTTCTGTCGAGGCAGAAGAAGGAACCTATCGATTAACGCATCCAATGAAAGGTTCTATCTATATTTCGGTGTCCCCTTATTCTGTACAAGCCTATTGCGATGGCTCAAGAATGCTCGATTTGGATCTGTTTGTCGCATTATCCGGTTCACATGACCGGTACTTTGCGGTAATGGAAGGTGTTGGTGAATGGGGATGGCTGAAGCCTGTCAAACATGCCAATCACTTAGTATCCGAAAAGATGATTTCTTTTTAGTAATAAATGAACCGCGTAAAAAGGGCCGTCCCTGAAATGCACCCCATTCATAAGGTGCCATTCAGGAACGGCCTTTGTACATGTGGGGATAAAAAAAGTAGATGAAAGGAAAATAACGATTTTGCATGGAGTCATTGCCATATTGCATCCCGATGTTGTATAATCCATCATGGTGGAGTAAACTTGATTTTGGTAAGTGAAGGAGGTAAAAGCGGATGGGCACAGTTTGGTGGATCCTAATTGTCGTCGTCGCATTAATTGCTGGTGTGGCCCTTGGATTTTTCATGGCACGTCAATACATGATGAAATATCTGAAAGAAAACCCGCCAATCAATGAGCAAATGCTGCGCATGATGATGATGCAAATGGGACAAAAACCTTCACAAAAGAAGATTAATCAGATGATGGCACAAATGAACAAGTTGAATGATAAGAAATGATTGTAAATCGTTAGGAGTAACGATTGTATCAAATCAAACTTCGGCCATGTTCGTGTTCATAAAATGGATATATCTTTCTTGGCATAATTCAATTAATTGGGACAAGTCATCTTTCTTATCGTGAAAATTGATAAGGAAGATGGCTTTTTACTTGTCCAAATTGTTCATGAAAAACCCCGTCCTTGTGATCAGGACGGGGGCAATCAATTCATCAAATGGTATTCGGTTAGAAAACCTTCAATCGTCTCTTCGTACGCCTCCGAGTTTTCGTTAAACGATTTTGCATGCGCCCCTTTTTCAAAAAGCTTCATCCGTTTCTGGTCTGGCTTTAATTCGAATAATTCCTTTGTCATCTCAGGCAAAATAAAGTCATCCTCCAGGCTATGAATGAATAGCATGGGCTTCGAAACATTTCCGATCACTTCACGAGGCGAAACCAATGTGGTTGTATAGCCATCACGAATTCTTAGAAATAAATTGGCAATACGCAGTGTCATTCTTGAACGAAGCGGTGTGTTAATTCGGAGGATATGAAGAATTTGTTCCGAGAAATCGGAAAACGGACAATCTACAATATAAAAGTCGGCTTCTTCTTCAAATTCACCGCCATACAAAATGGTAGTGGCGGCGCCCATGGATTCACCATGGATACCTAAAATCGCCTCGCTGCCGATTTGTTTGCGGACAGCATGGACAATTGCTTGCAGGTCCTGCTTTTCATAATACCCGAAGCTCGTTGTTTTACCTCCTGAGTCGCCATGCCGGCGATGGTCATAGACGACAGAATTAAAACCGAGCCTTTCAAACAGCCGGGCATACTTCATTGAATTGATTTTATTTTCCGTGACGCCGTGGCAAATGATGACAGTCTTCTTGGTGTCAAGAGGTTTCAGAAAGACGGCTCGCAGCGGATACCCATTTGGGGAATCAACCCATAGGTCTTCTTTCCGGACAGTTTCATACCAATGCTCATCAAACCGTTTCGCGCCAACTTCCCGCTTCAAAATGACATCGCTGTCTTTCAATTTCATATACATCAGGCGATTCGTGGCGACGAAACCCAGAATGGAAAGCAGGGCAGTGGTTACACTGCCGATCAACCCGGTGATATATACGATACGCCTCTTCAATCCCTCAGCTCCTTTTACAACTGGCCGTTCTTATACAATCTATACATTCCTGAATCGATCGGTCTTGAAACATGCGGAGCAATAAGATCGACCGCTTCACAGACTTTTTTTACACTTACTCCTGTCGGAATGCCTAATGTATCGAGCATATGCACAACATCTTCGGTTGCTACATTGCCAGTGGCTCCAGGAGCGAACGGACAGCCGCCTAATCCGCCTGCGGAAGTATCGAAACGGTCAATTCCCGCTTGAAGGGATGCAAAAATGTTGGCGAGTGCCATTTTCCTCGTATCATGAAAATGAGCAGTCAATAAAACGTCGGAAAATGTCTCCTTCAATAACGTGAACAATTCGTAGCATTCCACTGGATTTGCTCTGCCAACCGTATCGGCGACACTTAATTCGTCGACTCCCATGGAAACGAAGGAGTCACATAACGATTGAACATCCTTGCTATTGATTTTACCCTCGTACGGACAATAAAATGCGGTGGAAATGCATGCTCTGACAAAGATATTTTGCAGTTTCAAGTTTTTAATGACGGGCTCAAGTGCCAAAACAGCATCTTTCGTTGGACGGTTAATATTTTTTTGATTGAATGAATCACTTACCCCGACAAAGACAGCAATACTTTTGGCTCCCGCTTCAAGTGCCAGCTGTGCCCCTTTTTCATTCGGTGCCAGCACAAATTGCCGGCCGACTTGATTTGTTTGAGCAACAATCTCCTTGGCGTCCGACATTTGCGGCACCCATTTCGGCGATACAAATGAAGTGAGTTCCATTTCGTCAATGCCAGCCTGCTGCAGATGGTCGATGAAGGCCAACTTGTCATCGGTATCCACCTGTCTTTTTTCATTTTGCAGGCCATCCCGAGGTCCAACCTCGATAATCGTCACTTTCTTTGGTAAAATGAACATAACTTCCCCTCCCGCTTTCATTGTACTTGACGTCGAAAGGGGACGGCAATTAGGAAGGTCTTGGAAAGCAGGACAGGGGAAAAGTGAAAGAGAATGAGGGGGATTTTCATGACGAAAGAGGTAGTAATTGTTAGTGCGGTTCGTACAGCAATCGGGTCTTTTCTAGGATCATTGAAAGACGTTTCGGCTGCAGAGCTCGGATCCATTGTGATTAAGGAGGCAGTCGAGCGGGCAAACATCAAGCCTGAGCATGTCGATGAGGTCATTATGGGGAATGTGCTTCAAGCTGGAAATGGCCAAAATCCGGCAAGGCAAGCTGCGGTGAAAGCCGGTCTGCCCGAAACCGTGCCTGCCATGACGATCAATAAAGTATGCGGTTCCGGCCTGAAAGCAGTCCATCTGGCGAGACAAGCCATCGTGTCAGGCGATGCGGATATTATTGTAGCAGGCGGCATGGAAAATATGAGCCAAGCACCCTTCTTAATGAAAAATGCAAGAGAAGGATTCAAAATGGGAGATCAAAAACTAGTAGATAGTATGATAGCGGATGGACTTTGGTGCGCTTTCAATGATTACCATATGGGAATGACAGCCGAAAATCTATGCGACCGTTACACCATCTCACGCGAAGAGCAGGATGCATTCGCGGCGGACTCACAGGCGAAAGCAGCAGCGGCAATAGAAAGCGGTCGGTTTAAAGAAGAAATCGTTCCTGTTCATATTCCACAGCGGAAAGGTGATCCGATCATCTTTGAGACGGACGAATATGTCAAAGTAGGAACAACGGCTGAGAAATTATCAAAGCTACGCCCTGCTTTCAAAAAAGAGGGAAGCGTGACGGCAGGCAATGCTTCGGGAATCAATGACGGTGCAGCCGCCTTTGTCATCATGTCGAAAGAAAAGGCAGAGGAACTCGGTATTGAACCGCTTGCTGTTATTACAGCAAATGCGAATGCAGGCGTAGACCCTTCCATCATGGGAATTGGTCCTGTCCAAGCAGTAAGGAATGTACTGGATCGGGCGGGGATCGGGTTAGATGAAATTGACTTGATCGAAGCCAATGAGGCATTTGCGGCTCAATCCTTGGCAGTTGACCGAGAGTTGTCATTCAATAAAGAAAAACTAAATGTCAATGGCGGCGCAATTGCCCTCGGTCATCCGATTGGTGCGAGCGGTGCGCGCATACTCGTGACATTGCTTCACGAGATGAAACGCCGTGACGCGAAAACGGGACTTGCCACGTTATGCATTGGTGGCGGACAAGGCGTTGCTACGATTGTCCAGCGTCCTTAATAGAGAAAGGGACATGAACGGATATGGCAAAAAAGAGACAGAAACAAACTCAATCACACGCACCAAAAAAAGAAAAAGAAGAAAAACTGACGCTGTCAGACGCGTTAAATGAGGACATATTAGCGAAGTTAAAAGCGACAAAGATGGAACTGTCTGCTAAAGAAAAAGCGGAAGAGGAAAAAAGACAAGAACAATTAAAGCGGGAACGGCGGGAAAAAGAGAAGAATAAAAGTTTTGCCGAACTACTTGATGAGTATGGCGACGCAGGATCTAAATTTTAATAATAGACATAGAATGACTGTCCAGAAATCAGTGTAAACTGAATCGCTGGACAGTCTTTTTTGATGGACGCTATGACTCCCGTGCTAATCAAATGCGGTATCCCAGGTAAGTGAATCAGTACGTTCACACGGGGCATGTATTATGCAGATGGTAGTTTGAGAATACTAAGGGGGAATGAGGAAAGTTTGGCGTTGAAAATGGATGAGGGGAGTGGGAGATGCGAGCGGTTGTGGGGAGGAAACGAGCAGTTAGGGTGCTATGCGAGAGGTTGGCTGGGGGATACGAGCACTCATAATAATATTCGAGTCGCGCCACGGGACAGTAAAATGACTGAACTGGAAAGGCTGTTGAACGCAAGATTAGGAGGGCGGAAGGAAGCCAACTACAAATAAGCCGAGCAGATTCGCTAATGACCGAGTTTTGTAAGAAATCAGCCAAGCCGAGTAGCAATTTTTACATTAGATTACCTGGTGAAAGAGAAGCACCGACTAAACTTTCTATAGATCATGGAGAAACACCCGAATTGTTAGCTAAGTAATGACTGATGAGATTTTTTGTTAATAAACATGTGGAGAGGTTGTAATAATGTATGTATCGGAGGTAATACCCCTCGAGTCGGTGGTAACACCTCTCAAGTCGGTGGTAAAGCCCCAAGAGTCGGTGGTAATACCCCTCAAGTCGGTGGTAAAGCCCCAAGAGTCGGTGGTAATACCCCTCAAGTCGGTGGTAAAGCCTCGAGGAACGGTGGTAACCCACTTCAAGTCAGTGGAAAAGCGGTCGCCCAGATAATACGAGTACTCCCGGCAAACATACAAGCGGTTCCCAAGCATACACGAGCACTAACAGTAACATACTAGAACTTCCCATGCACATACGAACGGTCCTGTCAATAACTGGGTAATCTCATTTATTCGAGCAATCTGCCGTAAAATAATGCAGTTGTGGTCTAATCCACTCACCTATTGTCATGTCACACACCGAAAGTACGAAAAAAACAATATAATTGTGACGAATTTGTGAACATGTAATAAAAAGTATGCAAACTGATCAAAATCCGACATTCTTTTTAAATTTAATGAAGTACGATAGGACAAGTGTGAAAAAAACAAAGTATGGAGGAAGCGGGTCGTGAAGGACAATTTGCAAAAAGAGTTGTTGTCATTACAAATTCAGATGAAGCGGATCATGATGTACAAAATGGCGAAGCGGAATGGATTTACACACCCAGATGTCATAGCATGCAGTCAAGATTTAGACAAGCTTTTAAACCGTTATCAAAAAATTGCCTAGAAACATACATTCGGAAGATGTTAAGCCGAAGAAAAAAAGACGTCGATTCCAAAAATGGAGTGGACGTCTTTTTTATGATCATGCCAGTTTCGCATATTCCTGTACGATTTTTTGCACCCAGTTGAAAGGGTCTTCTTCTTTGCCGGTTTGGATATTAGTAAGCGTATTGTATAGTTTCATGGAAAGGTCGCCTGTTTTTCCATTATTAACGATCATTTTATAGCCATCCCAATTTAATTCACCTACAGGGGAGATGACAGCAGCGGTACCTGTACCGAACACTTCCTCCAAAATTCCCTTTTCGTACGCGTCCCGAATCTCTTCCATCGAAATTTTTCTTTCAGAGACCGGAATCTCCCAATGGCGAAGCAAATCAAGAATGGATTTTCGTGTTATCCCTTCTAAAATGCTGCCATTAATGGCGGGTGTGACGATTTCTCCGTTAATTTTAAAGAAGATGTTCATGCTTCCTACTTCTTCAACATATTTTCGTTCCACTCCATCGAGCCAAAGGACTTGGGAATAGCCTTGCTGATCCGCCACTTCTTGAGCCTTCAGTCCGGCAGCGTAATTTCCAGCTGTTTTGGCGCCGCCGGTCCCCCCTTTAACTGCACGGACAAATTCATTTTCCACGAGGATCTTGACAGGGTGGATCCCTTCTTTGTAATAAGAGCCGACAGGGGAAAGGATAATGATGAACTGATACTTTCTTGCCGGTGCAACTCCGAGAAACGCTTCTGTCGCAATGACGAACGGTCGGATATACAATGATGTGCCTTCCATTGTCGGAATCCAGTCTTTCTCAATCCGTAAAAGTTCGGTCAACCCGTGCAATGCAGATTGCTCATCAATTTTAGGCATGCATAGACGGTCTAAGGAAAGGTTTAACCGTTTCATATTTTCCTCTGGCCTGAAGAGCCGAATCACACCTTCTCCATTTCGATATGCTTTCATGCCTTCAAAAACGGTCTGTCCGTAGTGGAACACAATTGAGGCGGGATCTAAGGAAATCGGTTCGTACGGGACAATTCGGTGGCTATGCCAACCTTTTCCTTCTTCAAAATCCGCAACGAACATATGATCCGTGAACGTTCTACCGAATACAAGCGTCTCCGCATTCGGTTTCTCTTTTTTAGTTTCTGCTAGTTTTACTTGGATGGGCGTTCTCGTCATAATCATCAAATCTCCTTAACATAATCTAATAGTTTTCCAGCCGAATGCCAATCACCATAATGGTTCGTGTCTCGTAATTATCGAATAGAATCATTATACTGCTTTTTTTGAAAAAAGAAAGAGCTGAATAGTAAAATTATTTATTTAATTTTGAAAGCGTTTTCAAAAAGCTGGTTTGTAATTCGCTTGAAACGCAAGTACAATAAAGAAAAGCGTAAAATGGGTGGTTGAATGGATCAAATTGTTATTATCGGAGGAGGCATTCTCGGTGCTTCCGCGGCCTATCATTTGAGCGGACAAGGAAGGGATGTCATGCTCATAGATCGAAAGGATTCCGGCCAGGCGACAGATGCCGCTGCCGGAATCATTTGTCCCTGGTTGTCCCAGCGCAGAAATAAAGCGTGGTATTTGCTGGCAAAGGCAGGCGCAGCCTATTACCATGAACTTATTCCAATGCTTGAATCAAAAGGCTTGGAGACGGGTTACAGAAAAGTAGGGGCAATCAGTATTCATACCGATCCTGAGAAACTGGCAAAGATGGAGGAGCGTGCACTTTGGCGCAGGGAGGAAGCTCCTGAAATCGGTGATTTGCGACAGTTGGATGAAAAGGAAACGGTATCGTTATTTCCGTATCTCTCCAACCGATTTTCTTCTTTGTATGTGAGTGGCGCAGCGCGTGTTGATGGCCGGATGTTGCGTGATGCTTTGCTACAAGGAGCCGAACTGAAAGGGCTGAAAATCATAAATGGTTCTGCATCCCTTCAGAGGGACGCTGAAGGAAATGTGGAAGTCTGGATCGATGGCAAAAAAATAGAAGCGAAACAGGTTATCATCACGGCAGGGTGCTGGGCTGGTGAACTTACCCGTCAAATTGGCATACCAATTGAAGTGAGAGGCCAAAAAGCTCAAATCGCCCATATGAAGGCAGCAGATGAGGAAACTGCTACATGGCCCGTCGTCATGCCTCCAAATGACCAATATATGCTGGCTTTTCCTAATGGAAAGATAGTGGCAGGCGCAACCCATGAAGATGAACAGGGTATGAATGGCAAGCCGACGGCAGGCGGCATAAATGAGGTATTGAATAAAGCGTTAGACATCGCACCTGCATTGAGTGATGCTGAATATATCGAGACTAGGGTCGGTTTTCGGCCATTCACTGCCGGTTTTTTGCCGGTGATTGGAAAGCTGCCGGAAGTTTCGAATGTTATATTTGCCAATGGCCTTGGCGCATCAGGTTTGACAGTTGGGCCATTTTTAGGGAAGCAGCTGGCTCATATGGCACTTGAGGAAGAAATGGAGATTGACGTATCAAACTATTTAGTTGAAAATACGCTCCATTAATTTACAGATAGAATAGTAGGGATGGAAATGAAACTGGTTTCTTGGAATGTGAACGGATTACGGGCTTGCGTGAAAAAGGGTTTTCTCGATTACTTTGCCGAAGTAAATGCAGATATTTTTTGTGTGCAAGAGACGAAATTGCAAGAAGGGCAAATTGATTTGCCGGTGGAAGGATATTATCAATATTGGAACTATGCCTTGAAAAAAGGGTATTCCGGTACAGCTGTTTTTACAAAGGAAAAACCCCTAGGGGTCTATTATGGCATTGGTGAGGAAGAGGACGAAGAGGAAGGACGCATTATAACAGCGGAATTCGAGAATTTTATTTTGGTGAATGCCTATGTTCCCAATTCGCAACGTGATTTGGCGCGTCTTCCATTCAGATTGGCTTGGGAGGATAAAATAAGGGAGCATCTGACAAAGTTAATTGAACGCAAGCCGGTCATCTATTGCGGCGATTTGAATGTGGCCCATCAGGAACTGGATATAAAGAATGTGAAATCCAATATCGGCAATTCTGGATTCACATACGAAGAACGAAGCAAGATGGACTTGTTGCTGGAAGCAGGTTTTATTGATTCATTCAGGCATTTTTATCCGGACAGAGAAGGGGCTTATACGTGGTGGTCGTACATGAATAAGGTGAGAGAACGAAATATCGGCTGGCGCATTGATTATTTTCTTGTTTCTGAACAACTACAGAAGGCGATGAAAGGTGCCGGCATCGACCACCATATTATGGGGAGCGATCATTGTCCCGTTATTCTGGAGCTGGAAATATAAAAACGGCAGACAACATATTCTAGTTGTCTGCCGTATTATTGGTTGTAAATAAGGATTAGTTATTATAGTTGTTGCCGTCTTGTTTAGCGCGGGCTTCTCCGCCTTTGCGGCCGATTTCTTCATAGAAATCACGGTCATGATTTTTAGCAGTAGCTTCTCCGCCTTTACGGCCAATTTCTTCGTAGAAATCACGGTCGTGTTTTTTAGCAGTAGCTTCTCCGCCTTTGCGGCCAATTTCTTCATAGAAACCGCGGTCGTGGTTTTTCGCAGTAGCTTCTCCACCTTTGCGGCCCGCTTCTTCAAGTGACATTTTTCCTCTGTTTTCGTTATTATTTTCGTTGTTTCTAGCCATTTTACATCGTCTCCTTTGTTTAAATTTGTTGTTGTATCTTACACTTCTTATATAGCCTGATATGAGTTTTCTAAACTACTTTTTTGCATCAAAATGACGTATAGCCTATTTGTTATTTTTGTGATGAAAAAGTTACGAAGACGTAATGTTTACCGATTGTTTTTCGAAAAATAGAAAATCATCTTCTATTTATTACCCTGTTGAAATTTCGATTTCACATGTTATACTGAAAACATTCTAAAACATCCACTCATATAATCGCGGGGATATGGCCTGCAAGTTTCTACCGATTTGCCGTAAACAAATCGACTATGAGGAAGCAATGGGAAGAAGGCGTGCCTTTTGGTATGTCCTTTATACTTCGTTCGGCTATAAGCCCGGAGGCCCTGCTCCACTCATGTCATGAATGGATGCACGGTCAACGGGCTTTTTTGTTGATTGTGAAACAAATAGGAGGAAGTATACGTGAAGAAGCTAGAAGACAAAATCAGCATGGATGGCAAAGTATTGTCAGATCAAATCTTGAAAGTCGACTCATTTTTGAATCACCAAATTGATCCTGTTCTTATGCAAGAGATCGGGAATGAATTTGCGGAAAAATTCAAAGGGGAAGGGATTACGAAGATTGTTACTTTGGAGTCCTCTGGAATTGCACCCGCGATGATGACTGGACTGGTATTAGGTGTTCCAGTAGTGTTTGCAAGAAAGAGAAAGTCTCTCACTTTGATCAACGAACTATATTCGGCTAGCGTTCACTCCTTTACTAAAGAAGAGAAAAATGAAATCTCAGTATCCAAAGATTATCTGTCGCAAGATGATCATGTCCTTTTAATAGATGACTTTCTGGCGAATGGCCAAGCTGTCGAAGGGCTTTTGTCTATTGTCGAACAGGCAGGGGCAAGTTTAGCCGGAGTTGGAATCGTGATCGAAAAAGGATTTCAGCCAGGCGGCGAGATGCTACGGAATCGCGGCATCCGTGTGGAGTCATTGGCTATTATTCAGTCGTTGGAAAATGGTAAAGTCACCTTTGCAGAGGAGTCAACTCTATGAAATCCGCGTTGCTTGGATTCCAACATTTACTTGCCATGTATGCAGGAGCGATTCTCGTTCCCTTGATTGTCGGAGATGCAATTGGCCTCACGCCAAAACAGCTGACATATTTAGTGTCAATCGATATTTTCATGTGCGGTATTGCAACATTGCTTCAAATTACGACAAACCGTTTCTTTGGAATCGGTTTGCCAGTTGTCCTCGGATGTACATTTACAGCGGTCGGTCCGATGATTTCAATCGGAGCAAAATATGATGTTTCTGCAATTTATGGGTCTGTCATCGCTTCAGGTTTGATTATTGTATTGATCAGCCGGTATTTTGGGATGCTAGTAAAGTTTTTCCCGCCGGTTGTCACAGGTTCTGTTGTAACGATCATTGGGGTGACACTCATTCCAGTTGCCATTAACAATATGGCTGGCGGTTTGGATTCACCTGATTTCGGCTCCACTGCTAATGTTTTATTGTCATTTGGCACTTTGTTATGCATTATTTTGATCTACAAATTTTCAACAGGGTTTATCCGTTCGATATCCATCTTGCTTGGGCTTGCAGCTGGAACAGTAGCGGCAATTTTCATGGGAGTAGTGGATTTTACAAATGTCCATGAGGCATCCATGTTACATGTCGTCGTACCATTTAAACTCGGTATGCCTTCATTCCATTTGCTTCCGATCATTACGATGACACTCGTGGCCATGGTTTCCCTTGTTGAATCGACGGGCACATATTTCGCATTGAGCGATATTTGTGAGAAGGAAATAACAAAAGAGGATTTGGCAAAAGGATATCGTTCGGAGGGGTTGGCATCCGTTATCGGCGGGATATTCAATGCGTTTCCGTATACGACATTTTCTCAAAATGTCGGCCTTATGCAATTATCAGGTGTGAAATCAAGAAAAATCATTTTGATTACCGCCATCATGCTAATTTCTCTAGGATTAATGCCGAAAATCGCTGCGATCACGACAGTGATTCCGACATCTGTTCTAGGCGGAGCGATGGTAGCAATGTTTGGCATGGTCATTTCACAAGGAATTAAAATGTTGAGTAAAGTGGTCATGGAGTCACAGGAAAATGCGATGATCATTGCATGTTCAGTAGGTATTGGACTTGGCGTCTCTGTCGTGCCAGATTTATTTAGCATGTTTCCTGAAGAAGTTCAAATATTAACTAGCAACGGTATTGTGACAGGAAGTTTGACAGCGATTGTTCTCAACATCCTCTTCAATATGCTGCCAGTTAAAAAGAATAAAAAAGTGACGCGCCCTGCTGTAGAAAAAGAGGCTGAAGTGGCTCATTTGCAATAAAGAGAGTTCATAACCGGAAAAGGCGAAGGAAATCAGTTGATTTCCTTCGCCTTTTGTTTTTTTTAGCTTCCTAGACTTGCTGCTTATTTGCTGCTGTCTGTATCGGTGCTAGTATCAGTATCCGTGCCAGTGTCGTCAGTTTCAGTATCTGTTCCTGTTCCGTCTGTATCAGAATCCATATCCGTATCCAAATCTACGTTCGTATCAGTGCCTGTACCATCATCAGTTTCAGCTGGCGGGTTATTTACATCCAGGTTTGTATCATCGTCGTCATCATCACCGCATGCTGCCAGCATGGAAACAGATAGTAAAGCTGCCGCGCCTAGTTTCAACCACTTCTTATCATTTGTAATTGTAAATTTCATCGTAATCTCCTCCGTAATCCTTAGTTAGTAATTGTAGTAGATGTTGCTATTCTATTGGATACCCACAATTACTAACCTTAATCATTACAAAAGTATTTCGGAAAGATTACAAACTGCAAATGCAATATTATCAGACTCTGTGTTCCTGATAGTGATCCAGTCTGACGGAATTTCTCAACTCTTCGAGAACTGTGTTGTCCATCTCTTTTTCATATGCAACGATCGAATCGAGCAATTGTTTTTTGGAACTGGCTCCAACGAGTACACTGGATACAGCTGGCTCAGTTAGGTTGAAAGCAATCGAGGCTGCGTGAATATCTTCTGTCTTCTCATTTAGCACGGTAAGTGTTTCATATAGATCATTAGCTGAATATGTGCCGAAACCATCAGACTGCTCTGCGCGTTGTAAACCATCCATCGTCAGGAAACCTTTAGCCAGCGTACCTCTCGTAATAACTGACACGCCAAAGTCCGAAATCAGCTTGAACCATTCTTCTGGACGTCTGTCGAGGAGGCTGTATTGTATCATTACAGAAACCGCAGCGCTTTTTTTGAGGAAGCGTTCAATGACATTGGGGCGTATCGATGAGATGCCGTATTGTCTAATAACCCCTTCTTTTTTTAACGTTTCCATCGCATCGATTGTATCGTCTGCATCGTCTTCCATTGTACCTCCGTGCAATTGATAGAGATCAATATAATCTGTACCGAGACGCAGCAGGCTGTCTTTAACGGCATTCATAATATGTGCTTTGGACGGGTTCCATGTCCAGCTGCTGCCATCAGAATTCATTTGATTGCCCACTTTGGTCGCCAGAATAATTTGATCCCGTCTTGATGAAAGTAAATTGCCGAGAAGCTGTTCGTTGTGGCCGCCATCATAGAGGTCGGCAGTATCGAAGAAATTTATTCCTGCCTCAAAAGCGGTCTCGATAATTTCCGTGGCTTCCCTTTTGTCTTGTGGAAGGGACATGCAGCCAAGTCCGAGTTCTGAAACATACAAATCACTATTTCCCAATCTTCTTTTTTTCATTAAAAGCACCTCCCGTTTTGTTCATGTTACAATGTCATTGTAAAAAGTAAAAGCAGCATGCTTGATGACTAAGAAAGGTTGTGAGAAACGGTGGGTCATACTGAGAAGACGGTTGCCAGCGAGACGATTTTTGAAGGAAAAGTCATTTCTCTTCGTGTGGAGGACGTAGAATTGCCTGATGGAAAGCTGGCGAAAAGGGAGCTCGTGAAACATCCTGGGGCAGTGGCTGTTTTAGCAGTTACAGCGGAAGGCAAAGTGGTCTTTGTGCGTCAGTTCAGAAAAGCGCTTGAGCGGACACTGGTAGAAATACCGGCCGGGAAAATTGAACCCGGTGAAGACAAGCGGATTACGGCTATCCGGGAATTGGAGGAAGAAACAGGGTATCGAGCAGAGCAATTCGAATACATTCAATCCTTTGCGACTTCGCCGGGATTTGCGGACGAAGTCATTCATTTATATGTAGCAACGGGTCTGCAAAAAGTTGAAAATCCGGCAGCGGGTGATGAAGATGAGTTTATTGATATTTTGGAATGTACGATAGAAGAAGCCGAACAGTTGGTGGCAGATGGGGAAGTTTTCGATGCTAAAACGCTATATGCAATTCTTTATGCGAAAAAAATGAAATAGGTGGGTTATTTAAGGTTGGACAAGCATAAGGTGTACAAATGAAACGGAGGTGCATCTCGTGGTCCGCTCCTTATCTCTCATCCATTTATTCGTCATACTGTCCATTGGTTATATCGGAGGTGCTTTGCTTTTCCGGGAAATTAGTGTAGAAGCATCAGAAAGCTTATTATATTTCCTAGATAGAAGGATCATTGATCAGGAAGCGTCTATTTTATGGACATTGCTGTCGGTTGTATTGTTTTTCGCTGTCGCTTATCTTTTCTCGATCCAGCGGAGGACTCGTCCCATTGTTTTGCTGATTGGCGCATTGAAGGGTGTTATCTTCGGATTATCATCCTCTTACTTGCTTTCAACAGGTATGGGCATGTTCCAGTATGCTGTTTGGTGGTTTCCTTTCCAATTCATCATATGCTTTCTGCTATTAATATATTGTGTGGTGCTAAGCCCTCCATATTTTGAGAGAATGCATTCCCGCAAGCGTCGGAATTTACGTCCGCTGCCTGTTTTGCTTACATTTTTTGTTTGTATTCAAATTGTGGAGGCGCTTATTTACCAAATCTTCATTAAATAGATCGTCATCCTGTCCTGGTGTTTTCCTTTCTGTTGTCACACGGATTGACCATTTGCTATAATGGTTTCAGTGTTGAGGGGGGCGTCGTATGGAAAGCCGGATAGAACGGATAAAAAAACAACTGCACGGGGCCAGCTATAAGTTGACGCCACAGCGGGAAGCGACCGTTATGGTCCTTTTGGAAAACGAAGAAGATCATTTAAGTGCAGAGGACGTATTTCTTCTAGTAAAAGAAAAAGCACCTGAAATTGGCCTTGCTACAGTTTACCGTACATTGGAATTGTTAACCGAACTGAAAATCGTCGATAAAATAAATTTTGGAGATGGGGTCTCGCGTTACGATCTGCGCCAGGAAGGTGCCTCTCGTTTTCATCATCATTTAATATGTCTTGAATGCGGTAAAGTGGACGAAATCCAAGAAGATTTATTAGGAGATGTCGAGAAGATCGTGGAAAGCCGATATGGCTTCAACGTAAAAGATCATTGGCTTACATTCCACGGCATATGTAAAAGATGCCGAACTGCAGGCCCCGACAAAAAGAAGTGATATGGGATGGCGCTATGCTATCCCTTTTGTCGTTTCGTTCTGTATTTCCCTTAGCGTATACATAGTGGACAAGGCTCTTGTTTTCCACTGGAGCAAGTAAAGCTCCGTGTGTGCGACTCGAGGACAAGCCTTCATTTACTTTAAGAAAAAAGGAGGGATACCATTGGAAACAGCCGGAGCCATTTTGAAAGATGCCAGATTTGCTCTAGAGGACTATTTACATTTCCTGCGGGTAGAAAGGCAGCTTGCGAAAAACACTCTCGTATCCTATCAACGAGATTTGTTGGATTATATCCTCCATTTGGAAGGGCAGGGGTACGAATCAATTGAGCAGATTGACCGGGCAGTTATCCTTCTTTATCTTCAGAAGCTAAAAGACCTTGGAAAGTCAACAAGAACCATATCGCGACATATTTCTTCAATCCGCTCCTTTCATCAATTTCTCGTAAGGGAGAAAGTATCGACGCATGACCCTACTGTCCATTTAGAAATGCCGAAATTGGAACAGAAATTGCCTCGTGTTCTTTCAATATCTGAAATTGATGCGCTAATCAATTCACCTGACTCCTCGAAACCACTGGGAAAACGGGATGTCGCTCTACTCGAATTGATGTATGGGACAGGAATGCGGGTCAGCGAATTGATTGGACTCAATATGGAAGATCTACATTTGTCCATGGGGTTTGTCAGGATCTTCGGGAAAGGTTCAAAGGAGAGAATTGTCCCGCTGGGGGCAGGAGCGATCCGGGCTTGCCAAATGTATGTGGAGACGGCTCGCCCTGAGTTATTGAAGGGGAAAAAGGCCGATGCACTGTTTTTGAACATGCGGGGCACACGGTTGACCCGCCAAGGCTGTTGGAAGATACTAAAGGGCCATGCAGCAGAGGCAGGTATCCAGCAAGAACTGACCCCCCATATATTACGTCACTCGTTCGCGACTCATTTAATTGAAAATGGGGCTGATCTGCGGGCGGTGCAGGAAATGTTAGGTCATTCGGATATATCAACGACACAAATCTACACACATGTCAGCAGGGCTAGATTGAAGGATGTCTACGTCAAGTACCATCCGCGTGCCTAAAATAATCTATGGGTGGATGAAGCGATGCTTTTAGGAGAAGGATATATTCGTTATGAAAGCGATTTAACGTGAAATAGGTGGGCAGTATGTATTTACTGAGGAGGATGTTATTATATGGAAAACAAGAAATTTGGAAGAATACACCTGATCGTACTTGACTCTGTCGGTATCGGAGAAGCGCCAGATGCCGCGGAATTTGGAGACGTTGGAGCAGATACGCTCGGTCATATCGCGGAGCGGATGGGCGGATTAAATATGCCTAATATGGCTGAAATGGGATTATCCAATATTAAAGAGATTGAAGGGGTTCCAGCAGTGGAATCGCCTACTGCTTTCTATGGAAAGATGCAGGAGGCTTCTGTCGGCAAAGATACGATGACAGGTCACTGGGAATTGATGGGTCTCAATATCGATAAGCCGTTTAAAGTCTATCCGGAAGGCTTCCCGGAACAACTCATCAACGAGCTAGAAGAAAGAACAGGCCGCAAGGTGATCGGAAACAAACCGGCAAGCGGTACGGCTATTATAGATGAGCTTGGTGAGGAGCATATGAAGACAGGGGCAATTATTGTTTACACATCGGCTGACCCTGTGCTGCAAATAGCTGCCCATGAGGAAATAATACCAATTGAAGAACAGTACCGCATTTGTGAAATTGCAAGGGAACTGACACTGCGACCAGAATTCCTGGTTGGACGCATCATTGCCCGCCCGTTCGTTGGCCAGCCGGGTAATTTTACTCGGACTTCCAATCGGCATGATTATGCACTGAAACCGTTTGGCCGGACTGTGATGAATGAACTGAAGGATGCAGGTTATGACGTCATAGCAGTGGGAAAAATCTCTGATATTTTTAATGGCGAAGGCGTGACGAGAGCTGTCCGTACAACTAGCAATATGGATGGCGTCGATAAGCTCGTGGAAGAAATGAAGCAGGACTTCAGTGGACTGAGCTTCACGAATTTAGTTGACTTTGATGCGTTATTCGGCCACCGGAGAGATCCGATCGGCTATGGCAATGCGTTGCAGGATTTCGATGCCCGGATGCCGGAAATTCTCGGTGCGCTCCGGGAAAATGACTTGTTAATCATTACTGCGGACCATGGCAATGACCCCGTCCATAGCGGCACTGACCATACGAGAGAATATGTGCCTTTATTAGTCTATTCGCCTTCCTTTGCTTCAGGCGGCGAATTGCCGCTACGTAACACTTTCTCGGATGTCGGGGCGACGATTGCGGAGAATTTTGGCGTCAAACTGCCTGAGTTCGGTGAAAGCTTCTTATCTTCATTAATTGAAAAGGTGTGATTTGATTGTTCAGGATGGTGGATATTATTGAAAGGAAACGAAATGGAGAAGTCCTTTCAAAAGAAGAGATTACATTTTTTGTGACAGGCTATACGAATGGTTCCATTCCAGATTATCAGGCGAGCGCTTTTTTGATGGCGATTTACTTCTCGGGAATGAATGCCGAAGAGCAAGGCTACTTAACGATGGCGATGGTCGAATCAGGCGACCAGATTGATTTGTCTGCAATTGAAGGAATCAAAGTCGACAAGCATTCAACTGGCGGTGTTGGAGATACGACGACGCTGATCCTTGCACCGTTAGTAGCGGCATGCGGTGTTCCGGTAGCCAAGATGAGCGGACGTGGACTTGGCCATACTGGCGGGACGCTAGATAAACTGGAGTCGATTGAAGGATTCCATATTGAGCTGACAGAAGAACAATTTGTCAACCAGGTAAATCAATTGAAACTGGCGGTGATCGGGCAAAGCGGCAATCTGACACCGGCAGATAAGAAACTATATGCCCTTCGGGACGTCACTGCGACTGTGGAAAGTATTGCACTAATTGCCAGTTCAATCATGAGCAAGAAAATCGCAGCGGGAGCCGACGCGATTGTTTTAGACGTCAAGACAGGCGAAGGCGCTTTTATGAAAACGTTGGAAGACGCTGAGAAGCTTGCCTCCGCCATGGTTGCGATTGGAAAGCAAGTGGGCAGAGAGACGATGGCGGTCATCTCGGATATGAATCAGCCCCTCGGCTATGCGATCGGCAATGCGCTGGAAGTGAAAGAAGCGATCGATACGCTAAAAGGGGAAGGACCGGATGATTTGACGGAACTATGCGTCACTCTCGGTTCCAAAATGATCATGGCAGGCGGAAAAGCATCTTCCATGGAAGAAGCGAAAACAATGCTGGAGAAAGTCATTGAAGACGGCTCAGCTCTTAAACTTTTTAGCGAAATGATTGCAGCACAAGGCGGCAATCCTGAAATTGTACACAATCCGGATCTAATGCCGAAAGCGGACTACCAAATTGAAGTGCCTGCACCTGCAGCCGGTTATATTACCAAGATGGAAGCAGACGAAATCGGTGTTGCGGCGATGCTACTGGGTGCCGGTAGAGCAACAAAAGAAGATGAAATTGACTTGGCAGTTGGAATTGTCTTAAATAAAAAGATTGGTGATCAAGTGGAAAAAGGGGAACCTCTTGCGGTCATCCATTCCAACCGGACAGATGTCACAGCTTCACTTGAGATGCTTCAAAAGCATATTCATATCGGCCAGGAGCAAGTGGATAAACCAACATTAATATATAAAACGATTATAAACTAAAGAATAATTGGAAACTGTGAAGACACATTGTGTGTTTCACAGTTTTTCTTTTTGTACAAAAATCCACGCTTCGACACCAATCTCATTTATTGCATACTGCCAATTGCTGCAAATGAATGGAGTTTCATGGCCGCATTATTGTTTCTAAATAGCGGCTGCCAGCTGCAGACATTCAATAAGTTCCAATTTCTTTCCCAACATGTGTAAAAGATTTAGGAAATGGACATGCTTGAATACGTAACAGATTCGTGTCGAAATTTAGAAGGTTGGAAAGTAGTATGACTAGTTCTGTCACGTGGAAGGATTTCGCCTGACGGATGTTGAATGTTCCGCTACAGGGAGGGATTCAGCATGGCTGAGATTAATACTATTGATGGAATTGTTGTGGTTACATTATCTGGAGAGTTGGACAATCATGAAGCAAACCGGATCCGTTCGACGATCTCCTCTTCGATTTATGCCGGACAAGTAAGAGCGATTATCTGGAACTTGGAAAGGTTAGCATTCATGGATAGCGCGGGGATCGGCCTGATTCTCGGAAGAATGCGGGACCTGGTGCCGTATAACGGAGAGACCGTCATTCTGAATCCGTCAGCCACGATGGAGAAAATATTCAATTTTTCCGGTTTAGGTTCAATGATCAGACATTGCACGGTGGAGACTGCACTAGGTGAAATCGGAGGGGTTTTACATGAGAAATGAAATGACATTATCTTTTGTCGCAATTGAAGAAAACGAGGCGCTGGCTCGAATGGCGATGACCTGTTTCATAACGCCGCTTGATCCGACTCTTGAAGAGATTTCAGAGTTTAAGACTATCGTATCGGAAGCGGTGACCAATGCGATTATTCATGGGTATGAATGTGATGGCACGAGCTTGGTGACAATCCATGCAGTGATGGATGAAAACAAAGTGACAATGACCGTGCAAGATGAAGGCAACGGAATATTTGATGTAGAGCAGGCGATGGAGCCTATGTTCACGACCAAGCCAATGATGGAAAGATCCGGAATGGGTTTTACGATCATGGAAAGCTTCTCGGATCAATTAACAGTCGAATCTACGGTTGGGCATGGAACTGTAGTGAAGTTCGAAAAAACATTTTCTCCGGTGACGGAAGCAAGCAGTATGAGGTGACCTATGGACGTTTCCCTTGAAAAACAAGACACGCTGCTGACTCAGGAAAAAATGAGGTTGCTCATCCAAGAATCACAAAATGGCAATAAAGATGCACGTCGGCTGATGGTGGAAGGAAATACGAGGCTCGTCTGGTCTATTGTCCAGCGCTTTGCTTCTCGAGGAGCAGATTTGGAAGACCTGTTTCAAATTGGCTGTATCGGACTCATGAAATCGATCGATAAATTCGACCTCTCGTATGATGTAAAATTTTCTACGTATGCCGTGCCAATGATAGTTGGAGAGATCCAGCGTTTTCTTCGTGATGATGGAATGGTGAAAGTGAGCCGATCCATCCGGGAGCTCAGTTTTAAAATACGGCATGCGACGGATAATTTCATAAAAAACCATGGAAAATCACCATCCATTTCCGATATCGCGGAAGTGCTCGATGTTACAGTTGACGAAGTTATTCTAGCTTCGGATGCACTGCGAGATCCGGCGTCGCTTCATGAACAATTATATGAAAATGAAGGGGACAGCCTCACGTTGATGGATCAATTGCGTGACGACCGCTCTGAGCGCGTCTTTGACCATATTCCACTGCGTGATGTCGTTTCCAAATTGAGCAAGCGGGATCAAACGATCATTTACATGCGTTATTACTTGGACTATACACAAAGTGATATTGCTGAACGGATCGGAATTTCACAAGTGCAGGTATCCCGCCTGGAAAAGAAAATCCTGGCCCAGTTAAAAAATTGGATGGGACCAGTACTTTCTCAGTCGGAGGAGCCAGAATTAAAAGTGAGGGCAGACTAAAGAATGTCAAAATTATTCGAATCGACTAAAGAAGGCGAGCAGTGGTTCCAGGAATTGTTTGGCGTAGAAGAGACATATGACGCCACAGCAAAAACGGTTCATCTTTGGGGAATGAAAACATTAATATTTTATATTAATGGCCTTGTTGACGGTTCGATTATTACCACTCTTTTAACAGAGATGCAGCAAAATTATGAGACGGGAGAAGCCCATCGGGAAGATCCAAAAGGATTTTTAACTTATTTTCCGTACCATGCATTGACAGATGCCAAAGACCGCGATGAATTTTTGACTGCTATTTTGAGTGGCCAAGTGGGCTTTGTCATGCCAGATGGATTCGCATTTATTGGAGATATCCGAAGTTATCCCGGCCGACAGCCAGAAGAGCCGGATACCGAAAAAGTAATCCGTGGATCGAGAGACGGATTTACGGAGAATATCGTATTAAACACCGCTTTAATCCGGAGAAGGCTGCGAACGGAAAATCTCCGTTTCGAGATGCATCATACATCTGCAAATGGCAAGACCGATATCGCTATCGCTTTCATTAAGGGTGCGGTAAGTGAAGAGCATCTGAATTACGTAAGAGAACGGTTGGACAAAGTGAAACATGACGGGCTGACTATGACAGATAAGGAATTGGAGGAGTTTTTGTTTAAACAAAGATTTCATCCAATGCCATTTGTCCGTTACACGGAACGTCCCGATATTTGTTCAGCCCATTTGCTGGAAGGCCATATCGCCATTATTGTGGATACATCTCCTTCCGTCATAATGGTGCCGATCACTTTATTTCATCACTTACAGCACGCGGAGGAATACCGGCAAGCACCGTTCATTGGAACATTTGTCCGATGGCTGCGGTTAATTGGTACGGCAGCCAGTCTGTTCCTTCTGCCTTTTTGGTACTTATTAGCCAGCAGGCAGCATTATTTGCCTGCCGCCTTAAACTATATTGGACCGAATGATGCAGGGGAAATTCCCTTGTTCGTACAAATACTTATTGCTGACGTAGGAATCGAAATATTACGGATGGCAGCCATTCATACTCCTTCTCCAATGACAACGGCCATGGGATTGGTCGCTGCCATTGTAATTGGACAAGTGGCTATCGATGTCGGTTTATTTACGGCAGAAGTGGTCCTTTATGTGGCTGTCTGTGCCATCCTGACGTTTGCGATTCCTTCTTATGAATTGAGTATAACGACGAAAATATTCCGCTTGTTCCTCTTAATATGCACCGCCATATTTGGCGCTCCAGGATTCTTCCTTGGAGTCGCGGTTGTCTTTTATTACTTATGCTCTTTGCATCCAATGCGCATGCCATACATGTGGCCGCTTGTCCCATTCTTCCCGAATGCGATGAAACGGGTGCTGATCCGATATCCGATGACGAACGATGCGCCAAGGCCGTTCATTACCGATTCTCCGAATCGAAATAGGCTATCGTAGATTGCTTCTTCCCTCTCTATTATGGTAAAGTTTCTCTATGGTTTACTAAGGAGAAACGAAAAGACGGGAGGAATGTGATATGCATCTTTACGGAACGCAATCTGTTAATGAAAAAGGACATTTGACGATTGGCGGGGTTGATACAGTGGACGCTGCTCATACGTATGGCACCCCGCTCGTCATCTATGATATTGAATTGTTTAAGGAACGGGCGGCCGCATTCATTGATTCGTTCAAGAAAATGGGGATTCCTGCGCAAGTTGCTTATGCGAGTAAAGCATTTTCATCTATCGCGATCTATGAAATTGCTGCTGAACTCGGCCTCTCACTAGACGTGGTATCGGGCGGAGAACTGTATACTGCAGTGGCGGCTGATTTTCCACGGCAACGGATTCATTTTCACGGCAACAACAAGAGCTACACAGAACTGCAATTTGCATTTGACGAAAAGATCGGCTGCATCGTCGTCGATAATTTTTCAGAGATTGAATTGCTGAAGGAAATTGCGGAGTCCAGACAACAAAATATGAATGTTTTGTTGCGCGTAACGCCTGGCATCCATGCATCCACACATGATTATATTACGACTGGGCAAGAAGACTCTAAATTTGGTTTCGATTTGAATAATGGACAGGCAGAGGATGCATTTTTGCAGCTGTACAATCATCCCTATCTTACGATGTTAGGCATGCACTGCCACATTGGTTCTCAAATTTTTGAAACAGATGCATTTCGTCTGGCGGCGGAAGCATTGATGAATAAGATGGTCGAGTGGCGGGAGCGTTTTAAGTTCATTTGTCCCGTATTAAACCTCGGCGGCGGTTTCGGCATCCGTTATACGGAGGAAGATGCGCCACTGCATCCTTCTCAATATGTTGAAGAGATGGAATCCGTCATTCTTTCTATGACAAGGAAGCATCAGTACCCGCTTCCGGAAGTCTGGATTGAACCGGGGCGTTCTTTAGTCGGGGATGCAGGTACAACACTCTATACGGCAGGAAGCCGAAAAGAAGTACCAAATGTCCGCACTTATGTGGCAGTGGATGGCGGCATGTCCGACAACATCCGGCCTGCGTTGTACGGTGCGAAATATTCAGCAGCAACGGCGAATAAAATGCTGGAGCCGCACACCGATAAAGTTACGATTGCCGGGAAATGTTGTGAATCAGGAGATAAGCTGATTGAAGATGCATATCTTGCTGAGCTGGAGGAAGGCGATCTGGTAGCAGTATTTTGTACAGGCGCCTACACGTATTCGATGGCAAGCAATTACAATCGTCTTCAACGGCCGGCAATTATCTTCTGTGAGAATGGGGAACATCAGCTTGTTGTGCGCCGGGAGACTTATGAAGATATTATCCGATTGGATATTCCACTTCAGAAGGTTGGGCGTGAGGAGAGAATATGAGACGCCGTAATGTCATGCTTTTTCTTTTCATCATTTTGGCAGCGGCCATATGGGGTGTCGTGTACTGGTACTTTATTGCCCCTTTTGCCGGACCGAATAAATGAACGTTCTCGCTCATTGAAAAACCTTTGCCATTCTTGTACGATAAAATGAACTTAATAAATTCCATAATCTGTTTGTAGGCATCCTGTAAAACATCTTAGAAAGGGGTTGCATGATACGAAGCGGATCCTGCAGCACTCTTCCTGCCATTCGGCGTAAGGGTGAGTATAGTTCGTGTTCGGTCATTTCTGTTGACCCCCGATTGCTGACCGGGGTTTATTTTATCTGTAGAAAAACAAAGGATTTTTGAAAAGAAGGGATTCAATTGATACTTTTACGGTATAAAAAAGCATATGAGAAAATCGCCATGGGATTACTGTCCTATATGCCGGGTGAGAAATCCGTGAAAAAATTGCAGGAAACGATGCAACAATATGAAACGGATGAACAATCCCAGTTATTTCTATTGAAAGATCATGACGATTATATCGGTGTGATAGGGATTGAATTGGAAGATGACGCCTACACGGTCAAGCATCTTTCTGTCAATCCATCCTACCGGGGAGAAGGAATTGGCACAGCAATGGTGTCCAAGCTGCATGAACTTTTTCCGGATTTGGAATGCAAAAGCACTGAGCAGACAGAACGATTCATGAAAAAGTGTATGGAAAAGGAAGGAGCAGATTAATTTCTGCCCCTTTTCTTTTTTTGTCTGCTTATGAGAATATCAGTCCTGTCTCTTAGCATATGTTTATGAATGATAGCATTGCTGTTTGCAGACAACAGATCCATTTGAGATGCAGCCGACGTAGTACTTGTGAGCAGCGTGCCGGAGTGCAGAAGAAGTGGAAATGCGCTAAAAGGTTTTTCCGCGCGAACGGACTCGATCGAATGCTTCAGATCGTGCAAAAGCTGTTCAAAATCAATTTCTCGGCGGAATAAAGGAGGGAATGCGAGCATTCGTCTTTCTGCTTTGACGAGTGTGCGGATAGCCCCCTTGAAATTGCCCCGCCGCCAATGATATAAACCGGTTGCCAGAAGGATGAAAGCGGTGAGGGGATGCTCTTTGTCAGCTCCAGGAATGGATTTCCAATATTCCTCAAGTACTTCATGACATTCAAAGTAATCTTGATTCCGGTTGAAATAAACAATAAAATGTATAAACAGTGGATGATGGTATGGGTGCATTGTACTTCTCCCTTCCGGTACATCTATCAATTTCGTAATTAGGGTGGGATGGGCATATGGCCTATAAAGTGAAGCTGGAGGTTTTTGAAGGGCCTCTTGATCTATTATTGCATTTAATCAACCGACTTGAAATAGATATCTATGATATCCCGATGGCGGAATTGACGAACCAATACATCGAACACATACATACGATGCGAGTCCTTCAATTGGATGAATTAAGTGAATACCTAGTATTAGCAGCGACATTGATTGAAATCAAGAGTAAAATGCTTTTGCCGGTCCACGAGGAAGATGGACTGGACGAACATCAGGATTTCGAGTTTGAAGAAGATCCGCGGGAAGAATTGGTTGCCCGGCTGATGGAGTATAAGAAATATAAGGAAGCGGCAAATCAATTAAAGGAATCTGCTGACGAACGGGCTATTCATTTCACGAAAATGCCCGAAGATCTATCTAATTACGGGGAAGTGGCTGCTCCTCCACCAGATGAACAGCTGAATGTGTTTGATCTGATTGGAGCGTTTCAGAAAATGCTACAACGGAAACGGCTGCGGGTGCCGCTTACCGCCAGTATCAGCAAGGCGGAGTTATCCGTAGATGAGAAAATGGATGACATTGTCGCCATACTGAAGAAAAAAGGCGGGACTTGCTATTTTGATGAACTATTTGTTGAAGGGGATCTGACGGATCTGGTCGTTTCTTTTCTGTCCTTGCTCGAGTTGATGAAGCGAATGGACGTGCTAGTTTGGCAGAATGAAAACTTTCAGCAATTAACAATTTCTTTTGGACAGGAGGGCAGCGGAAATGAATGAAGACGAAGTGATGCTCGGAAGAATTGAAAGTTTACTATTTGTTGCCGGTGATGATGGGCTAGCACCCGATCAAATAGCAGCAATTATTGATTCCACGAAAGCGAACGCAGAAACGCTGCTCGATCAATTGCAGGATCGATATGAAAATCGCCAGGATGCTGGGATCACCTTGCGGAAATATGGAGGGAGGTACAGATTAGTCACAAAAGGAGAATTTGCAGGCGACATCACCAAGATGCTTGAAAATCCTTCCCCTAAATCCATGACACAAGCTTCAATGGAAGTGCTGGCCATCATCGCTTATAAACAGCCTGTCACCCGTGTGGAAATAGATGATTTGCGCGGGGTCAAGTCAGAAGGCCCGTTGCAGACACTGGTTGCCAAAGGGCTCATTATGGAAAAAGGGAGACTGGAAGGGAGCGGCCGTCCAATTCTCTATGGGACGACCGAGCTGTTTCTGGACCGTTTCGGACTGGAGTCGATCGACGGCCTGCCGCCGCTGACCGAAGTAGAGGAAGGGGAGCAGGAAGATACCGATTTATTCATGACGAAATTCCAAGAAGCGTTTAATATGCAAGAAGATGAAGGGGGAATCATTGATTGAGGCGAGCATTTGCTGTCGTGCTTTTTCTAGTTGTTCTTTTTGCTGCAACACCGAAGGAAGCGGCCTCTGGGCAGGCGTGGGCGGTCATTGACGCAGAGACGGGAAGACTATTGCAAGGCCACAACGAGAATGCGAGATTGCCGATTGCGAGTTTGACAAAAATTTGGACTGCCTTCACGTTTGTCGAAAGCGGGGCTTCGGGCGATATTACCATTTCACCGGAAGCAGCTTCTGCCGAGGGCTCGTCCATCTATACAGTACAAGGGGCCAAGATGCCAAGTGAAGCATTGCTGCACGGACTTATGCTAAGGTCAGGCAATGACGCGGCCTATGCCCTTGCGGAACATGCGGGGGGATCGTTGGAGGGCTTTGTCGATATGATGAATGAAAAAGCCCTTTATTATGGGCTGAAGGATACGAAATTTATGAATCCATCAGGTCTTCACCATGATGAACATCTATCAACAGCTTATGACACAGCAAAAATGCTTTATTTCGCCATGCAAAATGATGAATTCAGGAAAATCGCCTCTTCCAAGTCCTATATTTACAAGGGAAAGGATGGGGATGTTCGGAGCTGGAGCAACAAACATCGCCTCATTCATACTAATCCCGATGTTATAGCGGGAAAGACCGGCTTTACGAAAGTGGCAGGCCGTACATTGGCCACTTACTTCGAGAGGGATGGAAAGAAAATAATTATCGTAACTTTGAATGATGGAGACGACTGGAAGGATCATACGGATCTCGCCAATCAGACATTCAAAGATTATGATTTAGTGACGGTCGCCAAGAAAGGGAAATATTCCATACTGCCAGGCGTTGAAGGAGAATTGGATGAACCGATCAAAGTACTTTTATCGCCAGATGAAAAAGAACGGATCACTCATTTTGTCAGGATCCCTCGCGGTAAAGAGAAAATCAGCACCGGCTCATGGACAGTTTCCTTTGATCATCAGCCAATCATCACAACCGATATTACTATTCATCAATAATAATAAAATGAACATCTAATCAATATTACTTACTTAAATACGTCATAATTATGACAAATTCCGTAAGACTGCCTTCTTTAGGTCAGTCTTCTTTTCATTTTCATGGAAGTGTGACATAATTTTTTGAGGAAAGAAGGAAGGTGACGAAGTTTGGAAAGACTACAAAAAGTATTGGCACAGGCAGGAGTTGCTTCTCGCAGAAAAGCGGAGACACTCATACTGGAAGGTAAAGTGAAAGTGAACGGAGTTGTCATTAGGGAACTGGGTACGAAGGTTTCCAAATCCGATTCAGTTGAAGTGGAAGGCGTAGAGCTGGTTAAAGAACGTAATGTTTATTATTTGCTTTATAAACCTCGCGGCTATATCTCGACGGTTGAAGATGACAAAGGAAGAAAGACGGTACTGGACTTGCTTCCTCAAGTCGAGGAACGTATTTTCCCTGTCGGCAGGCTGGATTATGATACATCCGGTGTCATTCTGCTCACGAATGACGGGGAGTTTTCGTACTTGATGACGCATCCGAAATTTAAAATCCATAAGACATATGTCGCAAAGGTAAAAGGCATCCCGAACCGGGAACTGCTGAAAAAACTGGAGCGGGGCATTGAACTCGAAGACGGAATGACAGCCCCAGCGAAGGTGAAGATGCAATCGGTAGACAAAAAAACAGGTACCGCCATTGTTGAAATTACCATTCATGAAGGCAGAAACCGGCAAGTGCGCCGCATGTTCGATGCAATCGGCTGCCCGGTTCTGAAGTTGAAGAGGGAGTCATTTGGCACGTTGACGACATATGGCATGAATGCGGGCGAAGCACGCGAATTGACCACCCATGAAGTGAAACAGCTGCGGGTCCTGGCGGAGACAGGCAAAATCGGTAACTGAGTTTCCCTAAATGTTCACAAAGCTATCACGACTTCAACTTTTTTAACATGTTTCATTTGTTATAATCGAATTTAGAACTCATTTATCGTTAGGAGGCTGAACAGTGGCCAAGGCGAATAAAAAAACGAAACGCTTGATCATCAGAGCTGTCGTCCTCATATTGCTGGCATCTGCAATAATTTTTTCCATTGTTTCAAAAGACAAAGTGAAAGTACTGGAAGTAGGGGACAAAGCACCTGACTTTGAGCTCGTTGACTTGGAAGGCAATAAACACCGCCTGTCTGACTATGAAGGACAAGGAGTGTTCCTGAATTTCTGGGGAACTTGGTGTCCTCCTTGTAAAAAAGAGATGCCATTTATTGAAGATTATTACAAGGAATTTAAGGACAAAGGGGTTCACGTGTTATCCGTTAATGTCGGAGAACCAAAACTGAAGGTGGAATCATTCCGTAATCAATACGATTTGACATTCCCAGTCTTGATTGACAAAACAAAAGATGTGAAGGAAGCATACAATATCCAGCCGCTTCCAACGACTTTCTTGATCGATAAAAACGGCAAGATCGTCAAAATTCTAAAGAGTGAAATGTCCAAGGAGGAAATCAAGTCGTATATGGAAAGTATCCAACCCTGATAAGGAGTACGTTAGCTATGAGTAAAATCAAATGTCAATGCGGCCATGAAAACCCATTCGGCACTATCTTATGTGAGTCTTGTGGCCGGCCATTGACCGAAGAAGCAGAAAAAAGTCAAGTTGTCGATATGAGATATGAAGGATCGGCCAGGAGATCTCAGACGTATAACAAGTCGATCATTGATAAGATCTGGAATTTTTTCTCGAGCGTCAAAGTTGGGGTCAGTATTATTGTTGCGGTATTAGTAACCTCTGCAATCGGTACCATTTTTCCTCAGAAGCTATATGCGCCAGTCACTTCGGTCAACGCCACGGACGCCGAATACCTGGCTTATTATGAAAAAACGTATAGTATTTTCGGGACACTCTATTACAAGCTTGGATTTTATGATATGTACAACAGCTGGTGGTTTAAAATCCTTATCGGCATGCTGGGAACATCCATCATCATCGCAAGTGTAGACCGTGTCGTTCCGCTTTATAAATCGTTAAAAAAGCAAAGGACGAAACGTCATGTGTCCTTTATGAAACGCCAACGGATCTTTGGTGAAGGCAAAGCAGCCAATCCAGATGAGTCATTGAAAAAAGCAGAAGCTGCCCTGAAGGAAATGAAATATAACGTCAAGACGGAAGACGGAGCCATTCTCGCTGAGAAGAACCGTTTTTCACGCTGGGGCCCATACGTAAATCATACCGGACTTATTATTTTCTTGTTTGGCGTCTTATTACGGGGAATTCCAGGTTTCTATGTGGATGAAACGATGTGGATCCGTGAAGGGGAACTCCGAAATATTACCGGTGCGCCAGGCTATTTCTTGAAAAGCAATGATTTTAAATTAGAAACGTATACGAAAGAAGATGCTAATGCTGTCTTTGGGGAAGCTCTGGATCGCAATGGACCGATCGTGAAAAACTTCCAGACAGACGTAACACTGTATAAAGAAAAAGAAGGTTCCTTGCCTGGTTCTGAGGACTTGGAGTTTGTAAAGGACTATTCGATTGTGGTTAATAAGCCGCTTAAGTTTGATGGTTACAATGTTTTCCAAATGGATTATCGATTAAGTGAGTTGAAATCCATGACGATGCAATTGATTGAGAAATCGACTGATAAGTCATTCGGGCAGTTTACAATCGATTTGGATGATCCAAAAGGAACGTATGAGTTAGATAACGGCGCGAAGGTTGAATTACTGGAGTATTATGCCGATTACGACGGTATTAAAGACGGTGAACCAGTTTCCAAATCACCGATTCCGAATAACCCTGCATTTATCTTTAAGATGACAACGCCTGAAAAGCCAAAGGGAGAAAAAAGTTTTGTTGCGATTCAACAAACATTGGAAACCGAAGAAAATGCGTATAAAGTAAAATTTGTAAGCGCAGATACTCGTGATATTTCGGGCTTTACAATACGCAAGGACAAAACATTATATATCCTGCTATTAGGCGGAATCATTTTTATGATTGGTGTCATTATGGGTTCTTATTGGAATCACCGGAGAATTTGGATTCAAAAAGGGGCAGATCAGCAACTCTTAGTGGCGGCCCATACGAATAAGAACTGGTTTTCTCTGAAAAAGGAATTAAACGTCGTGAAAGATACATCAGAGTTGCCTGCTTATGTGGATCGACAAGACAAAGAGTCGAAAGATGAGCGACAGGAAGGAGCTGAATCATAATGGGATTAGCTAATATAAGTGCAACTTTGCTTGAAATTTCCTTTATAGCATATTTAATTGCGACCGCTTTCTTCGGAGGAGCGGTCAAGGGAGCAAAATCGGAGGCTTCCTATAAGAACAATAGATGGGGGACCATCGGAATCTTCATAACGATCATCGGATTCCTGACACATGTCGGCTATTTCATTACGAGATGGATAGCAGGGGGACATGCCCCGGTTAGTAATATGTTTGAATTTACTACAGCGTTTGGAATGATGTTGGTCGGTGCTTTCATCCTAATCTTTTTCTTGTACCGCACACCGTCTCTCGGACTTTTTGCTTTGCCGATTGCGATTTTAATCATCGCTTATGCTAGCATGTTCCCGAAGGAAGTAACGCCTTTGATTCCTGCTTTGCAAAGTCATTGGCTAACGATTCACGTTATTACTGCAGCGCTTGGTGAATCCATCTTGGCTATCAGTGCCGTTGCAGGTTTGATTTACTTGCTGAAGAACATTGATATGTCTAAGAAGTCCAGACAACGTTTCTGGATCGAGTTTGTCATGTTTGTCATTATGTTAGTTATTGGATTTGTCTTATCTTCGAGTACATTCAAATTGGCCGGCTATGAAGCCGAATTTGATTACATCGATAAAAACGACAAACCTGCTTCCATCGTATACAATTATCCGCCGCTTTTCGGGATGAATGAATCGGTAGCCAAATCGCCTGATACGATGAAACCATGGGTGGAATTACCGGCTATTCTAAATGGTAAAACATTAACTACATTTGTTTGGTCTCTGTTCATTGGTTCTATCCTCTATGGGCTGCTCCGTCTAATTGTAAGGAAACGGCTTGCCGAGTTCGTCCAGCCGCTTGCGAAGAGAGCTAACTCACAACTCATGGATGAAATCGGGTATCGTTCTGTTTTAATCGGTTTCCCAGTGTTTACTTTGGGAGCGTTAATCTTTGCGATGATCTGGGCACATGAAGCTTGGTCAAGATTCTGGGGTTGGGACCCGAAAGAAGTATGGGCCCTCATCACTTGGCTGTTTTACGCAGCATTCCTCCATCTCCGCTTATCCCGCGGATGGGAAGGAAAAAATTCAGCTTGGCTGGCGGTGATCGGTTTCATCATCATCATGTTCAACCTGATCTTCGTAAACTTCATTCTCGCCGGATTGCATTCCTACGCGAAATGAGTAAAAGGACTGTGCAGTGTAAAAACTGCACAGTCCTTTCAGACTGTAGACAAACTCGAGAAATTACGGAGTTTGCCTACAGTCTTTTTTCTTTTACAATGGAAGTAATAATAGAAAATGTTGATTTCCGCTACGACTAGACGCTTTCCGCGGGCACGGCTTCAGCCAATCGAACAGCGAAGGGTTCGATTTGCCTTAATTTCTGGGTTTTACAGAAATTAAGGCAGCACTTATGCTCCAAACGCTTTGCTTTTTGTCGCAAAAGCCGTTCTTCGTGACGGCTTTCGCTGCGCTCCGTCCAGGGTCTTCAGCTCGTGCTGTTCCCCCAGGAGTCGCCAGCCTCCGCTTCAATCAACAGTGTCTCTATAATAATGGTGAGGTGATGGATATGATGACGAAGAATCAGATGAATCAACGCGAACAGTTAGACATACTGACCATTGAACAGTTGGTGCCTCATGATCATCTGGTCCGTAAACTGGATGCGGCCATTGATTTTTCGTTCATCTATCCATTAGTTGAAGACCTGTACTCGACAGTGGGAAGACCTAGTATCGACCCTGTTGTGCTGATCAAGATGACATTCATTCAATATACTTTCGGCATCCGATCCATGCGCCAGACGATCAAGGAAATTGAAACGAACATGGCATACCGTTGGTTTCTCGGCTTGGGCTTCCATACAGAGGTGCCCCATTTCTCCACATTCGGAAAGAACTATATCCGTCGTTTTGCAGATACGGATTTATTTGAACAGATCTTTTATCGGGTACTGAAGGAAGTGGCAGATCGTGGGCTTCTCAGCCCGGAACACGTCTTCATCCATTCCACCCATGTAAAAGCGAGCGCAAACAAGAGGAAATTCGAAAAGAAAGTCGTTCGTAAAGAAACGCGTGCTTATGAGAAGAAGCTCCAGATGGAGCTCAACATGGACAGGGAGGAGAAAGGGAAGAAACCGTTCCCTCTGGATAAGTTTGAAAAGGAAGAGTACAAGGAGATAAAAGAGTCCACAACAGACCCGGAGAGCGGCTACTATGTAAAGGACGAACGGACCAAGCAGTTCGCCTATTCTTTCCACGCAGCCACGGATGAAAAGGGATTCGTACTTGCCAATATGGTGACCCCAGGTAATGTTCACGACAGTCATCTACTTGAGCCGCTGGTACGGAAAATCATACTCGAGGGGATGCGACCTGTAGCTGTTGCCGCCGATGCAGCCTACAAGACACCTGCGATTGCGAACTTCCTACTTGAGAATCAGATACTTCCCGTGCTTCCTTATAAGCGGCCGATGACCAAGAATGGTTTCTTCCGAAAAAACGAGTATGTCTATGACGAATACTATGACTGCTATATTTGTCCGGACGGACAAGTCCTACCATACCGGACGACCACAAAAGAGGGGTACCGTCAGTACGCCTCGACACCATCTATTTGTGCATCGTGCCCGGTGATCAGTCAATGTGCACAAAGTAAGAATCAGCAGAAAATCATTCAACGACATATCTGGCAGGATTACCTAGATGTAGCCGAAGATTTGAGACATCACCATGAGATCAAAGAAATATACGGGAAGCGCAAAGAGACGATTGAACGTGTCTTTGCAGACGCCAAAGAAAAGCATGGCATGCGGTGGACAACCCTACGGGGGCTAAAAAAATTGTCCATGCAGGCGATGCTGACTTTTGCTGCCTTGAATCTTAAGAAGTTGGCCAGCTGGACATGGAAAACGCCAGCCATGGCGTAATCAGAAGGAAATTAGAACAGTAGTAGGGCTCATTCTCGCAAAAAACATTAAAAAAACAGGAAAAGGGTTGGAAATCAATTTGATTTCCAACCCTTTTGTCTACAGTCCTTTTTTATAATGAAAGAACCAATAAAAATTTGATTTCCGCTAAGACTGGATGCTTTCTGCGGGCAAGGTTTCAGCCAATCGAACAGCTCTTGCTCCAAACGCTCTACTTTTTGTCGCAAAAGCCGTCCTTCGTAACGGCTTTCGCTATGCACCGACCAGGGTTCCCGCTGAAGTAGCCAGCATTCGCTCTAATCAAAGGTTTTTTTAAATAATAAATGCAGTGATCAGGCATGGATCTGTTTGAGCACATTTTCTATCGGTTGTAAAAGGAGATTGATTACCAAGGTGTGCTAAAGTCAGTAAGTCTCATAAGGTTGAGGTCAATGTATGTATACATTTCTCAAGGTTGCATTTCTCCTTATTCAATTACAACATTTTGTATAATATTGAATCTGCCGAAGCTTTGTAACTGGATATGCTAATAGCAATTCAAATAAACAAGTATTTGCAAGGTTTATTTAGTTATTCATAAGCACCTGTTGCTTGGAGTGGAGGCGCTCGACTCCTGCGGGAATAGCATGAGCCTTGAGACCCCGCAGGAAGCGAAGCGGACGAGGAGACTCAAGCCATGCCCGCGGAAAGCGAGCGCCGAAACGGAAAGCAACAGCCTGTACATATCCTCAGTATTGAAAAAATAGCGTATAAACTATCTATAAATATAACCGTCTATCTGCAGTTGAAATAAGAATCTCCCGGGATTAATTCCCCTGTAGAAGAAAACCCGGATTTTAACTACAGCCTTTACAGTAAAAAGCAGACACAGCACAAAGTTTACCCCCCTGCTTGATAGGCAGTAATCAAAAAAGGGTTATATACCGAATGTCCGCCGTTAGAAAGGAACACTATCAAATCTTGTTCACACCTTGTAGCACAACGGTTGTCCGAAGCTTTTCTTTTTCCTTCGTGACTTGTACAATGGAGATAGCAGCAAGATGAAAGGGGTTTTAGCCAGTGGAAGAAAATGTTAGGTTATTAGTCGTCGATGACGAGGAAAGAATTCGCCGTCTTTTAAATATGTATCTATCGAGAGAAGGCTTTCAAATCGATGAAGCGATGGACGGGGCGGAAGCTCTTGAAAAATTTGAAGAGAATCGTTATGACTGTATATTGCTAGATGTGATGATGCCTGAAAAGGATGGCTTTGAGGTATTGCAGGAAATTCGGGATAAAAAGGACCAGACACCAATCATCTTATTAACAGCGAAAGGGGAAGAGTCCGACAGGGTAACCGGATTTGAGACGGGGGCCGATGACTATATTGTCAAACCGTTCAGTCCTAGAGAAGTGGTGCTTCGTGTCAAAGCGATTTTGCGCAGATCGAGTTTCCAAAACGCAACTTCTTCTTCGACCGCGTCCAAGGATCTTGTCGTTTTCCCTCAGCTGACGATCGACCACGATGCACATCGGGTAACAGCAGAAGGAAACGAAGTGAACTTGACGCCGAAAGAGTATGAGCTTCTCTATTTCTTGGCGAAGGCGCCTGATAAAGTCTTTGATCGGGAACAATTGCTGAAAGAAGTTTGGCATTATGAATTTTTCGGTGATCTTCGTACGGTCGATACGCATGTGAAGCGCCTGCGCGAAAAACTGAGCAGAGTATCTGAGCGTGCCGCAAAAATGATTGTGACCGTTTGGGGCGTCGGCTACAAATTCGAGGTACCAAATGATTAAGATATGGAATTCAATCGTCGGGAAGCTATGGGCAACCATATTGCTTCTCGTTTCATTTGTATTATTCATTGTGACCGTTCTGCTCCTTGAATTCCTTGATAACTTTCATACAAAGCAAGCGGAGGATTCGCTTAGAAGGGAAGCAGCCACTATTGGGAAAATCATTGTAGATCACGATGATGAAACTGCGATGCGGCTGATCATACAGGATGTGCTCGGAGATGAAACAAATGCGTTGATCGTTGATTCCAACAAGGACGTCCTTTATTCGTTTCATAACGGCTTGAATGAAGAACGCATTGAACGAAAGATTTTAGATGAGCCGAATTTATTTCAATCGGGACAAAAGGATGGGAAGTCCGTTAAGGAAATGATTCTGCCCTCCTTACGGGAGCAAGATGTGATGGAGAAGTTTCTTGTATTGACATATCCCTATTATGAAACGGGAAATGTCAAGCAATCGATTGTTCTCTATCAGAGCCTGGATGCCGTTCACCGAACGACAAAAAGCACAACCCATATTGTTTTCTTATCAGCGTTTATCGCTTTTGTTTTGACGACATTCTTCGCTTTTTTCCTATCTACCCGGATTACTTCCCCGTTAAGAGGTATGAAACAGGCGGCATTTGAATTATCCAAAGGGAACTTTGACACCCGGCTGCCGGTCTTGCAAAACGATGAAATTGGGCAATTGGCAACCGCTTTCAACCAGATGGGGAAACAATTAAAATTCCAAGTAGAATTGATTAAACAGGAGAAAGGCCAGCTTTCCAGTATCCTTACTTCCATGACAGACGCTGTCATTTCGTTCAATAGCGATTATTCGATCCTGCTCCATAACCCGCAGGCAGAGCGAATTTTGCAGAAATGGTACCAGGCTGCAAATGATTCCACCAAGATCTTACCGCCTGAGATTGTTCATATGCTGGAACATGTTATCACGTTTGCCGAGGAAGTAGAAGAAGAATTAGAGCTGAACGGCCAATTTTATGGGGTTTCCATCAGTCCTCTTTATAGTGAGAACAGTATTCGAGGAGCTGTCGCCGTGTTCCGGGATATGACAGACCAGCACAAGCTTGATAAACTCCGTTCCGATTTTATCGCCAATGTATCGCATGAATTGAGAACACCGATTTCCATGCTGCAAGGGTATAGTGAAGCGATTCTGGACGGAGTCACTTCCAGTGATGAGGAACGGAATGAAATTATGCAGATCATCCACGATGAATCCAAGCGGATGAGCAGATTGGTAACTGATCTGCTCGATTTGGCAAGGATGGAATCAGGGCATATGCGGCTCTACAAATCTCCTGTCGATGTTGTTCATTTCTTGGAACGGATCGTCAATAAGTTCATGCAGGTGGCGAGGGATGCGAACGTGTCGCTCACGCTCCAACCGGTGGAGGAAATTGAAATAGTTGCAGACGAGGACCGGCTGGAACAAGTATTCACCAATTTAATTGATAATGCCATTCGCCACACGCCGGATGGAGGAGAAGTTACGATCTGTGTCGAAAAAGGGAAAGATATAATTGAAATTGCGGTTTCCGATACAGGAAGCGGCATTCCAAAGGAAGATCTGCCTTATATTTTCGAACGATTTTATAAGGCGGATAAAGCCCGTACTAGAGGGAAGGGCGGTACCGGCCTCGGCCTTGCGATTGCGAAGAATATTATCGACTCGCACGGTGGAGAAATCAGTGCAGAACTTGGACCGACTCACGGGACGATCTTCCGATGTGTGTTACCGATTGATCCGGAAGAAGTGTAATGTTTTATTCAAAGATGAAACGGATGAAACTTTTCATCTTGAATTACGACTAATGTATTGAACGGGGGGATTTTGTGGATGACTCCGTTTTCCACAGGCTATATGATCAATACCATCAAGACGTCTTCAATTTTTTAATCTATTTGACCGGTGATCGATCCCAATCAGAGGATTTGATGCATGAGGTTTATATTCGTGTATTGAAAGCGTACGCAGGCTTTGAGGGGAAGAGTACAGAAAAAACCTGGCTCTTTTCCATTGCCAAAAACGTCGCTATCGACCATTTTCGCAAGAAGACTGTCCGTCAAAAACATGTTTTTGATACGTTCGATTGGGAAAAGAGCGAATTGATGTCTTCTGCCCGGTCCCCAGTTGAAATTGCCGAGATGAATGAGGAAATGAAACAAATGCTTAACGCTTTGGACACTTGCACGGGAGATCAAAAGATGGTTATCGTCATGAGATATTTTCAAGATTTCTCGATTGCAGAAACGGCGGAGGCGCTTGGCTGGACAGAAGGAAAAGTAAAAACGACGCAGCACAGGGCGATTAAAACTTTGCAGAAGAAGTTACAAGCTCTTTCGGCAGAAGGGGGAAGATGAATGGCGAACAATAATTGGAACGACGACAAACTAGAAAAACTCCTTCATTCCATGCCGAAAATGGAAGACCATCGATCTGCTGAAGACATTTTAGCCCGGTTAAAGAAAGATGAGCGACTGATAGAACCCAAACCACGGAAACGAAAAGTACGTAAATGGGTGCCAGCATTCATTGCCATTGCTGCCATGCTTGTCGTCGGTTTGTTAATACCTTCCATGCTTAGGCAAAACGAAGGAGCACTGAACAGTGAAACGGAGCAGGCAGAAGTCGAGCTCTTCAATCAGAAACGTTCGATGGATATGTCAGACGATCAAGGGCAAACCAGTGAAGCGGCTATGGATAGTGCGGAAAAAGCAGATAAGCTTTATACAATGGCCTCTGCGATGGATAGCCATATAATGTTGCCAGATGAAATGGTTAATCAATACCCGTTCCATATCGGCCTCATCCATTCGGCTAATGTGATTCCTGTTACCGTTCTACTACCAACAGAACAGGTGGAGAACGACATGAAGGACAAAAAACCTGACAGTGTCGCCTTGTATAATCAGTACGCAGCAAAAGTGCCTGAAAGCGAACTTGGGTTTGATGACTATCATCCATACAAAGGAAAGATTTATGAGTCTGGCGATACGGTATTAAATGAAGTGCCGGCCGATCACGGCTATGATCTTGCGGAAGCGACGATTGCTAACTATTTCGATTCAGCGAAGGAGACATTTACAGATAAGAAGTTCTTCCAAGTCGTGGATGAAACAGGCAAGCCGTCTGAACTCGGTCCAGTTGGAAAGGCAGCGCCAGTGCCTCTCGACAGGAAATTGCCATATTTTAAATACCTAATGCCATCAGGTGGGGTCTATCTGATTCCATATGAAAATGGTGACACCAGTACAGTATCCGATGCGCTGCTTGCCATGAAAGATCCACAAAATGATATTGTTGAGAGTGTTGTACCTGCTCAATTGGACTACGATGTTGCAATGGAAAAAGACGTTGCCATCATTTCGTTTACTAAACAGCTTGATTTCGATTCGATTGATCATGCGGTTTTAAATGAAATGATTGAAGGGTTCATGCTGACAGGAAGCAATTTCAATGTATCCATTCAACTGGACAATACCATTCAAAGTCAATTTGGAAAGTATGATCTTACAAAACCGTTGCCTATTCCGGTTGGTGCCAATCCAATTATACTGCCTGAGTAACAGCTTGAGATGATCTTGTAAACTGGAATGTTTACAAGATCATTTTTTTTGTATACAATAGTGATGTAATAAAATATTGATTCATCTTCGGGGCAGGGTGCAATTCCCGACCGGCGGAAATGGAAGGTCACTTCCTAGCCCGCGAGCGTAACAGCTGATTCCGGTGAGATTCCGGAGCCGACAGTATAGTCTGGATGGGAGAAGGTGAAGGTATGGCCGTCTTTTTGTGTTGTCCGCAAAAAGAGAGGTTATTTAAGTATGGGTCCAAGTCATTTTTTGATTTTTGGATACCTTTATTTAAACTCGCCTTCCCCTGAAGCAAACGCTTTAGGGGATTTTTTATGACAACACAATATTCGGTTCAGCCTTTCCTCTTTTTGAAGTGAATCGCAAAAGGAGAGAGGAACAAATGAGCAACAAAAAATTGCGAAAGATGATTCTCATCGCAATGCTTGGGAGCATTTCGACTGTATTGATGCAGTTGAATTTCCCATTGCCAGCATTACCACCATTCTTGAAGGTCGATTTCAGTGAAATTCCCGCTGTATTGGCAATCATGACAATGGGGCCGATAGCGGGTATTTCGGTAGAGTTATTGAAAAATGTGTTGTATTGGTTTATGTCCGGAAGTCCTACTGGAGTTCCAGTTGGTGAAATTGCCAACTTCACAACAGGCGTCCTGTTCATTATGCCAATATACTATATTTTTAAAAGAGTACAATCGACAAAAGGTTTGACAGCCGGACTTATTATTGGAACGGTTTCCATGGCTGTCGGCATGAGTGTATTGAATTATGCGGTCTTTTTGCCAATGTATTCGTATTTCTTAAATATGCCACCATACGTGGGAGATGCCATGTTCGATGTCATCGTCAAAGGCATTTTACCATTCAATCTTATAAAAGGCGCTTTGTTGATGGTTGTTTTCCTGCTCTTGTATAAGAGCCTGCATAAATGGATTTCCAAGCAACAGCATCAATTAATGGCGTAAAACAAACAAGCCGGCGAACTGGATCATACCAGTTTGCCGGTTGTTTTTTTCATAAAAAATTCGAAAGCTCCTGGAAGCTTTCGAATATCTTATCAGTCCTCGTATTTCAATGGATCGCCTTCAAACGGTGCGTCCGCCACTTTAATGGAATCGGTCGGGCATCCGTCAAATGCATCTTCCATATCCTCCAGCAGTTCTTCTGGAACTTCTGTATTCCCCATGTTATCATCAAGAATAACGTATGCGATTCCTTCATCATCGTAGTCATAGATGTCTGGTGCTGCTGCGCCGCATGCACCACATGCAATACATGTATCTTGATCAACAATTGTATATTTTTTGCAAGTAGACATTGATGTTCTCTCCTCTTTTCTCCGCGCTAACTATCATTGCTCCCATACCATTCTAAATCTGTTTCGGGTAGTTTTCAACAATAAAACATCTTAAAAGGGGAAATGGGCATGGAGTTATCTTTACTCATCTTGTTCATGGTGTCAAAAATGAATGGCGAACGCTCGAAAAATGCATGTTTGCATATCTTGCGTGGAAAAAGATCCGGTCAAACATTACAAGACGTCCAATATTTTAATTTGAAGCCGTTCTTTTCAATCCTTTCTAAATTGGATGCGGAAACATATGAAACTCAGCTTCATAGGTTACTTGCAGACTACTATGTAAAGGAAGCTGACGGAAGGCTCTATGTTACCAAAACAGGCTTTCAAAAGGTGAATGAACTGGATCCTTGCTATTTTAACGGATGGGATTATCGTGGAAATGAAATCGTGTTCTTTAATCGGCTGGCACTCGCCATTCAAACGATTTCTTATTTCAAGGAAGGGATCAAGTCGTTCATGCCAATCCAGACTGATCGGGAAGTTCAAATTTTCGTCAAAGGAATGGCACGGCATCTCCCGCTTGAGAATAAAGAGTTTCCAAGTAAGATTGGCGTCGAGTTAAAGAAAGCACTTCTGGCAAGCGGGATGAAAGATATGCAAAAACTGATACTAGTGAGTCGGCTGTCGGGCTTTTCTATTACAGGAAGGACATGGGATCAGTTAGCTGAAGAATTACAGATGTCGCCTCTATCCGTCTATTTGGAGTTTATCGAGGGGTTGCATAGACTGCTGGATGTCATCCATGGAGAACATGCATATCCATTTTTATTACAAGCAGCTGAAGGAGTAAAAAGTTCATTATACTTGACCGACTCTGCCTATCAAACGAGACAGCTATTTGCGAAAGGGATGAACGCCGAGCAGATTGCAACAGTCCGGAGGCTGAAAATGAGTACAATAGAGGATCATTTTGTGGAAATGGCCATTAATGATAAGACTTTCCCATTAACAGACTTTGTTACATCCAAACAGGTGAATGAGGTAGTTTTAAAAGTAGAGGAATTGGGGACTAGAAGATTACGAATGTTAAAACAAGAGTTTGGCGAATTGAGTTATTTTCAACTTCGCCTCATACTAGGCTCCAAGTTGGGAGGCGGAAAATGACAGACCTGCAGAATTTGCTGTATGAGAAATTTGGCTACCGTGATTTTCGGCCTGGACAGGAAAACGTGATCCGATCGGTATTGCAAGGTAAGGACACAATCGCTATCTTGCCGACCGGAACAGGCAAGTCGCTTTGTTACCAACTGCCTTCGTATTTGTTAAACGGCAGCACGCTCATTATATCTCCGCTTGTTTCATTGATGGAGGATCAAGCGTCTTCCATGAGGAGGAATGGTGAGAAAAGAGTAGCGGCCTTGAACTCATTTTTATCATTTCAAGACAAGAACCGGATCCTCTCCCAAATCCATTTGTATAAGTTCATTTTCGTTTCACCTGAGATGTTATTGCAACGAAAGGTGGAAGAGCGTCTGAAACAGCTGGATTTGTCCTTTATAGTAGTGGACGAAGCTCATTGCATCTCTCAATGGGGGTTTGATTTCCGTCCAGACTACTTGCGGATGGGAGAGGTGCTCGGGAGAAAACGGCCGCCTGTTTTGGCACTTACGGCGACTGCAGATCGAAAGGTCATAGATGACATTGCAAAGTATTTACATATGGAAATGCCGGTTGTGGAGAGGCATTCCCTGGACAGGCCCAATATTACTTATGTCGTAGAGCAAATAGCATCTGATGAAAAAACCGCTTGGATTGAAAACCGAGTGGAACAGACGGCCGGACCTGGCATTATCTATGTTGCTTCAAGAAAGAGAGCGGATGAATTGGCATCGACTCTATCCGGAAAAGGGTTTTCCGCAGCTGCGTATCACGCAGGCAAGGAGCAGGTGGACCGGTCGCTTATCCAAGAGCAATATATCCGGGGCGAGGTGGAATGGATTTGTGCTACCAATGCATTTGGCATGGGAATCCATAAGGATGATATTCGCCAAGTAATACATGAACACCTTCCAAACACGATGGCATCGTACATTCAAGAAGTAGGAAGGGCAGGACGGGATGGGAAGCCTGCATGCGCTGTTCTTCTGTATGCTCCAGATGATGAAAACATCACGAGGTTCATTATTCAAAATGATATGCCCGACCGGATCAGTGTCCAAAACTATACCGAGTGGCTCCAAGCAGGTAAAAGTCCAACAGAAGCCGCTGCAATGGCAGGTATGTCAGAAACGGCACAACGGGTCGTCGACTTTTATCTATCACAGATGCCAGTTGAGGAAGTATGCACAAGGCTGGACGAATTAAGGCAGAATAAAGAGATAGATTTACAAAAGATGCTAGAGATTGTCCACTACCAAGTGTGTATTCGAAAAAAGATATTGAACGCCTTCGGAGAAGGGTATGACAACAGCCGGGAACAGTGTTGCTCCATATGTGGCTTGACTGAAATGGATTGGCTGCGGAAAGTGGCTCCAACAGAACCGCAACGTAAAATGACCTATGCGTGGGAAGAAAGAATTGACGTTCTTCTAGGAATATAAGACTCTTGTACATTTACATTTACGACATGATTCGTCATAATATAAAGAAGAGCATGAGGCGATAGGAGAAATTGTCGATGAAAAATAATGATTATCAATATGAATTTGAAGAGCATAGAAAAGAAATTGAAATGGACAAGGAATCGATTTCCGAACTGCCGTCACGTTCAGAAGTTCATGGAAGAGGCAGACGTTCTAAAAAGAAGTCCAATTTCACTTTGATCAATACGATCTTAGGTGTCTTTACATTAATTCCAATTGTCATTTTTGGCTATGTTATTTATAATTTCTACAATCAAGATGACAAATCCAATACTGCACAAATTGAAGATAATGGTTTTCAGTACGATGTGCATTCGCCATCTCCTGGAAGCGGTGATTCGTCCAAGCCAGCTGGAGCTGAGGATGAGGATAAAGAAGATGGCAATACTGACTCAAAAGGTCAAGCAGATGGCGACAAGGAATCTGGACAAAACCAAGCTTCTAAAGATCAGACTGCCGAAAAGCCTGTAAAACAGGAAACGCCGAAACCGGAAAAACAGCCTGAAAAGAAGCCTGAGAAAAAACCTGAGAAAAAGCAGGAAAATACCCAAGTTGCCAGTCAACAATCCGGCAAGGTCCATATTGTAAAGAAAGACGAGACCCTATACAGAATTTCGGTCAATTATTACGGCTCGGATATCGGTGTTGAAAAAATCAAGCAAGCGAACGGACTTTCTTCTAATGAAATACGGGTCGGGCAAAAACTGATCATTCCGTAATGCCGTTGCATTTACTAGTTGTAAGCAGCGTGAAGTGAAAACTCGAAAGGGGCAAAGTCGAAACCGCTTTGCCTCTTTCTTATGGCAGGTGTGAAATGAAGCGATTATTGAAAGGAACCGGCATTTTTACACTGGCGGTGAGCGGCATGGCCTTTTGGATGTTCATGACGGCACGCCAGAGAAATGTAAGGCTTCACATAATGGATATTGCCGGGGGAACCCATCGACAGAAAAAATTATCTGTTTTTTTTATTTCTGATATTCATCGGCGGGTGATCGATAACCGTTTAATCAAGAAAATTAAGAAGCATGGGGATATTGATGTTGTTATCATTGGAGGGGATTTGGCCGAAAATGGGGTCCCCATCAAACGTGTTCAACAGAATGTCGAAAAATTGGCCGCTTTAGGCAAGGCCGTCTATTACATTTGGGGCAACAATGACAGGGAAGTTGGAGAAGAGGCCATACGTCAAATTTTTGAAGCATGCCATGGCCATATTCTGGACAATGAGAATGCTCCGATTCCCGGACATCCAGATTGGATCATTGCCGGAACAGATGACCCTTCCAGCAAAAATGTCGATATTAATGCAGCGCTGCGAGGACTTGATCAAGACAAGTATTCCTTATGGGTCACGCATACCCCCTCATTATTCCGTAAAGTCAGGGAACAGACGAATCCGACTGTCCTGCTGGCAGGACATACACATGGCGGACAAATTCGTCTGGGGCCTTTCGGACTGCATGACAAAGGGGTTTTTACGATAGATGGCCAAACAGCCCAGCTTATTAGCAATGGGTATGGCACGTCCCTGCTTCCACTGCGATTTGGCGCACCTCCCGAATGTCATATTTTACACATACATTATGGACTGAAAGATGGTAACTGAAGGAGTTGTCAAACATGGTCATAAAAAAAGATGCAATTATTGTCGGGGGAGGTCCATGCGGATTATCTGCGGCTATCGAGTTGCAAAAAATTGGATTGGATATCGTCATTATTGAAAAAGGGAATATAGTAGAGTCAATCTACCGGTACCCTACACATCAAACTTTCTTCAGTTCGAGCATTAAGCTGTCAATTGGTGATATTCCGTTCATTACAGCGAAAGAGAAGCCGAAACGTTTGGATGCACTTGTGTACTATCGGACGGTTGCTGAATTAACGAATTTGCCGATTAACAGTAATGAGACTGTGGAACGCATTCAGAAGGTCGGGGAAGGATTTAAGGTTTTTACGAGTTGTGGCGAGTATGCTTCCGATTATGTTGTCGTGGCGACCGGCTACTATGATAATCCAAATCAGCTGGGAATACCCGGAGAAGAATTGCCGAATGTCTTCCATTACTTTAAAGAAGGGCACCCGTATTTTCGAAAGAAAGTGGTCGTCATTGGCGGTAAGAATTCAGCTGTGGATGCAGCGCTGGAACTTCAAAGGGCAGGCGCAGAAGTCACGGTCGTTTATCGGGGCGACACATATTCACCAAGTGTGAAACCGTGGATTTTACCTGGTTTTGATAGCCTTGTAAGGAATGGATTAATTCAAATGCACTTTAATTCTTCGGTAATAGAGATTACTGAGGATACGGTCACAATCGAAAAAGAGGGAGAGCAATTTGTCATCGATAACGAATATGTCTTCGCGATGATCGGGTATCATCCGGATCATGATTTCTTGCGGCGTGCAGGCATTCAAATTGAAGATGCAAGCGGTCGACCTCTTTTTGACCCGGTCACCATGGAAACGACTGTCGATGGGTTATATATTGCAGGCGTCATCGCAGCCGGAAACAATGCCAATGAGATTTTCATTGAGAACGGTAGAGAACATGGCGGGCTTATCGCAAGAGATATTCAATCAAAAAGAGATGCCGGTAACATGTAATCTGCATCTAAGGATGGATTAGTAAAATAATTGTAAACACACATCTTGTTCCAATGGAAACATGATATAATGGCGGGAAAGGGGGCCCGGTCATGATTATTTTGCTTACTGTGGCAATAGCGCCTGGCTTGGCGCTTTTCAGTTATCTTTATTTACGTAAACAAATCGCTACAGAGCCATCCAAGACGTTATTTCACACATTCATATACGGCGCCGTCATGACTTTCCCGATCCTGTTTATGCAACATGTTTTTGAGGAAGAACATGTATTTTCTAATGAATTCATTCGAAATGCGGTGTTTACAAGTTGGCTTGAGGAATTTTTCAAATGGTTGATCTTGCTGATCGCCATCTTCAGGCATGTTGAATTTGAAGATGCGTATGACGGCATTTTATATGGGGCGAGTGTTTCCTTAGGGTTTGCGACTGTCGAGAACATCCTGTATTTGCTCACATTCGGTCTGGATACCGCCTTTTTGCGTGCATTACTGCCTGTATCAAGCCATGCGTTATTCGGCGTCGTAATGGGCTATTATTTCGGAAGAGCCAAATTTACAACGCGTTCTAATAAAAATGGCATGCTACTCTTTGCACTGTTTGCTCCGTTCATGCTTCACTTCATATACAATGGCATACTGGCCGTTAACGATTTCTCCTTATACTTGATCATTCCGTTTATGCTGTTCCTCTGGTGGTTCGGTTTGACGAGAGTAAAATACGCTCATACGTTTGCTATGCAGCAGTTCCGGAAAAAAGCTCAACTTTAGTAATGAACCTGGTTGTCTTCTGACAATCAGGTCTTTTTTTATTCCCTCATAATTTGATTAATTTTGGACCACACTGACAGAAAGGAGGAATCACCAGTGAAAAAAAGCATTTTAAAAACTATTGCTCTCTTCATGCTGATCATGGCTCTCTGTGGTTCATCGATGGACTCATCTCGCGCGTTCACAGCACGGGACTTGGGGAGGGGCTCAACGGGTGACGATGTAATTGAGTTACAAGCTAGGCTTCAGTATATCGGCTTTTATAAAGGAACGATAGACGGGAAGTTTGGTTATGGCACTTATTGGGCGCTCCGTAATTTCCAAGATAGCTATGGACTGCCTATCGACGGAATCGCAGGAGCTAACACGAAAAAGAAACTTACTTCTGTTTCAGAGTACAACGAGAAATTCGTAATGGACAATTTAGCAAAGGGCAATCAATTTACGCATTACGGAGGGACCCCGCTTTCCGCTCAAGTAAAACAAGGGGGAGGCAAAACCGAAAAAGCCCATCTTCCCTCTAAATACTCAGAGCAAGATTTGAAGCTGATGGCTAATGCGGTGTACGGAGAGGCCAGAGGTGAACCGTACGAAGGCCAGGTTGCCGTGGCGGCAGTTATCCTAAATCGTGTCGAGCATCCCGATTTTCCAAACACAGTTGGCGGCGTCATCTTCCAGCCGGGAGCCTTTACAGCTGTCTCTGATGGACAAATTTGGCTGACGCCGAATGAACGGGCAAAGGAAGCTGTACTTGATGCGCTCAACGGCTGGGATCCGAGTGAGAACTCGATCTATTACTTTAACCCGATCACAGCGACGAGTAAGTGGATATGGTCCAGGCCTCAAGTCAAGAAGATCGGCCTGCATATATTCTGTCACTGATCGCACTTCATTTTAAAGGAGGTTTGGCATATTGCTGAGATCAAGTGTTTCGGCGAATTGCATAGTATATGAAAAAAATAATATTTGTATTATCATTTGCGCTCGTCGCTTTGGCTGTCTTTTCGTATGATAAGGCAAAAGAAAATGACAAACTCGCTCTCGCTTTAAGCGGACAGTACGCAAAGCGGATGTCGGATGCTTCGGAAAAACTGGATGAATTGAATATAGCGATAGAAAAGTCTTTGCTTTTCAATGAATCCGATGGTTCAAAAAAAGCACGGGAGGATATTTGGCGACTGACTTCTGATATTCGGGGCTCGATTGATTCCCTTCCGTTGGATGCGAGTTTTTCCACTGCATGGAGTAATTATTTAAGCAGAGTCGGCAGTTATGCAAAAGAGGCGGACCGTTTGTCGAATTCAGGCGATTTCGAAAAGGTGATGGGCAAAGCATCTAAAAATCTGCAGCTGATGTCTACGGATTGGCAAGTTGCTACAGCAGGTCTGGTGGATGGCCGCTATTCTATGAATGAATGGGTTGAGCGGTTGGATGCGAAGAATTCAGATGTTGATTGGTCGCAAAAAGGGAATTCAGTAAAGCAATATACAGAGAGTGATTTCCCGTTAACAGCGAGCGAATCGGATGCCATGAAGAAAAAGGACTTGCAAAACATTACTGATCCAGAAGTTTCAAAAGATGAAGCGGTTTCGATATTCAAACAAGTGTTTCCGCAGGTGACAAACGATGTGATTGGCGTGGAGAAAAGCCAGCCCGGTGCACCGTATCCATTTTACCATATCCGTTTTGCATCGAATCAGACTGTCGGTTATATTGACATTACAGAAAAAGGCGGACATGTTCTATCCTACTTGGCAGATCGGCCAGTCGGAGAACCTGCTGTTTCATTTGATGATATTAAACAGAGAACCGAGGAATTTCTTGAAAAGGCGGGCTACCGGGATGTCGTATTTGAGGAAGCCAGAGAAAATTCAAATGCCTGGCATTTTGTCTATGTAAGAGTCGAGCCTCTTCACAAGGCGAAAGTTTTCTCAGATGTCATCCACATCAAAGCGGCTAAAGATACTGGCGAAATCGTTGGATTAAATGCAGCGGAGTATATCCGAAAGGAAAAACTTGAGGATCAGCCAATCGTGAAAATTAACTGGAAAACCTTCTTCCATAATGGTGTCAAAGTAGAGAAAGAAGAACTGGCATATGTTGAAAATGAGCAACTAAAGCAAAGGCTGGCTTATTTCTTAACTGTCACCAAGGAAGACGAAACTGGCATCGGCACGTACCAAGTTCTCGTAGATACAGAAACGAAAGAAGTCATCAAGACAGAAAAACTTTTCTGATTTTCAACAATTGATCATTGGAAAACGCACCTCACCGTGACATAATAAAAGAAGCATGAGTAAATGGTAGGTGTTGATGGAAATGAGACTTTCGATCGGTTCATCGATTATTATCGATAAAGATCATACGGAGAATAGTGATAAGTATAAAAGCAAGGTAGTTGACCTAGGACAGGATTATTTCATGATTGATTATCCGATTCATATGGAGACAGACCGTACTGCTTTTTTCATGGATGGAACACAGCTCTTGGTGACATTTATAGACCAGCAAAAAATGTCGTATGCCTTTCGAACTGAAGTAAAAGGCAGGGTAAATCGGGGGATACCGATGTTGCAGCTCTCCTATCCAGGTGACCATGAGCTGGTCAAAATCCAGCGCAGAGAATACGTCCGAGTGGAAACGCCGATTGATGTAGCAGTTAATGACGGCCGTGGTTTCGATCAATATGTTGCGGAAGATATCAGTGCTGGAGGAATTGCACTGCATCTTGGACAAAAAGAAGAATTTGAAGAAAATCAACAACTTTCTTTGTTTATTGCACTCCCTTTTCTCAATGACGACATCTATTATGTGCGTACAGAAGCGATAGCTGTCCGGACTTGGGATAAAGACGGCAGAAGGCTGGCTTCGCTGCAATTTGTCGAAACGATGGATGCAGACCGTCAGCATATTATCCGTTTTTGTTTTGAACGGCAATTACAAAGAAGGAAAGAAGCATTATAACCTTTATAGAGTTGGAAGAAACAGTGGGGAAAGTCCTTTTTGAAGGGACTTTTCCCACTTCGTTATGTTACAATGTTTTCGAATTGAATTCGGGGGTAGAAGATATGTCAAAAGGGATAAAGATTGCAATTGATGGACCTGCAGCTGCAGGGAAGAGCACAATTGCCAAACGTATAGCAGAAAAAATGGATTTTACGTACATTGACACGGGTGCCATGTACCGTGCATTAACACATAAAGCACTTGTCAATGACATAAATATTACTAGTGATCATGAACTGACTTCACTTTTGGAGCAGACGGAAATTCGCCTTCAGCCATCTCCTGCTGGCCAGATCGTTTTTATCGACGGCTTGGATTGCACAGAGGAAATTCGCTCTCCTCGGGTTACAGCGAATGTATCAGAAGTTGCTGCACACGAAAATGTCCGCCATCTTATGGTCGATAAACAGCGGAAGCTCGCACTTGCAACAGGTGTTGTCATGGATGGACGGGATATCGGGACAGCCGTTTTACCGGATGCCGAACTGAAAGTATTCATGACGGCATCTGTAGAGGAACGTGCTTTACGGCGCCATTTGGAAGACGAGAAACGTGGAATCCATACACCTGTAGAACTATTGAAGGCACAGATTGCCGAACGGGACAGGGCTGACAGCGAGCGAGTAGTCTCGCCGCTCAAAAAGGCAGAAGACGCCGTCGTCATCGATACAACTTCTATGACAATAGATGAAGTTGTAGAAGAGATCATCGGGCTCGCTGAAAAGAGGATGAAGAAATGAACTTATATCCTTTCGGCAAATTTCTCGTTAGCACGATCTTTTTCCCTTTATACCGGATCCAGGTGATCGGTAAAGAAAATTTTCCAGACGAGGGCGGGGTGTTGCTTTGCGCGAATCATATAGATAATTTTGATCCGCCGGTTGTGGGCATCACTTGTCCTCGCACCGTTCACTTTATGGCGAAGGAAGAGTTATTTAAGGTCCCGGTCTTAAAAAGTATTCTTCCCAGCGTTAATGCGTATCCCGTCAAAAGAGGAATGAGTGATCGGGAAGCGTTTCGCACGACATTGAAGTTATTGAAAGAAGGAAAAGTTGTCGGTTTATTTCCGGAAGGGACGAGGAGCAAGACAGGTGAACTTGGCAAAGGGCTAGCAGGCGCCGGCTTCTTCGCATTAAAAGGAAATGCAGTGGTCGTGCCTTGCGCTATCGTAGGATCGTACAAGCCGTTTAAACGTTTGAAGGTCATATATGGAAAGCCGCTCGATATGACCGAATACCGGGAAAGAAAAGCGTCTGCCGATGAAGTGACAGAAGTGATCATGGATGCCATTCGGCAATTGCTCGAAAAAAATAAATAAAATGGCAAGGGTAATTTTTTGTTTTTACTCACCGATTCGAATAATATAGAAGTAGGATTCATTATGGAGGAGGACTACATATGACTGAAGAGATGAATTTGGATGCAATGAACGGATACAAAGAAGGTGACCGTGTCACTGGCAAGGTGACAAAGATCGAAGATAAATCCGTAACTGTAGAAATTTCAGGCGCTCCATTTGATGGCGTCATCCCGATCAGCGAGTTGTCCAGTCTTCATATCGAAAAAGCGGGAGATGCTGTTTCGGTTGGGGATGAACTTGAACTCATCATCACGAAAGTGGAAGAGGATAACTATGTACTTTCAAAGCGTAAAGTAGATGCGGAAGATGCATGGGGAGATCTTGAGGAAAAATTCAACAACAATGAAACAATCGAAACAGAAGTGAAAGATGTCGTCAAAGGCGGTTTGGTTGTCGACCTTGGGGTCAGAGGATTCATTCCTGCTTCCTTGGTAGAGGATCACTTCGTTGAGACATTTGACGATTATAAAGGGCGCACGATGACGTTTAAAATTGTTGAAATGGATAAGGAAAAGAACCGTTTGATCCTTTCCCATCGCGCAGTTCTTCAAGAAGAAAAGTCTCAGAAAAAAGAGGAAGTGCTCGATGATCTGAAAGAAGGAGACGTGCTGGAAGGAACTGTTCAGCGCATCGCCTCATTCGGAGCATTCGTCGATATCGGCGGTGTGGATGGATTGGTCCATATCTCACAATTATCGCATGAGCATATTGAAAAAGTATCTGATGTATTGAAAGAGGGAGACAAGGTGAAGGTCAAGGTCCTTTCTGTGGACCGCGATTCTGAGCGGATTTCCTTATCAATCAAGGACACGCTGCCTGGACCATGGGAAGATATTGAGGAGAAGGCTCCAGTCGGCTCCGTATTCGAAGGCACAGTGAAGCGGCTCGTTTCCTATGGCGCATTTGTTGAAGTGTTGCCAGGCGTCGAAGGCCTTGTCCATATTTCCCGTATTTCACATGAGCATATCGGTACACCGCATGAAGTGTTGGAAGAAGGCCAAAAGGTGAAAGTGAAAGTCCTTGATGTAAACGCAGATGAGAAACGCCTCTCCTTAAGCATTAAAGATTTAATTGAAAAGGAAGAGGAAGAATCATATGGCGATTATGAAATGAAAGAGGAAACAGGCTTCTCCTTGAGTGATGTCATCGGTGATCAACTGAAGAAATTCTCAGAATAACGAATGGAAATCCCATTTGGACACAAAATGTGAATAACATTCTGGATGATGATGGTGCTTTTATAGGCATCATCATCTTTTTTCTGTATAATGTCTAGAGATAGAGTCGGAAGGATGTTTTAATTATGACGAAACCAACAGTGGCGATTGTCGGCAGACCAAATGTCGGGAAATCGACAATCTTCAATCGGATAGTAGGAGAGCGGATATCAATCGTGGAAGACGTGTCTGGCGTGACACGCGACCGTATCTACAGCTCTGCAGACTGGTTGGCACATGAATTTAATTTAATTGATACAGGCGGCATCGATATCGGCGATGAACCGTTCTTAGAGCAAATTCGCCTGCAAGCGGAAATTGCGATTGATGAGGCAGATGTCATCATTTTCCTTACAAACGGACGCGATGGCGTAACAGATGCGGACGAACAAGTCGCTAAAATGTTATATAAGACAAAAAAGCCTGTTGTATTGGCAGTCAATAAAATCGACAACCCAGATATGAGGGAAATGATTTATGACTTCTATTCATTAGGATTTGGTGATCCGTATCCGATTTCTGGATCTCACGGGATTGGTCTTGGGGATTTGCTTGACGCTGTTGCAGCCAGCTTCCCGGATCCCACGGAAGAGCAGGAGGACGATGATGTCATTCGCTTCTCGCTGATTGGGCGCCCGAATGTCGGCAAATCCTCTCTTGTCAACGCATTGCTCGGAGAGGAACGAGTCATTGTCAGTGACGTGGCTGGAACAACTCGGGATGCCATCGATACTTCGTATGAATATGAGGGACAGAAGTATAAGATTATCGATACGGCAGGCATGCGTAAAAAAGGAAAAGTATACGAGAGCACAGAGAAATACAGTGTATTGCGTGCATTGAAGGCGATTGACCGATCGGATGTCGTCCTTATCGTCTTGAATGGCGAAGAAGGATTGCGTGAACAGGACAAGCGTATTGCAGGCTATGCAGAAGAAGCGGGCAAAGGTGTTATGTTTGTTGTGAACAAATGGGATGCGGTCGAGAAAGACGAAAAGACAATGAACCGTTTCACGGAGGATATCCGAAAAGAGTTCCAATTTCTTGAGTATGCGCCAGTTGCCTATGTATCAGCTAAAACGAAGCAGCGTGTACGCACTTTGTTCGATACGATCAAATTGATTAGTGAAAATCATGCACTTCGCATCCAATCCAGCGTACTCAATGAGGTAATAGAGGATGCTGTTGCCAGGAATCCTGCACCATCCGACAAAGGCCGCAGACTGCGTATATACTATGTCACACAAGTGGCGGTCAAGCCTCCCGTCTTTGTCGTTTTTGTAAACGAACCCGAATTGATGCATTTTTCATATGAACGATTTTTACAAAACAGGCTTCGGGAAGCTTTCGGATTCGAGGGTACTCCGATCCGGTTGATTACAAGAGCACGAAGCTAATGGTTCATATGGTTGAGAGGATGGTTTGAATGGAAAAAGTTTCTGTAATCGGTGCGGGCAGCTGGGGAACTGCGCTCGCTTTTGTCTTAGCCGATAATGGACATGATTGTTTAATCTGGGCAAGAAGAGAAGAACAGGCAACTGAAATTAATGAGCGCCACACAAATGAGCGCTATGTGCCTGGCATTTCTTTGCCCACTGCATTGCAAGCGACTTCAGATTTGAAAAAAGCGGTCCGCCATGCTGAAATTCTAATCATTGCAGTGCCGACAAAAGGGATACGCGGAATCTGTGAGGAAATTAATGGCATGGTGGAACAATCTAAATTGTTTGTCCATGTTTCAAAAGGTATTGAGCCGAACTCCTTAAAACGTATTTCTGAGATGCTTGAAGAAGAAATCAATCCTGAGAATCGGCAGGCGATTGTTGTATTATCCGGACCAAGCCATGCGGAAGAAGTGGTCTTGCGACACCCTACGACGGTCACTGCCGCCTCGGATAATCTGGAAGCTGCGGAAAAAGTGCAAGACCTTTTCATGAATCATCATTTCAGGGTCTATACAAATAATGATATGCTCGGTGTTGAGCTTGGAGCCGCTTTGAAAAATGTCATCGCTTTGGCTGCAGGGATCACTGACGGCTTAGGCTATGGGGACAACGCAAAGGCGGCTCTCATAACAAGAGGGCTTGCAGAAATCACACGCCTTGGTGTCAAGATGGGGGCCAATCCTTTGACGTTCTCTGGCTTAACAGGGCTTGGCGATTTAATTGTCACCTGTACGAGCGTGCATTCACGAAATTGGAAAGCCGGTCATATGCTCGGCGAAGGCAAGACGCTTGAGGAAGTCACTTCTGGTATGGGAATGGTTATCGAAGGAGTGCGCACGACGAAAGCGGCACATCAGCTGGCGCAGCAAATGGACGTTTCCATGCCGTTGACAGAAGCCTTATATACAGTGCTGTTTGAAGATACTCCGGCTAAAGAAGCGGTTGATAAACTGATGAACCGGATGAAAAAACAAGAAATTGAAGACATTTTCGGGTGAAGCTCGGATGTCGCAATAATTGGGGAAATAGATTTTACTGGATGAAAGGATGAATCACCTTGTCCTCACTGGATAAAATGTGGCTGTCGTTCTATGCAATGGGTTTCATGGCCATTTCCATGGGTCTCATTTTTGTAAGCCGGCATAAGCTTTCCAATCGGCTGCTGAAGTTTTTATTTGCAATTGTAGCGTATGCTTTACTGATCTTCTCATTTTTCGCAATGATTTATCTCGTGTTCAGCGGTCCTACCGGAGGTGCGCGATGAAGAATTTATCAAAAGGGATTCTATTGACAGCAATCGTAACAGTTACTGTTCTATTATCAGGCTGTATGTATCCTGGAGATGAAAAGGCCGCCAAAGAGAATCCGTACGAGGAGCAGCTGCAGTCTGTCCAAAAAGCGGTAGAATCCTATCAGAATAATAATGGTGGATTATTGCCGATTAAGACGCGTGAGCAAGAAACGGATCTCTACATCAAGTATCCTGTTGAGTTTTCGAAGCTGGCTCCCGCTTATATGGAGAAAATTCCATCCAATGCCTATGAGGTTGGAGGCATCTATCAATATGTGCTGACGGATGTGGAAGAGAATCCTACCGTGAAATTGGTTGATTTACGAGTAGCGGAACGAATCCGTGAATTGAATTTGCGAAAACAGATTTTAGGTAAAATATTTTTCAAAGATGAAGTCGGAGAATTTGTATTCGAAATCGATTATGAAAAAATGGGCTACGACGAGCCGATTCAAATTCCAAGCCCTTACTCCGATGCACAATTACCTCTCGTCGTCGGAGGGGATGGCAACTTTTATATCGACTATTCCATCGACTTAGGACGTATTATTGAAAATGAAAAACCGGATATCAAACCAGGCGAAGATATTCGTCATTTGTTATCCGACCATTATCCAGTATTGCCTGCCTATTCGCTTCCATACACGGTGAATGAAGAGAATCAAGTCATCTTTTTGCGCAAAAAAAAATAGGTTGATAAAACGTTTCGTGCTTTTAGCATGAAACGTTTTTCTTTTACATAAACTAGAATGCGCAAAAAAAGGAGGGCTACGTATGAAAGAGGAGTTGTATGAAAATCTGGCTAGACGTACGGATGGGGATATCTATATAGGAGTGGTCGGCCCTGTTCGTGTGGGGAAATCGACGTTTGTGAAAAGGGTGATGGAAGAAGTCGTCATACCGAACATGCTCGATGCGGGAGATCGTGCGAGAGCACAGGATGAGTTGCCACAAAGCTCTCCTGGCCCTATTATTATGACATCAGAGCCGAAATTCGTTCCTGCCCAGGGAACGGCAGTGTCCATTGGGGATGGAGAACTGACATTTCAAGTAAGATTAGCAGATTGTGTCGGCTATGTCATTGATGGCGTAAGAGGGTATGAGGATGAAGATGGGCCTAAATACGTCCATACCCCGTGGCACAATGAGCCGATTCCATTTGAGGAAGCTGCGCGGATCGGTACGGATAAAGTAATACGTGATCACTCAACAATTGGCATTTTGGTGACAACAGATGGGACAGTCAATAATATTCCCAGGGCTGCGGCGGAGGTTGCAGAAGAAGAGATTGTCGCGAAGCTGAAGGATATCGGGAAACCGTTTGTCATCGTACTGAATTCGAAAATGCCTGCACATGACCGCACGGTCGCTCTGAAAGAGCAATTGATTGAACGTCATGGCGTTCCAGTTATTGCAATCAGTGCAGATCAGCTAAATGCCCAGGAGATTCAGCTGATTTTGAAGGAAGCGCTTTTCGAGTTCCCGATTACGCATATCGACTTGCAGAAACCGGATTGGATGGATGTGCTCGGTGCTGATCATGAACTGAACTCCTCAATTGATAATGTAATCAACGAAGGGTTTCTGGAAGTATCGAAGATTCGTAAAGTACAAGAACTGGCGGAACGCCTAAAAGATGAAAAATATGTACGGCATGCAGAAGTGGTTGAAGTCGACGCCGGCAAAGGGCGGGCTACTGTTAACATTGAAATGGACGAACAGGCATTCCAAGAAGTTTGCGAATCAATTATGCAGCGTGAAATGAGAACGAAAAAGGATTGGCTTGTCTTCGTGCAGGATGCAGTGAAAGCGAAAAAATCCTACGATATGTATGCAGAGGCCATCGAGACAGCCAAACAGACAGGGTATGGTGTTGCGCTTCCAACCATTGCCGACTTCCAGCCGTCTCCGCCGGAATTGATTAAACAGGATAATTTCTACGGGGTACGGATGAAAGCGTCCGCGCCTTCGCTCCATATTATCCGTATTGATATGGATGCTGAGTTCTCTCCGTTAATCGGTTCGGAGTTCCACAGTCATCATTTGCTCAAGGAACTGAAGAACGCCTATTTGCACGACCGGGATGCCCTGTGGCAAACACAGTTATTCGGGACGCCTCTCCATGAGGTAATGAAGGAAAGCATTCGGTTCAAAACTTCCTCTGTTCCGCCTAATGCCCGAAAACGATTGCGGGAAACGATTGAGCAGATGGTCAATAATGGAAACAAGGGCATGATTACATTTATCGTCTAACATGAAGGAAAATGCTGAATTGTAACGTTTTTAAATGGGAAAAACATACAAAAAGACGTAAAAAGATCCGTTTCTCACGGGTCTTTTTGCTATTTTGGACAATTTAACCGAAAGTAGCGGGATAAGGCTAAGAATATTGTTGCACCGCGGTTTTTAGTATGTTACTCTTTTTACAGTGTTGAAAGAACAGCGGAGGGCGGCGTTTTGCTGTGACAGGCGTTATATAAATTGAAGGCGCTTTATTCCGGATGTTTATGATCAACGGACCTGTAGAGCTGTCACCCGTAGCTGGACAAGCAATAACATTTCCTTTGAGAGGAGGTGAATAGTGTGAATAAGACAGAATTGATCAACTCAGTTGCTGAAACTGCAGGTTTGACGAAAAAGGATGCTACTAAGGCAGTGGAAGCTGTATTCGATACAATCCAATCGGCACTTGCAAAAGGTGATAAGGTACAATTGATCGGTTTTGGTAACTTCGAAGTGCGTGAGCGTGCAGCTCGTAAAGGCCGTAACCCACAATCTGGTGAAGAAATCGAAATCGCAGCAAGCAAAGTTCCTGCATTCAAAGCAGGTAAAGCACTTAAAGACGCTGTAAAGTGATCTTTTAGTTTACATAGGAGTCCGTTCCTTCTGCTCGTTCAGCGAGCAAAAAGGACGGGCTCCTTTTATGTGTCTGTCTTCGGATTTTCGATGAAACCCTGAACTGTACGGAAATGAGGTAGTATGCTACTATCTTTTAAGGGAAGTATTAGTTTGTGTTGAGGAGGATGCGTAGTATGAGGGAAGTGGATCACGAAAAAATAGAAAATGCTGTGACGATGATCCTGGAAGCAATCGGTGAAGATCCTTCTCGCGAAGGGCTGCTTGAGACGCCTAAACGGGTGGCCAAAATGTATGCCGAAGTTTTTGAAGGTCTGAATAAAGATCCGAGACAATATTTTGAAACTGTATTTCATGAAAATCACGATGAAGTCGTGTTAGTGAAAGATATTCCTTTTCACTCGATGTGCGAGCATCATCTTGTTCCGTTTTTCGGACATGCCCATATCGCATACATACCTAGAAATGGAGTTGTCGCAGGGTTAAGCAAACTGGCACGTGCAGTAGAAACGACAGCCAGAAGACCGCAGCTCCAGGAAAGAATTACATCAACTGTGGCAAACGCTATGATGGAAATGCTGAATCCGATCGGAGTGTACGTCATTATCGAAGCGGAACATATGTGCATGACGATGCGTGGCATAAAAAAGCCGGGTGCTAAGACGGTTACGACCGTGGCAAAGGGTATTTACGAACATGATGATGTGAAAAGAGCCGAAATTCTGTCGCTGATCAAATCGGTTTGACGCCTTTGCGATACACTTTGTTTGTATGATATGATATACCTTACATGAATGGGGAGTGGTAATATGACGCAGCCTGACTTTATTATCATAAAAGCGAAAGAGGACGGTGTGAACGTCATTGGTCTGACGAGGGGGAACGATACGAAGTTTCACCATACGGAGAAACTCGACAAAGGTGAAGTGATGATTGCACAATTCACCGAACATACGTCGGCAATGAAAATTCGCGGGAAAGCCGAAATTCATTCAGCACACGGAGTTGTATCCAGTGAGGGGAAAGAGTGAATTAGACTTGACTGATTCGCACGACCGTCTATGAATGGAGATTCGAAGATGGAAAGAGCAGACATGCAATATGTAAAAGAATATGTAAACGAAGTGGAACAATCCATCTACGAACCGACTGTCTATCGACATTTTTCTGGAACGATAGTAGATGAAAAAAAAGCATTTTTCCTGTTGCTCCCTCTATTGAACGGAGAGGCGTGGTCCAGTCATCTCCAAACATCGGCCATTGCGGTAGGAGCGGTCCATGCAGCATTTGATGTCCACGATCGGATTGATGTTATGGATGCGACGCCGAAAAGCCAGCAGCTGCTCGTGCTTTCCGGAGATCATTTTAGCGGTATCTATTACCGTTTACTTGCATCACTTCCGGATTTTCCGTTTATTAGATCGTTGTCTAGTACAATCGGCCTGATTAATGAAACGAAGACGAATATGATGAAAAAACCGCCCGTCGGATCGGATCAAGTAATCCACAAGATCGCAATCATTGAAGCGGGCTGTATTATTGATTTTTATCAACGATATGGTTTTACTCCATATATGGAAATCGTAAAATTGGTCTTGCCGCTAGTATGGATTGGAGAGCGACTAAGCGGAACAGTCGGTGTTCAGGAACGGGTAATCGGCCAAAATATACATGAGCCGGATATGGAGCGTGCCTATAGTGAATTGATTCAACGGGCAGAGCATGCGCTGGAAAATGCATCTTTCCTCTCCATATCCATAAAAAATAAAATAACCGAAATGATAATTCCTTTCGCTGAGCATGCCGATTCGAATAGGAGATGAATGACGAGTGACGACATCAAAGGAACAAAAAGTGCATCATGTATTTGAAAAAATTTCGGGCGAATATGACAAGATGAATTCGGTCATTAGTTTCAACCAACATAAAAAATGGCGCCAGGACATCATGGCACGCATGAATGTCGAACCGGGTTCTGCGGCTTTGGATGTTTGCTGCGGTACGGCTGACTGGACCATTGCCTTAGCAGAGGCGGCGGGTCCAAACGGACAAGTCATCGGTTTGGATTTCAGCGAAGGCATGCTGGCAAATGCCAAACCGAAAGTAGATCATTATCCAACGATCCAATTGCTGCATGGGAACGCAATGAAGCTGCCATTTCCCGACAATACTTTCGATTATGTGACAATTGGCTTCGGTTTGCGCAATGTGCCTGATTATCCAACGGTGCTGGCCGAAATGAGACGTGTGCTGAAACCTGGAGGCATGGCAGCATGCCTGGAGACCTCACAGTCCGAAATTCCGGTATACCGTCAAGTATTCCGTTTTTATTTTAAAGCGATCATGCCGATGCTCGGCAAATTGTTCGCTAAAAGCTACAATGAATACTCATGGCTGCAGGAGTCGGCAGATGATTTCCCTGGCGTAAAAGAGCTTGCACAGCTGTTTGTGGATGCCGGATTTAGGGAAGTCTCGTATAAAAAATATAGCGGTGGTGCCGCTGCAGGACATATCGCCTATAAATAATGAGTGCAGGGAAGGTAATCGTTTTGGAGAAATTGAAGTTATTATCGCTTTATGCAGACTTCCGGAAGGATCTCGCTTATATTGAAAAGGAACTTGAGAAATCCGTCGATTCCTCTTCGCCGATTATCAGGCAAGCGTCCCTCCACCTGTTACGGGCAGGTGGCAAGCGAATCCGGCCGATTTTTGTCATCCTTGCATCCAAATTCGGCGATTACTCATTGGAACGTGTTTCAAAAGTGGCCGTTTCACTTGAGTTGATTCATATGGCCTCGCTTGTCCATGACGATGTTATTGATAATTCCGACATGCGACGCGGTTTTGAGACGGTGAAATCTAAATGGGATAATCGGATCGCCATGTACACGGGAGATTTCATCTTTTCAAAAGCGCTCATTTCCATCGGTGAAATCGAGCATGCAGGCGTACACCGCCTGTTGGCCGAAACGATGCTGGAAATTTGCAAAGGCGAGATCATTCAAATTGATTACCAGCAGAAATTAGATCAATCATTGCGTGACTATTTGCGACGCATCAAAAGGAAAACAGCGCTGCTGCTCTCCTCAAGTTGTGAATTGGGGGCGCTCGTGTCCGGTGCGGATTCTTCTCTCGTAAGGAAAATGCGCCGTTTCGGCTACTTTGCCGGGATGGCCTATCAAATCGTAGATGACATACTAGACATCACTGCTACCGACGAGCAGCTGGGCAAACCGGCCGGAAGCGACCTGATGAACGGCCATGTCACCTTGCCGATCCTATACATAAAAGATGATCCGGATTTCAAACCATACATGCTGAAATCGTTTGACGGCTCGTTAACCGAACCAGAACGAGGCGAAATGCTTTCTTATATCCGAAATTCCGGAGCAATCGAAAGAGCGCAAGCGATAAGCGACACGTATCTTTCAAAGGCTGTAGCTGAGCTGGAAGCATTGCCGGACGGGGATGCCAAGAAAGCCTTGCTTCAAATCGCCTCCTTCATAGGAAAGAGAAATTATTGACAATTATGCTGGCAGTTGAAAGATTGTGATCGTGGTGGTACGATCAGTAAGGAGAAAATCCGATACATACACAAAGGAGTGTTATCAATGGAAAGAACATTTTTAATGGTTAAGCCTGATGGCGTACAACGTAATCTAATCGGTGAAATCGTTAGCCGTTTCGAAAAGAAAGGCTTCACATTGGTCGGCGGTAAACTTATGCAAATTTCACAAGAGCTTGCTGAACAACATTACGGAGAACACAAAGAGCGCCCATTCTTCGGCGAACTAGTTGATTTCATCACTTCTGGTCCAGTTTTCGCAATGGTATGGGAAGGCGAGAACGTCATCTCAACAGCTCGTCTTATGATGGGAGCTACAAACCCGAAAGAATCTGCACCAGGAACAGTTCGCGGCGACTTCGCTGTAACAGTCGGCAAAAACATCATCCACGGTTCTGATTCACCAGAATCTGCTGTCCGTGAAATCGGCTTGTTCTTCAAAGACGAAGAGCTAGTTTCTTATGACAAATCCATGACTAGCTGGATCAACTAATTACTTTTCAAAAACAGCCTGGCGGCTTATTGCGCTATGGCTGTTTTTTTTGTTGACTGGTTTTTGAGGTGGCTGATTGCTCGTGATTTGGAGGCGAGAGATGGATTTAGTGTTTGTGCGAGTTATATCGGATGCTGACGGTTGTTCCCTGAGTATGGCCTACTGGCGGCGGGATATATTGGCGTTGGATTTCGACTTACTGGCGTTCAGCGGGATAATCTGGCGTTCGTTTCGCTTTACTGGCGTTTGGCGGGAGTTATTGGCGTTCGTTTCGATTTATTGGCGTTCAGGAGGAGTTATTGGCGTTCGTTTCGATTTATTGGCGTTCAGGAGGAGTTATTGGCGTTCGTTTCGATTTATTGGCGTTCAGCCAGAGTTAATGGCGTTCGTTTCGCTTTACTGGCGTTCAGCGGTAAATACTATCATTCATTCCAATCAACCACTCATCGCCATCCAACTCAGTTAATTAATCACCATATTCTGTTCCCATCCCTAGTGATCCCAGATTATTTTGGCGCATTGCCAATACTATTTGGCGCCTATCCAGTTTAATTTGGCGCACATTCCGGTAACACGGAGTGCCTTTCGACAAACGGCTGCATCCAGCCAGCCCCCACACCTTGCATAAGTAAAACCTGTTAAAAGTTTAGACACATGCGTTAACATTTCAATAAAATAAATAATATTTGCTACATATCGAGCGTCTTTTTCGATATAATAGGTACAACTTATGAACGGAGGGTCTCAGTTGGCGGATTATGATGAGTTCATCAAGAACATCAAACGAAAGACAGGTATTGATCTGTCGTTATATAAAGAGGCGCAGATGAAGAGAAGGCTCACCTCGCTATACGAGAAGAAAGGTTATCGGAATTTCTCCGATTATTACCAAGCCATACATACTGATCATGTGCTGCTGGATGAATTTCTGGATCGCATGACCATCAATGTTTCCGAGTTTTATCGGAATGGGCAGAGATGGGATGTGCTGGATAAGAAGATCATTCCAATGCTATTACAAGATAAAAAGAAGTTGAAGATTTGGAGTGCGGCTTGTTCTACTGGTGAAGAACCGTATTCGCTCGCGATGGTCATGTCCGGCCATGTTCCGCGTTCTGATATTTCCATTCTCGCAACGGATTTGGATAAAGGTGTGCTGGAACGGGCAAAAGTCGGCCTGTACTCCGATCGCTCGCTGAAAGAGGTTCCTAAACCGGTACTGCAAAATTATTTTGTGAATGAAGGACAATATTATCAAGTGAAAGATGAAATCAAACGAACGGTCTCCTTCAAACAACATAATTTATTGAATGATACATACGGCTCTGATTATGATTTGATTGTTTGCCGCAATGTAATGATTTACTTTACAGAAGAGGCAAAGGATCAAATCTATATGAATTTTTCCAAAGCATTGCGGCCAGGCGGCATCCTCTTTGTAGGAAGTACGGAACAAATATTCAACCCTTCCAAATATCATTTTGAATCGGAAGATACGTTTTTCTACAAGAAAATATAAAAGCTCAGTTTCTTCAATAAATATCATCCTATCCGGACTTTTCCGGATATTTTTTTATAATAGCCTATAGTCAAAAAACCTTTCGTTTGGTAAAGTGCTATAAACGGATACTGTATCATCCAGAGATTAGATTAGCTGAGGAGGAATTTGGAAATGAGATTTATTACTGCTGGTGAATCACATGGTCCGCAACTGACGGCCATCATTGAAGGGCTTCCTGCCCAAATGGAATTGCAAGAAGAGATGATCAATAAAGAATTGAAGAGGCGGCAAGGCGGGCATGGCCGCGGCCGCAGAATGCAAATAGAAAAAGATAAAGTCGTCATCTCATCAGGTGTGCGCCATGGGAAGACGCTTGGTTCACCTGTCACATTGACGGTCGTGAATGATGACTGGAAGCATTGGACGGGTATTATGGGCATCGAGCCTTTGCCTGAAGATGTTGACCCGCGTGATATAAAACGTCGTATCACCCGGCCGCGTCCCGGCCATGCGGACCTCGTAGGCGGCATGAAATACGGACATCGCGATTTGCGAAATGTTCTGGAACGTTCTTCTGCCCGCGAAACGACGATGCGCGTAGCTGTCGGCGCGGTTGCAAAACAATTTCTAAAAGAACTCGGCATATATACCGTTTCACATGTGACTGAAATTGGTGGTGTTAAAACGGATCCCGTTGCCTATGCCGGCCTTTCTGCTGATAAACTGCGGGAAATCGTTGAAAATGATCCAGTTTACTGTGCGGACCCATCTGCATCTGCCAAGATGGTTGAAGCAATTGATTCTATCAAAGAACGTGGAGATACACTTGGTGGTGTCGTCGAGGTAATCATCGAAGGCTGTCCTCCTGGAATTGGAAGCTATGTGCAATTTGACCGGAAGCTGGATGGCAAACTGGCTGGTGCGATGATGAGCATCAATGCGTTCAAAGGGGTCGAAATCGGTCTCGGATTCGAAATGGCGAAAATCCCAGGAAGTGAAGTGCATGATGAAATCGCATGGAGTGAGGAAGAGGGATACTACCGAAAATCCAATCGTCTTGGCGGCTTGGAAGGCGGAATGTCCACTGGCATGCCGATCGTTATTCGTGGCGTGATGAAGCCGATCCCGACGTTATATAAACCGCTGGAAAGTGTCGATATCGAAACGAAGGAACCATTTGTTGCGACAATTGAGCGTTCTGATCCTTGTGCAGTTCCCGCTGCATCTGTCGTAGCAGAGCATGTGATCGCAACGGAATTGGCGAAAGCGATTATGGAGGAATTCCGTTCGTTCACGATGGAAGGGCTCAAGAAAGAGCTGGACGAGTACAGAGAATATGTAAAGGGGTTTTAATATGGCGAAATTAACAATTAAAATTCCTGGACATATATATGACGTTCATATCAGCGAGCAAGCGTATGACCTACTTTCTACGACCTATGCTGATCAACTGAAAAAAGCGGACAAAATCGGCATCATTGCAGATGAAAAAGTGGCTGGCCTTCACTTAGAGAAATTAACAGCCTCCATTCAATCTTTAGGAGTGAACCCCGTCGTCAAGATTGTTCCGGAAGGGGAGGCAAGTAAAACGCCGGCTGTCTTTTTTGATTGCCATAGCTTTTTGCTTCAAAATCACTTTACGCGTAATTCTCTGCTTATAGCATTTGGAGGAGGGGCCTGCGGAGATTTGACCGGTTTTGTTGCTGCCACTTTCATGCGTGGAATTGCTTATATCCAATGTCCTACAACCATTTTGGCGCATGATAGTGCGGTTGGAGGAAAGACGGCCATCAATATGGCAGAAGGGAAGAACATGGTTGGGTCATTCCACCAGCCGGCAGCCGTCTTGTTCCACACACCGATTTTGCAAACATTGCCTGCAAGGGAAATCCGTTCGGGCATGGCGGAATTGCTCAAGCACGCCCTCATTTCTAATGCTTCGTGGTCGGAAGAGCTTCTAGAGAACCCACAGTTTGTTTCCCCTTCGGCAGAATGGCTTTCTGTTGAATTGATGAAAGGGATCGAAGTGAAAGCAAACATTGTGGAGGAAGACCAGTTTGAGCATTCAACGAGAAAGTTTTTGAACTTCGGCCATACATTCGGCCATGGCGTGGAGGCAGTTTGCGGCTTCGGCGGGCTGAGCCACGGGGAATGTGTCATGATCGGCATGGCGTACAGTCTAATCCTTAGCGAGCGTCATGGGTTACAGCCGGCTGGCATGGCGGATCGTCTGATCGAATTTGCACAACGTAACGGTTACACGTTCGAACCAATCCATCAGCATCCATTTACACAATTCATGGACTATATGGCGAAAGATAAAAAAGCAACATACGGTCAGTTGAACTTCGTCCTTCTTCAGGAAATTGGCAAACCGTATGTAAAACCTATTGCAGCAGAAGAATGTGAGTTGGTATTTGAAGAGTTGAAGAATAGAACGGGGGCAGGCAGGAATGACAGTTAGAGGAGTCAGAGGAGCGACAACAGTTCATTGCGATGATATAGATGCGATATTGAAAGAGACAGAAGCACTTGCTCTAGAAATGGCGAATGCGAATCAGTTCCCACCGGAAGATATTGTATCTGTCATTGTTTCCACGACGCCAGATATAAAATCCGTATTTCCGGCAAAGGCGATACGATCCATCGATGGATGGAAATACGTCCCTGTCATGTGTACGCATGAAATGGACGTGCCAGGCTCTATGCCGCAATGTATCAGAATATTGATGCATGTCAATTTGGAAACACCTCAAAAAGATATCCGGCATATTTATCATAATGATGCAATAAAGCTTCGTCCGGATTTACAGACGAATTAACTGGAGGGATACATATGAAGTGGAAGACAGTATTGGAAGAGATGAGACCGTATAAACCGGGAAGATCAATTGATGATGTGAAACGTGCGTATGGACTGACCAATATAGTGAAACTGGCGTCCAATGAAAACCCTTATGGCACGTCTCAGCAAGTTTTGGATTACTTGGACCAAAATCCGCTTCAATATGAAATCTATCCTGACGGCCATTCCAGCCGACTGCGCAAAACGCTGGCGGAAAAACATGGTGTATCTGAAGAGTCCATCCTATTCGGCAATGGTTCGGATGAAATCATTTCGATTATTTGCAGAGCTTTATTGGATGAAGGTAAACATACGATTATGGCAACACCAACATTTCCCCAGTATGCTCACAATGCCAAAATCGAAGGGGCGTCCCTAACCGAAATCCCATTGCTAGATGGACAGCATGATTTGGATGCTTTTTTGGATGCTGTTACGAAAGACACGGCAGTCATCTGGATTTGCAATCCAAACAATCCGACAGGAAATCTAATGCCTGCTGACAAAGTTGCAGATTTCTTAAAGAAAGTGCCGGAAGATGTGCTCGTCGTTTTGGATGAAGCCTATTTTGAATATATTACAGATGAGCAACATGTCGATTCGATCTCGCTGCTAGAGCAATATAAAAATATTATTGTGCTGCGCACGTTTTCAAAAGCATATGGGCTGGCTTCCATGCGTCTTGGCTATGGAATCGCAGATCCGGCAGTTGTAACGCCGTTAAATAAAGTGAGAAATCCATTTAACAATAACTCGCTTGCAGTTGCAGTAGCTGAAGTGGCGGTAATGGATGAGGAATTTATTGAGAAATGCCGTTCATTAAATGATCAACAGAGGAATCGGTTTGCGAAATTTGCGGAACAACATGATCTTCACATGTTTGATTCTCAAACTAATTTTGTGTTGATACAAGTGCCGGCAGATGCAGATGAGGCATCTGAATTCTTTCTCCAGCAAGGTTATATTGTGCGGAGTGGCAATGCATTGGGCACGCCTGGATATATTAGGGTAACAATCGGCACCGAACAACAAAATGACGGGTTTTTTGAGGCATTCGATGAGCTCCTGAAAAAAGGTGGTTCTCATGAAGCGTAACGTTGCAATCATTGGTTTAGGGCTGATCGGAGGATCACTGGGATTGGCCCTGAAAAGGAATCCGGAACTATATATTACCGGGTTTGACCGTTCGTATAAAACCGCAGATGAAGCCTATCGTCGAGGAATTATTGATATGATCGCACCATCTGCCGAGTCCGCTTGCGAACAAGCGGATTTTGTCTTTTTCGCAACACCGGTAAATACTACTGTTTCTATGATGAAGGAAGCGAGAGGTTGGGCATTTAAGGAAAATGTCATCATCACGGATACCGGAAGCACGAAGTTTCCAATCATGGAAGCGGCAAAAGAATTAGAGGATAGAGGCATTGTAGTCATTGGTGGACACCCGATGGCAGGCTCGCATAAAAGTGGCGTGAGTGCGGCAAAAGCACATTTATTTGAAAATGCCTATTATATACTGACTCCGCGTGAGACGACGGATTCTTCCAAAGTGGATTCTCTAAAGGATCTCTTAGCATCGACCAAAGGAAAAGTCGTTGTGCTTGAAGCGGAACAGCATGATCGGATGACGGCTATTGTCAGTCATTTCCCGCATATTGTTGCTTCATCAATGGTTGGACTGCTTGCAAAACAGGAAGCAGGACAACCTTTTGTGAAAAATTTGGCGGCAGGCGGCTTCAGGGATTTGACGAGAATTGCCTCCGCAGATCCAATTATGTGGAGAGATATCACAATACAGAACAGAGATGAGCTTTTACATCAGCTCGATGGCTGGATGAAAGAAATGGAAGATGTCCGATCCATGCTTACTTCAAATGAACCCGAACGGATTTTTGATTTTTTTGCAGAAGCAAAACAATATCGGGATCATTTGCCTTCTACAAAGGAAGGTGCAGTTCAAGGTGCCTTATACATGCCGTTTGATCTGCATATCGATGTGCCTGACCATCCAGGTGTGATTTCGGAGATCACTAAAATCCTTGCAGACGAGCGGATCAGTTTGACGAATATCCGGATTGTCGAGACCCGGACGGACGTGTACGGTATATTAGTCGTCAGTTTCCAAACTGCTGAGGATCGTAAGAAAGCGAGACAAGTACTTTCAAAAGCAACAGATTATAGTATGCATATCATTTGAGAAGAGGGGTCGTCAATATGGAGACGAAAACAGTGGAGTTCACGAATCCAACGTTACGTGGAGAGCTGAAGGTACCAGGAGATAAATCGATTTCCCATCGTGCCGTCATGTTAGGTTCAATTGCAGCTGGCAAAACAACAATAGCTGGTTTTCTCCCGGGAGAAGATTGTCTTTGCACAATTGATATTTTTGGCAAATTAGGAGTGACGATCGAGAGAGAAGGGGACCAGGTTTTCATCGACAGTCCAGGTATTGATGGCTGGAAAACACCGGACGGACCGCTCTATGCAGGGAATTCCGGAACGACGGCCCGTCTTATGCTCGGAATATTGGCAGGATCAAAAGTGGAGTCTACTTTGACCGGGGATGCCTATTTATCAAAGCGTCCGATGAAAAGAGTGATTGCACCACTTGAAAAAATGGGAGCACGCATTACAGGTGAAGGAGACGCTAATTATTTACCTTTGACAATTACTGGCCATCAGTTGAAAAGCATACAGTATGAAATGCCAATTGCGAGCGCTCAAGTGAAGTCAGGCATTTTATTTGGAGCGCTACAAGCTGAAGGGGAAACATGCGTAATTGAAAAGACAGGTTCACGGGATCATACAGAACGGATGCTCCGCCAGTTCGGAGCAGAGATTGAGACGAATGACAAAGAAATCCGGTTAAAAGGGAAGCAAGCATTGAAAAGCTGTGATGTTATCGTTCCTGGTGATATTTCGTCTGCCGCATTCTTCATGGCCGCTGCTGCGATTGTACAGGAAAGTGAGATATCCTTCATCAACGTTGGTTTAAATCCATCCCGCACAGGAATGATAGATGTGATGAGACAGATGGGCGCGACAGTTGAAATTGTTGACCAAAAAGGGGAAAATGGTGAACCGTACGGAACGGTCATTGTGAAAAGCGCCAAACTTCATGGAACTGAAATCGGAGGAGACATGATTCCCCGATTAATCGATGAGTTGCCGATTATTGCTTTGATGGCGACACAAGCAACTGGCAAGACAGTTATCAAAGATGCAGAAGAATTGCGTGTAAAAGAAACGGATCGGATTGCAGCCGTCACCTCCGAACTGAAGAAGCTGGGAGCCACAGTCGAGGAAACGGAAGACGGCATGATCATTACCGGACCGAGCAAGTTGTATGGGGCAACACTTCAATCCTATGGCGATCACCGTATTGGCATGATGTCGGCCATTGCTGCTCTTGTTTCGGAAGGTCCGGTTCAAATTGAGGATCCTTCTTGCATCGCGGTCTCTTATCCAAACTTCTTTGATGACTTATACCGATTGTCCGGCCGTTCCTAAAAAGTGCGATGTCCCGCATGTATACAAAGCGAAAGAACAGGTGAAAATATGGGTCAGTTAGAGAATTTAATGCAGGCAGCCAGAGAAGGCAATCTAGAAGATCTGCGGCTGCAGATTGAACAGATAATCAGTATGTTTCAGCAAGGAACCGAGGAACCAGAAAATCTCTATGATTTGGCTGGGATGATGATGGACTATGGATATGTGGAATTGGCTGATACATTATACGAAGAATTGCTTCAACTGATGCCTGAAGAAGGGCAATTGAAAATCGACCGGGCGGAAACACTCTTGGAAATGGGTAAGGAAGATGAGGCGTTATTACTTTTAACTTCCATCACACCCGATGAGGATGAATATGTCCAAGCCTTATTGTCTCTAGCGGATTACTACCAAATGTCTGGCATGTCCGAAGCCGCGGTAATGAAAGTGAAAGAGGCATTAGCCCTTATGCCGGATGAACCGGTACTTCGTTTTGCCTACGCTGAATTATTATTGGACGGCGGGAAATATGTCGAGTCGGCATCCCTCTATTCTGGTTTGAATGACGAAGGGGTCAACGATATCGGTGGAATCCGAATCGTTTCCAGATTGGCTGAAACCTATAGTGCCGGTGCTGCATATGAAGAAGCGATTCCCTATTATGAACAGCTGCTTAAAGACTCATCGGCACCTGATGATCTATTCGGAGCGGCCTACGCTTATTTCCAAGCAGATCAGCCAAAACGGTCCACTCAATTGATGGAACAATTACTTGAGCTCGATCCTGACTATTTCTCTGCCTATATGCTGGCAGGCCAATCTTATGCCAGGTTAGGTGACGACCAGAAGGCGTATGAATTATTTGTACGAGGTATCACTAGAGATGAATTTGATAAAGAACTGAGATTGGCAGCAGGAAAATCCGCATTGAAACTTGGGAAGACTGATGAAGCGGAAGAGCACCTAAGTGAAGCCTTAGCGTTAGACCCGGAATATATCGATGCGCTAATCGCTTTAGCTTCTTTATACAATGAGCAAGAAAAAGATGAAGAACTTCTTTCACTATTGGCCGAAACGGACGAAGCACAAATGGATCTGCCGATGTTAACAGCTTTTAAAGCATATGCTTTGGAGCGGGTGGAACAATTCGATGATGCATACGTATCTTATAGTGAGGCATATGTTGGAATGAAAGATGATCCGATTTTTCTTGATCGGTACGCACATTTCCTTTTAGAAGAAGGAAAACGGAGCGAAGCCATCGAAATAGTAAAGCAACTAGTAGCAATCGAACACCATGATGAATGGGACGCATTTCTTGAATTGTCAAATGACGAGGAGGTGTGATATGACAGCCATGATTCCTGTCGCTGCCAAAAAGGATTTTGTACGGTGGTTTCTAAAGCGCTACAAATTAAAGCGCCGGGAATGTGTTTGGATTTTGAATTATCTTCTAAGCCATGAACAGCTTCTTCAAAACGTCCACTTTACTGACGAAGCACATTATTGTCCAAGAGCAATGGTGATCTCCACGACCAATTCAGAAAGTATTCCGTTTCGTTTCTATAAAGGAAACTTGATGACGGCTGATGCCGAGAAGTCGTTTCATGATTTACGTCTCCATCCGGAAGAAAAAATGTTTATTCAATTAAACTTTCCAAACAGTCATGCGTGCCCTCAATATGCGATGGTGCGGGAAGAGAACCCGTACCTTCCCGATGATTTGCAGGTCAGTGAACGAGACCGAAAAATTGCGGAACAGCTCCTGGAAGAAAGCGCTGCAACCATGTCATTGGAAATGTTAATGAGAAGAGTGGATGAAGCACTCGATGAGAACGACCGCGAGCGGTTCCTCGTCCTGTCTTCTATGTTGAATGAAATGAAAACTTCCAAACAATAATGACCCCATCCACCGATGGGGTCATTTGACTTGATGGAACCATTAGCAATCCTTGGATACTTTGTGAAGGACGGTATTGTCTGGCTCATGTTATGATGGGCATGAACAACTGATATTAGGGAGAGATAGTCTATGAATTGGACCGGAAAAGATATGGATACATATTTACAGCAAAAAGAATACATCGATACGCTTGTTATTCCCCTGATTAAGGTCGAACCGGCATTGGAAAAGATGAAGATGAGTGCATCAGCTGCAGAGTTCACCATGTTGCTGTCTTCGATGATCGAGACTCAATTCAAGGGACGGATGATGTTCGCCCCTCCGTTTTCCTATACTTCATCGACAGTTATTACTGAATTGAAGGCAGATTTACTAGACTCTTTTAAGGAGTCGCCATTTAAACATATCTTCTTTCTGACAACCGATCCTGCATGGGTTTCTTCTGAGGACAATGGACAAGTAATCTGGCTGCCTTCGATTCCTGTGGAAAGTATGGATGTCCAGCTTCGCCAAACGATCTTGGAGGACCAATTGCGGCAAGTTTTGCCGAAGTTCACTGAAAAATGGGCTTCTGCTTAACGTTTTCCACGCCAGTTGTGATATGCTTGAAAAAAGTGAATTCAACTTGAATTTCAAGCAGTTGTAGAATTGCGTTAATGATTGTTTGATGACATTTCAGTCTTGCCATTTTTCAAAATTCATCATTTGTTCACAAACTGTTTTTCCTGTCGAATGCATGATTGAATTTACGGCAATATTGATATATCATAGATATGTCCTAGTATTACAATTAGCAATAGTATGTCCGTTGGACTGATTTTGGAGTTAGAGGAGGGAAACTGATGAGCAGCAAAGTGTCAAGACGCCAATTCCTAAGCTATTCCTTGATGGGCGTCGGTGGATTCATGGTTTCGGCAGCAGTGATGCCGATGGTCCGCTTTGCGATCGATCCGGTATTGCAAGCGAAAACTGACGGGGATTTTATTGCAACCTCGCAAAAAGTGGATGAATTGACTGAAGTGCCAGTGCGTGTCGATTTTACGATCAAAGATCGGAAAGATGCATGGTACAAATCCGACGTCTCGAATACCGCTTGGGTCTATAAAGAAGGCGATACAGTCATCGCGCTTTCTCCTGTCTGTAAGCATCTTGGATGCACAGTGAACTGGGAAGGGGACAATCATAAGAACGAATTTTTCTGCCCTTGCCACGCTGGACGTTACGAGAAAAATGGAAAGAACGTAGCTGGAACTCCGCCGCTAGGTCCGCTTGATGAATTTCAAGTCCAAGAAGTGGATGGCTTCGTTTATCTTGGAAAAACTGTTCCAAACACATTAGTTTAAAATGTAAGGGGGTACGACCGAAGTGCTAAATAAAATTTATGATTGGGTTGATGAACGGTTGGATATCACCCCTATATGGCGTGATATTGCTGACCATGAAGTACCTGAGCACGTAAACCCTGCACATCATTTTTCTGCATTCATTTATTGTTTCGGAGGTTTGACATTTTTCGTAACGGTCATTCAGATCTTATCCGGTATGTTCCTTACAATGTACTACACTCCGGATATCGAAAATGCATGGAAATCCGTCTACTACCTTCAAAATGAAGTTGCATTCGGTGAAATTGTGCGTGGGATGCACCACTGGGGAGCGTCGCTTGTTATCGTTATGATGTTCCTACATACGCTGCGTGTATTCTTTACAGGTTCTTATAAGAAACCTCGTGAACTTAACTGGATCGTCGGCGTGCTTATTTTCGTCGTCATGTTAGGTCTTGGTTTCACAGGTTACTTATTGCCATGGGATATGAAAGCGTTATTCGCTACTAAAGTAGGTATCGAAATCGCAGCATCCGTTCCATTCATTGGTGAGCAGATCAAGATCCTGCTTGCGGGTGATTCAACAATCCTAGGTGCACAAACTTTGACACGTTTCTTCGCGATTCATGTATTCTTCTTGCCAGCTGCTTTGCTTGGGTTGCTTGCAGCGCACTTTATCATGATCAGAAGACAAGGTATTTCTGGACCACTATAAGATTTAGATGTTGTTTGTCTTATATTTAGAATAAGGAGGGGACAAAATGCATCGCGGAAAAGGTATGAAATTTGTTGGGGATTCCCGGATTTCTGCAAATCGGAAACCCAATGTCCCAAAAGACTACTCAGAATATCCTGGTAAAACAGAAGCTTTCTGGCCAAACTTCCTATTGAAGGAGTGGATGGTTGGAGCTGTTTTCCTTATCGGATATCTTATTGTAACGGTTGCCCATCCGTCTCCGCTTGAGCGTCAAGCCGATCCGACGGATACAACGTACATCCCTGTTCCTGACTGGTATTTCCTATTCATGTACCAGTTACTGAAGTATGAATTTGCTTCCGGACCATACAACGTCATTGGAGCTATTATCATACCAGGTCTTGCAGTTGGAGCATTGATGTTAGTTCCATTTATGGATACTTCAAAAGAGCGTCGTCCATTCAAGCGTCCGCTTCCTACTGGATTCATGCTTCTAGCTTTCGCAGCTATTTTCTATTTGACTTGGGAATCTGTCGTGAACCATGACTGGGAAAAAGCGAAAGCACAAGGTGCAATCGTGGAAGAAGTCGAATTTGACGAGAACTCAGAAGGATATCAAATTTATGCGGGATCGTCTTGTATTGGTTGTCACGGGGATGCGTTCCAAGGTGGCGTTGGACCTGCGTTGGTCAATACTGGCTTAACTGCTGATGAAATTGCAGATATTGCTCACAATGGTATTGGTACGATGCCAGCAGGACAATGGACAGGATCTGATGAAGACTTGCAAGTCCTTGCTGAATTCATCGAAGGTTTAAACAAAGAATAATTAAAAAGAGTCAGGAAACTGACTCTTTTTTTATTATCTTATGTTGATTAAATGAGCGGGATCGCGTAAACAATTGCTCTATATACATATAATGACGGTTTGGAGAGATGTCATTGACTACGCTTAAAGATATGCTGTGGCTCATATTGTCAAATAGATCGTTTTTGTGGATTTTGCTTTTCGTCAATATACTTGGTACGGTATACGGGTATGATTGGTACATGTGGCAGCTCGAAATAACAAAGCCGATTTTTTGGATCTTCGTGCCGGATAGTCCAACCGCCAGCTTGTTCTTTTGTATTGCTCTTTTTGCTTGGCTGATCGGCAAAAACTTTAAATTGATTGAAGCGCTGGCGTTAATTACGCTAGTGAAATACGGTGTTTGGGCCGTGGTCATGAATTTGCTTACATTGGCAGAAACCGGATCGATCGGATGGGCCGGCTGGATGTTGGTCGTTTCCCACTCAGCCATGGCGCTGCAGGCTATCCTCTATATCCCGTTTTACCGCTTTCAATTTAAGCATGTGGTCATCGCAGCTATTTGGACATTGCATAATGACGTCATCGACTATGTATTCGGGCAAATGCCGATTTATCATGATTTAATGCGTCATATGGACCGAATCGGCTACTTCACCTTTTGGTTGTCCATTGGCTGTATATCCATAGCCTATTATGTTTGGAAGAAAAGAACCATCCTTGTAAATGGATAGACGTAATAGTTGCGGACGGCCTTTATGCCATATAAAATAGTAGTATAGAGAAAGGGGAGGAAACGAAGATGTTTTGGATTTATCTGGGCGTCATCATGTTGCTGCCGCTTTATGCTCAGTTTAAAGTGAAAAGTACGTATAATAAATATGTAAGAATACGCTCGACTTCCGGTATGACAGGAGCGGAAGTGGCTCGCATGATATTGGATCATAATGGTCTCCATGACGTGAAAGTAGTGGAGAGCAAAGGATTCCTAAGCGATCACTACAACCCACTTACGAAAATTGTGGCGCTTTCTCCACAAAACTATCATGAAGCTTCTGTAGCGGGAACTGCTGTAGCAGCCCATGAAGTTGGCCATGCTATACAGGACAAGGAGGCATATGCTTTCCTTCGATTCCGCCATCGGTTAGCACCGGTTGCTAATATCACATCAAATGCTTCTTGGATTTTCATCATGATTGGTTTGTTTGTAACGAGCTTAAACTCTTTATTAGGTATCGGTATCCTTTTGATGGCTGTCGGTGTGCTGTTTCAAATCGTTACATTGCCGGTTGAGTTCAATGCTTCCAGCCGTGCGATGAATCAAATCGTTGAACTGGGCATTATTCGGAATGAAGAAGAGCCACATGCAAAGAAAGTGCTAAGTGCAGCGGCGATGACATATGTTGCGGCAACTGCAGTAGCTGTGCTTGAATTGCTCCGTCTCGTGTTGATTTTCACGAACCGGAACGATTAATCGCAGAAAAACCGTCCTTACGAATCGTAAAGACGGTTTTTTTGACTACTTTTCTAACGGTTGCTTCTGATCGTCGAGTGTAAATCCTTCCCCTAACACATCATGGACTTCCGTTACGGAAACAAATGCATGAGGATCGACAGAGTTGACGATATTTTTCAAACGCATTAATTCATTTTTTCCGATTACACAATATAAAATTTCACGGTCGGACTTTGTGAAATGCCCATATCCTCTGAAGACCGTGACACCTCTTTCCATATCGACAGCGATTTTAGTGGCAATCGCATCCTGATGGTCCGATATGATAAAGGCTCCCCGCGCAGCGTAGGCACCTTCCTGTACAAAATCGATCACGCGGGCCCCGACAAAGAGAGCGACGAGTGTGTACATGACAGAACGATGGTCCAGATAGACGATCCATGAAAGCAGAATGACGCCCGCGTCGAACATGAACATCGTGCGCCCCATGCTCCAGCCTCTGTATTTATGGCCAAGCCGGGCGATGATATCCACTCCGCCGGTAGTTCCGCCAAAGCGGAAGATGATTCCGAGGCCGATGCCGATAAAAACACCGGCAAACAGGGCAACAAGGAACATATCTCCTTCCAAGTGAATGTTATATTGGTATTTCATGAAAACCTTTAGAAATACCGAAACAGACACAGTACCGATAACCGTATAAATAAAAGATCGACGGCCGAGCAGCTTCCAACCGAGCAGGAACATCGGAATGTTCAAGACGAGGTTCATGATGGCGGGGTCCCATTTAAATGCAAAGAGCAAAATGAGGGTAATACCCGTAAATCCTCCCTCGGCCAACTCATGTTGAATGTTGAAATGAACCAGTCCAAAGCTGAATATGGCAGCTCCGAGGATGATGAAAATGATATTTTTTAGTTTTATGCCGGCCAACAACCCTTGTCCCGCCTTTCCTTTTGAATACTATCGATATTATTATCAATGATTCCTCAAATTTTGACAACAGTCCCCTGAATGAATACGATATCAAATGGAGGGAGTAGACGCAAATGGAACAATTGAAAACGATGAAACAATTGCAGGATGAAGTACACCAATACATAAGCGGTTTCAAGGAAGGCTATTTTCCGCCAATGGAATTGCTGGCACGCATGACCGAGGAATTAGGCGAACTTTCCAGAGAAGTGCAGCATGTGTATGGCATGAAAAAGAAAAAAGAGACGGAAGCCAAAAAATCTTTGGCTGAAGAGACGGGCGATCTGTTGTTTGTCCTCATCTGCTTTGCTAATGCGCAAGGGATTGATCTGGAAGATTCCCTTACAACAGTTTTAAATAAATTTAAACATCGAGATGCGGACCGCTGGACGAAGAAGGAGGAATTGGATTGACAATCAAAGTAGCAATTGCAGGTGCGAGGGGAAGAATGGGCACTACAGCCAGAAAAGCGATTGAGGAAGCGATGGATGCGGAGGTAGTTGCCGCTCTGGATTATAAATACGGCGGGAAATTCATCAACGGATCTTCCATTGGGGAAGGCCCGGACGGAATTCCGATCTATACCTCTTTAGCAGAATTGGCAAAAGACGTTCAACCGGATGTGTTGTTAGATGTGACGGATCCTGACGCCGTCTTTCATAATGTGAAAGAAGCTATCTCGCTTGGCATCCATCCAGTAGTAGGAACTTCTGGTTTAAGCGAGGAGGAACTGCACTCCATTTCTGAGCTGGTTGATGAAACGGGCGTTGGTGCCATCATCGCTCCTAACTTTTCAATTGGCGCTGTCTTGATGATGAAATTTGCAGCACAAGCGGCGCGATACTTAGGTGATGTCGAGATCATTGAAATGCATCATGACCGGAAATTGGACGCGCCATCCGGAACTGCGGTAAAAACTGCGAACATGATAAAAAGCATCAGACCGATCCATATCCAGGGGCATCCGGAAGAACAGGAGCACTTGGCAGGTGCAAGAGGCGGAGATGTGGAAGGCATGAAAATCCACAGCGTTCGGCTGCCTGGACTGCTTGCCCATCAGCAAGTTTTACTTGGCGGTGAAGGCGAATTACTTACGATTCGCCATGATTCATTTGACCGGAATAGTTTCATGCCGGGAATTATTATGGCCATCCGGCATGTAGCCGGCAGTACCGGCTTAATTTATGGCTTAGAAGAGATTTTAGACTAAAGCAAGCGTTCCAGCTGCTTTTGAGAGGGGTGTTGTCATTTGAGAAAATTAAAAGTGGGAGTCATCTGTTATCCTTCACTTGGTGGATCGGGTGTCGTAGCGACAGAACTAGGATTGAAAATGGCGGAACGAGGCCATGAATTACATTATATTACATCGAGCAAGCCATTCAGATTGCTGGACATTCATCCGAATATCCAGTTCCATGAAGTGAAAATAGATGGGTACGCCGTATTCAAATATCCACCGTACGACATTGCTCTTGCCAATCGGATTGCGCAAGTAATCGAGTCGGAACAGCTGGACCTTTTACACGTACACTATGCGGTGCCTCATGCGATTTCGGCTGCGCTAGCAAAGGATATGGCGAATTCGGATATCGGAGTCATTACAACATTGCATGGCACAGACGTAACTGTACTTGGCCACGATCCTGCTCTCCGAAATACGGTGCGCTATGGCATCGACAAATCCAATGTGACAACAGCCGTATCCGCGTCATTGCGGCAGGAGACGCTGGAACTGATTCAGCCAACGAGTGAAATAATCACAATTTACAATTTCATAGATGAAGAGAAATACAAGCCGGTGGATGCACCTGGACTAAAAGAGGAACTTGGGATTGGCAAAGACGACAAGGTGCTTATCCATATCTCGAACTTCAGAAAGGTAAAGCGAATCCCGGATATTATTGAAAGCTTCCGCCTGATACGCCAGAACGAAAAGGCGAAACTCCTGTTAGTCGGTGAAGGACCCGAATGGAAACCGATATTTGACTTGGTTAAAGAGCATGGGCTTTTGAAAGACGTCATCTTTACAGGGAAGCGGGATGATTTGCCGGAGCTTCTCTCAATCAGTGACGTCATGCTTCTGCTTTCTGAAAAGGAAGCATTCGGGCTTGTCCTGCTAGAAGCATTTGCATGCGGGGTCCCTGCGATCGGCACAAATATTGGCGGCATTCCGGAAGTAGTAGAAGATGGGGTGAACGGTTTTCTTGTTGAGCTTGGCGATACAGAGAGTGTTGCAGAAAAAACACTTAGCCTGTTACAGGACGCCTCATTGCACGAAGAATTTAGGCAGAATGCGTTGCAAACTGTTCCAAGGCGTTTTGATTCGGCCTCTATCGTCGAACGTTATGAAAGCCTTTATTATGAAATGGCGGGAAGGAAATGAACTATCCATTTGGGACAAGTGCCAGCAGAGGAGTCGTGTCTAAGCTGCTCACTGCCGGATATGAAGCGGTTTTTGTCGGTGGTGCGGTGAGAGATCTTTTATTAGGAAAAAAGGCATCCGATATCGACGTAGCTACGTCTGCCACTCCTGAAGAAGTGAAGGAGGTTTTTCCGAATACTGTAGATGTCGGAATTCAACATGGCACCGTTCTTGTTCTGTTTGAAGGTGAACCGATTGAAGTAACAACCTATCGAACGGAAGGTACCTATTCGGATCATCGCAGGCCAGACGAAGTGACATTTGTCAGATCACTCGAAGAAGATCTAAAACGACGTGATTTTACGATGAATGCGATGGCCTTGTCATTGGACGGGAGACTGATCGATCCTTTCGGAGGGAAACAAGACATCGACAATCGTTTAATCCGGGCAGTTGGAGCAGCAGAGGAACGATTCAAGGAAGATGCCCTCCGCATGTTCCGAGCAATCCGTTTTTCTTCCGTTCTTGGCTTTGCCATTGAAGATTCGACTTGCGGTGCAATCGGTCTTTTGGCGCAGGAGATCCAACATATCGCAGCTGAGCGGTTAAAGGCCGAGTGGGACAAGCTTTTCCTCGGCAAGGAACCGACAAGGGCATTCGAGTACATTCGTGAGACTGGTATTGGTACGCATTTGCCGGCCTATCCGGAAACGTTCAGGGCAGCCTCCTGTATGCATGGTCCTTTTCAAACCTCGATGGAAGGCTGGGCGACTTTGATGATGGCGGGTGATTTGGAACCTTTGCAGCTGACCCGTGCCTATAAAATGTCCAATACGGAAAAAACCTTTTTGCGATCCATACATGCGGTACTCCAAACGAGGGAAGCGCAATTTTATTCCAATATCGATTATTATCGATGGGGGGAGCAGGTGCTCCTTGCAGCGGAAGCAATTTATCAATGTCTGCATCCGGATAAGCCGTTCCTCGGCACGGACGAAATTCGGGAAAAGATCGCTGCATTGCCGATCCGGTCAAAACAAGAGCTGGCCGTGACAGGGACGGACCTGCTCAATTGGTCCGAAGCAAAGGGAGGCCCATGGGTCGGCGAATGGCTGGAAACAATCGAACGGGCAGTCATTCTGGGTGACTGCAGGAACGACAGTGAAGAGATAAAGGGATGGTTTCTCCATGAGTTTACGAGGCAAAGATGAAATTTTAAAACAGTTGATGATGAGTGGCGGGACACCGGTTTCTGGTCAAGACATGGCAGACCGAATGGGCGTTTCCCGTACTGCCGTTTGGAAGTATATAAAGGAATTGGAGTCCGACGGCTATCAGATCGGCTCAGTACGAAAAAAAGGATATTACTTGGTGGATACACCAGATGTTGTGAATGCAGCGGCGATTCAACGTCACTTGAAGACAAACGATTACGGCAGGCATATCCAGTATTACGAGAGCTGTCCTACGACACAGTCCATTGCCCATGAAGAAGCGCAAAATGGGGCTGCTGACGGGACGTTGATCATTGCAGAGGAGCAGACAGCCGGAAAAGGCAGAATGTCACGCCCCTGGTCTTCATCGCCACGAAAAGGGATTTGGATGAGCTTAATCATCCGGCCATCTCTCATGCCTCAGCAAGCACCGCAAATGACACTAGTGGCGGCTGTTGCCATTGTCCGGGCAATGGAAGAGGTGGCCGAAGTCCAGCCGACAATCAAATGGCCGAATGATATTTTGATAAACGGCAAGAAAATGACCGGCATCCTTACAGAATTACAGGCGGATATGGATCGAGTCAAAGCGATCATTCTTGGAATGGGCATCAACGCAAATCAGGAAGAAACTGACTTTCCCGATGAATTAAAAGAAATTGCCACGTCGCTACATTTGGTAACCGGCGAAAAGGTCGATCGGTCCCGTTTGGTTGCAGCTATCCTTTATTATTTGGAGTTATATACAAAAATGTATGTAAAGAATGGATTTGCGCCGATTAAATTACTTTGGGAGAGCTATTCCAATACAGTTGGCAAACGGGTCCGTGCCGTTATGTTGAATGAGACGATTGAGGGAACAGCGATCGGCATTTCCGAAGAAGGGCTGTTGGAGCTGAAACTGGATGATGGAACAATCCGGGGAATTTATTCCGCAGATATTCAAATGGCAAAATAACGGTATACAACGATTATGCGTTTTGTTATAGTTAGGCTGAAGGGCAGTATCATCACCGAACTGCACCTGTAACCGGCATGTCTTGAAATTTTATAAGTTCTGCCTTGATCTTGAAAAAGACAGGGACGGAGGAAACCATTACTGCTTACAACACAACCCTTCTGTCCTTTTTTGGATTGGAAGGGTTTTTATTTGTTATTGCAGACAACAGCATAGATATTCAACTTCGGTTTTCTCTAAGAGACAGTTCGAACGCATGGCCTTCAGTGTTGAACTTAATCGAGAGGGAGATGGTAGTAAATGAAGAGCACGGCAGATTTCTTGAAAATGAAGCAAAATGGAGAAAAGATCGTGATGCTGACTGCGTACGATTATCCATCTGCGCAACTTGCAGAGGAGGCGGAAATGGATGTTCTTCTCGTTGGCGATTCACTCGGCATGGTCGTTCTTGGTTACGACTCTACCGTTTCTGTGACGGTAGAAGATATGGTCCATCACGGCAAAGCGGTACGTAGAGGAGCAAGGGACACTTTCATTGTCGTCGATATGCCGTTCGGGACGTACCATGGCTCGGAAGACCGCACCCTTCAGAACGCGATGCGTCTGTTTCAGAAGACGGGTGCGAATGCACTTAAGTTGGAAGGGGCCGGCAAGGTGATTGACGGCATTCGGCTGCTCACTTCAACAGGTATTCCGGTTGTAGCGCATCTTGGCCTGCTTCCACAATCTGCCGCTGTCATTGGTGGTTATAAAGTGCAAGGAAAAACGGCTGAAGCAGCGCAACAACTGATTCGTGATGCGAAAGCTTGCGAGGAAGCAGGCGCCTGCATGATTGTCGTGGAATGCATTCCACACCAGCTTGCGGAAGAGCTTGCAAAAGCGGTGTCTGTGCCGGTCATCGGCATTGGTGCAGGAAGTGCGGTGGACGGCCAGGTGCTTGTTTTCCATGACACGGTCCAATACGGAAAGCACCATGTGCCAAAATTCGTTGAAGCGTATGCAAACATAGGTTCCGAAATAACCGATGGACTAATGGCATACAAGCGCGCTGTCAAACAAGGTGAATTTCCAACAGCCAAGCATAGTTTCACAATGAAAGAAGAAGAGCTGGCTGCCTTGTACGGTGGAAATTGAAAGAGAAGAGGACATAGACGATGGAAGTAATTACCACTAAAAACGAACTGATAAAACACCTGGATCGAAATAATCGTAACGGAAGGTCAATCGGCTTTGTGCCGACGATGGGTTTCTTGCATGAAGGACATTTATCCTTAGTTTCCAAGGCGAAAGCAGATAATGACATCGTAGTCATGAGTATCTTTGTCAATCCGGCGCAATTCGGGCCAGGGGAGGATTACGAAGCATATCCAAGGGATTTGGAGCGGGATATGGCGCTTGCCAAAGATGCGGGGGTAGATTTTTTATTCACACCGTCCGCTAACGAAATGTATCCTACCGACGGAGGAATCCGTATTCTGCCAGGCCAGCAGGCGGATGTTCTGTGCGGCGCATCGAGGCCAGGCCATTTTGATGGAGTTTTGAAAGTCCTATTAAAGCTGTTCAACATGGTGGATCCTGACCGGTCTTATTTTGGAATGAAAGACGCACAGCAGCTTGCCATTATCGAAACATTTGTCCGTGACTTTAATCTTCGGACAGAAATCGTGCGTGTTCCGACGGTGCGAGAGTCAGACGGTCTTGCCAAAAGCTCAAGAAATGTCAATTTAAGTGAAATAGAAAGAAGCGAAGCGCCGGGCATCTACAAAGCGCTGCAGCTCGGCCAACGAATGGTCGGCACAAATGCACCCCATGAAATTGAAAAGGCGATGGCCGAATTTATTACGAATGAGACATCCGGCAAAGTCGATTACGCCAAAGTGCTGTCGTATCCAAATTTAGGCGAAGCAACGGATGAGGACTCGGAAATCATCTTAGCTTGTGCTGTGAAATTCTCCAAAACAAGATTGATAGATAATATTATTATGTCAACAAAGGATGATACTTCATGTTCAGAATGATGATGAATAGCAAACTGCATCGCGCAGTTGTGACCGAAGCAAATTTAAATTACGTTGGAAGCATTACGATTGATCAGGATCTATTAGATGCAGCCGGATTGCTTCCGAACGAGAAAGTGCATATCGTCAACAATAACAATGGCGCGCGATTTGAGACGTATATCATTGCAGGTGAACGCGGCAGCGGGGTCATGTGCGTAAATGGTGCAGCAGCCCGCCTCGTCCAGCCGGGGGATATCATTATTGTCATATCGTATATTTATGTTTCGGATGAAGAAGCAAAACATCATGCGCCTACCGTCCTCATTATGGACGAAAACAATGGAATTAAAGAAAGGATTGTAGAAAAACCAAGCATGACGGTATAATGGGATGCTTAGAGGATGTCAGGCTGTGTGTAAGCCTCCAATTGACGGATTTACCTGGCAATTAGAGGCGGATTCCACAAGGCCGGTCCTCTTTTTTTAGTTTTAATACAGCAAAATCCTCTATTCAGAACCGTTTGTATGGTACAATCCGTGTAGTATCCAAACAGGAAGATGATGATGGAATGACAACACATACATATGCGGTCGTCGATTTGGAAACGACCGGCCATTCACCTTCAAGAGGCGATCGGATTATCCAGATAGCTATTGTTTTGATCGAGGATGGAAAAATAACAAGCAAGTATTCACGATTTGTTAACCCAGGCAGGGACATTCCGATCTTTATCCAACAATTGACCTCGATTACAGAGGATGATGTAAAGGATGCACCGTTGTTTGACGATATTGCATCGGAAGTGTCGGCGCTGCTCGAGGGTAAAGTTTTTATTGCCCATAATACGGACTTTGACCTGTCCTTTCTGCAAAGTGAATTTACACGATGCCGTGTAAACAAATGGTCTGGTAAAAAAATTGACACGGTTGAATTGGCGAAAATCCTATTTCCGACTTCGCCGAGTTACCGGCTCCAAGATATTGCGGAAGAACTGGGCATATCTTTGCCTGCAGCTCATCGTGCGGATGATGATGCGGAAGCGACAGCCCATTTGTTTTTAGCTTGTCTTAGCAAATTGAGAAAGCTGCCTGCATTAACATTGAAACTGCTCCATCGCAGATCATTTTCACTCCGATCTGATATTTCCATGCTGATGTACCAGGCCTTGAACGAGAGCAGTGATCAAGAACTTCCAACTCAGCTTGCTGTTTTTCGGGGAATTCCTTACAGACGAGAAAAAGCCTATTCGGTGTTTACCAAAGCTGCAGCGAAGGCTTTTCCTTACAAGGACGACAAGGCAAAGTTGGAGCTTCTGGGAAAAGTGTTCCATCCAGTGGATAAAAGGGAATCACAATTTCAATTTATGGATGCTGTTTGGGATGCCTTGGAGTGTAAACAGGAAATTGCAACTGAGGTACCGACGGGCATCGGTAAGACGATGGGCTATTTATTTCCGGCTGCCATGTATGCCGCGAAAAAGGGCAAACCCGTCGTCATTAGTACGGGAACGAATCATCTGATCGACAAAATGGCTGTTGAAGATTACGACAAGATCAGCCGGATGATGGAAGCCGATCTTCGCATTGCTGTTCTAAAAGGCAGGGAACATTATATTTCATTAGGGAAGCTGGAGGAACTGATGCGGATCATCGATGAATCATACGATGAGACATTTGCAATCATGCAAATTCTCGTCTGGCTCACCGAAACCGCTACGGGTGACTTAACAGAACTGAATGTGTCCGGAGGTGGTCAATTGTTCCTGGACAGGATCCGGAAGCAATCTTCTGTTCTCCCGCAAGATGAACAAACTGCCGATTTTCACAATCGGATGTTGGCTTCGTGTCCACATGCAGATCTGATTATCACCAATCACTCGACGCTGTTATCCGATAGCTATCGCGATAAAAAAGCATTCCAATCAATTGGAGGGTTAATAGTCGATGAAGCCCATCAGATGATACAAATCGCCAATCATTCGAATGAAACGGTCCTTTCCTATACGAATTGGAAATATGTCATCGGACAAATTAGCTCAGACGCGGAGGGACAGCTTCTTTTCGAAGTCGACCGTCTGCACAAACGTTTTGGGACATTCAGCCAATATGCTAAGGATCAGCTATTCGAATTGCATGATGCGTTCATGCATGCGTTCGATGATGCGATCCGTCTGTTGACGGAATCACCGAATGAGCAGCCTAACAGCGCCAGGAGCAATCGCATTGTGGTGCCGCTGGCTTCCTTGCAATTAGATAGCCAGCCGTTAGCGCGTGTCGCAGAATCGATGTATCAATACTATAAATTTGCGGAGTCCTACCCGAGTGCTTTATCTGCTGTCCAGGATCAGATGACAGACAAAGAAAGGGCTTATCTATCCGAATGGGCCTACTGGGTTCGGGAATTAGCGATCAAAGCAGGGGATTGGGTCGAAATTTTTCTCGATGAAAAAAGGGAGAATTTTGCGATCTGGCTGGAAAAAGATCGACGCAGCATCCCAGGCAGCTTGACTGTTGTGAAAAGCCCGATCGACGGTTCATCCCATATTAGCCAATTTATCTCTGAATTAAAGAAAGAGCATGTCGGGATTGTATGGACTTCAGGCACAATGTCTGTCCAAGAGGACAAACGTTTTGTATTACGCCAGCTCGGCATAGAAGAGAATGTTCCGCTCATGACATTTGAGGCGCCGCCTCATTTTTATGATGGTGCGAATATCTTCATTGTGAAAGATATGCCCGACATCCAGCAGGTTGCGCAAAGCGAATATGTAGAAGCCGTCGCGGATGCCATCGTTCAGACGGTTATGGCGACAGGCGGCAGGCTGTTCGCGTTATTTACCTCACTGGATATGTTAAGGCAGACGTATGAATTGATTTTGGAAAGTGAGCTGCTTTCCGAATATGCGTTAATTGCTCAGGGGGTGAGCTCTGGCAGCCGCATGAAGCTGCTGAAATCATTCCGCCAATTTGAGCAGTCCGTCCTTTTTGGGACGAATAGTTTTTGGGAAGGAGTGGACGTTCCAGGTGATGCATTATCAGCAATCATCATCGTTCGGCTCCCATTCACTTCGCCCGATGATCCAGTATTTAAAGCGAGAGCGGACAAATTGACGGATTCGGGTATTAATCCTTTTACCGGCTATGCATTGCCAGAGGCGATCATGCGATTGAGGCAGGGGTTTGGCCGTTTAGTGCGGTCTTCTGGGGAAAGAGGCTTCTTCATCATTTTGGATCGAAGGATTGAAACAAAGTCGTATGGCAGACGTTTTCTTGATTCCTTGCCTTCCGTTCCCATAAAAAAAGTGTCGCTTGAACGTATGGTGAACGAGCTCGAAGATTGTTATAATGAATAAGAATCCAAAAGAGCTTATGGATTGAATAATTAATTGCGAGATGTTTCCGAGACAGGATGTGGAAGTTTTTGCTGAATTGGATAAAATTTATAACCGCTTTTTTGCTTGCACTCGGAATCGCCATCTTTATCCTTGTTTTCTATAATGCGAACAAACCGTTTGCTACAGTCGGGGATAAAAGCGCTGAAGTCGCTTTGTCCTCAGGGAAATTGGCCACTGCCGAACGGTCCGAAACGTATAATGGAACAACTTCTCTCGTTACGGTGTATGGTAAAGATGAGGCAGGTAAAGAAAAGGCCGTCTTCATCAGCACCGATAAGGGGGAAGTGGTTGGCGAAGTCGCACTTGCAGATGGCATCTCACCCGATAAAGCAATTCAGGCAGTTAAAAAAGAATTGAAAGTGGATAAAATTCTCCATGTAACGTTAGGCTTGGAGGAAGACCACCCGATATGGGAAGTGGCATTCCGAAGCGAAAACGGCAAGTTGAATTATGTCTATGTGTTTTTTGAAAACGGACAGTGGTGGAAGCGTATCTTGAATCTTTAAGGCATAAGGGAGCGGATGAAATTGACAAAGGAATTGGCATCAAGAGTTAGTACATTAACCCCTTCAACAACATTGGCCATTACAGCGAAGGCAAAGGAAATGAAAGATGCCGGAATCGATGTGATTGGTCTTGGAGCGGGTGAACCGGATTATAATACACCGGCAAACATCCTAGAAGCGGCGTATGAGTCGATGAAAGACGGAAAGACGAAGTATACGCCTTCCGGAGGCCTTCCTGCTCTTAAGGATGCCATCATCGATAAGCTGCAAAGAGATCAAGGGCTTGCTTATGTCCGGAACGAGATCATGGTAGGCGTCGGCGCCAAGCATGTCCTCTATACATTGTTTCAAGTTATCATTAATCCTGGTGACGAAGTCATCATCCCCGTTCCGTACTGGGTCAGCTACCCGGAGCAAGTCAAACTTGCCGGCGGTGAACCTGTCTTCGTAGAAGCGGGAGCGGATGCGCACTTCAAAGTGACGGCTGAGCAAATTCGGGCAGCCATCACGGAAAAAACGAAGGCGGTCATCGTGAATTCGCCAGGAAATCCGACCGGCATGATCTACTCGGAAGAAGAGCTGAAACAAATAGCTGAAGTCTGCAAAGAGAAGGATATTTGGATCATTTCGGATGAAATTTATGAGAAGCTGATTTACGGAGATGCGAAGCACACATCGATTGCCCAGCTATCTGAAGATGCAAAACAACGGACTTTTATTATTAATGGTGTTTCCAAATCTCACTCCATGACAGGGTGGAGAATTGGTTATATTGCCGGCGATAAAGAAGTCGTTTCGGCGATGACAAACTTGGCAAGCCACTCTACATCAAATCCGACGACCACTTCCCAATATGCCACAATCGAAGCGTATAATGGGCCACAAGATGCTGTAGAGAAAATGAGACAAGATTTCGAATCACGTTTGGAAAAGGTATATCCGCAACTTGCTGCGATTCCAGGTTTTAAAGTCGTAAAACCTCAAGGTGCATTTTACTTGCTGCCTGAAGTATCGGAAGCGGTTAAGAAAACAGGCTTTTCAAATGTCGATGAATTTGCTTCCGCTTTATTGACAGAAGCAAAAGTCGCAGTCATTCCTGGTTCCGGTTTCGGTTCTCCGGATACCATCCGCCTTTCGTATGCGACATCGATCGATTTAATTGAGGAAGCAATTAAACGGATGCGTGAATTTGTTGAAAAGAACTGGAAATAATAAAGCAAACTAAAACTGCAATAGTATTTGGAGGTCCTTATGAAAACAATTATGATACACGAGATGCCTGATCATGTAGGCGAAACAGTAAAAATGGGAGCATGGCTTGCCAACAAACGTTCCAGTGGTAAAATTGCATTTTTGCAGCTGCGTGACGGCTCCGGCTTTGTCCAAGGCGTTGTAGTGAAGGAAGAAGTGGGAGAAGACATGTTCGCAAAAGCGAAGTCTTTGACGCAAGAAAGCTCCCTATATATTATCGGAGAAATAACAACGGATGAACGTTCTTCATTCGGATATGAACTGCAAGTAAAGGAAATTGAAGTGATTCATGAAGCCGTGGATTATCCGATTACACCAAAGGAACATGGCACTGAGTTCCTAATGGATCACCGCCATGTGTGGCTACGTTCCAGAAAACAACATGCTATCATGAAAATCCGTGATGAAATCATCCGTGCCACATATGAGTTCTTCCATATGAATGGTTTTGTGAAGATTGATCCGCCAATTTTGACGGGATCATCACCAGAAGGTACATCTGAATTATTCCATACTAAATATTTCGATGAAGATGCGTATCTATCCCAGTCTGGCCAGCTTTATATGGAAGCTGCTGCCATGGCGTTAGGAAAAGTATTCTCATTCGGTCCTACGTTCCGTGCCGAGAAATCAAAGACTCGCCGCCACTTGATCGAGTTTTGGATGATTGAGCCGGAAATGGCGTTTGTTGAGCATGCAGAAAGCCTTGAGGTTCAAGAACAATTTGTTACGCATATTGTCCAATCCGTTCTTCAAAACTGCCCGCTTGAACTGGAGCGGCTCGGACGCGACATTTCCAAACTTGAAAAGGTGCAAGCTCCGTTCCCACGCATTACATACGATGATGCTATTAAATTCCTTCATGAAAAAGGATTTGACGACATCCAGTGGGGCGATGATTTCGGTGCACCACATGAAACAGCAATCGCGGAACACTATGACAAGCCGGTGTTCATCATGCATTACCCGATTGGCATTAAACCATTCTATATGCAGCCGCATCCGGACCGTGATGACGTTGTCCTATGCGCCGACTTGATCGCGCCAGAAGGCTATGGCGAAATCATTGGCGGATCTGAGCGGATTCATGACTATGAATTGATGAAGCAACGGATCAAGGAGCACAATCTGGACGAAGCTGCCTACGAATGGTATTTGGATCTTAGTAAATATGGGGCGGTTCCGCACTCCGGCTTTGGACTTGGTTTGGAGCGGACGGTCGCATGGATTTCTGGCGCAGAGCACGTCAGAGAAACCATTCCGTTCCCACGTTTATTAAATCGTCTTTACCCATAATAAAGAGAGGTGTTCTGACAATGCAACAGGAAGAACGGCTCCGTACTTGGATTGAGCAGGGAAATGTAACCATTTCCCAGCTTTTTTTTCAGCGTTATAAATCACTCGGCATAAAAGATGTGGATGCCATGCTTATCCTGCAGATGCTTTCATTTCAATCGGCAGGTGTCATGTTTCCAATCCCGCCCGCATTTGCAGAGCGGATGCAGCTAACTGAAAAAGAAGTGACGGATATTCTTCAGCATCTCATGCGTCGAGGTTTTCTGGCGATCGAGCAAAGTGAGGATGAAAAAGGGGTCCTTCATGAGAAGTTCTCCCTGCTTCCACTATGGAGCCGCATCATGGAGCAAATCGCTATAGAAGAGGGACAGGCAGAAGAGCAGAATAATTGCAATGAAGAAGGAGAAATCTTTACGCTGTTTGAACAGGAATTCGGCAGGCTTCTCTCGCCGATGGAATGTGAAACCATTTCCATGTGGCTTGATCAAGATGGCCACCGAGTCGAGGTCATTCGAGCGGCACTAAAAGAAGCGGTGCTGGCGCAGAAATTGAGTTTGCGTTACATCGACCGTATTTTGTTCGAATGGAAGAAAAAGAATGTGAAATCACTGGAGGATATCGAGCGAAATGTGAAGCCGTTCCGTTCTTCGATCGGACGGCCGATGCCCAAGCGCGAGGCAACTTCGGGTAAAATTCACTTTTACAATTGGTTGGAAGAACGGGAATAGGGTGATGCTGACATGTTAACAAAAAAACAATGGGAAGTATGCCTGGACGAAATTGCCAAAATGTTCCCGGATGCCCATTGTGAGCTAGTTCATAAAAACCCTTTTGAGCTGGTCATTGCAACGCTGCTCTCCGCACAATGCACGGACGTGCTCGTCAACAGGGTGACAGCGGATCTTTTTCAGAAATATAAAAAACCAGAAGACTATCTGGCGGTACCGCTGGAAGAATTACAAAATGATATCCGGTCCATTGGTCTCTTTCGAAATAAAGCGAAAAACATCCAGGCGCTGTGCAAGCTGCTAGTAGATGAATACGGCGGAATTGTCCCGGGAGATCGCGACTTGCTAACGACCTTTCCTGGTGTAGGAAGAAAGACCGCCAATGTCGTCGTTTCCAATGCATTTGGCATTCCCGCATTAGCCGTCGATACCCATGTGGAGCGGGTAGCAAAAAGGCTCGCCATGAATCGCTGGAAAGACACGCCTCTTCAAGTAGAGGAAAAGCTCATGCGCTGGACGCCGAGAGAAAGATGGTGTGATGTCCACCACCAACTCATCTTTTTCGGACGTTATCATTGCAAGGCCCAAAAGCCGAATTGTCCCGAATGTCCACTTCTCACAATGTGCAGAGAAGGGAAGAAACGGATGAAAGAGAATGAGTGACAAGATGGAGGCTGCAAAAAGCAAGGTGGACAATGCGATAATAAAATGGTCATCGTTGCAGGAAGCCATCCAACAAGGTCGAGCGGAGAAAAATCCATCCGTCGAACAATGGATGAGACAAGCCATTCAATTATACGAAGAAATGCTCGCCGTATATTGTGGTGCAGTGGATGAAAGAAGTGCCATTGAACCGATGAACGGCAAAGAGCGGATTGATTTCGTCAAATTAAAACTGCGCACTCCACAAGCATTCCAGCAATTACAAGCGCTTTTTAAGGAAGCTGCCAAAAAGGCAGCCAGTCTCCATGCACGGAGCAAAAGAAGTGAATAGTGAGAAGACCGTCAGCAAACATGTTTGCTGTACGGTCTTTTTTTTAAGCGGATGGATGGTCCAGCATTTGATTCACAATAAAAAGAAGGGGGCTGTTCAGTTGAATCATAAACTGGACAGTTTTAAAAAATTGTTGGCCGGGAAAGAGGAGAGCGGCTGGTCAGTGGATAGGAGAGGTAAATAATATACGAGCGGTTAGCCGGGATATACGAGCGGTTGACGAAAATACGAGTTGAAGAAATTGCGGGATGGCCAGCGATATGTTGGATTGCAGGAAGGAGAGGATGTTGGAATAATCGAGCTGTAAACGAAAATACGACCAGTTGCAGATATTGTGGGGAGGCCAGAGATATAGCTCATTGCAGGACGAAGAGAATGTTGAAATAAACGAGCGGTTAACAAGCAGATACGAGCGGTACGCCGGAAGATACGAGAGGTTACAGAAATATATGAGCGGTTGGCAGGTTATACGAGCGGTTGGCCAGTGGAAACGAGAGGTTGTAGGAATATACGAGCGGTTAGCCGTGATAATCGAGCGGTTGTAAAAATTATGACTTGACGACGGACATAGCCGCAATCGATCAGTGCTCAATGGAGAACAAAAAGATAGCAGAAATACGTGAGCAGGCACTCTATGTTCAAACAAGCAGAACTATAAAAAAAATCAGGTGGAGAAAACGAAATGTTTTCTCCACCTGATGTGATTGGGCTTCGTTGATTAACTAACAAATGATCTAACAAGCAAGAACCAGTTAACAGATCATTCGCCGCTGTCCGATCCATCCTCGGTACCTGGATTTCCTCCAGTTTCGTCAGTTCCTCCCGTATTCGGGTCGCTGCCGCCTGGGTTGCCGCCAGGATTTACATTACCGCCGGTGTTGGATCCGGAATTCCCACCGCCACCGGTATTGCCATTCGTGCCGCCGTTATTACCGGTATTGCCGTTATTGCCATTATTTCCATTGTTCCCGTTGTTGCCGCTGCCGTTGTTTTCTCCTTCACCATTTTCTTGGTTGTCGGAGCCGTCTTGATTTTCATTGTAGTTTTCGTCAGGGTTTTCAGTATTATCTTCTACTTGCTCTTGAATAAAGAGGGAAGTGGAAGCTGGATCACTTACTAGTTCACCGGCGATCGCCACTACAGAAAATTCATACGTTCTTCCAGCCTCTACACCAGTTAATGTGACAGAGTGGTCAGATGTCGTTGTCAATTCCTCCGCTTTGCTTCCGTCTACGGAAACAGATACTTTAAATTGAACAGGTACATCGAGCAATTCTGGGTCTTGCGGATTATGAGACCAGCTGATAGCGATGGAATTGGAATTCGCATCATAATCTGCAGACAATCCGTTTGGCGCTTCGAGTTCAGTCACTTGTTCTTCAACGACTTCTGTCGGCTTCGTGCCTTTGACGAACAGTTCCCGGCTCGTCATACTGCTTGGCGTAGAAGCGGCTGCAAGTACAATCGGATTGGAGCCTTTAACAATGGTTGCTTCCTCAACTGAATTCGGCTGTTTGAAACGTGCTGTCTCCTTACCGGAAGACAATTCACCCATGACTGTACGGAAAAGATTTTGCGGTACATACCGTCCTTTATCATACGTCTTGATCGGTGTATTGTAGTTTTTATAACCGCCCCAAACGGCGATTGTATAATTTGTCGTATAACCTGCAAACCAAGAATCCGGAACGTCTGTATTTTTCAGGTTATGCTTATTTTTTGTATCAGACGAATAGTTAGTCGTTCCAGATTTACCCGCGATATCAAGTCCGCTGACATTTGCAGTTTTACCTGTACCTTGGGTTAGAACATCCCTCAACATATCCGTCACCATGTAGGCAGTCGAGTCTTTCATTGCATTGACTGGATCCGGCGTCATGTTACGTTCTGTCTTGCCGTCACGCATAATGATTTTCTTCACGGCATGCGGTTTTGTATAAATCCCGCCATTGCCGAACGCTGAATAAGCACCCGCAATTTGAACTGTTGAGAAATCATATTCTCCGCCGCCGATTGAATGGGCGGAATTCAATTTTTCATAAGGGAGACCCAGTTTGCGGGCAAAATCACCACTCTTTTGTGTCCCGACTTCTTCAAAGATTTTTACGGCCGGAATGTTACGAGAGCGATAGAGCGCTTCTCGGATGGTAATCGGTCCCGCATATTTTCCATCAACATTTCGAATCTGTTTGTTTGTTCCTTTGTATGTGTACGGTTCGTCGACAACGATTGTACCCGTCGACCAGCTGAAGTTTTCGATAGCCGGTCCATAGGAGAGAATAGGTTTGATAACCGATCCAGGTTGTCGCGGATTATCAGATGTTGCAAAGTTCATATTTCGCCCAGAGTAATTACGACCTCCGCCAACAGCAACAATTGCGCCTGTTTTCGTATCCAATACTGTCATGGCTGCCTGCATCTCTTCAGATTCATAAATGCTGTTGTTATTGATCGCATTTTCTACCGTTTCTTGCGCTTTCGGATCAAGGGCAGTCTGGATTTTGACGCCTTCGGAGAGCAAGCTCATCATGCCAGCTGATTCCAACTCATCTAGAACTAGATCGACGTAAGCCGGATACTTCGATTCGGCATAATCCTGACGCTGGTCATCCGGTAAAAGGTGCGCAGTGACAGGAATGGCTTTTGCAGCTTCCATTTCTTCTTTTGTAATCTTCTTATGTTTATACATAAGATGAAGAACTGTATTGCGCCGTTTTTCCGCACGCTCCGGATTTTTGAGCGGATTGTACCCATTTGGAGATTGCGGCATGCCAGCTAGCAAAGCCATATCCGAAAGCTCCAGTTCATTAAGCTCTTTGCCGTAGAAATATTCGGCTGCGGTGCCAATCCCGTAAATACGGCCGGACATCAGGATTTTATTGAAATACATTTCAAAGATTTCTTCCTTGGAATATTCTCGTTCCAATTTAAATGCAAGCCATGCTTCCTGCGCTTTCCGTTTTAATGTCTTTTCATCAGAAAGGAAAGAGTTTTTAATGACTTGCTGGGTTAATGTAGAGGCACCTTGAGATCCAAACCCGCCTCTGAAGTTAGCCAGAACCGCTCCGCCCAGCCGGTAAAAGTCCATTCCGTGATGTTTAAAGAAACGAACATCTTCGGTAGCGAGAATCGCATCCCGGAGTTCTGCCGGAATTTCGTCATACGGTACAAACTCCCGCTTTTCCGCTCCAAACTTCAGAAACACATTTCCGTCCATATCAAGCAGTTCAGACGTCAAAGGATCCTTTAATAGGGACTCATCGAGTTCCGGGGCAGTGCTTGCATAGTACGCGAACAGCACGGCGCCTCCAAGGAACAAGGCAAACCCTACTGCGATCACAGCCAGAAAGATCTTTTTAATAATATGTTTTGGCCCTTTCGACGGACCTTTTTTTCTGCCTTTTCTTTTTTCGGCAGATTGCTGCTGTCTTCGAGCAGATCTTGAATTCACATTCTCACTCATTCTATTTCCTGCCTTTCAGTTGCTTCCTTTTGAAGTCGATTTAACCACAGACGGACAGCTTGCAGATAGTCAAGCCTAGGATTAAAACCTGCTTGGATTTCTATGGACATTTCTTCCATTTCTCCAAGTGTTATAGATTTTCTTCCGCCTGCTATCTTCCTTTCCCATTTTTCTACGAAATACTCATAGGGAACGACAAAATATCGATCAAGTGAGCTGAAATGAATGAGCAAAAAGGCAATTCCGCCTTGTTCATGCACTCTTTTCATATGTTCCACTTGATGTTCATGGATATTTTGCAGCGGAAAGGAAGTCAAACTCTTTGTTTCCTTCGCTTCGAAATCGATATGTTTCCCGTTCCAAACACCATTGTAATCGGTAGTGGATGGAGTACGGAAATAGGCTTCCGTAATAACAGCTGCGCTTCTCGCAGGATAGTTCACGTTGACGACTTGGATGGGCACCGGTTTTTTATGGATGACAGCAATGCCGTGGCTTACATAATATTCATTTGTCTCATTCAACTCATCCTCCAGCGTTTTACCGCGGTTCCCGAAAGAATGATTCACTTTCCGTGGTCCATTTGATTGGCTGGAAGGTGTATATTTCCTTCCATTCGGATAGCGTATTGTCAAACTTACCACCTCGCATTACCTATCATACCACAATGATTGGACGGTTTTGTTCTTGAAAAGTTGCTGTTAAGTTCTAACTGTCGTGGAAAAAAGAATACGTGTTCGTTAGGAGTGGTGAATCGAACATGTTTTTGATAGACTGGAAGAAAAGGCTCAGATAGGATGAAAGCAAATGACAAGTATCAAATCTAGGACTGAACAGCTCCTCGTCGTCTGTGAAGAATGTTTGGAGCGGCATGCCGAAATGAGAAGGCTGGACCTGGAGCCAGATTTTTTTAATGAAGTTAAACCATATGCAGACGAGCAATTCGAATTGCTTGATACATGGAAAGATGAGATTCTAACATGGATTCGGCGGGATCGACCGAAATATATTCACTTGCAGCAAATCCTTGCGCTTGATGATATGATGAGGCAATTTATTGTCCAATCATTTTATCAGAAGACAGGGAAAAAGCGTTTCGTCCAATCCATTCAATCGGCTCGTTATACATTACAGACCGTAATCAAAGCACTAGAAGAGCGAGAGGAAGACCCATCATGAAGACGGAGAACAAGACAATTGCAGATGTAATAGAAGAGTTGAGGAAAGATCCGTCATTCGGTGAGAACATCATTCATTACCGGAAGATTGAGGGGAAAGATGCTACGTATGCAGAATTTCCCGAAAATCTGCATCCTTCTATTGTAAAGGCGCTTGAAACTAGAGGCATTCGCAAATTGTACAGCCATCAGAGAGAGGCGTTCGACCTTGCTTCACGAGGTCGCTCGATCACTGCGGTTACGCCGACCGCTTCCGGCAAATCATTATGCTATCATTTGCCAGTGCTTCAAAGCATTTTGGAAGATGAAGCATCACGAGCGCTTTATCTGTTCCCGACAAAAGCGCTGGCACAAGACCAATTAGCAGAATTGCACTCTTTAATTGAAGCAAGCGGCGAAACGATTTTAAGTTACACCTTTGACGGAGACACAGCGCCCGGTCTACGGACCAAGGTACGCAAGTCCGGACATATTGTCTTGACCAATCCGGACATGCTCCATTCCGGCATTCTTCCTCATCATACGAAGTGGGTCTCTCTCTTTGAAAACTTGAAGTATATCATCATCGATGAATTGCACACATATAAAGGAGTGTTCGGCAGCCATGTGGCGCATGTGCTCCGCCGATTAAAACGGATATGCAACTATTATGGAGCGGACCCTGTTTTCATTTGCACTTCGGCGACGATTGCCAACCCGAAGGAACTGGCAGAAACATTGACGAATACCGAGATGAAACTGATCGCAAACAACGGGGCCCCTTCCGGAACGAAGCATTTTGTTTTTTATAACCCGCCTGTCATCCATCCGACGTTCGGGATTCGGAGAAGCGCTGTATTGGAAGTGAGGGATTTGGGTGCCTTTTTATACAGGGAAGGCATTCAGACAATCATCTTCGCTAAAAGCAGGGTGCGGGTTGAAATGCTCGTTACTTATATGAAGGAATTGACGAAGAAAAAGCTGTTCGATGAAACAGTGATGGGGTACCGGGGCGGTTACTTGCCTTCCGAAAGGCGGAAAATCGAAAAAGGGCTGCGTAACGGGGACATCCGGACAGTAGTCAGCACGAATGCGCTGGAGCTTGGCATCGATATCGGCCAACTGCAGGCTTGTATTATGACCGGGTATCCGGGAAATATCGCAAGCGCCTTTCAGCAAGCAGGACGGGCGGGGAGAAGGCAGGACGATGCGTTAATCCTTTATGTAGCGCAATCCATAGCGCTTGATCAGTACATCATTGATCATCCGGACTATCTCCTCGGCCAGACGCCGGAGGAGGCGCTCATCCATCCTGACAATATGCTCATCTTAATCGATCACTTGAAATGCGCCTCTTTTGAGCTTCCGTTCTCGTTGACGGAAACGTACGGAGAATTCGAAGTGCAGGACTTGCTCGCGTTTTTGGAGAGCGAAGGAATTCTTGTCCAGACGTCTGACAAGTGGCACTGGATGACCGACCGTTTTCCTGCCAGTGAAATCAGTCTCCGGTCCGCTTCCCAGGAAAATGTCGTCATCATCGATAAGACAGTGCCGAAAGGGACGAAAGTGATTGGAGAGATGGACCGCTATAGCGCCATGACATTGCTCCATGAGGAAGCGATATATATTCACCAGGGGACCCAGTATCAAGTAGAGAAACTGGATTGGGAGGAAAAAAAGGCTTACGTGACTGAAGTAGATGTCGATTATTTTACGGATGCGAATTTGGCGGTCGAATTGAAAGTGATGAATGAGGATAAAACCGAAGCTGCCGGTGAACTGGTGACTTCTTACGGGGATATCGCCGTGCTTGCGATACCGACCATTTTCAAGAAGATTCGTTTTGACACCCACGACAACATCGGTTCCGGTCCTATCTCATTGCCGGCAGAGGAACTTCACACTTCATCGACCTGGCTCTCATTCGAAGCACCAGAAGGATGGAAAGAATCCGATTTGACAGATGCCATGACGGGCGCAGCCCAAGCGATCCACTCTTTTATCCCGATTTTCGTCAGATGCGACCGAACAGACATTCATGTCGTCCCGCAAGTGAAAGCGACGCATACAGGAAAACCGACATTTTTCATCTACGACAGTTATCCTGGCGGCATTGGACTGAGTGAAAAGCTGTATGATCGATGGGATGAGTTGCTGGATTTAGCGGCAAATCATGTCTCGTCTTGCCGTTGCGAAGCAGGGTGTCCGGTTTGTATCGGAGCACAGGAGGCCGGTGTGAAATCAGGGAAGAGGCGAGTCGTTGGATTGCTCGAGGACCTGGCTCGTAAAGAAAAAGGGAAAAACACTTCAAGTCATCTCTGAGCATCTGGACAGCCTTGTCCAGGGAATTGGGGGGATTGTAGTTGAAGCAATGGATTGTCACTTTAATATTTTTGATGTTCTTCGTCCCATATGTTTATCTTTATATTCGGCAAATCATTAAAATGAACCAAACGGTCACTTTTCCTGTCACGGAAGAAGACGTAAAGGGTATTCGGAGACAGCCGAAAGCACCTATTGCTTTGCCGATCATCTCTCATCAAAAAACAGGACTTTATTTGAATGGTATTCTCATTTGTCTTGCGCTCTTTTTGGAGAGCTTCAAAATACTTGGCTATTTTATGGATTGGACATCCCTCAGCTTTATTCTCCCTGGATTGGTCAACTATAACCAAAGTTGGAATGTCTTTGCTTTTATTGACGACGGGGTGTTATGTGGTGGAAGGTTTCTTCCATGGAAGAGAATTCAATCCTATGAATTCGAGCCGATAGACAAAGATCACCGTTATTATGGATATGTTTCTGAAGTGAACAGCGGCTATGAGCTGGAGATCAAAACAAAGTTGTCTTCAGTTAATTGTATTGTGACTTCGGAAGCAGCAAAAGAAAAGTTATCAGGGATATTGGATTCTCAATTATTGAGCATAAAATAATTATCACGTATCAGCTTTCTAATAGAGGGAGATATGTTCACTGGATGAACATAGTCTCCTTTTTTTCGTGTTTAATATATAAATTTCTTTAATTTTGTCTTCCCCTCATATGGATACCCCATATTGTGTCACCTAAGCATTCACAATAGTTTCTTAAATGACTATTTTGCATGACATTAAAGTACATCAATCCACTTCAGCTTAAGACTATAATAAATAATGGAAACATTATCTAATTGTCTTCGTTACTATATAGTATTGGAAAATAAAACAAATAAAAGGGGGGCGGGTCATGTCCTTGGAATTTATTTCTTCACAATTGCTTGTGATTGCATTATTTATCTTAATCATTCATTCAATTGAAACCTTAGTGTATTCAGTCCGTCTATCGGGAGCAAGAGTGAAACTGTTAGCATCTGCACTTTCCTTATTTAATGTGATGATTATGGTATCAAGGCTGGCGAATATGATGCAGCAACCCTTTACAGGCAGCTTGATTGATAATGCACCAAAGGAAAATGCCCTAGAATTAGTTGAAAGCCAATATCGGTTGCTAATCGGTTCTGCAACCGTTGGCACGATCATTGGTTTACTTTTGCTACCGACATTCATTGCTGTTTTTTCGAGAGCCATTATTTTTCTAGCTGAAGAACGAGGTTCAATTCCGGCGCTGTTAAAAAAGGGATTTACCTTTTCGTATATCAAACGTGCAAAAAAGCATATTCATTTCCCTAGGTTAGCATATTTGAAAGATATGAATTGGCGAGATATACCTATTCAATTATTTTGCATTAATATCTTGATCACTGCCATTTATACAATCGGTGTTTTGTCCGCACTCTATGCAGCACTGCTTGCACCTGAACGGGCAACAACTGCTGTGATGGCGTCTGGTTTAATTAATGGGATTGCTACGATTCTGCTTATCGTGTTTATTGACCCGAAGATCTCAATCCTGGCAGATGATGTCATTAACAAAAAAGGGAACTATGTTACTTTGAAAAGTGCCTCGATATTGATGGTGACATCAAGATTGGCAGGAACCCTTTTAGCGCAGGTCTTATTCATACCGGGTGCAAAGTATATTGCCTGGTTTACGCAGTTTCTTATGTAGTTTCGTAATAAGGTCGAGAGGTATTGCACAGATCCTTACACTACTAAATTAATTGGATCTACAAAGTAAAACACCCTCATCACTGCAATTAAGTAGGTTCATCATTTGTTGAACATAAATGAAAACACCTTAGCGGTTAGTGCCTGTAAAGACCCAAACAGTCTATCACCATAACTATCCTCCCGATTAGTGCCCACTTAAAACGAGTCCATCTGTTCATCTGACTTCAGTTTCGTTTCAAATAAATCAACCTGCCATTCCAATAGATTTGTCTCCAACATCCCTCTACTCTATAATGAATGATAATGTTCTATTCATTTTGAGCATTTCATTGAGGTGGTACTATTAAAATTCTACAATCTTTCATACGATATAGAGTTCCATATGATTCCGGCTTTCTGGTGGATGGCTCAGTTAGGGGGAGATTTCATGTCATACGAGCAAAAGTTGATGCAGATGAAGAAGCTGTTGAAAAAGAATGATGTGGTTAAGGAGGAAGCACCCGTTCAGCCAAGACGGATTGTGCCTCCAGCCCCTGCCTATGAAGATCAATGGCTGTCAGCAGGACTTGAAAAAGAACAAAATGACTTTGGAATCGTCTATAAACGTGTCGTCACATATGGAGCGCATCATTTGCATGGCAGTTACAAGCTGTCTGATTTGAGGCAGACAATGGCGCAATGGGGTACAGAGACCGCAAATCATCCGCTTTGTCCGGACCCTTCGAAACCGATTGTCTTTTTTGATACGGAAACGACCGGGTTGAAAGGGGCTGGAACGCTCATTTTCCTTCTCGGCTTCATGGAGGAGGCGGGGGACGGGTTCCGGTTAACGCAGTACGTGCTGCCCGGACCAGATCATGAAGCGGCCTTCCTTTACGCTTCCGGTCTTTGGGACAGAAAGCTTTCACTCGTTATGTATAACGGGAAGAGCTTCGACATGCCTCAAGTCGAGACGAGATGGACGATGAACCGCACCCATCTCCCCCCCCTCGTTAAGCATGATGCCATTGACCTTTTGCACGGATCGAGACGAATTTGGAAAGATGAGCTGGATTCCTTTAAGCTGACGGCGATTGAACAGTCGCAGCTCGGTTTTTACCGGAAAGGGGACATTCCGGGTCATATGGCGCCGATCATTTATCAGGATGCGGTGAAAAGCGGCAATGCCGAGTTGTTGATGAAAATTCTTGCCCATAATGAATGGGATATACTCTCACTCGTCACGCTGTATATCCGCTCGACTGATCTGTTGCTTCAAGAGTCACTTTCCGAGAGCGCTATTTCTGCAACGAATATCGGGAAATGGTATGCCGATCTGAAGTCGTTCGGCAAAAGTAGGGATTTCCTTGAGCGAGTAGTGGCGGAACATGGACTGCGCCATCCGCTAGCCCATTACCACTTCGGCTTCGTATTAAAAGGAGACGGCCACTTCGAGGATTCAGTGAAAGCATTTGAAGTAGCTGCAGAACATTTGCGAGGGCGGGAGCGAATTATTGCACTCAGCGAAATGGCGAAATTATTTGAACATCGAATACGAGATTTTGAGAGAGCACTGGCAAGTACAGAACGGGCTCAGCTAGTATTAAATAAAGATCCGGAGCTCAGCAGGCGCTTTCGAGAACGGATGAAAGAGGACTTTGGGAAAAGGGAAATTAGATTGCTCGGAAAAATATTTCCCGGGCAAGCGCAGTAACCGACAAAATACGGACAACCATTACTTCTTCTTAGGACATGGATGTACAAATTATGCTATAATGTCCGTACGTAATCATGAATGGAAGGGCGTCGTCGCATGGAAATAAAATTGGATTCCAAAACGATTCTTGAAAAAGAATTCAAAACAGGGATGCGTGGTTATAATCAGGAAGAGGTCGATCTGTTCCTGGATCAAGTCATACAAGACTATGAAGCATTCAAGAAAACAATTTCCGAATTGCGTGTGGAAAATGAAAGATTAAAAGAGGAGCTGGCATCGCAGCAAAAACGGCCTGCCACACAAAACACGGGTACGACAAATTTCGATATCCTTAAGCGGATTTCCAATTTGGAAAAGCATGTGTTTGGCAGCAAATTGTACGATCATGAGTAATCCCAGACAATGACATTGAAAAATAATGAAAAATGAAGTATACTAACGATACCATATGAAGAATTCAGGTAATCGCTGCAACACCTGTTGTAGAGGAAAGTCCATGCTCACACGGTTCTGAGATGACCGTAGTGTTCGTGCTCGGCGAAAAAATAAGCCGGGGCAGCGTTTTTACGCTGACGGCGGGAAGAAATCCTACGTTCCCTTTGGGAATATGGATGACATTCCCTGAAAAGTGCCACAGTGACGTAGCCGGCTTGGAAACATGCCGGGTGGAACGAGGTAAACCCCGCGAGTGAGAAACCCAAATTATGGTAGGGGCGCTCTTCGAAAGGAAATGAACGGACGAAGGGACAGACCAGGTCTGTAGATAGATGATTACCACCCTAAGTACGAGGCGAGAGCCGTTTGAGTACACGGGAACAAAACATGGCTTATCGGATATTCTATGGGATTAGTTGTATACTCAATGCCCTCCTGTACTGGAGGGCATTTTCATTTTTCATGAAATGTTTCGGCCATATGCCAGCATTCAGTTTTTTATTCAGGTGAATGAAATCGTTGGCATTACATATTCACGGACATGCTATAATAGATATTTGGCGTAGCGTGTATAATAATGACGAAGACGCTCGTGCGTCGGGAATGGAGCTGAACATGAATGAGCTTATATAATCTTGTCGCCACTTCTGCAATGGGACTTGAATCGATTGTTGCGGATGAAGTGAAGGCACTTGGATATGAAACGAAAACTGAAAACGGGAAAGTTTATTTTTCGGGTGACGCGACAGCGATCGCCAAGACGAATATGTGGCTTCGGGTCGCGGATCGCGTCCGTGTCATTGCCGGAGAGTTTACAGCCACTACGTTTGACGAGCTTTTTGAGAAGACGAAGTCAATTGAGTGGGAAAAGTTCCTGCCGGTGGATGCTGCTTTTCCTGTTGCAGGGAAATCAGTAAAATCGACGCTGTATAGTGTGCCGGACTGTCAAGCGATTGTGAAAAAAGCAGTGGTGGAACGGTTGAAAACGGCTTATAAGCGTATCGGTTTTCTTGATGAATCGGGTCCGCTTTTCAAATTGGAAGTTTCCATTTTAAAGGATAAGGTGACGATCACCATCGACTCGAGCGGGGCAGGTCTTCATAAACGGGGTTATCGTGTTGGACAAGGGGAAGCTCCGCTGAAGGAAACGATGGCTGCTGCACTCGTTAAACTGACACGCTGGAATCCAGATCGTCCGTTTGTCGATCCATTTTGCGGTTCTGGGACTATCGCTATTGAAGCTGCGATGATTGGACAGCAGATCGCACCAGGCTATAACCGGGAATTCAGCAGTGAACAATGGCCTTGGATTGATTCAGCCATTTGGGACCGCATCAAGGAAGAAGCCGAAGACTTAGCCAAGTATGACCAGCCTTTATCCATAACTGGCTCAGACGTCGATCCGAAGATGGTTAAAATCGCAAAGCAAAATGCGATGGAAGCCGGATTTATGGACATTATTGAATGGAAACACCGTGACGTGAAAGACTTGGAAGTTGAAGGATTGAATGGTGTACTAGTGGGGAACCCTCCATATGGAGAGCGACTTGGCGAAATTGAGGAAGCGGAAGAATTGGCTCGCGTTGTCGGTCATATAATGGAACAGTATCCGTCCTGGTCGGTCTATATGCTGTCTTCACTCGAAAACTTCGAGGAGATGTATGGCAAGAGGGCGACGAAAAAACGGAAACTGTTTAACGGATTCATACGTACTGATTTCTATCAATTTTGGGGTCAGCGCAAATAATGAAACATGTCTGGAAGGGGCCGTGCCTCTTCCTTTTCCTTGTACACGGAAAGGGGAAATCGAATGAACCGGAAAATACCGTTTTCATTAACAAAAGATAAATCTTTTTATGAATCACTGAATGACTGGATGGGTGACGTCCTGTACGACGAGTTGACGGAAAAAGGTTTCGAATGCCGGGACGAACAAATTTTCATGGCATTTCAGATCGAGCAGGCATTAAAAGCGAAAAAAGTGCTTCTTGCTGAAGCGGGCGTCGGAACAGGAAAGACGATTGCCTATTTGCTGCCGGCTCTTGCTTATGCCCGATATACAGGAAAGCCGGCGCTTATTTCCTGTGCAGATGAAACATTGATTGACCAGCTCGTTAAAGAAGAAGGGGATATTCGCAAGATCAGCGATGCCCTGCAGGTGGAAATTGACGTCCGGCTCGCCAAAGCCCGGGATCAATATTTATGTTTGAAACGACTGGATGAAACGGTGAATACATCCCTCGAAGATTATCCGGACGAAGTGGATGAAAGCTTGCCTTCCTTTGTCAGAGGCAATGCCTCCTTGCAATCGGTTCATCCATATGGCGAACGCTCTTCATTTCCAGAGCTGGATGATGCGCAATGGAGCACGATCAATTTTCATCCGACCCAGCAATGCGAAGCATGTGATATGCGAAACCGTTGTGGACAGATCATCCATCGGAACCATTACCGGGAAGCGACGGATCTGATCATCTGCTCGCATGACTTTTTCATGGAGCATATTTGGACAAAAGAGTCCCGAAAGCGCCAAGGCCAGCTGCCACTGTTGCCTGAAGTTTCTATGGTCGTGTTTGACGAAGGCCATCTATTGGAATATTCCGCGCAGCGCGCGCTCACGTACGAAGTGCAAAAAAGCACGCTGCTTTCCTTGCTGGAGCGAATTATGGTCGATGGCATTCGGGAGGAGACGCTTCAGTTGATGGAGAGGCTCTTTTCCACTCATGAAGATTTCTTTGACCTTTTGGAGCAGCATGCATCTTCTGAAGGTGAACGGAAAAAGATCACCAAATCGAATCGTTTGCTGCAATCCGGCAAAGATGCCATTGCCATTTCCAACAACTTGTTGGAAGAATTCGTTTTTGAAGGGGAATTGTATGTCATCCCTGAATATGACCTCAAAATGGTAGAGGAATATTTGGAGCAATACATCTACTCGATGGGCATTTTCCTTGAAGAGAGCGACGCGGTAGATTGGATGGAAGAACGAAATGGCGAACCAACACTTGTCATCATGCCGCGGCTTGTAACTGATATCTTGAGAGAGAATCTATTTAGTTCACCGATGCCGATGGTCTTCTCCTCGGCAACCTTATCGGTCGGCCAGGACTTTACGTATTTATTGGATAGTTTAGGGATCGAGGATTTTCTATCGTTCTCTGTAGAATCCCCATTTGATTATGAGGAATCGATGAAAATTGTGGCTACGGAATTGTCTGCCGAGGACAAAGCGGAAACAGCCATGAAGCTCCTCGACGATGAAGAGCAAACACTCATATTATTTAAATCTGAACAATCGATGCTGCGTTTCAGGGAACAGCTGCCGGCATCTTATCGCGAATTCATCGAATTTGAAGGAGATCGTGAACTGTCGGCTATGGTCCAAGACTTCCAGCAGAAACGAGCCCGTGTCCTCTGTTCCTATCATTTGTGGGAAGGTCTTGATATTCCTGGTGATGCGTTGACACGCGTCATTATTTATGATTTGCCTTTCCCTCCATCCGATCCGTTGTTTGATGCGAGGAGGCAACATGCGGAAGATCCTTTCAAAGAGGTCGACCTGCCATTCATGCTGCTACGCTTGCGGCAAGGAGCCGGCCGGTTAATTCGTACCTCTGAAGATTACGGTACCGTTCATGTATTCATGGAGAAGGAAGAAAAGCCGTTGCTGGAGGAAATCAGCAAAGTGTTGCCCGTTCAGGTTGAATTGGCTGTTAGATAATAAATATGCTGTCCTGACTATCAAAGGTACTTGATAGCAGGGCAGCATTTTTTATTCATTATCCACTGTCAAAATGACGTTGAGCATGGTTTCGTCTTCAAATCGGACGGGTAGTTTGAAGGCGTGTTTGAACCCATAGAATTTCGTTTCTCCACGCATGACAGTCGGGGTGGAGATGTCGATGATATAATCATCCTTTTCTAATGCCGTGCACAAGTTGCCGGCAATCATGTTGCCCAGTTCTCCCGTGAAGGATTCAATCATTTCCCCTTCGATGATCATGCCGAACATCGAGAGGCCGATTGAGCCGATCACATCAGATGTGGTGTCAATAATTAAACGTCCTTTGACTGCCCCAACGAGACCGATCAACACGCTTAGTTCTTTCTGTTCATAGGGTTGAACGGTCATCGCTGGAGCCAGGACATCAAATTTCATCGGCAAAACGGTGGTTAAAGACGAAATGGTTCCATTCAGGATCTTCTGTATATCGCTTGCTGTATCCATATAAATTCCTACCTCTCACTACGGTGTATGTATAGTGCAATAATACCATAACAAATCAAGTTGTTATAGTACATTTTTCAATATTACAGATAATTAATTTATACTAGAAAGCGTTATTGCTGTTTTACCGTTTCGCCAAAGTCTTCTGAAAAATCGTCATTGGACGGAAAAATGGTATGATAGGGAGAGACTTTAAGGAAGGATCGAAAACGAAATGTCACAGATGAATAAATACATACAACAAACCGCGTTATACGGGGAAATTTTTAAAAGAGATGAAGATGAGGAGCGATATAAGAAAGCGAAGCTCCTAGCACATAAGTTGGACAAGGGTGAATTCACCATAGGCTTTGCCGGCCATTTCTCAGCAGGAAAGTCCTCGATGATCAATGCGCTCGTCGGCAGTGATTTATTGCCTTCCGGGCCAATCCCGACAAGTGCGAATATCGTAAAAGTCGGCAAAGCGGACACTGACCATGCCATCATCCATCAAACAGATGGAGCGGCGTATTTATATGAGGGACAGCATTTTGCGGAAGCAATCAAATCTTTCAGTAAAGACGGCCGATCTGTCGCGCAGGTCGAAATCGGGTATACCGGCTCTCAGCTGCCGGAAGGGATAACCGTCATGGATACACCGGGAGTCGATTCAACGGATGATGCACATAAGTTGTCGACCGATTCCGCATTGCATCTTGCAGATCTTGTCTTCTATACGATGGACTATAACCATGTGCAATCCGAACTGAATTTCACCTTTACAAAAGAGCTGTTGAAATACAATGAAAATATGTACTTGATCATTAATCAAATCGATAAGCATCGTGATTCTGAGCTGCCTTTTGCGGCTTTCAAAAAGTCTGTTGAGGATTCCTTCGCACTATGGGGTGTGAAGCCAAAAGGGATTTTCTACACATCCTTGCGTGCAAAAGATATGCCGGATAATGATTTTTCAAAAGTACAGGAGATTGTACAAGGATCCATCGAGAATCGCCATGAGCGCATGGCGGAGAATGCGTCTCACGCGCTCCGTAAATTAATGGATGAGCATATCCTATTTCTGAAAGAGGAAATGCAAGAGCGGAAGGAAACGTATCGAGATATCGTCCTAGATGACGAGTGGAACCAACTAGAGGAACTCGAAAAGGAAGTACGCGAACAAGAAAAGGAATTGCATCTCTTATCAGGTGATGAGTTTGCCGCCAATTTCGAACAGGAACGCAAGAAACTGCTAGAAAGTGCAGCCATCACACCGTTTGAAACGAGGGAACTGTTGAGATCCTACTTGGAATCGAAATCCTCTCGTTTTAAAGTCGGGCTTTTATTCGGCGCAAAAAAGACTGCTGAAGAGAAGGCGCGGCGGAAGGAAGCATTCTTCGAAAACCTAGATACGCTCGTGCAGCCTCAAATCGGAGTCCATTTGAAAGCGTTAATGAAAAAATCGTTGAAAGAGACCGGATTGCTGAATGATGAGCGTTCGATTGAAATTGATACGATGGATTTTCAGCTTCCGATTGATGAGATTGATGCACAGCTGATTGCAACGGATGTGGTAACTGGGGAAACAGTCCTCAATGTGACAGAACATTTGAAAACAGCGATCTACTCGGCATTCCGGAAGATGACTGAGGGCTGGAAAAACGAGATGGCAGCACTTGCTTCCACAAGAGGAAATGAAAAGGCTGAATCGATGATGCATTCAATTCGCGTTTTAGATGAGAAAGTGGCAGCCATCCAGCATGTGCAAAAATTGCAGAAAGCGCTAGACAGCTTGGAAACAGAACTTGCTTCCCCTTCTGCAGAGATGGTGAAGGCGGCAGAGTCTCTGCTAAGTCAATGGAATCAACCGGAAGAGCTTCGTACGATCGACTTTACCGAAAAGGGAAAAGTGGAAGCATCGGCAGCTATTGAACAACAGGCAACAGATGTGCCTGCTGAAGAAAAAGTATCGGCAGATGGTGCGCAAGTGATCAGCCGTGCCCTTGAAGTCGCAAACGCTGTGGAATCCATTCCAGGGTTTTCTGAAACAGTTTCCTATTTGCGACATAAAGCCGATCGGCTGGATGGACAGGAATTCACGGTGGCATTATTTGGGGCGTTCAGTGCTGGGAAATCATCGTTTTCAAATGCGTTGATGGGGAATTCCATTTTACCAGTGTCGCCTAACCCGACAACTGCGGCGATCAATCGAATCCGTCCAGTCTCGGAAACAAAGAAGAACCGGACGGCAGATGTCCATTTGAAATCGGTACAGGAGATGTTCGAAGACATTTCATTTTCATTCCAGGCGTTAGATATGCCTGTGAAGGATTTGGATGATGCCTATGCCAAAACGGCGGAAATTCTGGCGAAGGAATTGCAAGAGGAAAGTCTGCACATCCATAAGACATTCATCAAGGCATTTGCTAAAGGTTATGAAACGTTCCGGAATTCACTCGGAACTACGCTGACTGTTGAAGAAGAGGAATTTACCCGCTATGTGGCGGAGGAGGAACGCAGCTGCTTCGTCCAATCTATCGATTTTTATTATGATTGCCCGCTCACAAGGGAGGGAATCACGCTCGTTGACACGCCTGGAGCGGATTCCATCAATGCCCGCCATACCGATGTGGCTTTTGAATATATTCGAAATGCGGACGCCATTTTGTTCATCACGTACTATAATCACGCGTTCGCTCGGGCGGACCGAGAGTTTCTCATTCAGCTTGGCCGTGTCAAAGATGCTTTTGAACTTGATAAAATGTTCTTCGTTGTCAACGCGATCGATTTGGCAGCGAATGAGGAAGAAGCAGAGGCTGTTAAAACATATGTTGCCGAGCAGCTGACGATGTTTGGCATCCGTCATCCGAGGGTGCACGGCATTTCGAGTTTGCGCGCATTAGAGTCTAAACTAGCTGGGCAATCGGATGAAGAGATGGCTGAATTCGAGTCGAATTTCCATCATTTCCTCCAGCATGATTTGCGGGGCATCGCCATCCAAGCGTTGCAAGAGGAAACTTCCAAAACGGTTCAGCGCGTTGCCAGCCTGATTGAACGTGTGGAGTCGAACCGCACGCGGAAAGCGGAACGGATACAGGAATTGGATAAGCTGGAGCAGGAAGTCCGGATCCAATTTGCAGACGGCTTTACTGAAGTGATCGAGCGTGCATCCCGCAATGAATTGAATGAACTGATCTATTATTTATTGCAGCGCGTGTTTTTACGATTTGGCGATTTCTTCAAAGAAGGGTACAGCCCATCGACTTTTGCCAAACATCCAACCGATCGTGCTTTGAAGCTCGCACTTGATGAAACCGTTCAAATGCTCGGCTTTGATATTACGCAAGAGCTGAAAGTAACCAACTTGAGAATGTTAAACTTCTTGAAAAAGCAGCTGATGGATCGGGAACGGGTCGAAAAACGGAAGCTGACGGAAAAAGACGCAGCACTCAGCTTGTCTCCTTATGAGTCGAGTGAAGCGGACATGCTTACTTTCACAGCACCTTTTGAAACGACTGAGAAATACAAAGCGGTAAACAAATACTTTAAAAACCAAAAAGCCTTCTTCGAAAAAGGCGATCGCGATAAATTGCGGGCGGCTCTTGAGGAAGTGCTTAAAACCGATGCATCCAATTATTTGGGGAATGAAAAGGAAAAGTTGGATCAATGGGCAGAGCGGTGGATCGAATCGGAGGCGGAAGGATTGCGTCAGCATCTATTATCCGGAAGCTTGGAACAAATCCGTTCAGAACGATCCTTGCTGGATGACACGGAACAATTGGATGAATGGCGCGCCATCTACGCGGAAATCGAATAAGGGGTGAAGGAATAATGACAGCTGTTTTTGTGACAGGCGAAAGCTTGAAAGGTCAATCTGTAAAGTGGATTGATGCACGATTTTCCTTGCAAGATCCTAACAAAGGACGCGGAGATTACGAAGCAGGACATATTAGTGGAGCCGTCTATTGGGATTTGGAGAAGGATCTCTCCGACATGTCCAAGCCTTCAGGAAGACACCCATTGCCGGATCAACAAGACTTGACGGAGTTATTTCGCAGGTCAGGTCTAGCGCTGGATGATCACATCGTCATTTATGATGAGGGAGGCAGCCCGTTTGCAGCACGTGCTTGGTGGATTCTTCAATATGCAGGCTTCACGAATGCCTCGATCTGTTTGGATGGATTTAACAAGCTGAAGGAAGACGGATTCCCGGTCGATCAGGAGATTCCGGAACAAGGACGGACAGATGTGGAGCCGACTTGGCAAGAACAATTATATGCATCCAAGGATTTTGTGAAAGAGACAGTCGATGGACATACAGGCTACACACTGCTGGACGCCCGATCGGCTGAACGATATAGAGGTGAAATGGAACCGATCGATCCAGTGGCGGGGCATATTCCAGGCGCTTTGAATTTCGATTGGGAGAAATTAAAGCAAAACGGAATGTTCGATATGCAAGCAGCTGTGAAAGAACAGCTACATGCAGTATCGAAAGCTGGCCAGCCTGTCATCGCTTACTGCGGAAGCGGCGTAACGGCTGCCCCGCTGTATGCCATGCTGAAGCATAATGGCTATGCGGATGTCCGGCTTTATGTCGGCAGCTATAGCGACTGGATTACGACAGAAGAGGTAGACAAAGAGGTGAAGTAAGTTTTGCGTTATGCAATCGTAGGTGATATCCATTCCTCCACTAAAGACTTAGAAGCCGTTCTAAAACAAGTGGCAGAAATTGCACCCGACGCCAAATTGGTCGGTACGGGTGATTTATTCGAATGTATGATCAGCAAAAGGAATATTACCGATTTCAAATATGAAAAAATGGAAGACGTCATGCAGTTACCGGAAGGCTTCCGTGAATTGTTAACATTTCCGTCCATCCGTGGGAATCAGGAAGAGCGAATTGTGTTCATTACAAAAACGGATGATCCGTTGCGCACGGAGCTGGAAAAGCTGCCGGAAACGATGCGAATCGGGGAGGCGTTTGTCATTCACGGTCATCAATGGCATTACGGGGACAATCCGTGGCAGAAGCTCTCGCCAGATTGGAAGCTCGTCTTTTTTGGCCATACGCATCGCTCGGAAATCTTCCGAAACGGCCATCCGGAATGCATTCGGTTCGGTGAGGAGTATGAAGTAGGTAGGGAACGTACCATCGTCAATGTCGGATCAGTCATTGAAAACAGGGAATGGGTTCTTTACGACGAGGATAATGCGGTGATACGTTTCATGAAAGCATAAAAAAGAGCTGCCAGGATGGCTAAAAACCATCGGGCAGCTTTTTTTCGTCACATCAAAAAATTGCCGAGTGGCATACTACCTTTGGATAGCCTGCCGTGCCAGTTCATCAGCTGCCCGATTTTCACTATCGGGAATCCATTTGATGAAAAAGTAATCAAACGTCTCAGCAATTTTCATTATTTGTGCCAAGTAGCCTTTATGGAGTTCGTTTTTTACGAATTGATTTTCAACTGCGGTCACGACAATTTTTGAGTCAGAACGGGCCGAGACGATTCCGGTTGTCAGCTTGGCTGCTTCCTCCATCCCCCGGAGAAGCGCTAAAAACTCTGCTGTATGATTATTCGTCGGTTCAATCGGTTCCGAAATCTTCAGAGCATGCCCTTCTCCTTTAATAAAGATCCCAATTCCGCTCTTCCCAGGATTCCCGGCACTCGCTCCATCCACGTATAATTCAATCATCGGCTCACCTCTTTACAATAGTTGCAATTGCTTGTGAAGCGTACTAAAATATAGGAACCCATTCGGTTTCAAATGAATATCGTATGGGCAGGCGACAAGTTTAATGTCGCAATAAAGCTGGAGGTTCTTTATGAATAAATTAACGGTCATGACTGAAATAAATGAAATGCTGGATACGTTTTGCGATGGCTGCTTCATCAAGAAACAGCTAGCCAAGGATTGTGGCAAGACAGGTGCCCATCAATTTTGCATCCAAACCTGCACAATCGGTGAACAACTAAAGTTTCTTGGAAACGAAATGAATAAATACACAGAATAAATCCCGCTGAAAGCACCTCAGCGGGATGATTGTTTTTATTCTTCGATTTTTAAGACATTCGCCGCTTGAGGCCCTCGGTTTCCTTCAATAATCTCGAAAGAAACAGATTGTCCTTCATCCAAGGTTTTAAAACCTTCTGCAACTATACCTGTATAGTGGACAAACACGTCTTCTCCAGAATCCGTTTCGATAAAACCATACCCTTTGTCATTGCTGAACCATTTTACTTTACCTTGGTACATGATTTTTCCTCCCTAGGCGTTTCGATGTCTTTACCATTATATACATGGATGACCTAACTATACATGATTCGACAGACAACGTCAATGAATTGTCTGACACCATTGAAAACTCTTTGGATGTCCAACCCTTTCCCATGTTATGATTATAAGTAGGTTGGCATTCATTGGAAAGAACAAATTGCCCAGAAATAATGCCGGCTTGTAAAAATCATTCGAAAAGGGGATTTGAATGGATCGGTTACTGGGGATATTATTAATTTGTTTAACACTGCTTACGGCTGCTATTATGTTTGGAATGGATTGGTTACTGCTGATTGTTTTCCTAATCGGCGCATTATTAGTCGTGTTCGGCGGAGAGCGAAAAGAACAGAAACAGGAATTTGTGTCGGACGAAGAGATCGAGTCTGAATTAGTGGATTCTACTAAAGACGAACACTAATACATATTGGGTGAATAAGCTCCATTAATAAGTTGAGAAAACATTACTTTATAAGTTGAAATAAATAACATATACCGTTGATTTCCTTCCGAGCGAACGCTTTCCGCGGGCACGGCTTCAGCCAATCGAACAACGAAGGGTTCGATTTGCCGTAACGCTACGCTTTTACTCGCAAACGCCGTTCTTCGTAACGACGTTCGCTGGAGTCGCCGCTCTGCACGCCAATCAACTTAATGAATAGGTAAAATAGTAAGTTTACCTTTTATAGAAAAGGAAGATATTTATGGTGATTATGTGAAAAATACCACTAAGGAGGACGACGTTGCGTAAAATAATAAACGGTGGTTTGTTGATGTTAATGGCTTTGCTGCTCACAGGGTGTGCAGAGAACCAAGGTAAATTAACGATTACACCTTATAAAATGAGTGAAAAAGAACTTGAGCTCATGAGTAAAACTGATGTGGAGCAAATTGATTTCTTTCATTTGAATGGCAGTTTGGGGAAGGATCATGATCTTCAGTTTTCAGTAGAGGTATATAAAAATGGGGAACTGGCAGGTGAATTGTTAAGGACTCACAGTGAAATTAATACCGAATTTGACAATACGCTCATTTCATTTGCCATTGAAAGATTTGAGGAAGATGAACAGCGAATCCTAAAGCTAGTTGCTGGCATTCCTTCGGGCAAAGTAACAACGAATTACGATAATAAGATGACTGCCTCCACTTCCACTAGCCTCATAAAGGAAAAAGTGCAATTGGAATTAGGTAAGCCTGTTTATTTATCTGCATGGGCTGGAACGACAAAAAATGAACTTGAAGTAATTGGCAGCTGGAATGGCGGTTTTCCTAAGGGGATGGAAGATAAAGAACTCGCCTTTTTATATAAAGTGGTATGGACTGATGAAATGACTGAATAACCACTGTATCATTGCATCTGTAAAGTTAATAACATACACATCTTTTTACTGTCATGTTCATTCAAAAAGGGGAATCAGTTGGATTGGATATTTACAAGCAATTTAACCGTTTACTGCAAGATGATAAATTAGAAGAGATTGTTGAGTTACTTTATGATTTTAAGCATTCCAAAAGATTAACGACAGATGAAATGGGCTGGGGGTATTAGAATATATCTGACGCCTATGCGCTTCAGAGAAAACCGCAGATAGTTTATGACAATCACATTCAATTTGTCAAATGGGGGAAAGAGGTGTTATTTCCTGGTTTGTTTCTGATGCGACTCAAGCTTTGACTCTTTCCTTAGGAAACTATTTCGAGGAATGGTTTGATTGGTATGTATATGCCTGTCAGCACTCTACCCGAACTGAAGAAAACAGGGGAGTTCGGTTTGAGAGTCATCGGGTTGCCATAGGGTCACTATTAAAACTGAAAAAGCTCTCTCCCATTGAAATTCCATTCAGCCATATGTACCAATTGTTACAAGAGGATCATGACTGGGAGAATCAAACCTTTGCTTCATTCACTTATCACACGCTATTGTTAGAGAAAGCTTTCTTGGCAAATGAAGAGGACCTGATACATGACGTGTCAAGAAAGATAAGAGAGCTGCTTGAAAAAGAAGTGAAGGCGATACTTAGTTCAAGTGCGAAGGATAACCAAAGCTATTTTGCTTTAGGAAGCTGGTGTGATTTGAACACCTCCCGGCAGGCGAAAGACTCTCTGGCTGTCCTTCTGTACAACTTGGGATGCACGTACCATACAATTGGCAAGTATGAAGAAAGCATTGACATGTTACGGATTGCCCTGGACAATAAGGCGACTGTTACAAATTACGGTTTGGCATTCTTCCTATCATCCATTTGGAAAGCTGGCGGAACAAGCCGAGAGGTGATTGACGCATTTCATACCTATTCATCTGATGGAACAGCAATCGATGATTTATTTCAATATGCACCTGATTTAAGCAGCGTCGTTTCTCTTTCGTAATCGTGCAGGAACATTAGCTGAAAGAGAGGAGAACACAAGGATGGTATCCAATCTTGATAAAATGCAATCCGTAGAATCGATGCAATCCACACTACGTAAACTAGAAAATTCAAAGAAGAAAATGATGCAAAAAGGAGCCAGCACCAAGTTGGTTTCAAAAAGACTTCAAGCAATCGAAATCGGCCTTGCCTTGCTTGAGTACAGGTGGGATTCCAAACCTTTTTATAGTTCCCGAGAAGATATAGTGGCTGCCCGGGAAGTATTGGATGGTTTAATGCCATCACTTCAAAGCATGTACGTGAAATCAAAACCGGGGAGTCCCCAAAAAACTCTGTTAGAACGAAGAATAAAAGCAATCGAACCATCGATAGAGATAATGAAAGAAATTCTTAATGACTCAACTATCGACAAGTTCATAGAAAATGCTGAAGAATAATAAAACCGGCATCTTAGAAATGAAAGGTGATAATCCATGGAAAAGTTACTACTACAATGTGAACAGCAGGTACGATCTATTTACGAGGAATTTGATGCAAGTCACGATTTTGATCATATCGAACGAGTAAGGAGAAATGCGGAATCGATCTGTAAAACGATGCCTGAGGCGGACAAGATGATTGTTCAGCTCGCCGTCCTTTTGCATGATATCGATGATCCGAAGTATCGGACGGATGAATCACAGACGCCTCAAGATGTTCTGTCAAGCATATGCGCAAGTTCTGAAACGATACAGCGAGTTGTCGAGACGATTGAGAGTGTGTCCTTCAGCGGTGGCCAATCCAAAGAATTGAAGTCAATTGAAGGGGCCATCGTCCGTGACGCTGACCGTCTTGATGCCATTGGAGCGATCGGAATCGCCCGGACGTTTGCCTACGGCGGGGCGAAGGGGCGCAAGCTGTATGACAAAGCAGAATCAGCACGCCTTTCCATGACGGAAGAGGAATACAGAACAAAAAACACGGCTTCTGTCACTCATTTCTATGAAAAGTTACTCTTGTTGAAAGATCTGATGGTGACGGAAGAAGGGAAGCGACTGGCAGAAGAGCGACATGCCTTTATGGTGGAGTTTCTTGACCAACTTGATCGAGAAGTCGGATTACGGTAATTTAACTTGCAGTAAGGAGAGGATAAAGTGACTTCGACAAATACCGTTTTTCATTTTGGAGATATCTTTTTTACAATCGTATTTCTATTGTTAGTCATTCTGTTTTTTGTATCACTGATACTCTTCATCCAGTCACGATCCAGAAATCAAAAAAAACAAATCATGCAGACCGAAAAGATGGAACAAAAATTAGATCGGATCATCGATTTGCTGGAACAAAATGAGAAGAAGCTAAAATAGTACTGTATTATGGCTCGGAGATGAATCCTTTCCCGATCACGGTCTTTTTGTCTGAACCAACAAATACGGAGAGTTCCCCTGAATCCGTTTCCGTGTTGTGAAATGTTACGATATAAACTTCATCCTGCTCATAGTCTTTTTCAATAAATGGCTCAATTTCTTCTGTTACCGGAACTTTCTTGACGGTCGAATCTTTTGGGCTGACAGGGATGAGCTGTTGTTCTTCTTCCGTTAAGCTCTCGAAGGCAACGAGTTCAATCGGGACTTCGTATTTTGTTCCTGCCAATTGGCAACCGGTTAACATTATAACAAGGAAAACTAATAGTAAGTGTTTTCTTTGATGGATCAACCCATTTCTCCTCCTTTTGAAATGAAATGACTTTGTAAATATATTCAACGTAAAAAAGCGGAAATCCTTCATTCCACAAGGATTCCCGCTTTTTTTAATTCCGCCATGGCGTCCGTAATTTGCTCTTTCCTGTCTGCGATAACAGTATGTAGATGAATGCCGTCTTCGGATAGATTGGATAAGTAAGATGCCTTCGCATCTTCGATCCGCCGGAGGAATTCTTTCACGTCCCGCCGGTTGCTCACCATGATTGATGCATTCAAGTCGCCGTAGACAGGGTGTTCCACTTTTACATCTTTTACTGTTACACCGTGGTCGACGAGGATGTTTAATTCTTCTTCTGTCTGTTCGGGTGAATGCCTGCAGACGAGCACTTGCTCGAATTTTAGACCTTCAGGCGATTCCAGCAAGTATATGTATCCTTGGCTCGTTGCCACAATAGGCTCGTTTTTTGCTTTCAGCAATGTTATGTCACCTACGATAACTTGGCGGCTGACATTCGTCAATTCGCCGAGCTCTTTGCCCGTCAACGGCTTATTGGAGTTTTGCAGGGTCTCTAGTAAAAATTGCCGCCTTTCGTCCCCCGTCATTTTATCATTTTGATTCATCGATTTCCCTCCTTGCCCCATAGTGTAGCACAAAAGAGATGCATTCATCACTGAGAACTTTCATGTTCTGACGTCTCAGCATAGCTTATCCATACGTTTGCTGGTGAGCTTTCTTCCTCTTCAAATAGTCTTCGTCCTCTCTGATTTTATCCCAGTAGGCTTTGAATATGTCAGCCGATTTCGCTTTTTCCGGATCAATCTGTCGCTGTTTTACCGTGCCATCCTCATTATATTTGCGTCCTCCTTTATAATTTGTATACCGCCTGGCCCGTGTATAGCCCATTTGAATGAATTTCCGAGCCATATCCATCCCGACAAAATCGTCCTGTTTCTGGTACTCCTCGAACAGCTCCATAATCTTCTCAGCCGATTCCTTGGCAATTGCAGGTGTTTTAAATCGCCAAAAGGGCAAGATTTCACTTTTATATGGTTCTACTAATAAAACCCCTTGTTCACCTTTTCCTACTCGATAAAGCTCAGGATGCTTTCGGAAATCGAGCTTGTCGTAGTCAAGATTATAATCAAACGGCATAGCAAGGCCACCTCCTCTATGTAAAAGGAATGTACCCCTTTGCTACTAGTTAAAACAAGATGTCATATTGTCAATCCACGAGAAGCATGACATAGTTAAGTACAGAGCCCTCGAAAGTGTTTCGTTTTCACAGTGTTTCTTAAGCTGGAGATTTCGATAGTTGCCCGACATAGTTGTTAATGAAAGAATTCTTCCTCTATGTTACTCAATAAGAATTTTAATTAGGTAAGAAAGGGGAGTGGCTTCCAGTGAAAGATCATACAAAAAAAGCAGTTGCTCATTCTGCATTGATACAAAACTACGTGAGTTCGTTAGATAAACAACAGCAGTTGTATAAGCGAACATTATTTGTTGTAGTTCTTTCCCAAATTTTTGGTGGCGCTGGTCTTGCTGCCGGCATTACAGTAGGAGCGCTTTTAGCCAAGAACATGCTAGGTACAGATAGTATGACTGGCCTTCCAACAGCATTATTTACATTAGGATCAGCGGGCGCAGCACTGCTCGTCGGGCGACTTTCACAGCATTATGGACGCCGTTCAGGACTGGCAGCCGGCTTTTTGATTGGAGGAGCCGGTGCAATTGGAGTCGTTCTCTCGGCATTAACCAATAATGTTTACTTATTATTTGTCTCCCTCTTAATTTATGGAGCTGGTTCAGCCACAAATCTACAAGCACGCTATGCGGGGGCGGACTTGGCGACTACCAAACAAAGAGCCAAGGCGATTAGTGTGGCCATGGTGTCGACCACATTGGGTGCAGTCGCTGGTCCAAATCTGGTAGATGTCATGGGTGGGGTTGCTGAATCAATTGGCATACCATCTCTAGCTGGCCCCTTTTTGCTGGCTGCTGCGGCTTACATATTTGCCGGTTTAATACTATTAGCTTTCCTTCGGCCGGATCCTTTGCTAATTGCGAAAGCAATCAATGAGCAAAAAGCTGCCAACGAATCCAGCAATGAGGGACAATCCAATCGTTTAACGCTAAACAAAAGGGGTGTTTTTGCCGGAGCCGCCGTTATGATATTGACTCAATTTGTTATGACAGCGATTATGACGATGACTCCCATCCATATGGGGCATCATGGACATAGTTTGCAAGCAGTAGGACTAGTGATTGGATTTCATATAGGAGCCATGTTTTTACCTTCATTAGTCACCGGGTATCTTGTTGATAAAATCGGGCGCGTAAAAATGGCCATCGGTTCTGCTGTAACGTTACTTGTTACAGGTATTTTAGCTGCAAGCGGCTCTGGCGAATCAATGGCAATGCTTGTAACCTCCCTCATTTTGCTGGGTCTTGGATGGAATTTCGGTTTAATAAGTGGTACGGCCATGATTGTGGATGCTACTTCACCGTCCAATCGGGCAAAGACGCAGGGCTCAGTAGATGTAGGAATTGCGTTATCTGGTGCGCTTGGTGGAGGATTGTCTGGAGTCATTGTAGCCCAATCAAGCTATGCTGCACTTTCAATTTTTGGCGGGGTATTAGCTTTGCTGCTAATTCCTATTGTAATTAGGGCAAGCATCGATAATAAAAAGAAATCCAGTCAATTGGACACGTCCGAGAAAACCATTTAATCTGCAGATTGAGAAAGCTCCAGAGACAGTTTAGGTATTCAAGTTCGTTCATCTAAAGTTAGAAAGAGGAAGGTATATGAAACATCCGATCATCATAATTGGAGCAGGTGTAAGCGGCCTTTGGACAGCCTCGCTGTTGACCAAACAAGGCATTGCATGCAGGCTGCTGGAAGCGAGAGACCGGATCGGCGGCAGGGTTCTAAGTATTTCAGATGCGAACAGACCAGACCTTGGCCGATTTGACCTCGGGCCGACTTGGTTTTGGCCGCAATACGAGCAGAAGATCAGTCGTCTGGTGAAGGAATTGAATGTTGTGACGTTTGTTTGATCAATATACGAAAGGTGTTTCATTGGCTGAACAGTCTCTGAATGAAGCCCCAAAACACTTTACACTACCAGAGAGCGTGAGTGCAAGGTCAGTGCGTATTAGAGGTGGCGTGCAGACTCTCATTAAAGCAATATCGGACACAATTCCGCCGGAAACTATTGAACTTGGTACAACAGTGTCGGCAATTCGGCAACAATCAGCGGGTGAATTCTCAGTTCAGACAGTGCTTGCGGATGGAACAAGTAAAGAATTTATGACAAGTGCTATCATCCTGGCGTTGCCGCCTCGAATGGTTGCTCGTCACATTGAATTTTCACCACCACTTCCACCGAAACTGTTGGCGGACCTTGCAAGAAAACCGACATGGATGGCGAGTCATGCGAAAGTAGTTGCCGTGTATGAACGTCCTTTTTGGAGAGAAGTCGGCCTCTCGGGAAACGCTACAAGCTGGGTTGGCCCATTACAGGAAATACATGATGCGTCTCCTGAAACGGGTTCAGGTGCATTGTTTGGCTTCTTTGGCTGGCCGGCAAAACAACGCCAAGAGATCGGTCAGGAGGAACTTCTCAAATTGGTAACGAGTCAACTGGTAAGACTCTTTGGACCAGTAGCTCTCAATATGAAAGCCATGCTCTATAAAGATTGGTCAACAGACGCCAACACGGCGGTTGAGGAAGACTTGGATCGTCTCCACGACTTTCCTCAATATGGGTATCCGCCCGATACAGGGATTTGGGGAAAGAACCTTATTTTTGCAGGAACCGAAACGGATCCACAGTTTGGCGGACATTTAGAAGGAGCATTGCAGGCAGCTGAGAAAGCAGTTGCTAAAATAGTGAATATAACTGATTAACTGAAGTAATCCAGTTGACCAAACTCTCATCAAGCAGTTTCCAGCTGCTTCGATGAGAGTTTTTTTATTTTAAATATCAGTTGACAATACATAGATACAAACATATACTAAGTATAGATAGTAACAAAATAAAACTAAGTAAAAGGAGAGGGAAAATTATGGCGGAGAGAATGAAGGGGTACTTGGCAGAATGGTCTGTTTTCGAAAAAGCATGGGTAGTCATTTTCACAGGCATCACAGTCTATTTGTATTTTGCTTTTCAGGATACATTACTTGGATTGATCAGTTCGATAGCTGGCATGTTGTGCGTCGTACTAGTGGCAAAAGGGAAGGTGTCAAACTATGTTTTTGGAATCATCCAGACGGTAACATACGGCTATATCGCGTATGGATATGGGTTATACGGAGAGTCGATGTTGAACTGGCTGTTTTACTTTCCGATGCAGTTTATAGGGATCTGGCTCTGGATGAAGCATTATAAGAAAAAAGAAGAGTCCGAGCAAGGTGAAAATGTGTATGTTAAGAGATTGAACTTGAAAGGTTGGATGATGGTTATCGGGGCCTTCGCAATCGGAGCATTTGTCTACGCTGAAGTGTTAACGTTGCTCGCGGCACAGCAAGTCCGGATTGACAGCATGGCAGTCGTCCTTTCGGTCATTGCTCAAATACTAATGGTTCAGCGATATGCGGAACAATGGGTGATCTGGATTTTAGTGAATCTCCTCACCATCTCATTGTGGGTGATAACAATGGTCCAGACGGGAGGCAACGATTGGAATATGGTCATTATGTGGACGGCATTTCTAGTCAACTCCGTCTATGGTTATAGAAACTGGCTGAAATTATCGAAGGTGCAAGTTGTGGTAGACAAATAATTAATGATAAGGGAGAAGATGACGATGACGAATGTAAATAATACAGCAGAGCAAAAAATAGGACACTATGGTGGGAAATTCATTCCGTTTCATAAAGGACATTTATATGCCATTACAAAAGCAGCTGCACAAGTAGACCACCTGTATGTGCTCGTCAGTTATCACGAAGAACGGGACAGAAAATTATGTGAGGATGCGGGGCTCGACTATATTGATTTTCGCAGGCGGCAGCAGTGGATTATGACTTCTGTGAAAAACATGCCGAATGTAACCGTTTTGGCAGTAGAAGATCCTTATACAGAGGATATGGAATACATGTGGCTCGAGGGCGGACGGAGAATGATTGAAATGATCCCTGAGAAAATCACACATATATTCAGTTCAGAAAGCGAGTATGACTATTGGTTCAGGAAGATTTATGGGGAGGATATTCATCATGTGGTTATTGATGAGGCGCGGGAAATTTTTCCGATCAGTGCCACGAAGATTCGGAATGAGGGAGTCTTTGCAAACTGGGATATGATTCCCGAGGCGGCGAAGCCCTATTATACGAAGAAAGTTGCTATAGTGGGAGTAGAATCATGCGGGAAATCCACGTTAACACGGAATTTGGCGCAGCTATTCGGCACTGAATATGTGGAGGAATATGGACGGACAGTCAGTGAGGAGATTGGTGACGGCAGTTCATTGCTCACGGAAGAACATTACAAGGAAATCGTCTTTGGCCATAAACATATGGAGTTCCAGAAAATCAAGAAGGCCAATAAACTACTGTTTATCGATAGCGAGGCAGTCGTTTCACAATATTACGCGAAGATGTACTTGGGGCAGGAACTGGAGTTCATCGAAGGGGTCATCCAGTCGCAGGATTATGATCTGTATTTATTTTTGGAGCCTGACGTGAAGTGGGTAGCGGATGGATATCGGACATTCAGCGATCCGGAAGTGAGAAGAAAGACGAATGAGGTGCTAAAGCAAATGTTTGATGACCGGGGAATTAAGTACGTGACGGTTAGCGGGAATTTTGAGGAACGGCTTGATCGGGCGATTGAGCATATTACAAAGCTGATAACGAAGTAGTAGGAGAAGGGTTCTCTGGGACCCTTCTTTATTTAATATAACTATTGTCTAAAAAGATTAGTATTATTAATATAACCTCGTTTATTTAAAGGAAATAAACGTGTTGTATTGGTTTTTTAGAGAGGAAATAGCGAATGCATAGAGAAGAAAGAAAAAGGCGTTTAGAAGAATTACTATCAGCAAGAAAAAAGAACGAAGAAAAATTGGAAAACGAACGGCGAATTGCGGAAATACGAGAACTGTTCCTTCCTGACGAAGAAGTGGAGATATTGGATGCCATAGAAAGCAAACAGGTTGAGATTGAGATGACCGACAGATTTCCGATTGCTTGGTATGGAAGAATTGATTGGGACAAAATGAGCAATAAAACTGTTCTAGCTTATGAAGAACTTCAATATATTACGGATATTCTCTCGGGGCACGATTTGGATCATACGTTACCAGTCTATGTTATTGTCGGAATACACGGATACCCTCTAGTGAAGACTTCCTTAACGACAACAATGAAGAGTATGGAAGAGATTATGTACATGGGACCAGATCAGTATATTTACTGTCCCTTATCTAATTATGTGATTGAGTTTTTCCATGATGATGTGATAACTTTGGGCTGGCTTTAACTTAAGTAGTAAGTTGCGCTGGTCATTGAATCCAAAATTGATTACAAGAAAGGTACATAAATGATGCCCATCATAAAATACGATATTTTTATAAATGCACCTATCCATATGTGTTTTGATCTTTCGAGAAACGTGGAGATCCACATGGAAACAACATGCAAAACAAAGGAAAGAGCGATTGCTGGTGTGACAGCGGGCCTTATGGAACAGGGTGATACCGTTACTTGGGAAGCCACCCACCTAGGAGTAAGACAACAATTAACTGCTAAGATTATTGAGATGGACAAACCATATCAATTTACGGATGTGATGGTGAAGGGAGCCTTTCATTCATTTACACATACACATGAATTTATCGAAAGTGGATCAGGAACTATTATGAAAGATACCTTCTCTTACAAATCTCCTCTTGGCATTCTGGGCGTCATAGCTGATAAATTGTTTTTGGAAAAGTATATGAGGAACTTTATTGAAAATCGCGCGAAAGAGTTAAAACGGATAGCTGAAAAAAAGTTGTAATTAAATAAAGATAGTATTAAGATGCAACTAAGTGATACTTCGGAAAGGGGTAGATGTCAATGGAAGAACGGGACTTACAGAATTTGAGTGAACGGGACTTTATCGAGCAGTATCGAAAAACGGAGAAGGACAAGTATGAAAAACCATCCGTAACAACGGATATGGCCATATTCACGGTAGCGACGGAAAAGGCGACAGATAAAAGGAAAAAGGCGGAGAAAGAATTGCAGTTGCTGCTCATTCGGCGGGGAGGTCATCCATATAAGGGAGACTGGGCGTTAGCAGGCGGCTTCATGGGGATCGATGAGGACCTGGATACAGCTGTGCAGCGGGAACTGAAAGAGGAAACGGGAGTAGACGGTGTCTATGCGGAACAACTTTACACCTGGAGTGCGGTAGATCGGGACCCTCGAATGCGTATTGTCAGCGTCAGTTATTTGGCGCTCGTCGATCAGGAGAAGTTGCCTCCTCTGCAAGCTGGCGATGATGCCGAGGAAGTAAGATGGTTTACTGTCAGGGATCAGATCGTTGATAGCCACGACGAGCTTGATGGGGAAATCATGAGGCGGACCGAAAAGATAAAACTGGAGCTACTTTCTGATGCTGTCAATATTTCGGCAATAGTGGAGAAAGTTACAGAGACGGATCAAGCGAATACGAAAACAACTACTATTATTATTGAACGAAATGGCATTGCCTTTGACCATGCTGAAATTATCCTCTACTCTCTCGAGAGGTTGCGCGGCAAAGTGAATTACACTAATATCGCTTTCAATTTGGTGGGGGATGAGTTTACACTGCCCGACTTGCAACAGGTCTATGAGGTGATCTTAGGCAGGGAATTAAACAAAGTCCAGTTTCGCAGGCATGTAGAAGACATGGTCATTGAAACAGGCAAGGAAATCAAGACAGGTGCCTACCGCCCTTCCAAGCTGTATCGGTACAATGTTGGCTGGGTGTATGATCAGTGGAAATGAAGGAAGGTTTGTATGGAAGAAGTAATAGAGAAGGCGTGGCGAGTTAATTAACTCACTGCGCTCTTTTTTTATGAAATTTGAGGAGTGGTCATGACAATTGTGGAAATAAACGATCGGTTAGCCGGCAGATACGAGAGGTTGGAAAAATAAACGATCGGTTAGCCGGCATATACGAGAGGTTGGAAAAATAAACGATCGGTTAGCCGGCAGATATGAGAGGTAGTAGAGATATACGAGCGGTTAGCCGGCAGATATGAGAGGTTGGAAAAATAAACGATCGGTTAGCCGGCAGATACGAGAGGTTGTAGAAAAATACGATCGGTTAGCCGAAGATACAAGAGGTAGTAGAGATATACGATCGGTTAGCCGGCAGATACGAGAGGTTGTAGAAATAAACGATCGGTTAGCAGGAGATACCAGAGGTTGTAGAAATAAACGATCGGTTAGCCGGCAGATATGAGAGATTGTAGAGATATACGAGCGGTTACACAGAAATGATATACGACCTGTCACAACGGAGGCAAGCCTCCTTTACCGGTAAAAATAAAAGATTTGCCATAATGATCAGAATTTATGGTAGGATAGTTTAATAGATATACATTTTTTACAGAAAGAGGGGATGGGCAAATGGGGATACTTTCAGTACAGGGTTTGACGAAAGTTTATAAGAGTCATAAAGTGCTCGATAACATTAGCTTGACCATTGATGCGCCTGGCATCTGGGCTCTTGTCGGACCAAACGGAGTGGGGAAGACGACATTTTTAAACGTTGTCACAAACATTCTACCAGCAAATTCAGGGACGGTTGAATTGGTGGGAAAGACGAATAAAGACTCATCGGTTTTCAAGGAAGTTGCTTTTCTCCAGGATAATACGGTGTTGTTTGATTATTTAACAGGATATGACCACTTGAAATATATTAGTGACGTACAAAAGATGCCCAAAGATAGAGTGAAGGAAGTCGCGGAGTATGTGGGCATGGAAGGCTATTTGAAGAAAACTGTTGGCAATTATTCACTTGGAATGAAACAGCATTTGCTGCTGGCGATGTCGCTTATCAACCAACCAAAGCTCCTGCTTCTAGATGAGCCGTTGAATGGCTTGGATCCGACAAGTGCCATATTAATGAGGAAAATCCTCTTGGAGCTTGCCGACAGTGGCACAACCATTCTTCTGTCGTCCCATAATTTAGCTGAAATTGATCGTGTTACTAAGCAAATACTGTTCCTAAAAGAAGGAAAACTGACGCAAGTTGATATGCATCAATTTGAGGATACATACTATGACATTTTGATTTCTGATCAGGAGCGTGCCAAGCGGGTGCTACTGGATAGTGGATATCAAGTTAATGAGGAAATCGGAAAGAGAGGCATCCGTCTTCATTTGGAAAGTGAACAGCTTGATGAGGTGATTGATTTGATCAAGTCGGAAGGGTTGCAAATTCTCGACATCCAAAAAGAAAAAACAGGATCAGAGAAATTATACAAAGAGATTTTTTCAGGAGCACCGTATGAAAAAAATCTTGTTTGAATGGAAAAAAATCAATCGTCTCAAAGTGTTCCCTATTTTTTTGCAACTGACATTCGTCTTTGTATTCGGCATATTTTTTTATAACCATATGTCACAGGGACAAATTGAAGTTAAGAAGATCGAATATTTTACAGAGCTGCAAAATGACTTGGAACAACAGCTTCTCAATGCAGAACAGCAGATGAAAAAGGGCAAGACCCAGAGTCTAAAAGCACAATTGCATTTTGGTGCCGAGCTTTCCACAAGATTGCAAGAATTGATTTATGCCATCAGAAGTCAGGACTGGCAAAACGAATTGCAGACAGAGATCGCAGTCTATGTATCAGCTATGGAATACACAAAGTTTGATGGCTCCTACTTTGGGGTCAGCATGGTCGACATGGAAAATACGATAAAATTGAATGAGGAGCTCCTGAAGAGGAACCTACGGAAGGAAGATTTTGATTTATCGATTCAAACCTCGATCTTTATGAAAAAAGTAATTTCGTTAGTTATGAATCCTGTCGGCTTTGTCATGTTGCTGTTTGTGTTAGGTCTTATCGTAACGAGAGAATTTGATGATAATAGCATCCGTCAAGTATTGACCTTGCCCATGACGAGAATCCAATATATGTTCATCAAATTTGCAACCATTATCAGTGGCGGTATCCTTTGGCTGGCCATCATTTTTGGTACTTCTTATGGGTTAGGTGAACTGCTTGGCCGATCAAAAGGGAATATTTTTCAATATCCAATTTATACGAGCCAAGATACATTTATCAGTTCTGGAGACTATTTAGTAGAAGCAGCCTTGTATGGTTTCAGCTTTATGGCATTCTCAGTTGGCTTGTTTCTCTTCATAGCGTACCTTTTTCAAAATACAATCGTTGCGTTCTCTGCACTGCTTTTTATCATTGCGGGCGGCTGGCTCATTGATAGTTACGGATTCCAAAGTCTTTATAATCCATTTACATATCAAATGGTAGACCAGGCTATATTAAGGACGCCGCAGTTTTTCCCTGGTGGCATTGCCGTGCTGTGCGTGGCACTAACACTTATGCTGGCAGCTACAATGATGCTTAACCGAAAGCGAGGAATGTGAGATGAAGCACTTTCTCTTTGAATGTAAAAAAATGATCAAAAAGAGATCGATATGGATCGCCCTGATTCTTTCGGTTGTGGCGATGTCCGGCTACTATTTCTTTAACTATTCCGTTGCGGAGCGCTTGCATATGACTCGCATGTTTGACTTGGAAAATAGCCAGATCGAGTTTCCCGAAAAGATTGCGGAAGACCGTCTTGCGCTGGAAGCAGCCGAAAAGGCAGGAGATAGTGCGAAGGCTCTTGATTTACAGCTGAGTATTGATATCTATGAAAAGATGCTTGCTGACAAAAAGTTTGATTTGGATCATATTACAGCTGGTAACTGGGCGGCCATTGTCCAAAAGCGATACGAACAGTTGGACCGTGATGTTGCCATTTCAAAGAGTCAGAACTATCCAGTGCATTCTATGATGGATCAGAAGGTCTCGATGTTCACTGTGAGGGCCACTGCTGAGGAAATGAGGTTGCTGGCTGAATCGGGAGATGAACCCTTTGTACAAATGAATACAATTACACCTTTCCATCCGACATTTTATGATCGATTTACAGGAAAGACGTTGGAATTATGGGAAGATACCACGAAACGCTATGGAATGCCTGGTTTTTATTTCTTATACCAAATCATACCTGCGTTTGTAATTCCATTTATTATTTTGATCGGGTGCTTTGTTTTCGGAAACAATGTGTCTTCCGAAGCGACCAAAAAGCGAAAAGGGCTGAACCTGTATGCCGTCCTGCCAGTTAATCGGCCCAAATTGTTTTTTGCTAAGTTTGGCAGCGGCTTGTTATTTACTCTTCTATTTGTTTTTTTGATTTTATGCGTACCGCTCCTTTCAAGCCTTTTCACAGCAGGTGTAGGCAGCTTGCAATTTCCTGTATTGATATACGATGGGCCGGGCGAAAGCCTGCTTGGATTAAAGAGTGCAAATATATTAAACGAATGGACAGATGAATTTCATTTTACTACGCTCGGGAACTACTTGGGGATGGTTCTGCTGATGACAGCGGCTCTCGTATTCTTGATGTATTCCGTCTATTTTCTGCTGTCGCTTTTTTTCAAAAACCCGAGTGTAAACGCTGCACTGCTGCTAATTGCCACTTTTTTCGGTATGACTGTGTTGCCAAAGTCGCCGTTTAATCCGTTTACCTATGTAGATTTGCATCGAGTCATTACCGGTGAATTTGCCGTCGCCCAGTTTAACGAGTCGATCCAGATAACGAATGGTCTGATGTTAGTAGGGGCATTGGGACTAGTATTGACTGTTTTAAGTTATGTGCGGTTCAGGCGTTATGTTGTGGAGTAAGCTGGGGAGACGGCATGTGAATAAAATAAGGTATTGCCAATAAGCAATGGAAAGTGTTGGGAGGGGAATGGTGATTTGGTTAAAACAGTGACTTTTTCGTTCGATAGTACCAAGTATCCTGGAGTAGCAGAGACAGAAACCTTTACATTGGATCAGTTAGGAATTGACTTGAATATGGATAAAAAAGAAATAGAGACGGAGTTGTAGCGTCTACTGGAGATGTGGGTTTGGCACAAACTGAATATCTCGTACAGTATAGTCTGGGATTCATAACAAAATTGACGATCTGTAGGTGCGTATCAAAAAATGTGTTACACAATCTATGACGAAATTGATGACTGGAGGTGATAGAAAAGTGAATCCTACAAAGATAATAAAGAAGATACTTCCTGTTTTTCTTATTTGTTGCCTGTTAACGGGAGTATTTCTCATTAAGACAAAGGCACAGACAATGAAGGGCGATGGGGTCACTTTTAGCGAGTATTTTCACCCGTACGATGGTCTCAAAGAAAGAGAACACCTTCGCTACTATGACCTTGCTGCAAGCGATGAGGTAACCTCTCCTTTATATGAGCAAATGAAGAGGGCCATCAATCAAATAGATACGGATCGACTGCCTTTTGAATTGAAAAAGGAAACGGGGTATCTCGTTACATCCACTACTAAATATGGTGAGCGGCTAAACCAAGTTCAAATCGGTTTTTTTAATCAGGATGATGCAAGACCAGGAGATTTTTTTATCATTTCAGCAACTGAAAGTGATCGGAATCCTTTGGAAGGAGTAACGATAGACGACAACCTTGATACTGTAGGCAACGAGCTCAAAAAAGCTGAACTCTTAAAGGGTGTGCCAATGTACCAGCAGATTCTCACTACGAATAGTGCATTGTTATACAGATATTATGACCTTGATGAAACGGAGAATCAGATCAGAATTGTCGGTACACAAGCAAATGAGTTTTATGCTTATTATGATGGATACATTTATCATGTTGGCTATTCGATCGATAGAGAAAAGAATGACAGTGACATGCAAGAAAAGATGTTCAACTTGGTCCGGGAGTATATTTTAGCAATTTCTGAATAAAAATGATTCGTAGTATTTCATTTGATAATTTTAAAGAGACACTCTTATGAGTGACTCGATACCATTAGATCATTCATTCAATAAGTGCATTGGATATAAGGAAAAGTTATATAAGGTTGCCGGCGGATCAAACTGTTTTGTAAGCTATTGCCAGAAATATTGTCCTTGGTGTACTTGTTTCATATTTAAATTAAATAGCCCAATCCCGTTTTAAACAATAGGGGATTGGGCTTTTCTCATCAATCGTTTACATCGTTTGAATCTTATACTTTTTAATCTCAGGAGGAATCGGGCACACATATTCCTCGCCGCCGCGCTGTTCAATCAATTCGGCTTTCGCTTTTTCCAAAATATCTGGATTATGAAGGACGTGGATCGCTGTTGCGGCCATGACCTTTCCTGCGTGGAGCATACCTTTATGTGCAACAGATGTCTTTCCAGTGGACACGACCTGCCATGTATGAAGTGGAGTTCCAATTGGTTCACATCCGACTAAAGCTTGAACTGTCGGCACGACCCAGCTCACGTCGCCGACATCGCTTGTGCCTGGCATTACTCCATTAGAAGGGATGAACGGATCTATGACATCTGCCAAGTCTTTTCCTTTTAGTTCTTTATTGACTTGCACATCTTTTCTTTTATCCGCTTCTGAAAGGGTCGCGCGGATGGCTTTAGCGAATTCCAATTCCTTTTCGTCGTATTGAGGCACTCCTAGAGCGACAAAGTTATCATACATGACCTTTTCCAACGTATTGTTTGGCAGGATATCGGAGGCAGCCGAAGCAAAATCGATTTCTACTTCGGTGCCCGTCATGAGTGCCGCCCCTCTCGCGATGTCGCAGACACGTTGATAAATTTCCTCCGCTTGGGCAACACGCGGAGCCCGAACGAAGTAGAGTACGTCTGCCTTCTCTTGGACGACATTCGGTGAGTATCCGCCTGTATTCGTAACGGCATAATGGATCCTTGCTTCCGGGATGACATGTTCCCGCAAATAGTTGACACCTACATTCATCAGCTCGACAGCATCGAGTGCACTTCTACCGAGGTGGGGGCTATCCGCTGCATGGGCGCTTCTTCCTTTGAAGCGATAAGAAACTTCATAGCAAGCGAGAGAGGACATCGACCATACGGCATGGCGCGACCACGGGTGCCAGCATACGGCAAAATCCACATCATCAAACAAGCCTGCTCGTACCATGAAAGTTTTTCCGCTGCCGATTTCCTCTCCAGGGCAGCCATAATATCGGACCGTTCCTTCCAGGTTGTTCTCCTCCAAGTAGTGACGGATCGCAATGGCGGCTGCCAATGCTCCGGTTCCGAGAAGGTTATGTCCACACCCATGGCCGTTTCCGCCTACTTCGACCGGATTGTAACTCGTTTCCGCTCCAGCTTGGCTCAAACCAGATAAGGCATCGAATTCGCCCAATACTGCAATGACCGGTTCTCCTTTGCCAAAGCTGCCGATAAAAGCGGTTTCGATATCGCCCACGCCTTTCTCAACAGCAAATCCTTCCTCTTCTAACGTTATACATAGTAAGTCGGCGGATTGAAACTCAACAAAGCCTGTTTCTGCGTATTCCCAAATCCGGTCACTGACAGAAATTAATTTCTCCCGTTTCTCTTCAATTATATTGGACAACATTTCGCGGTAGTTCATGATCATTCACCTCTGTAGAAGATTTGTTAAATAAATGGCGGTTTTGCACCTCCATGGACTATTCCTTTTCAAATTAAAACGGACCATATTGAATGGCTTGTGCAATCACTAAGAAAATCAACACGACGGCCACTTGGATTAGAACATACGGCAAAACCCATTTCACCCATTTGGAATAGGGGATGCCCATCATTCCTAGCGCCGCAAGCAGCAAGCCGCCTGTCGGAATGATCAAGTTCGATACGCCTCCGCCCATCACGGTCGCAAAGGCGGCGGTTTGTCTAGTCACCCCGACCAAGTCTGCAAGAGGGGCCATAATCGGCATGACCAGGGAGGAATGTCCGCTTCCAGATGGAACGATAAAGTGGATAAAGAAATTCGCTGCTCCCATACCTACCGCCGTAACACTTGGCGGAAGTCCTTCCAGTAGACCGGAAGTTACATATAAAATTGTATCCAAGAGTCCGCCTGCTGTAAGGACAACTAAAATGGTACTTGCCACACCGATGATCAAAGCGCCGGGAACCATTTCTGCGCATCCTTTTAGAAAAGCGTCTGTCATGTCGTTTCCTGAAAGCTTGCCGATGAGTCCCATGATGATGGCGCCTAATAAGAAAATTCCCACAATCTCACCGATATACCAGCCAAGGCTGATGACTCCATAAATAAGGGCGATGAAACAGCCCAAAAAGACAAAAAGTGAGATGGCATGTCTTTTGCTGATTTTGTAATTCGTATCAAATGTAATGCTTTCATTTGGATTAAATCTGCCATATTCGGCCAGTTCAGGGTTTTTCTCGATTTTATTGACATGCCGCAATATAAAGAGGACCGTCAAAATGTAGAAGATGACATAAATGGCAATACGCAAGCCGATTCCTGAATACAGAGGAAGTTCGGCAACAGATTGGGCCACCCCAATCGTGAAGGGATTGGTGATTCCTGAAGTGAATCCAGCGCCGATCATTCCTAGTACGACGATGGCAAGGCCTGTCAACGCATCAAATCCGAGGGCAATGGCCATTGGAACAACGATTGTAATGTAAACCAAGGTATCCTCAGCTGCTCCGATCAGCGTGCCGAGCAATGAAAAAATGAGTACCATCACAGGAATGATCAATTTTTTACGGGCACCGAACTTCTGAGCAGTAAATCGGATCAGCGCATCAATAGAACCTGTCGCTTGCATTATGCCGAGAGCGCCGCCGATGAGCAAGACGAATAGGATAATTGGAGCGGCGTTCACCATACCCTGGTGAAACGAGTTGAACATCTCGAGCAATCCAACGGGTGTTCGATCGACAAATTCAAATTTGGACGGGTCAATCAATGTTCGGCCATTTTCCTCAAATCTGGCGTATTTTCCCGCAGGAACGATATAGGTTAACACTGTAATGGCAGCAATGATGAGAAACATCAGAACGTAAGCACTGATTCCACTTTTTTTCTTTGGCTTCTTTTCTTCGCTGTTTGCATTCTTTAAAGGTTTGGCCATGCTCATCTGTAACACTCCCTAATCATTTGGTTTTTAACGTCTGCTGTGAACTATCCCTTCCTCCAACTAGTAGCGAAAGTCTTACCCGAGTATTCAAATAGACCCCCAATTAATTGAATTCTGAAAATATAATTGTCAACGCTTTCATTTTATCCTGAATTAGGGCGGATGATATTCAAAATAGGAATACTGCATATTATGATTCTGAATAAGTTCGGTTATAATATTTTAGAGTGATGTATCGTATAATTGGAGCTTTAGAACGTTGAAGGACAGGTGAGACTTCGTGGAGATTAGACATTTGCAGACATTTCAAATTGTAGTGGAAGAACAGAATCTGATCCAGGCCGCTATGCGTCTCAATTACTCACAACCGACGGTGACCAAACACCTGCAGCAATTGGAAGAGGAAATCGGCTTGCCGCTATTCGAGAAAGTGGACAATCGCCGGAAGCTGACGAAAGCCGGAGAATTTCTTTATGAGCATTCGAAGAATATCCTCAATGAACTCTTCATCCTTCAAATTGGAATGGAAGATTTAAAAGGAGAAAAACAAACGATTCGGGTTTGTGGCTTAGATGAATACTGCGATCGTTTTTTCCTGCCATTCATTCGAAGCTTTCAAAAAAAGAATCCCAATGTTTTATTTGATGTACAAGCAATCAACAGCAGTGACGATTCCTTGCAAGCGGTTATCCTCGATGAGTCGGACCTCGCAATTGTTGCCGGAAGACCGCTTAACACAGACATTACCTCTCAAATTATTGATTATGATGACCTGGTCCTCTTCGCTTCAAGCGATGTGGCTGCTGACCCAGCTAGGACAGAGGAGTACTTGGCGAAGTACCCGGTACTTGTCGATCATAACGCTCCCTTTATCAAGTTCGAAATCTTGAAAAAAGGAACCAATTTTTCAAACACTGTTCAATGCAACAGTGATGAAGCAATTAAAAATGCGGTGCTGCAGCATGAATACCTGGGCATCATCGGAACCGGCCGAATTAAAGAAGAAATCCGTTCTGGTGCTGTTACAGTTCTGGAAACGTATGCATCCAACAATCCGGTCAAACTCATTGTGCTGTCAAAAAAACTCGGCAACCCTGTTTTTCAAGACTTTTTCACTTCGTTTGGCAAGGCATTTCGGCTGTAATTTATCGATAGAGCCAGTTACATCTACATAAAAGCTAAGAGCAGAGATATATAAGGAGTCTTAGAATGGTAAGGCAACTGAATGTAAAGGGGAAATCTGAATGGAAGAGGAACTTTCGCAAAAAGTAAAAGATGAACTTGCAGATCGGTTAGGATTAGGGAAAACCGAACCCGTGAAAAGTAACCTGTTTCAAGGTGACTTCGGTTTTAGTATTGATTTTTCACTACTCATTCCGTTATTGCTACTAGTCGTAATAGCTGTTTTTCTAATTAAACGCAAAAAAAAGAGCAGTACTTAATTGGTGCATTCCCACACGATGGGTTTGCGCCTTTTTCATATGGATGGTTGAAGTAGGATAGTCGTTGTTCATTTGGGCAAGATACGGATGACCACTTTATGTAGGAGGATTGGCGTGAGAACCAGAATTTCATGTTTGCTGGCATTCCTTATATTTCAATTTTCGACGATGGCCAGTGCGGATGCTCCATTCACAGCTGCATTTATCCGCGATCATCAGCTTTGGATCAAAGAAGGGGATCAAGAAACGCAACTGACGAAGGATGGGTATATCTATTCACCGAAATGGTCGTATGACGGCCGCTTCATTGGCTATATTGATGGCGACGAAAAAGGGGAGAAGTCGGATTTATATATTTACGATAGGAAGGAAAAAGAAAGCTACCAATCGTATGCGCAAGTAGTCACCTCAGATTTTAAATGGGCCCCGAATAAAAATCAGATCGCTTATACGAATTATGGGATTTTGGATGTCACAAAAACCAAAAACGGGCGTCCGCAAGGATTTGAAAATGTCGCATTAGGTGTTAGTGACTTTGAATGGTTTCCAAACGGCAAGGAATTTATTGTTTCATCCAATTCAAACTTGCTTCCGACAGGATGGACGCCCGTTCCGCTATTTCGCATTCAGGCAGACGCAAATCTTTCGAAGGATAAAATAAAACCCTTCTATACAATTCCTACGAATGAGTCTGATTTGTTCGGGATTAGCGCCGAAGCCTTTAAATGGAGTCCAGATGGAGAGTGGGTTAGCTTTTTAGTGATACCGACTGCTTCCTGGGCGATGGACAGCAATACATTAAGTGTTTTGTCTTCACAAGGAACTAATTTTCAAGCTGTCGGGAAAATGTTGTCGTTTCAAGAGTGGTTTAAATGGTCTCCATCGGCCAATGAGCTCGCCTATATTTCAGGGGAAGGCCGATTCTTTGTGGAAAACAAGAATACGACGGTTTCAGAAATTCCAATTGCCAAGCAGCAGCAAGAATACACTCCTAAAGGCTTTGTGGATCTTGGTCTTGATTGGTTCTCCAAAGATTTGATTATTGTTGCCCGCGCGAAGGAGAATAAAGAGTGGAAAGAAGGGCCTGTCCCAACAATGTACACCTCCCTCTTTACGATCAACATCAGAACAGGTAAGCAGCATCAACTCACATTTCCCGGTGAAAATGAAATAGACGAACAACCTCAAGTCGTTGGCTCTTACGTGACCTGGTTTAGAAAGAAGTCGGGGCAAACAAAAGGGGATGTGTGGGTGAAGAATGGCCTGTCGGGTCAGGAGTTCATTTGGCTGAAAAATGTCGATGCGGCTCCCACTTTCTTTACACCAAAGCAAAAATGAGAACAGGGTGCAATTCCTCAGGGAGTTGCATCTTTTTTATTACAAAACTTTCCTGTGGAATTATTGACAAAAAAGGCGCCTTTGCTTTTCAATGAAGTAAAAGACATGTAGGGGGTGTTTGTTTGGGTTACATCATTGAATCCGTTCCGGGATGGGCTGGGATCCTTTCTACGATTCTCGTTATTCTTTGGTTTTATTTTACTTTGACGTTTTTTCAATATGTAAAAGCCGGCGACATGCGTCTTGCTAAACAGTCCAAGGCAGCGGCAGTTGGGTGTCTTGCGCTTGGTTTATTGATTCCTGCTTTCTACAGTTTGTAATAAGGGGAGGGAAAGTGGAGCTTATCAATCAAATGTGAGTATACAATCTATATTCTATTCGTATAGTACTGTTAAAAAGGAAGTGCCCCGGATACGAAAAGGCAAAATCGCTTTACTTGGAGCTATCATGCTTGTCAGTGCAGGGATTCTTTTGATTAAGGAGATCCGCATGACTTCCTCTTACGATTCCTCGATGCGTTCCGCCATACTAGCAGAGCATAATAAGAATTTGCAAGATGCTGAAGAAATCTCTACTTTGCTTTTCCGAGAGGATGGTCCGTTACAAGCGCGATAGACGATGGGTTAAAAGAAAGAGGTTTTGAATATCAAATGTTGCTTGCGGTCTATTCAAAAGACGATATTCGGGTCAAATATATACTGATAAATCAAGAGGCAACTGCAGCCGCAGTGAAAGAAATCCAAACGGTTTTTTTCGAATCAGTAAGCCATTATGATCTTTCCGCCAGCGCATTCACTCTTAAATTCGGAGTTGAAGAGGATGGATGGATGGATTGGTGAAAGGTATTCCTAAACGGAAGAAGGCTAACGAGCTGGCAATCAAGCCTGCTCGTTTTTAGCATACTCAAAAACGCGGTTGTCTGTCGAATCGAAAAAATCCGTGTATAATGGAATGATTATATGAATTGGAGGAATTCGAATGAACGATTTACAGCTGACGATTGAACTGACCAAGCATCCAAAAGAGAAGCCGGCAACCGACCAGCTCGCATTCGGCACCGTCTTTACGGATCATCTGTTTACGATGGATTATACAGCGGGCAGAGGATGGCATGATGCGAAAATCAAACCATATGAACCGATTAGCCTGGATCCGGCAGCTATTGTCTTTCATTATGGACAAACTGTATTCGAAGGGTTGAAAGCCTATGTGACGGAGGACCAAGACGTGGTTCTGTTTAGACCGGAAGAAAACTTGAAACGCCTGAACCGATCGAATGATCGACTTTGCATGCCTGAAATTGATGAGAAATTTGCGCTTAATGCATTGAAAGAACTCATTCGAGTCGATAAGGATTGGATACCGAATAAGGAAGGCACATCTTTATACATACGGCCGTTTATCTTTGCCACGCAGCCTTATTTAGGTGTCGCACCTTCTGCGACCTATACGTTCATGATCATCCTGTCGCCTGTCGGGGCGTATTATAAAGAAGGGATGAATCCGGTGAAGATTGCGGTTGAATCCGAATTTGTCCGTGCGGTTGCGGGCGGTACAGGTAGCGCCAAAACGGCAGGAAACTATGCCGGCGCGATGAAAGCGCAAGAAATTGCTGAAGCAAACGGCTACTCCCAAGTGCTGTGGCTGGATGGGAAAGAACGCCATTATATCGAGGAAGTCGGGGCGATGAATGTCTTCTTTAAAATAGACGGTGAAATTGTCACTCCTTCCTTGAACGGCAGTATTTTGGAAGGTGTAACGCGAAAATCCGTCATCGAATTGCTTCGTCATTGGGATGTCCCGGTGAGTGAACGTAAACTCTCTATGGAAGAATTGCATGCGGCTTCCCAGGCAGGGACGTTAGAAGAGGCTTTCGGTTCAGGTACAGCTGCTGTCATTTCTCCGATTGGCGAGCTTTTCTGGAAAGGCGAGAAAATGACGATTAACAACGGAGAAATCGGGCCTTTATCGCAACGGATTTACGATACGATCACCGGCATCCAAACGGGTAAACTGGAGGATCCATTCGGCTGGCGCGTGAATCTGTCTGAGTAAAGGTAGTTTCATTCTACGTGAAAGGTGGCTGATGTATGGAAGTAGCCATTCGAAAACTGACCACAATTGAAGAAGTGCATTTGATTAAGCCGCTGGAAGAGAAAGTGTGGCAATCTGCGTCCGTCCCGCTTCACCAGCTCTATACGGCCATTCAAAATGGCGGCTTGCTCATCGGCGCGTTTGATGAGGACCGCCTGATTGGATTTTCATACAGCTTTCCGGGTTTTCGGAATGGATCTGTCTTTTTATGTTCTCACATGCTTGGGATTGATCCGGATTATCGTTCCCAAGGCATTGGAAGAAAGTTGAAGGAGAGGCAGCTGATTGAAGCCGAGCAAATGGGCTATGAGTTAATCGTCTGGACTTATGATCCGCTGGAAAGCCGCAATGCCTATTTAAATTTGGCGAAGCTGCATGGAATCTGTTCCACTTATCTTGAAAATTGGTACGGGGAGATGGCGGACGGTTTGAATCAAGGCTTGCCATCGGATCGTTTCAAAGTGGAATGGTGGGTCCGGAGCGAGCGGGTGCAGTCGGCTTGGACGCCGGATGAAATTCAATTCGAGCGTCCTTGCAGCATTTCTTATACAGCGAGCGGCCAACCGCAAATTAGGGAAGTTGCGGGGCAGTTTCGCTCAGGTGCGGACGGCTACGAAATTCCAGTTCCGTCCAATATTCAACATTTGAAGAAGACAGAACCTTCGCTTGCGTATGATTGGCGGATGCAGCTGCGGGCGATTTTTCAGCAGCTGTTTGCGGATGGTTATGCGGCTGTCGGTGTCAGGCGTTCGGACAATGAGGAAGGCATCTGTTATTATCAATTGGTTCGCCGAGGAACGATACCTTTGTGATGAAACGGGGGGAGTAGCATGGACATTCGAGAAATTATTGTCAGACGGATGAAAATGAAGATGAAACAGCCGTTTACGACAAGTTTCGGCACAATGCAGGACAAGCATTTTTTATTGATTGAAATAAAAGACGGATCCGGCCGCAGCGGATGGGGCGAATCGGTTGCATTCGATGCGCCTTGGTATAGTGAGGAGACGGTCGAAACGAATTGGCATATGATTCGTGACTTTCTCATTCCGATTTTGCTGGATGCCGATCTTGCGCATCCTGATGAAGTGAGTGGACTCTTTTCACCAATTCGGAAAAACAATATGGCGAAAGCGGCAGTCGAAGGTGCTGTTTGGGATTTGTACGCAAAGCAGCAGGGCATGCCACTGGCCAAAGCATTAGGCGGCACCCGCCAGCAGATCGAGGTCGGCATCAGCATCGGCATACAGCAAAGCGTTGAGGAGCTGACGGAAGTCGTCCGGCACCATTTGCAGGAAGGCTACAAGCGCATTAAGGTGAAAATAAAACCCGGCAAGGAAATTGAGATTCTGTCGGTACTCCGGCAATCCTTCCCGGACATTGCCTTAATGGCAGATGCTAATTCTGCGTATACATTTGCGGATACAGCGCTTTTACAGCGCCTTGATGAGTTCAATCTTATGATGATTGAACAGCCGCTCGCTTCGGATGACATTATTGATCATGCGATTTTGCAAAAAGAGCTAAAAACACCGATTTGCCTTGACGAAAGCATTCATTCTTTGGAAGATGCGCGCAAGGCGGTGGAGCTTGGCAGCACGAAAATCATCAATATTAAAATCGGCCGTGTCGGCGGTTTGACAGAGGCGAAAAAGATTCATGATTACTGCATGGAACAAGGAATTCCGGTCTGGTGTGGAGGCATGCTCGAGGCTGGAATTGGCCGAGCGCATAACATCGCTCTCACCTCCTTGCCGAATTTTATTCTTCCAGGCGATACGGCTGCTTCTTCTCGCTATTGGGAAAAGGATATTATCCAGCCGGAGGTCGTCATGGAGGACGGCTACATCAACGTGCCGGACGGTCCCGGCATTGGCTATGAGCCGGATATCGCAACTATTGACCGTTTCATGACTGATAGGTGGACATTTGGGAAGAGGGAATAAGTGGGTACATGTGCTTTCTCCTCAGGGTTTGAGACGCCGCGGAGCTGCGGCGTTTCTCTCCCATTTGGAAGGCTGCCTCTAGTAGTGGTACAAGTTTTCTGCAACTTGTAGCGGCACTCTCCTGCACAAGCCTCTGCAACCTCATCTATTGAATTTCCGTCTAATGGATTGATGAAGCAGCCATTTTCCAGTAGAATGAACATAGGTTTTGTAGAGAGGGAGTTTTTCGTGAAAAAATTAGTTAAATCCTTGACGATCGGCACGCTCGTTCTGCTCCTTGCCGCTTGCAATTCCAGCGGAGCGACAGAAAAAATGACGGCTGAACGTCTATTGGACAAGTCAAAGAAGGAAATGGCGTCATCTTTGGACGCGGTCCATTCACATATCGTCTATGATGATTATAAAGTGACGGTTCATGATGGGGATTTTGAAAATCCTGAAAAAAGCGGCGCCAAATTCGATATTCAAACAGATGCTTTCTTGAATCCTATGAAAATACATCAAGAGACACTTGTACAGCCCCGAGGTATCAAATCATACAAAATGAATCTCTATCGTTTGGGCGATCGGAATTTTGTTTCCGATGAAAACAGTAAAGAGTGGGAGGAAGCGTCCTCGGAATCACTCGAAAAATTATTTGGCACTCTCGTTTCCCGTTCCAACCCGACGCTCGATCTTTCCCTGTTTGATGAATTCAAGGATGATTTCATCCTGGAACCCATCGAATACGGGTATGCATTGACATTAAGTTTGAATCGGAAGCAATTCGAGAAATTTAAACAGCTCGTACCGGATCTCGGACCTCAGGAAGACGGCTTCCTGATCATTTATAAAATGGATTTAGTTATCACATTCAATAAGAGCACTTCTTATGTGACGAGCTTTAAAATGTCTGCGGATATGCGGTCATTCCGCGATGGTACTTCCTATCGAGCGAGACAAAAATTGAATGCTACATATAGCTATTTTAATGATATCGATCCTTTCAAAGTACCCGACCAGCTTCAATAACCGAACGTCTTTCCTCTCTTGAGGGAAGGCGTTTTTTTATGGGAAAATATGATGTTTTTCTTCCATATCCCATGTTTTACAGAGCTGGAAATAAAAAACCTTGAATACGGACAAGTGTTCGGGGTATATTATAAAGAGAACGATTGTTCGTAGGAGGGATGCGTGATGTATGAAAATTTACCGAACCGGCAGATCGTCTGCCTGGACATGAGAAGTTTTTATGCGAGCTGCGCGGCGGCCATCGAAGGGCTGGATGTCATGGAGACGCCGATTGCGGTGGTAGGGAATATGGAACGCAAGGGCGGTGTCATCCTTGCCGCCTCTCCGCCCTTGAAAAAAGAATTCGGCATCAAGACTGGCATGCGATTATTTGAAATTCCGGATGATCCGAGCATCCGGTTAATTGAGCCGAAAATGGGATTTTATCTGGATGTGTCCATGGCCATTACGCGCCATTTGAATCGCTTTGTTCCGAAAGAAGCCATTCATGTATACAGCGTCGATGAAAGTTTTGTCGATTTGACAGGTACGGAGCGGCTGTGGGGGCCGCTGGAGGATACGGTGCAGCGCATCCAAGACGAGCTGGCTGAGCAATTCCAGCTGCCGTCCGCCTGCGGCATCGGACCGAATATGCTGCTGTCAAAGCTCGCCTTGGATTTGGAAGCGAAAAAGACGGGCATTGCCCGCTGGACATACGAGGACGTACCCGAAAAGCTTTGGCCGATCGCGCCGCTCAGCAAAATGTGGGGCATCGGCGGCCGGCTGGAAAAGACGTTAAACAATATGGGCATCTTCTCTGTCGGCGATCTGGCCCATGCCTCTTTGGAGCAGCTGGAGAAAAAATTCGGCATCATGGGAAATCAATTATACCATCATGCCCACGGACTCGATTTTTCAAGCGTCGATACAGCTCCGCTCGTCGAAGGACAGATCAGCTATGGGAAAGGCCAGATGCTGTTTAGGGACTATGAAAAGCGTGAAGATGTGCTGGCGGTCCTGCTCGAAATGTGCGAGGATGTCGCCAAGCGGGCCCGGGAGGCGGGAAAAGCGGGGCGTACCGTTCACCTGTCTGTCGCTTATTCCAAGCGTTCGCTTGGTGGCGGATTCAGCCGCTCGGCTTCGGTGAGTGAATCGATCAATGACACGATGGGGATCTATCGGATATGCACGGAGCTGTTTGACCGTTTCCATGACGGACGTGCGGTTCGGCGGCTGGGCATCAGCTTGACGAATTTGGAGGATGAGCACTCCATGCAGCTCAGTTTTTTCGATGAACGGAAATGGCGGGATCGCAAGCTCGGTGCCACGATGGATACGCTGCGCAATAAATACGGTTCCACTGCGGTATTGCGGGCGGTGTCCTATACAGAGGCGGGAACAGCGGTCCATCGGGCCAAACTCATCGGCGGGCATTATAGATAGAAAGACCGTCCGGAAAGCTGCCGGACGGCCGAAGTGTCAATTCATTTGCAGGTGGCGGCGATATCTCCATGCACAGAGAGCCGAAAGGGTAAGCAAAGCGGCGGCCAGCATATACACAAAACGTGCACCAGCCCATTCCACAATTGCCCCGAAAGCCAAGGATCCCGCAGCGAACAAAATGGATACGATGGTTTGCTGCACGGCATAGATGGCAGGCAATTCTTCCGCCGAAGCCGCTTTTTGCAAACACGTATCAATTGAAATGCCTTTCCACTGCTGAAATACGCCCGTGCATCCGACGAGAACAAGGGCGAACCACGGCCAGGCTGTCATCCCAAAAAGAGCGGTCAGCAGGCTGATGCCGAAAGAGGACACCAAAATGGTCCGTTGCAAGGAACTTTCGATACGTGATGCAAAACGTGCACACAGGATGCCGCCCGCCAGCATGCCGATGAAGAAGGCTGTGTTGATATATCCCCACCAAGCCTCGTTTTTGGCGAGCACTTCCGTCACAAACACATAGAGGATGGAGGCGATCCAGACGACGTTAGCCAGTGCTTCCAGCGCAATGAGAATGTGCAGTGTCCGATATAAAGGGCGCTTCCATACAAGACGCCAGCCTGCCGTCAATTCACCCGTGGCCTTTTCTTCCCCTTTGGGCAGAGTAAATTTGACAGGATCAGAAATTCCGGCAAGCAGGGCGATGGCAAATAGATACAGCGTGCCTGTCAACAGTATCGCGATTGGGCCCGTGGTCAACGCGACAATGCCTCCGCCTACAGCCCAGGCGCCTAAATTGACGGTTTCGGACACGACAGAGAAGAAACTGTTGGCCTTCACCAATTCCTCCTTTGGCACAAGCCGCGGCAACATGGCATGGCTTGCGGGAGCCGCCCAGCCGTCAAGAAACGCGATGGCAAACGCAAAGCTTAACAAGACAGCCACACTTGTCGCTCCGGAGGCGTAGAACGCCAGTGACCAAAGCACGATTGTTTTCAATGCTTGGGACGCGACGAGCAATCTTTTTAGCGGAAAGCGGTTCATCAGAAGCGGAGAAAGGAAGCCGCTTCCAAAGCGTCCCATCATATTGACGAATGGAACGAGAGCGAGCACGAACGGCGAATTGGACTGCCCATATAAAATGGCAATCAGCCCCACGATGTAGAATATGTCACCGCAATCGGCAATCGCCTGGCCCATCCATAAAAAACGGAAAGATCGATGTTTCATTCATTTGCAGCCCCTTTTCAATCAAATTGGTTCTTTGATGAAAAGAGAAGACTTACACTGCTTTTCCTACCTCCTTTTCTATTAGGCAAGGCGCTTGTCAATGAATGATAAAAGTACTTTCCAAATGCGTAGCAACAGACAGTCGGAAAGGGGTTGCAGGAATGAAAGACATCGGTTAGTCCCGTTGCGATTTTTTTAGGTCGGCCAGATCCTCTTCTAGCTTTTCAATTTTCTCCATTAAGCCGGAGGAATGAATGGCGCTGCGGACGACCCAGAGCAGGACAAAAGAAAAGAGGACAAAAGCGAAAATTATGGTCAGGATGAAGGTTGTCACATCCAGCGGCATGATGGGCACCTCTCTTTCTATTATTCATTATCATATCATATGACTGCCAATTACAGGAAGGAGCTAACAACAATGATTCGGGATCGAGGAAACATTAAATGGACAGCTATGATGCTTCCAGAGCATATTCAGCAGTTGCGGGATTGGCAGGCAGAAGATGGAAAGCTGGTAAGGGACACGCCGGATGAGCAACAGCTGGAGGAATGGGATTATAAGATTAGCAACGCAATGGAAGAGGGGACGCCGGTCTCTATTGAGTTTTGGCAGGGGGAAGATGTCAAAAAGGCGCAAGGGTTCATCCAGAAGACCGACAGCCTGCAAGGGGTGCTTCAAATCGGCATGGAACCAGGGAAGGCACATTGCGTGCCGTTTGTCGATATAAAAAGTATTTCAGAAATCGAATAATTTAAGTTTCGTACCTTTTCTATTGTTCAGACTTTTGGTAGACTATTTGAGGACAACATAGAAAGAGAGAGAAAAGGGTAGGGGGAGTCATGTGAAAGTTTTAGTTCAGCTAAGCTGGTTTTTTAAGCAGCGTAGGAAGCAGTACGGTCTCGGCATTGCTGCGCTTGTATTCGTTTCCTTGCTGCAGTTGCTGCCACCGAAGATCATCGGTTTTATTGTCGATGATATTACAAAAGGGACGTTAAGCTCTTCCGAACTGATCAAATGGCTGATCATCTTGGCAGCGGCAGGCGTGCTAATGTACATATCGCGCTATTATTGGCGTGTCATGATTTTCGGATCCGCCGTCCTGCTATCGAGGACGATGCGGGAAAAATTATTTAATCATTTTACGAGGATGTCACCGTCGTTTTATCAAAAACGCCGAGTCGGGGATTTAATGGCACATGCGACAAATGACATCAATGCTGTACAACAGACAGCCGGGATGGGGATCTTGACACTCGTCGACTCGATTTCGACTGGCGGTTTCGTTATTTTGACGATGGCCTTGACGATCAACTGGAAATTGACTGTGATCGCATTAATTCCATTTCCGTTCATGATTTTCCTGACAAGTTACTATGGACGGCTGCTCCGAAAGAAATTCCGTTTTGCCCAGGAAGCTTTTTCAAGCTTGAATGATAAGACGCAGGAAAGCATTTCGGGCATCAAGGTAATCAAGACATTTGGACAGCAAAAGGAAGACATCCAGGATTTTACGGAGCTATCAACGGATGTAGTAGAAAAAAACATGAGAGTGGCCAAAATCGATGCATTATTTGATCCGACGATCACTGGAATTTTCGCAATTTCCTATATACTTTCGTTCTTTTTCGGAACGAAACTTATCATTGCGGGAGATATGTCAATCGGGGATATGGTGGCATTCAGTACATACCTTGGGCTGTTGATATGGCCCATGCTTGCGTTCGGCTTCCTATTCAATATCGTGGAACGCGGGAACGCCTCGTACAGCCGCATTTCAGAGCTTCTCTCCATTACGCCTGAAATTCAAGACGTGGCAGGCGCGATTGCTGATCGGCCTGAAGGTGATTTGCATTTTGATATCGATGAATTCACGTTTCCGGAGGATGAAGCACCCGCCTTGCGTAATGTGCATTTTACATTGAGACGGGGAGAGACACTCGGGATTGTCGGCAAGACCGGATCAGGGAAGACCGCCATCTTGAAGCTTTTACTACGGGAGTTTGAAGGATACAAAGGAAGCATCGTGTACGGCGGACATCCAATCAACCAATACAAACAGCAAAGTTTACGGAGTTCCATTGGATACGTGCCGCAAGACCACTTCCTCTTTTCGACGACTGTGGCAGAAAATATCGCATTCACCAATCCAAAGGTTGACCGTGAGAAAGTTTACGAAGCAGCACGGCTCGCCTACATCCATGAGGATATTTTGGGATTTGCAGAAGGCTATGAAACCGTCGTCGGAGAACGTGGTGTTTCCCTGTCGGGTGGACAGAAACAGCGGATTTCCATTGCCCGCGCCCTGATCATGCAGCCCGAGTTATTGATTTTGGACGATTCGTTATCAGCAGTAGATGCAAAGACAGAGGAAGCCATTCTGGAGGCATTGAAGCAGACACGTACCGGTGAAACGACAATCATTACGTCTCACCGCCTGAGTGCCATCCAACACGCCCATAAAATCATCGTCTTGGAAGAAGGGACTATTATCGAGGCTGGTACTCATGATGAATTGATTGCACTAGGGGGCAAGTATAAAGAAATGTATGACTTGCAGCAACTCGAAGTGCTCGTTGAACAAGGGGGTGAGGAATAATGTCCATTGAAAAACAGCCAAAACTGACAGCGAAGGATCAGTGGATCGTATTCAAGCGTTTATTGAGATACGCTATTCCTCATAAGGCAAGTATTACGGTCGCACTGGTACTGCTCGTCTTGACAGTCACAGGAAGCATTGTAGGACCGTTGCTCATCCAATCATTTATCGATAATTATTTGACGCCGCTCGATTTTCCGAAGAAAGAAGTTATGGCACTGGCGCTTATTTATATCGGGCTTCAATTGTTCATAGTCGTTGTCTCGTATTTCCAATCGCTACGGTTCCAGGCGATTGCCTTGAAGGTCATTCAGCAAATGCGGATTGATGTATTTACAAAAGTGCAAGGACTCGGCATGCGCTACTTTGACAAAACACCTGCAGGCAGTATCGTATCACGGGTAACAAACGACACCGAGTCGATCAAGGAAATGTTTGTCAGTGTAATCGTTACGTTCCTGCAAGCGATTTTTGTCATCATTGGCGTTTACTTTGCGCTGTTCTCCCTTAATGTCAAACTTGCGTTCATGTCTATGGCATTGCTGCCGTTATTTATGATCATCGTTATTGTCTATCGCCGTTACAGTGCGGATTTCTATCAAGACATCCGTGAGCGGCTCAGCCAATTGAATGCCAAAATAGCGGAGTCGCTGTCTGGCATGGGTATGATTCAGGCGTTCCGGCAAGAGGAACGGCTGGCGAAGGAATTCGATGATATCAATGAAGGGCATTACCGGGCCGGCATGCGGAATATTAAGTTCGACAGCGTGTTGCTTGGACCATTCATCGATTTGCTGTACGCTATTGCGATCGTTTTCGTCCTCGGCTATTTCGGTTTTATGTCTTTAGAAAGTGCCGTTGATGTAGGGATCATCTATGCGTTCACTACGTTAATCGGCCGGTTGTTCCAGCCAGTTCAGCAAGTGATGCAGCGTCTATCCATTTTCCAGCAAGCGCTTGTTTCTGCATCCCGCGTATTCAAATTGATGGATGATACGGATATGGAACCGAGCCAGACGGATCAAGCGAAGCAACCGATCCAAGAAGGGACTATCGAATTTCGCGATGTCACGTTTTCCTATGACGGCAAAAATAATGTGCTGAAGAATATTTCATTCACCGCAAACGCAGGGGAAACGGTCGCCCTCGTCGGCCATACCGGAAGCGGAAAGAGCTCCATCATCAACTTGCTTATGCGTTTCTATGAGTATAATCAAGGGGAAATCCTGGTGGACGGCATCTCGCTGAAAGACTATCCGAAAGAGGAGCTCCGCCAAAAGGTCGGTCTCGTCTTGCAAGATCCGTTCCTGTTCTACGGGGATATTGAAAGCAATATCCGTCTTCACAACAAGGAAATGTCAGGAGAAGAAGTACGTGCGGCAGCGGAATTTGTCCATGCCAACGAATTTATCGAAAAACTGCCGGATAAATACTCGCAAAAAGTGACAGAACGCGGATCAACGTTCTCCAGCGGTCAACGTCAGCTCGTCGCCTTCGCTCGCACAATCGCAACAAATCCAAAAATACTTGTCCTGGACGAAGCGACTGCTAATATCGATACGGAAACCGAAGTCGCGATTCAAGCAAGCTTGGAAAAAATGCGGAAAGGGCGGACGACCATTGCGATCGCCCACCGATTGAGTACGATCCAGGATGCGGAACTAATCTTAGTGCTGCACCAGGGGGAAATCGTAGAACGAGGCAATCATCAGCAGCTCCTCGCACAAAAAGGGCTCTATTACATGATGTACCAATTGCAAAACGGATTGCTGGATGATGCGATCTAAATAGTAAGTACCTAGAAAGACATACTTCAGGCGGTAAGCAAACTCAACTAAGAATTTGCTTGCCGCCTTTTCTTTTTGGTGTGAGCAAAGTGGAATGCTGTAGCGGGAATGTTCCGGGCACGGGAAGCAAGTGGCTAATGGCTTCATTTTGTATGCAGTGCACTGATATGGCGTGGTTGTCTTGTCATTTGGCGCAAAAGGTAAGAAGGTACGGATATGCGAGTGAGGTATGGTTTTCCGGCAAGGAGAGCCAAACTAGGGAAAGCAAAAAAGAGGTTACTTTCTCGCTTCCATGCAAACATCATATCCGAATGTCATAAACTGTTCACAGGTAAAATCAACGTATTTCGGCTATGGATTTGGTACGATGGGGAGAGAAAAGTGAAGGGGAGAGAAGGATGACTACTGATTTGAATGTGTTTCTGGCGTTCGGCGCCGGATTTTTGAGTTTCATTTCACCGTGTGTGCTGCCTTTGTATCCAGCATTTATATCGTATATTACAGGCATGTCGATCGATGAATTGAAAGGCGATTCCAAGCGGATGAGCCGAAATGGAATGCTTCACACGATCTTTTTCCTGCTTGGATTCTCGGTCGTTTTTGTCTTCCTTGGGTTCAGCACATCGCTCGTTGGCAACTTTTTTGTGCAGTACAAGGATATACTACGGCAAGCGGGCGCCATCTTTATCGTCTTGTTTGGGCTAATGGTCATCGGGTTGTTCAAGCCTGATTTCTTAATGAAAGAACGACGTCTGCAATTCAAAAACAGACCGGCCGGCTTCTTGGGAACGGCTTTGATCGGCCTTGCATTTTCAGCGGGCTGGCAGCCATGCATGGGGCCAATTATTGGAGCGATTATTGGACTGGCTGCAGCCAATCCAGGCTCCAGCATGTTATATATGATGATGTATGTATTAGGGTTCGCTATCCCGTTCTTTATTTTATCATTTTTCATTACCCGTCTTGGATGGATCAAACGGCATAGTAATTTGATGATGAAAATTGGCGGTTATGTTATGATTGCTTTCGGATTTTTGTTGTTTTTCGATGGAATCACGTATCTCACCAGCTTGCTGAGTCCGATTTTTGGTGATTTCCAAGGTTTTTGATTGGATAGGAGGAACAACCGATGAATGAAATCGGATCATATGAGCAATGGAACGAAATTATAGAAAAAGAGCCGCAACTCCTTCTTTTCGTCAAAACGGATCACTGTTCCGTTTGTGATGGGCTCTTTCCGCAAGTGGAAGCACTTGTAGATCAATACCCGTTTCCTTTCTTTCAAGTGAATGCGGCACGTGTACCAGAAATCGCGGGGCAATTATCGTTATTTACCGCTCCCGTTGTATTGCTTTATCATCACGGTAAAGAAATGGCGCGCTTCGCCCGTTTTGTTCAAATGGATCAGCTGACACGCCGCATGCAGGAGCTCGTGGAACGGGGGAAGGAAGATGCTTAAGCTTCAGGAATGGATTGACTATGTTTTCAACACGATTCCGTCAGTTTATTTAATTGTCGGCTCAACGGTTATCTTTCTTTTTATGGGGACCATGGCATTTATTGTCCGAACCAGAGCAGCTAAGCGGCCGATTTCCGCCAAGCGGATCATTCTGCCGCCGCTCTTCATGTCGACAGGCGCATTGATGTTCCTATTCGAAGAATTCCGTGTGCCGCTTCCACAAGTGTTGGAAGCAGTGGCAGTTGGTTTGTTGTTTTCTCTCATTTTGATTAAAACAACGAACTTTGAGAAGAAGGATGGATTGTTGTATGTGAAGAAGTCCAAAGCATTCATTGTCATTCTTTTAAGCCTGCTCGTCATCCGTCTGGTGGCCAAGCTCATATTGAGCAGCTCCATTGATGTGGGTGAATTGGGTGGGATGTTCTTCCTGCTGGCATTTGCAATGATTCTTCCTTGGCGCATCGGTATGCTGATTAAATATGTAAGAATTCGAAACCGAACAGCAGATTGATTTTCAGAAACAAAAATCGTCCCTTCTCATAAATGAAGAGGGGACGATTTTTTTAGCTCAATATTTGATTTGTAGAGAATTCACTATTCTATCTGTTAGAATCAAAACTCAGTCGGTTTCTTTTCTCCAACTTCGATATCCTATAAGCTCTATGAAACCATAAGAGACTATCATTGATAAAATAGGGACAACATAATGCTTGGGTGGCCCAAATAAAAAAATTACAACCATGAGGCCTGTGATGAAAAGGAAAGTGTTTACGAAATACGATTTTTTCCGGGATTTAAAATAGAGTAATACATTATTCATTGTTCACCTTCGAGTATGTTATTGATTGATAATATCAAGATAGGGGTGGCGGAATCAAATAGCAATATTTACATGCATCAGAAAATCAACAGTGTGCCCCATGCAAAAGAAAAGAGGCAGTCCAGAACATCGTGGATCGACGTTCTGGACTGCCTTTCTGCTTATTCGAATAAGTGCTCATACGGCTTCATATCCACTTCCATGGATGTCAATTTCTTAATCAGGAATTTATGATCCCGCTTAGGCGTGGCCACAATATATCCCCGGATAATATGGTCAAAATCAATTGTCTTCGCACGATCTTCCAAAGCAATCTGTCCGATTTTGGAAGCGATTTTCTGTTTGGCTACATCGCGGAACAATTCTGGAACAGGACTAACAAGCTCATTCAGAAGCTTTTTGGCATCCTCATTCCAAAGATGAAGGGATTCATTAACATAATGTTCTTCCCAATCAAGCGTCGATTTGCCATCCTCTTTCGGAAACACCTTCAAGAATTTACGGAACATGAAGTAGCCGCCGATGCCAAATAAACCGACTAGGACGATACACCAGAATACGATGAACCACATAAACCAATCCTGCATTTGTCTTCACCTCTTCCTCACTTCCCCTATTATAAAAGGAATTGAGAAAAATTTCATTAACAATGTATTCTTTTCCTTTGCCTGTTTCTATATAACAGGTGAAGGGAGGTGGAGCACATGGCAACAATGGAATTTAGAGGCGCTATCGGAAAGGTATTTTTTGACGGAGGGCTGACGGAGGATGGCAAGTTAATTCGCAAGGCTAAGTCTTACCGCCATATCGCGCAAGGGGTGAACGCGACAAATCTGTACAACGCCTTATCCCAACTGGCGCAGTTTTCGGAGCGAGCAGTCGTGGGAATGGAGAAGGTCGAAACATCGGAAGTCGTCAATTAAAACGAAAAGGAGAGGGTAAGAAATGAGCAGGACATTGCAACTTACATTTGAAACAGCAGCAGGGAAAACATCCATGCTGACGGTGGACGAGCCGCGGAGTGATATTACGTCCGAGCAAATCCAAGCCGCCATGCAGCAAATTATCGCATCCGGAGCATTTGAAGTGGATGGCTCGCCGTTATCCGCACCGAAGAGTGCACGCATTGTAGAAAGAACCGTAACCGAATTCACAACTGCGTAACTGATAGCAGTCCGCCCGCCAGTCTCATGCTGGCGGGTTTTTAACTTAGAAAAAGGAGGGCATGATGAATGGAAACCTGGTTGAATTTCATACAAGAGATCGGATTCCCGGTATTCGTATCGTTTTATCTGTTGCATCGTCTTGAGCTGAAATTGGAAGCGATCCACGATGTGCTCGTCACATTAAAGATGAAGTGAACTTCACAAAAACGTCATTCTTTTGCCATACAACGAAGTTTGGCAACCTTGTTTGAATATTTATCTTCATCTATGATAAAGTTATAAAGAATGTGAAGGAGTCTCGATATGCTTAAAAAAGTATTGTTTTCCGCAATGTTGACCGGCTTGCTATTTATTGCGGCATGCTCAAGCGGTTTCAAGCCGGACCACGAATATTCGATCCAGCCATTCGAATACACGAATCAAGACGGGGAAACCGTCTCATTGGATGATTTGAAAGGCGAGGTCTGGCTCGCACAATTTATTTTTACTAATTGTACTTCGGTTTGCCCACCCATGATGTCGAACATGGGCGATTTACAGGGCATGTTAAAAGAAGAAGGCGTGGAAGATTATAAAATCGTCTCGTTCAGTGTCGATCCAGATCATGATACGCCTGAAAAGTTAAAGCAATATTTGGAGCAATTCGGTATGCCGGACGAATCCAAATGGATCATGCTGACAGGATATGACTTGAGTGAGATCGAAAAGATTTCAGTTGCTTCTTTTAAAATGCCGGTAGCTGAAATTAAGAACTCAGATCAAGTCCTGCACGGTTCACGCTTCGGACTAGTCAATCAGGATGGAAAAGTTGTCAAAACATATGCTGGCTATGAAGATGTCCCATACGATCAAATTGTTAAAGATATGAAAGCGCTCATTAAGCAAGGAGCTGAGTAAGCGGAAAGGGTGAGAGAGTGAAGAAAAAGCGAAAGCCGAATAAAGGATTATCCATAAAGACGAAAGCGATTCTTATCGTGCTTCTCGTCCCGGTGGCTGTCACTTTGTTCACTCTCACTGCGATTATCTGGACAGGCATTCAAAATCCCGAGCTGATCAAAAAGTCAGCAAGCGGGCTGATGGATTTCCAAGACCGTCATACGGCCACAGTCATCCCGGAAGAGTATATACCGATTTACAAAGCAGCTGCAGAAGAGTATAGCATCCCATGGACGCTGCTTGCGGCCCATCACCGGGTGGAGACTCGTTTTTCAACGATGGATCCACTTGTATCTCCGGCCGGAGCAGAAGGCCATATGCAGTTCATGCCTTGCACCTTTGTCGGGTGGGGATACCCGGGCTGCCATGGACTGGGCAAGGGGAGTATCCCAGAGGAAGATAAAACCGATCCCGCTGTCATTAAGAAATATGGAGGCTATGGGGTGGACGCGAATGGCGACGGCATCGCGGATCCGTTTGACATTGAAGACGCCATTTTCAGTGCGGCAAATTACTTATCAAAAAGTGGAGCAGCAGACGGTGATATTGAAAAAGCGATTTTCCATTACAATCATAGTGATAAGTACGTGGAAGACGTTCTGTGGTTTTTCAATGAATTTGAATCTCAGCGACTCGCCAGAGCAGATGACACAGGCGATCCATCCAGTAAAAAGTGAGCAAGCCTTACCGGCTGGCTCACTTTTTAATTGAAAAAACCCGTTATCCACTCAGGATAACGGGCTCAACCAATCATAGTGCTATTACGAAGCTCTACGCATGGATTTCATAATGAGGCTCACAATAAATACCAAGATGATCGCACCTAACAGGGCCGGCAAGATATAGAAATCAGATACTTTCGGTCCCCAGTTTCCTAACAGCATGCCACCGATCCAAGCACCAATGATACCAGCAATAATGTTACCGATGATGCCTCCTGGGATATCTTTTCCTAGGATAAGGCCAGCTAGCCAACCAATTACGCCTCCAATAATTAAGAACCAAATAAAGCTCATGTAATCCATCTCCTTTTCAAAAGTTATGATTGCCTCTGTAGTATTTGTAATATCCGTTATTTCGATACCTCAAACATCCCGCCAAAAAAAGTTGATAGTAAAGTAAATGAAAGCCAAGGGAATTGCCTATAAAAGCCTTCTAAGTAGAGGACATTGACGACAGAGTAATGTTTGTTTAAATGTAGGGATGAGAAATGAAAGCTTCGGCACTTTTGAGACAATCTACATTTGTTCGGTCAGCTTAACGCAGATTTGAAGGACTAGAGTGAGAGGAGAAGTATTAGTTTTAAAAGTAAAGAAGAAGCCGTTACGAAAGGCTTCATCACTACATTGTCTTATTTTCGAGCACCGGCTCATTGATCTTCGGAACTTTTGTCTACACTTTCGAAATTAACTGACGAAACTTTTGACACGCGCACCTTTTGGCCTTCTTTCAACTGAACGTGGCTTTTGGAGTTTGTTAACCCGCCGCCGAACAGTTCAAAGAGAAGAGGGTCTTTTCCTTGTTCGAAAATATGGACAAAACCATAACCGTCCGGGGTGGTTATTGTATAGTTTCCGGGTTCAATGTCCAACCCAACGTCCCAAATTCCGGTTGTCAACTCGGTGGAAAGCTCGGTCTTAACGGGCTGTATTATTACTACATTATAGCCGCCGTCCAATACGACGGAAAAGGTTGGGTCGATATCGACGGTTACTGTTGGCACACCTGCTTTTTCCCCGACGATTTCATGGACGAGCAAGTTATCATCTTGATCGTAAATATAAATTTTCCCTGTCGGATGTCCCGTCAATGTATATCTTCCCGACCCGATATTTATCGTTGCTCCCTTTTTTGTCGGCATTGGTCCGTATATTCTTCTTGCTTCTTTATTGCTCCGATCCGCTGTTGTGAAAATGGCGGTATGAACCGTTCCGCTGATTTCATCTCTTGACGTTCCGCTGATCTCGAAGTTGTCTACATAGGCGCTTCTCATTTCTGAATTCGTCCCTTGAAGATTATGGCACCCTGTTAACATGAGTAAGCAAATAAAAATTCCAAATAAGATTGCCTTGGAATCAAGCCGTTTTCGCATAATATTTTTCATAATAAAACTTCACCTTCCCTAATGGCGAGATTCTCATTACAACCGTATACTTGAGCATCCATGCATTTCAATTGTTCCGATTCACGGATAACTCCTCAAATAGGTCCTTTTGTTCCAGGATTTCAGCCAACATCCGGTGAATTCATCATATTCCCCAGCTTTTCAATTAGTCTTTACTGGAGTAGTTTCCACTTTTCGGAAATACATGAGTTTATTCCTGGCGTATAAAATGGAGAAGATAAGCAAATTAAGAACGACGAGCCAACTATACGCATGCTTGAAATCAAGTTTTTCAATCCCATATTCCTTAGCTGCCTCTCCGCTTAGAACGGCTCCGATATCAATGATTGTTAATGGATAAAGCCAAATCGTTTCCACTCTAGTAGCTAACAGAAGTTGAGGGGATAGCAAGACAAATAAGATTATGACGATTGCTGCGTACAAGTTTTTCGTTACGAGATTAACGAATAGGAATGTGAGCAAAAGTAAGAGAGCGATTAATCCGAATGCCGCCAGCATGTAAAACAAATAGTGTAGCCCGGATACTGCGACAAAATTTGCGTCCTGATAAATGAGTACAGGCGACCTGAAATCACCCAAACCCGTTTTTCTCGCTACATAATAACTGCCTATTACGATACTTACGCACAGAAAGAGCATGATTTGTATGAAATGGACGCCTACCTTGCTAATTGCCTTCTGCATGAACGAAATAGGAAATCCGGACATGACGGACGGATGTTGTTGATCGTTTAAAAGCATACTGCTTCCGGCCAGCAAGACGAGCATACAAAATAATGTTCCGCTCAGTAGATTTAATGCGACCGGTATGTAATTGCTCGCTTTAAATGGATCTTGTATGAGGGATAGTTCATGCTCTTTGTGATACTGATAAAGTGCATTTTCTTTTAGAATTTCATCAATAGGAACAATATGATCTCGCTTAATCCCTTTATTTCCTCGTGAATGCAAATCAAGTCTCAATTCATTCAGCTTAAGCCCTGTATCAAAAAACTTATGAAAGTTTGCACCAGCCCCAAAATACCCGTCTACGTTTCCTTCGTTCCGTAAATAAATCCTTTGCCAGTTAATCAACCCGATTTGCTCGGTTAAGATGGACATAATTTCTTTTCCTTCTTCCGTTTCCCAAACAGAACCAGGGAATGTATCGAAAAGCTCAAGGAACTTTGCGGCTTCTTCATCTTTTTTTTCGTTAATTTCAACAATATCCAATTGACTATAATGCGAATAATAGAGTGGAAAAAAGAAAACCAGCGCAAGACCTAACAACCAATTCTTTTTATTTACTAACAATAATTTCAATTCAAATAAAAAATAATTCCAGAACATATTCTTCCTCCTTTCCCGTTTTTACCGTGCTAAATAGAATCGCCGTTTATTTATGAACAGGGAAACAAGAAACAGGATGACCTCGATGGCAAGGTATGTTATAAAAAGAACGAGGATACCCTTTGCATAGTAAATCGTCTCCGTGTTCAGCAAAAAATTCTTTTCCCCATCCACGATTTTCCCAAAATCAAAATACGTCTGCGGGAACAAACTGATGTCCTTGCCGAACAACTCCCTTGTCGAGCGAGTATAATAAAGCCGCTCTGAGAACAAGATCAAACTGCTACAAAATAGAACAATCCATTCGTTCTTAAACAATAAGCTCAATAGCATATTTAACCTTACGAACAAGATGATGAGCAGCGGCAGGACGACTAATGTCTTCCCTAAATAAGAGGCCAGGGTAATAACACCAAAATTCTCGGATGTAGACGTTTGTTGGTCAATCAGTATCGGGATATTCAAATCAAAATGCCCGAATCCAAATTGTACGGTCATGAGGAGCAAGCAGGTAACAATCAAGCTAAGAATAAACGCCATAGAATATAGAAATGTTGACAGGGATTTCAAATTAATCTGGCGATACCAAGATAAGGGCAAGCCTTGAAGGATCGACTGATGTTTTCTGTCCCTAGATAAGTTGTCGCAACTAAAATAAATGACGCAAAATAAAAAGAGGTACATTCCATAATTTTGAAAGAAATTCTGCAATGTTTGCAACCCTGTCTTCTCATACAGTAAACCAAATGTAATGGAGTGATCTTTGTTTAGATAATCCTCATACTTCATCATCGTTTGTCGGTACGCATGCTCCCGATCTTTAGCAGGAAATGGTGCCGTTTGAAATAAAAAACGATCTTCTAAATATACATCTGGATTATTTTGTAAATAAAAGGTCCTTATATGGAGCATGCGTTCAAAGTCCCGGTCTTCAAAAGACTGCAACATCGCCGTATACAGATCATGCTCATGTGAAAGTATTGCATAAGCAGGAGTGCCTCTCTGATGCAAAGAATCATATCTTCTAGTATTAATAACAAGGCCGGTATTCCCGATGCTTTCCCGTAGTTCTAACTGCTCGTTCAAATAAGCGAGGTATTCCTCCGTCTCCTTTTTATTAAAGGCTTCCTTTGTATTGGCGTACGGCCAAATAATCAAACAATAGCTGAACAATAATACAGCCACGAAGAACACAAATGGGATTGTCCGTCTGTTTTTTGCTGTAATTAGAAATTCATGTTTTAAATAATTCCAGTTCATCACAGCTTCCCCTCTTTAAAATGTATATTTTAATTTATTTACCATTTCTGAATGCTCAATCCATTTCTACTATACTTTAAGAATGTTGAGAGTACAAGAGTGCACGATCTAGATTTACCGTTTAATTGGAATATTTGTAACCTCTTAAAGGATGTATGCTGGAAATCTTTATAACCATGACTTTACTGCACGTTTAATGGAATTTATATGAAATCACGAAGTTTTTTGCATAGAGAGGAATGCTGACCGTCTAATTTGACATACTAGGATGGACTACATGAAAAAGGATGGGATGCGGCATGTCAATGGATTGGTTTGATCGGGTATGTGAGGAATTGCAAGATCACCTGGAATCCATTTGTGATCAATATGGTGAAGTGGGGCATATGACAATTGTCAGAGCGGCCAAGCATCCCAGAATTGAATTTTTCCTTGAGACCGAAGAGGATTTGCGCGAATACTTCTTCACGCTGTTTTATGATCCATGCAATGAAGAGTTTTACATTACTACAATCGAGTTCGATACAGATCGGCTCTCCAAAGTGGTCCTTCCGGATATCGAGGATATCATTGATGAAGTGCATGAAACCTTCCATGATTTTCTTGACGACGAGGAATGGGAAGAAGAGGACGGCGAGGAATTTTTAGATGAGTACGAGGTCGAGGTTGAATGGAAAACAGGAGAAGTCGTGGCCTATACGAATGAAGATGATGTAGAAGTGCTTTATCAATTCGGTCTTATTGAGGAAACAGGGGACGGCATCATTCGGCGAATCAATCGCTTTGAAACGGCAGATCGTGAACTTGTAGAAGATGATTCCTATTTCATCTTCAGTCAAGAGGAGGCCATTACGATCATATCGCTAATAGCCTCGCATATGGATTCACTTAAAAAATTTGATCTTTAAACTGGAGAAGGGCGGGTTCCTATTGAGGAAAACGCCCTTTCCTTATCAATCAGCGAACGATTGACGCACCAAGTGTCTTTTCAAAATGCCGAAGAGCCCATTCATGCCCGGCTGCGTCAAAGCTTGCCACTCCGCGCTCATGAATGACGATGTTGTAACTTAAATTATAGGCATCAACCGCAGTGTGCAGAATACAAATGTCCGTACATACGCCAACCAGATGTATTTCCTGAATACCGCGCGAGCGCAGCTGAATATCCAGATCGGTTCCCGCAAAAGCGCTATAGCGAGTCTTGTCCATCCAGATCATTTCTTCTTTTCGTTTCGCGAATAATTCATTCAACTTGCCATACGGATGTCTTCCGGAAGTGCCTCTAATATTATGAGGCGGAAATAGCCTGGATTCCGGGTGATAAGGATCATTCTTCTCATGCACATCGACGGGCATGATGACAACCTGTCCCTCGTCTAAAAAAGACTCAGTTAATGCAGTGATGTAGTTCTCCAAATCAATTCCCGGCTGGCCACATGTCAGCGCTCCGTCCTCTGCAACAAAATCATTTGTATAATCAATTACGAGCAACGCTTTTTTCACTGATCCCACTCCTTACTGTGTCATTACACCTATCATGCCATATTTGATGGAAGAATTCACTAGTCTTTATTATTCCTTATTACATAGTTAGTATTTTTTCTTAGAAAAAGGGGTATTGTCCCTGAAATGCGGAACAAAGCGGACAAGAAGGCCATCACTTTTTCTTATGGAAGACTATAATTTTAAAGTATTTTACTTATGAACGTTGCTATATTATGATGGAGTAGAGAAAAGATGCTCGTTTACGGCCTTTTCAGTAGATAAAGGGAGGAATTCACCAATGGCGAAAAGTAATTTGCATAACAGCCGCCAATCGTTCGAAGTGAACGGAAAGACGTATAACTATTATCGTCTGAAAGCACTCGAAGAAGCTGGCATCGCAAATGTATCCAGACTGCCTTATTCAGTCAAGGTGCTACTTGAATCCGTTTTGCGTCAGCATGACGGCTATGTGATCAAAGATGAACATGTTGAAAATCTTGCGAAATGGGGAAAAGATGCGGATAAGGATGCGGAAGTGCCATTCAAGCCATCCCGCGTCATTCTTCAAGACTTCACCGGTGTACCGGTTGTCGTTGACCTTGCATCCCTTCGCTCCGCGATGGCAGAAATGGGTGGAGACCCTGACAAAATCAACCCGGAAATTCCGGTTGACCTTGTTATCGACCACTCTGTGCAAGTTGACCAATATGGTACAAACGAAGCGCTTCAAAAGAACATGGAGCTTGAGTTCGAACGCAATGCAGAGCGTTATCAGTTCCTTAGCTGGGCACAAAAAGCGTACGATAACTACCGTGCGGTTCCACCGGCAACAGGTATCGTCCACCAAGTAAACTTGGAGTACCTTGCAAGCGTTGTCCATGCGATTGAAAATGAAGACGGCACATTTGAAACTTATCCAGATACACTTGTCGGTACGGATTCCCATACGACAATGATCAATGGTATCGGTGTACTTGGTTGGGGCGTAGGCGGTATCGAGGCAGAAGCAGGAATGCTTGGCCAGCCATCATACTTCCCAATTCCAGAAGTAATCGGTGTGAAACTTACTGGAGAACTTCCAAACGGTACGACTGCAACCGACCTTGCGCTTAAAGTGACACAAACACTTCGTGCACATGGCGTAGTAGGCAAATTCGTCGAGTTCTTCGGACCTGGCGTTTCCAAATTGCCACTTGCAGACCGTGGTACAATTGCAAACATGGCTCCTGAATATGGCGCAACTTGCGGCTTCTTCCCAGTTGACGAAGAATCGCTTGATTACATGCGTCTGACAGGCCGTGACGAAGAACATATCCAAGTCGTTCAAAAGTACTTGGAAGAGAACGACATGTTCTTCACAGCGGACAAAGAAGAACCAACGTATACAGAAGTAATCGAAATCGACTTGACGAAAATCGAAGCGAATCTTGCAGGTCCGAAACGTCCACAAGATTTGATTCCTCTTTCTGACCTACAACGTTCTTTCAAAGACTCTGTTGTGGCACCAGAAGGGAACCAAGGTTTCGGTTTGAATCCGAAAGAATTCGACAAGTCAGGAACGGTTGAGTTTGAAGACGGCCGTACAGTTGGTATGAAAACGGGCGACCTTGCTATTGCAGCAATTACGTCTTGTACAAACACTTCCAACCCATACGTTATGCTTGGTGCTGGACTTGTGGCGAAGAAAGCTGTCGAAAAAGGTCTTACACCTCCGGCATACGTGAAAACTTCACTCGCACCAGGATCAAAAGTCGTTACAGGCTACTTGAAAGATTCCGGATTGCTTCCATACATGGAACAAATCGGATTTAACTTGGTTGGTTACGGCTGTACAACATGTATCGGTAACTCCGGTCCATTATTGCCTGAAATCGAGAAGACAATTGTAGATAACGATCTGCTTGTATCTTCTGTACTTTCCGGTAACCGTAACTTCGAAGGACGGATTCACCCGCTTGTAAAAGCGAACTACCTGGCTTCACCGCCACTAGTTGTTGCTTATGCACTTGCTGGTACTGTCGATATCGACTTCGAAAAAGACCCAATCGGCAAAGCAAACGATGGTACAGATGTATACTTCAAAGACATCTGGCCAACAACGGAAGAAGTGAAAGAAGTCGTTAAAGCGACAGTAACACCTGAACTCTTCCGTAAAGAATATGCTCGTGTCTTCACAGAAAACGAAGCATGGAATGCAATCGAAACAACAGACGATTCCTTGTATGATTTCGATGAAAACTCGACATATATCCAAAACCCGCCATTCTTCGAAGGTCTTTCGAAAGAACCAGGCGATATCAAAACATTGTCCGGACTTCGCGTTGTCGGGAAGTTTGGCGATTCCATTACAACGGACCATATTTCTCCGGCAGGTGCGATCGGTAAAGATACACCAGCAGGAAAATACTTGCGTGAGCGCGGCGTAGAGCCTCGTTACTTCAACTCGTACGGTTCCCGCCGTGGTAACCACGAAGTCATGATGCGCGGTACATTCGCGAACATCCGGATCCGTAACCAAATCGCAAAAGGTACAGAAGGCGGCTTCACAACATATTGGCCAACAAAAGAAATCATGCCAATCTATGATGCAGCTATGAAATACCAAGCGGATGGTACAGGTCTTGCAATCATCGCTGGTAAAGATTACGGTATGGGATCTTCCCGTGACTGGGCTGCTAAAGGTACTTCCTTGCTCGGCATCAAAACAGTCATCGCGGAAAGCTACGAGCGGATCCACCGTTCGAACCTTGTCATGATGGGTGTGCTTCCACTTCAATTCTTGAACGGTGACAGCGCGGAATCCCTTGGTCTTACAGGCGAAGAGGAAATCAGCGTCAACATCGCGGAAGGCGTAAAACCACGCGACATCCTAAAAGTGACTGCGACTGCAAAAGACGGCTCCGTCAAAGAATTCGACGTATTAGCGCGTTTCGACTCCGAAGTCGAAATTGACTACTACCGTCACGGCGGAATCCTTCAAATGGTCCTTCGCGACAAAATGAAAAACAACTAATCATAGAAAAAGGGTGTCCGGAAAACCGGGCACCCTTTTTTTCATGCAGAATCAGATTTTGACGTCTATTTCGAGATGTTCTCTAGCTCAAAAGACTCTTCGAAGCCGTTCCATTTCACATTCACGGTAATCTGCTCATCAGCGGAAACAGTCCCAGAGGATTCTCCTTTGGAAGTAAACGATACTTCCGTTGGTGGATCGGAAAACTTTTTAGTCACACTAAAACTTTCTAAATCCGTTTCAAAAGAATACGTAATTTCATCTGTGGAAGCGAGTTCTTCCGGTAGCCCCTTGTAAGTGACAGTAAAAACATAGTTTGAATCCCCCTTGGAAGATTGATCTTCAGTGCCTTTAAAAAAGATTTCCGCCTCCCAATGTTCACTCTCGCCAGAAAATTTATATTCATAGCCGTATATGTTGCAAGCGGATAATATCATCACTGACAGAAGAATCGGTGCGAGTGCTTTTAGGGCTTTATTCAATCGTACCGCCTCCAATTTGAAAATTATTTACTATTATTATACACATAAAAGTTTGGAGAGTTGAAATAATATAGTATTAATTTTGAAAGAATGTAGTCTTGCGCCGAGGGATGAATGTAAAAAACAGCATGTTGCCGGCAAAAATGACTCCTATGGCAATCATTCTTCTTATATGGTAGCATCAGAAAAATGGAGGAAATACGGAAATATTGATAAGACTGAAAATACTAGAAAGATAGGGGATTAACTAATGATTGAACTAGCCACTTTTGGATTGTTATTAAATCCTATTTTTGCGATAGTCTTTTGCATCAACCTAGTAGCTGCTATGAAAAAAGTGAAGCGGGAGGAAGATACCGCTCGCAATACGTTTTGGATGTCAATGTCTCTCGGATATATTATTTTTTCACTTACAACGATTCTCATGGCCAGTTCGTAAGGCAATCGATGTTATTTATTTGCAATCGTAGCTGCTGTTTTGTATCTGGTAACATTATGATCTGAATAAAAAAAGACGAACGCCGATGCATTTGTCTCTTTTTAGAGGCGTTCGACGATGTGATAACAGTAGAAAAGCTAAAAGTAAATATAAAAACCATCTCAAATACTTAAAAGTGAAAAGTGGTTAATTACCAAACACACAGTCCATCCTTAATGTTTTTCGTCTTGGATTTCATCTTCTATTAGTTTAATGAGTGTTGATGATTCTTCAAAGGTCATCGTTTGGGCCTTGCCTTTATATTCTATGTGATGGCTGTAGATGACAATCCCACCTCCAGGGTAATACCCGAAATTACTTATGTAAATTACAAAGAGTGGTTCTTCGCCAATATCAATGGAAGTCATTATATTATCTGATTTTAAATTTTCCAAAGCAGAGGAAAATTCTTTGATAAAATCCTTATCATCGGTCACCGTTTGATTATTTGTTTCATATTCAATTAATTCTATACTCTCGATGTTCTTATAAGTAATTTCTTTCTCTGAGAATAACTGTTCCATAGACTCTCCTGTATTTCGTGTGAAAACAACAACTAAAGTGATGGCAATAATCACAATAACAGCCACGGCCATAACCCTATTTTTCATTTATACCCTCCTCCCAATAGTTTTTTGTGAATCTGTTTATATTCTTCATCCTACAATCAACTTTACCGATTAACTGGAGTTTTATCATTAATATTCCTATCATCCATTTTCCTACAATATATATTTTCCTGCAATTCAACCAATAATCTTTGGAAACAACAAACTTTGCAAAAACAACCTTTTAGTAAGAGTGATGACTCTCTACATGCTCTAGTCCGCTAACAAGATGTCTACAGTTTTTGCTTTTTTCACATCAGAAGCATACCAAGTTTTAAGTTGTTCAAAATCTGCAACTGGTAAATCCGCGGTGACGAGGCGGATTTGATTAATTGAAATCCAATCGTATTCCAATATTGGCCATGTCGGGTCATCCATAAATTGTTTCGTGTCTTTTTCAGATGTAAACGGAATACTTTCCAACTTAGCCAAATCAACAGAAACGAGAATATGCCGGATGATTTGGCCGCCTTCATTATAAGCATATCGAATGAGTACTTTATCTTGATCAGGAGCCAGCTGATAATCTTGAAAGATCCCATTTCGTAATGGCAATGAGTCTATTTCGCGGTTATGTTCTTTGATTAGTAAACTGTCACATTGCTTATTGCCGCAGCTGTACTGCAGTAGAAAGTAACGTTCTTCTGTGTCTGTTTCGATCTCTTCGTAATGAGTGCGCTCGATTTCCGATTTAGGATCGGTCTGTTCACTTACATAAGATTGAAAAGCCGGAAGGTCCTTTACCGGTATTTCCAAATCTGCCATAGTCAGAACACGGGAATTTGATTCAACTGAAGCGAGTGCCGCCTCGGGGGCTCTTGAAACCTTTTATCTGGTATGGAACCAGTGGGAAAGTAGTAGACCTACCAAGATGCCGAGAGCAAAAAGGATAATCTTCTTTTTCATTGCTGTCTCCTTTCAAAACATCAAATCTATCATTCCATCGTAACACATATCTAAAAAGGAGATAAGTGTGTTTTCAGAATTGGTAATGCTATAATGAAAAGGATATGATATACATTTATTCTGGCAGGGGTGGGTGGAAATGAGAAAACAGATCAGTCAGGCAGATAAAGTGCGACTGCGTCAGCGAAAACATATCGCTTTCAGGATGAATCTATTGTTTTTCTGTATCTTTTTCCTATTTTCGTTACTAATCTTCCGTCTTGGTTATTTGCAAATAGTCAAAGGCAAAGACTACACCCTCTTACTAGAACTGAAAGAGGAAATACCAGTCAATACAAGTGTCCCGAGAGGAAGAATTTACGACCGAAACGGCAATGTGCTGGTTGATAATGAACCGAAAAACGCTATTACTTATACAAAAACGACGTCTACGACTTCCAAGGAAATGCTGGAAATAGCCAGAGATCTCGCCCAATTGATTGAGCAGGATACAAAACGAATCACTCTTGGTGATAAGCGGGATTTTTGGATTTTGCTGAATCCAAAGAAGGCAGAGAAGAAGGTCACGGCCGAAGAAATTGAAGCGTTACGCAAAAAGCATGACACATGGACAGAGAAAGAAATCCAAAAAGAAATCAATCAAATGACCCGTGATCGTATCACGGATAAAGAGCTTGATTCCTTTACAAAAAAAGATCTCGAGGTTCTGGCGATTTATCGTGAAATGATGTCAGGCTATGCCTATTCTCCTCAAATTATTAAGAGTGATAATGTGACAGAAATTGAATTTGCAAGGGTTTCCGAGAGATTAAACGATTTACCGGGAGTCGATACGACGACTGATTGGGATCGTATAAAGGTTTCGGATAATACATTGATCGGTTCTACGACAACCCCTTTGCAAGGAATTCCCCGTACGCGACTCGATTATTTTTTGGCAAGGGATTATTCACGGAATGACCGAGTTGGGATCAGTTATTTAGAACAATCTTATGAGGAATTGTTACGGGGACAAAAGACGGTTGTGAAAAATGTCAAAGACCGAACGGGACGTGTTGTGGAGACCGTCACCGTTCGGGAAGGAGAACCCGGGAAGGACCTTGTTTTGACGCTGGATAGTGAACTCCATGAAGCCCTGGAGAAAATTGTGTCAGACAAATTGCTCACCTGGAAGCAAGTAAGGACATCTGGTCTATTGGACCGTGCTTTTCTTGTCATGATGGACCCAAATAACGGAGAAGTTCTGGCTCTTATTGGCAAGCAGCTCGTACAAGACAAAGACACAGGAAAATGGGTTGTACAAGATTATGCCTTTGGTACGTTTACGTCCGCCTATGAAGTAGGCTCGACGGTTAAGCTGGCGACGGTACTGACTGGCTATAGCGAAAATGTCTTGCGCATCGGTGAGGTGAAAATCGACGAACCCATTTATATCGCCGGTTCATCTGTTAAACAATCTCTATTTAACCGAGGGGGCAATCGAGTAGCAATCAATGACATTGAAGCCTTAGGGAAATCCTCTAACGTGTACATGTTCAAAATAGCGATATCACTTGGAGATGCTGTATATCGTCCTAATAAGCCATTACCTATTAACATAGAAGGGTTCGACCGGCTTCGTGAATCGTATGCCTCATTTGGATTAGGCGTGAAAACAGGAATCGATTTACCGGGCGAGTATCCAGGATATCCGGGGACTGAAACGATATCCGGGAAACTTCTTGATTTATCGATTGGTCAGTTTGATACGTATACACCGTTGCAAATGGCTCAATATGTATCCACTGTAGCGAATGGCGGTTACCGGATTGCGCCCAGGATCGTAAAAGAAATCAGGGAACCGTCACCGGATGGATCCGTCTTTGGTGCGTTAGTGCAGGAAACAGAGGCAGTTGTGCTGAATCGAGTGAAGAATTCAGATGAGGAAATCGAACAAGTGAAAAAAGGAATGCTTTATACGTACGGACCGAGAGGAACGGCACCCAATTTGTTTGCGAATGCAGAGTATACGGCAGCTGGAAAGACCGGGACCGCCCAATCTGCCTATTATGACGGGACCGATCGAAGCAAGTACGGAACAAAGACGGTTAACTTAACACATGTTGGGTTTGCGCCGTTCGATACGCCTGAAATCGCGTTTTCCATCGTCATTCCCAACGCCTCAACAGACCGGAGCGATTATACTTCTAAATGGAGCAATGATTTAGCGAGGGAGGCATTGGATATTTATTTTGATTTAAAAAAGAGAAGAATACAGGAAGAGCAGCCAGTTACGACTGATTTGCCTATTAGAAGGAAGCTAGAACAAGAAGGAGATAAAAATTGACTTGCTTATGGAGAAACAAGTAAATGTTTTGAACCATGGAATACTCGCTGTGCATGAGGTTATGTTAAGAGGGGAGCGGTGGATGAGCGCCCTCCCTTTATTATATTTGTTCATTCATTTAAAGGGTTTGGAAACTAACTGTTGAATAGGATAGAAGTACAATAGAGGAAAGTGTGATGAAATGATTGAAAATAAAAGAGCCCTTCTCTTTTCCGCAATTCTCTTGGCTGTGTGCATCTATATGATGTTGCCGTATCCAGATAACCAATTAATTGATGCAACCGCCACATTTATGTCGTTTCCCATTAAGACTTCGCAAGGCTTTCGACTCATTGGAATAGCAGGATCAATCCTCTTCGTCCTCGCACTCGTGTTACTGGCAAAAGGATTAAAGAAGTATCACGTCCAAACCATTCTGCTCGTCATTCTGCTTTTTACTTTTTCACCAAAATATCTCCTTGCATTTTATCAAGATACGTTGGCAAGCGGAATTAATGCGGTTAGTTATGATGGTGAAGGGACATGTCAATTTGAAGAAAGATCCGAAGCGTTGCTCGAAGGAACATGTAGTATTGTACTGAAGAATCGAAGCAATGAGCCAGTATCGTTTGCATTGGAATTTTTTGATTCAAACGATTTTGATGATGGCATTCGAATGGAATCGCTCATGAATACAAATGGGCCATACCCGATAACGATTGATGCGAAGCAAGAGCGGCGGGTGAATCTGACAGAACTGCTGGATGTATCGGATATCCCGCAACGCATCACGAATGGATCATCGAATCGGGTGCATATTCGACTGATAGAACCGGGTAAATCTCGAAATTTATAGTAAGATAAACAGGAATATATGAGATTACTAGAAGAGGTGATGGGAATGAATACAGATCAACGAGCGTTACTTATTGTGGATGTGCAAAATGCATTCAAAGACGAAAAGTGGGGGAACGAAATAATGAACAGGCGGAAGAAAATATACGTAAACTTCTTTGGCATTGGAGAGAAAAGGAGAGTACCGTCATCCATGTTCAGCATACATCGGATCATCCCGACTCCTTATTCCATCCAAGTCATGAAGGACACTCAATTCAATCGATTGTTGAACCAATTCTAGGCGAAACCATTATAACTAAGAAGGTCAATAGCAGCTTTATTGGCACAAACTTAGAGGAGATCCTAAGAGAGAAAGGGATAACAGGGATCGTCATCACGGGGTTAACAACTCCTCATTGCGTCGCGACGACAACGAGAATGAGTGGAAATCTAGGTTTTGATACAATTCTCATATCGGATGCGACGGCTGCATTCGGATTGCGAGACCAAAATGGAGTTTATTTTGATGCAGAAACCATACATAACGTTTCACTCGCCACACTGCACGAGGAATTTGCAGCCATCCTGACAACAGAACAAATGCTGGGGTGGGAGGGATGACAAAAGGGTTGATTCATCATATTGAGCTATTTGTGTCTGATTTGAAGAAAACGATCGACTTTTGGGGCTGGTTTCTTGAGGAATTGGGTTATGAAACTTATCAAGAATGGGAGCTTGGCCGTAGCTGGAAATTGGATCATTCGTATATCGTCTTTGTGCAAGCGGAGGAACGATTTCTGGACATTCCATACCATCGATGCCGTGTCGGATTAAATCATTTGGCTTTCCATGCAAGCTCCCGCGAACAGGTTGATAACATGACAAGTGTGCTAAAACAAAAAGGCATCCCCATTTTATACGAAAAGCGCCATCCCTTTGCGGGCGGAGAGACACATTATGCCGTTTATTTTGAAGATCCTGACCGGATAAAAGTTGAGTTGGTTGCTCCCTTGTCAGTCGATATTGTTTAAAAATGAGTAGTAATTATAACATGGCATACTTCGTGAGACTGAACATTTCTTGTAGTTATTCAAATGGTTCTGTGTAAAAGCTACTAGTAGAAAGGAGAGCGAATGATGAACGTTCCTTATTTTGCACAATGGGAATCCCGTGATTTAGTTGCAGACTTTTTAACAGGAAAACTGGATTCAGCTGAAGATCCTCTATGGGCATTATCGGGTGCAGACACTCCGGAAGAGTATGCGTTTTGGAGCCCCAATGTTTGTGGAATGGCCTGTTTAAAAATGCATTTAGCGCATACCAAAGACCAAGTAGTACCGATTTTAGAACTTATGAAAGAATGCAAGGACTACGGAGGATACAAAATAGATGATGAAAAAGAAGTAAGCGGCTTATATTATCATCCATTTGTATCTTATGTAAAAGACAAATTTGGGCTATCTGCAGAAGTTAAAGAAAATATCTCAGTAAACGAGATGTGTGATCTCATAGAAGATGGTCATGTATTCCTTGCATCTGTTCATCCAAGTATCAGAAATCCAGATGCAATTCCTCCTAAAAAAGGCGGGCATCTGGTGTATGTTTTCGCGAAAGATGCTCTCGACAACAAGATAATTTTTCATAATCCTTCAGGACATACGCCTGCGAGTCAGGAAGATGTATCATTGGAGATGGATGTTTTTGACCGTTATTTTGCCCAGCGCGGGATACTCATTAAGATAGAGTCAGAATAAGTTTTTTTGTTATTCAGTTTCGCTATGTTAAAGAAAAAGGTTTATTTATCGTAAAAGATTAACGCAATGGTTTTATAGTCGTTCTTCAAATAAGAGGTTGGTTAGTGGAAAAAGGAATTTGTCTGAAACTTCAATAAATTATTAACGACTAATAAGAAAAGGAGGTGGAAAGGATATGAAGTTGAAATTTTTATATTTAGCAATACCGACATTTTTAATATTGTCGGTATTTGGTTGTTCGTATAATCAAAATGTGGGGACTATCACAGAAACAGATAGTTATGAAAAAGCTAAAGAAGTTGCTTGGGAGTTTATCGAAGAAAAAGGTTGGAATGACAAAGCTAAAGAAAGTTGGAAAAGTGCAAAAGTGAAGAAAGTAATTGCTGATAATAGTTATGAATTGTGGGATAAAACTTATGAAGGAAAAGAGATAGTAACCGTTCTTTTTGAAGATGAAGAGAATGTTGGAGTTGATACACCTTTAATACTTGTTACCCCCGATTTTAATGAAGTAATTGGCTATAAGGCACGAAATTTTACTTTACACGGGGGTGAAGAATTAGCGGTATACTTGTCTGACATCGAACAAATGAATATCGGTGCCGAAATGCCCCAACTTTTATATGCCGATAACAAAATAGTGGTTATGCAGGGTACATTTGGAGTAGTCGTATATAATATGCAAGATTCCGTAGTTACTAATCGAATTTCATATGAACAAATTAAGTCATATGGCATCTCAATGATGGTGGCATCTGTATCGCAAGATGGTACAACAATCTTTATTGGAAATGATGATATGTCTATGTCGTCTAATGAATTTATATATACTCATCAATACGATATTAGTACGAGATTAATCAAAAAAACCACACAACAACCATCAAATTTGTATAGACCTAAATCTATTGAATTGCCTGGCTATCATGAGCAATACGACGATTTACAATATGGTACGAGTCACAATATTGTAGAATTAGATAATTCATTTATCTATCTACGCTCTTCATACTGGGAAATGAAATACCTACAAATTGTTAATTGCCCGTATGAAGAAGGTGAAAACAAAGTTTTTGATGTGTTCTAATGAGAATTATATCCTTAGCATCTGTTTACCAATCGGATGCGATTATGGAATAAGACGCTCTTTTCTTCATTTGAAAAACGAACAGTAAAATACATGAGTAAGAGTAGATGAAACATATTTCTTAGAAAGCTATAAAGGACGAAGAGTTATTTACAATCGCAAACCAAGAAAACGTGGCGGTTCTGCTACCAAAAGAGGTATTTCCAATGAACAAGTCTGTGTATTGTCGCTAGGAGACCGAAACGAAACCATGTTCTGCGTTGCTGTATCATCGTGGAGAATTTGCTATCTGAACAAGTGTTTCTTTTGCATTATGATCAAGGGATAAGAATAGTAAACGAATCTTTCTCGTAAGGCACTTACATGTTCTCTATCAAGATAAAGAGCTTTGTATCCATTTTTCAACGTTACCATTTCTTTTGGAGAATTAACGCCTGGTCAATCCATTTTTGCTGTAATACTAAGAGGATAATGTGTATGCCCTGAATATCAGATATATAGTCGGCTGAGATATCCCTTCCTTTCTAAAACCGCCAAAAGAATGAGTATATGCGATCTGAGGTAGGCGTACTGGCAGTATTCATTTTCTTCTCAAGTGCCTTTTCGCTTTTTTTATAGCTTTATTCACTTCCGTAAACTCTCCACTTTCTAAATAAAGGCCCTCTAAACCTTCTTGTGTGTGAGCATTCTCCAGAAAAACAAATAAAAACGTTATTAAAAACAATAGCGTTAGCTTCATAAAGAACCCCTCCTTTGACTACAAATATTGTTTGCAGTGTTGAGGAAGTTATTATAACAATGTCCAAGGTTAATAGTACTATTAGCCAAATGAAAGGAGAAAACAAGAAAGTGATTTATGTGAATGTAAGGGGGATCATCGTAAAAGAAACACCAGCAGGCGAGGAAGTGTTAATTCAACGGCGTGTGAAGGAGCATGAAAAAGGGAGGCCATTTGAATTGCCTGGAGGAAGAATCGAGCAGTTCGAATCACTGCTTGATTGTTTAAAAAGGGAGTTGAAAGAAGAAACCGGATTGGACATAGAGAATATTCTCGATCCGATTGATCTAGTGGAGACAGTAGCGAAGGATGGTTTTAAAGTCGAATGTATGAGACCTTTTGCTGTCTATCAGACAATAGATGGACCTGTCGATTCCATGGGTGTTTATTTTCGATGTAAAGCAAAAGGCAGTCTTTTGGAAAAAGGTGATGAAACGGACATGATTGGCTGGGTCAGCCTTGAAAGACTGCGATCCCTTTTAGAGCAAGATGAATTTTGCGGAGTAGACAAAGCAGGGGTTGAGTTTTACCTTACTGACTACAATCGAAGAAATGCGCAGTCATTACCCAAAGTTGAATGAACAGCATTTCCTTTACCTCTTTTGTATAATGGACAAAGAGGTGATCCTATTGTTTATTGCAGAAAAGCAAATTGAAATCAGATACGCGGAGACGGATCAAATGGGTGTCGTCTATCATGCGAATTACTTAGTCTGGATGGAAATTGGGCGGACCCGGTTGATTAGCGAGCTGGGCTTTACATATGCCGGTTTGGAAGAACAGGGTTATCTTTCACCGGTCATTGATTTATCCATTCAATATAAAGCGGCGATGCGTTATGGGCAGGTTGCGACGGTCCGAACTTGGGTGGAATCGCACGGGAAATTGCGTACGGTGTATGGTTATGAAATCCTTCATGAGGATGGAACCGTGGCGGCGACCGCAACTTCTGAACATATTTTAGTGAAAAAAGACAGCTTCCGGCCGGTTGCGCTCAGTAAAATCGATCCTGTCTGGGATGCCAAATATACTGAAATTCAACGGGTAGTAGACTGATGGCGTTCGGGATTGACCGTAAGGAGCTGATGGCCTGGAAAGAGGCAGTCGAAAACGGGCACATCGCTTTTTTGACTCATTATTGGCTGGACGACCGCTTTCCTGGTTGCAAGACGGTAACGAAAGTGGGCTGTTCTGACCTTTCGAAGCTGATCCGCTGGGGCGAGAGGTACGGCCTGAAGCCTGAGTGGATTGATCACCGGAAGGACTATCCACATTACGATTTATTTGGCAAGCAGGAACGGACGATTCTGGAGCAAGAAGGCAAGATAGAACAGCTTCATCGTTTTTATCCAGAAATAGACAAAATATAATCATTGTAAATATCGGCGAAGGCACTGTCATTATGATAGTGTCTTTTTTCTTGCCGATAGACTTCGAACGTTAGGTAGGCTGAAGGCATAGTATACAGGGAACTGAGAAAGGAGCAGTAGCTGTATGACATCGATTGTTTTTATCGAAAGCGTACAATTCGGTGCAGCGAAAGATGCGTTGGAAGCATCAAAGCAGCTGGGATACACTCCTATTCTTCTCACGGAAAAACGATCGATTGCGAATAGGGCGCACGAATGGGTCAGTACAGACTTGATCTATCACGTAAAACTTACAGAAACGCAAATACGGGATGTATTGGATCATCTGCGCAAAGAGGGACACCACTTGCAGGCTGTTATCAGTTTCGTCGATCCGTATGTGTCCTTGGCTGCCCGATTGTCGAATGAATATTGTCAAACTGGCTTATCCGCCGATGCACTTGGCTATATGGAGAATAAATTCCATACGAGACATGCGCTGGCATCGTTGGGGGTTAACCCGATTTATAGTGATATTACAGAGAAGCATCAGCCAGCAGTTTCTTTTCCGGCAGTCATTAAATCATCCTTTTCAAAGGGATCCCGTGACGTCTACTATGTCCAGACAGCAGAAGAGATGGCTACAGCCCGCAATAAGCTGACAACGAGACATAAAGACACAGTCATACTGATAGAAGCATTCATGGAAGGAATTCAGTACATTGTAGAAGTGATTGTCCGAGAAAACAAGCCTCATATTGTGGCAGTTGCCGAACAAGATGTAACAAGTGACGGAAAGTTTATCGTTACCGGCTATTCCATCGGAAAAGTCCTTTCAAGGAAAGAGTATGATGAACTGCTACAATTGGTCGGAAAAATTACAGAAGCATTACACATAACCAATGCCGCCTTTCATTTAGAAATGCGTCTGACATCACAGGGTTGGAAATTGATTGAACTGAACCCCAGGATGGCTGGGTTTACAATGAATCAAATGATTAGTGAAGCGTATGGAATTAACCTAGCAAAGGAAACTGTCCGCTTGTACGCCGGTGAAATGCCGAACTTAACGAAAACAAAAGAAGATGCCGTCTATACATATTGTATGACAACGGATCTATGCGGCATCTTCCGGGGCGTTTCTGGTTTAGAGGAAGCGGCGGCTCAACCTGGCGTCAAAGCCGCGCAGCTGCTTGTAAAAACAGGAGATATTGTCGGTCCTGCAATGTCGATGGGCCAGCGGTATGGCTATGTAATGGCGTCCAGCGACAGTGTGGAGCTGGCGAGGGAACGGGCAATGGAAGCGGCTCGCCTCATTGCGTTTTATATAGAAGAAATTTGATCACCTGGCTGGAAGGAGAGGAAACGATTGGTACAGTGCTCGATATGTTCCGCTTTACAAGAGCTGAAAAGGGAGCAGGAATTGTTAACTTGTCAACAAACGCAATTTCGATTTATTAAACGATTGAAGGACTACGATTGCATCCCATTCACGTTATCGACTGCCAATCGTCGTTTTCATGCCTTCCACCTGGGGAAGCCGACTCCATTTTTTTCGTTGCAATCGTTTGACGAGGAGACCGGCTGCGTGGTGTTGACACTTCTTGAACCGCTGGATATGGAAGGGAATCACGCCTTTCCGGCCGATCAATTTTTTACGCTTCGAAAAACGGATAGCTGCGTGACCATTGTACCCTGCTGTTTTTGCAGTATTGAGGCTCTTCCATTGGAGTGCGTCGGGCGTCCCTTGCCGATCCGGGAGCAAAAAGGATAAAAGATATTGTCAACTACACACTTGTCCGTTGCCAACCTGTCTTTGTTTGAATGTATTAGAGATAGATTATGCATTTACGCAAAGGAGATTCGGAATCATGACAATAATAGGGATGCTGCACCATCGTAAAGATCCGCGCACTGTCATCAAATCATACGCCTATGCAGCTGTGGCGAAAGCGGAAGGCGCCACATTTTTTTATTTTTCACCCGGTGAAGTGAATTTCGTGAATCGTTCTATCCGGGGACAAGTGTATGAAAATGGAGAATGGCTGGAAAGGGTCATGCCATTTCCCGATGTCATTTATAATGCCGGGAGCCCGGAAAAATTAGCTAAATCCAAAACGGTGCTTACCAAGTTGAAAAGTGAGATTCCATTTACAACTCATTCCATCGGCAATAAGTGGAGCGTCGCCAACCGTCTGAAGGAAGGGAAGGAGTTTGCCAATTATTTAATTCCATCCGAAATTGTAAAAGATGTGGATCAGTTACTGAAATTCATGACCGCTTTTCAGCGAATTGTATTTAAGCCGGTCGAGGGCAGGAAAGGCAAAGGGATTTATTTTATTGAAAAGAAAGATCATCGCTATACGGTCACTTTTAATACGACGATGCAATGGTATACGGAGCAGCAGCTTGCAAAATTCATTGAAACCAAGCTGAAAACAGAACCTTTCATCTTGCAGCCGTATATCCAATCAGTGACCAAATCTGGGCAAGTGTTCGATTTCCGACTGCACGTGCAGAAAAACGGAGAGGGCGAATGGGTGATCACGACCATTTATCCCCGTGTAGCCCCGCATGGATCGATTATCGCAAACATCAACAATGGCGGCTATACCAATTACCTGGATCCTTTTTTAGAACAGGAATTCGGCTCCGAGGCCTTTAATATACGAAAGACGCTGGAGTTTTTTTCGTTATCACTAGCAAGGCATCTGGATGAATTACAGATGGTTCAGTTTGGCGAGATGATTGACGAAATTGGTGTGGACATCGGCATGGATGAAAACCGGAAGCTGTGGATCTACGAAGTGAACTGGCGTCCCGGATGCCCGCCTGCATTTTATTTGGAGTTGGATGTAGTAATTAACGGGATTCGCTATGCCATGTACATTGCTGAAAATCAACGAAAAATGAAGGAGCAAATCCGAGAAGTAAAGCGCAGGAACTTGAATAAGGAAGGTGTAATGCCAGTCATCGGTATTACCGGTAGCGCAGGCAAGACGACAACGAAAGCGTTTGTCGCTTCCATCCTGTCGAAGAAGTGGAATGTGTTCGAGTCGAAGGATTATTGGAATACGACCGAACATACGAAGCAGCACGCCGCGTTACTCACTCCTTCCCACGATGCGGCTGTACTGGAATATGGGATGGCGTATCCTGGCGTCATTACAGAGCATTGCAGCATTATCCAACCGACGATCAGCATAGTTACGAATATCGGGCATGCGCATATTGGTAATTTTAACGGAGATCCCCGCGGCATCGCAAAAGCCAAGTCCGAAATCATTCATGGCATGGATCAGCATGGTATCTTGATTGTCAATGCGGATGATAAGAATTCGAGGTTTTTGGAGACGCAAAAATTCAAAGGCAAGATTTATACAGTCGGCATTCATACCGAAAAGGCTCATTACCGTGCGTATGATCTTCAATACTCCGAGCAAGGCATGTCATTTAAAATGAAATTGCAAGGGCAAAAGATGGAGTTTTTTATACCGATTTTAGGGGAGCATCATGTGTACAATGCATTGAATGCGATTGCGGTAGCCGATTTGCTTGGGTTTACAGCGCTTGAAATTAAACTTGGCCTGCTGTTCCGAAAACCACCGCGCCGGTTGACCCTCTATGATTTAAAGGACGGCATTACGGTCATTGACGATACGGTCCATTCCCATCCGGAAGGCGTGAAGGCGGCCCTCGACGTACTCGATAATATTGCAAAGCATCGGAAAGTGGCGATTATCGGCCAGATGCGTGAGCTTGGTGATCTGCGTGAAGCGGAATATGAGAAGGTCGGTCAATATGTGAAAAAGCTAGGGATTGATCTTTTTATCACGTATGGTTTTCGTACCGAAGAGATGGGAGCTGCTGCGAAAAAAGCCGGCTTTCCAGCACAAAATATTCATCATTTCACCGATCGAGAAAAGCTGCATGACTTGCTGAAGAAACTCGTCCGCAAGAACGATACGATTCTTGTCAAAGGAGCGAGCAAAACGAATATGTTTGATACTGTTAAATTTCTGGATCAGCAATTTAAACAGTAAGAAGAACTGCCGTTTCCCGACGTATGGGGAACGGTTTTTTCATGCCATAAAAAAACGAGGAAAAGTTGAGCTTTCACTTTTCCTCGGACAAATGAAATGTAATTTCTTTCGCAGCATCTTCAGCATTCCGCCTCGCTTGGAGTAATGTATCCCCTGTAGCGATAATGTATGCGTAACGGTGACCCATGGATAGTGGTGGAATGAGCACGGTTCCTTTTCGCGGCTTTACATACACTTCCAGGACTCCTGGTGCTTTCCGCGCCCTCGCTTTGCCTGTCACTTTTTCAAGCTTTCCTTTTTCCAAAACAATAACGTAGTGAGTGTAAATATGCTGTTTCCGTGAAGGGGTGATGTTCGGGACACCACCTGTGTAGAGCCGAATGGTTTCCTTCACTAAATTGAAACCGAATGCGGCTTCGAGCATTTTATTCATAGCGCCTCCTGAAATCCGGGGATTAATTTCGATTAATTTCCATCCTTTCGGCGAACGCCGTAATTCGAGATGCATCGCTCCGTTTTGCAGACCGAAGCGTTTCACTATCGATTTAATGATTTGTTCAACTTGTGTTTTCATCAATTCTGGCACATCGACCATCACGCCATAGCCTGTAATAATAAAACGTTTTCCTGCCGTCACTTCCTGTTTCATAAAGCCGGCAATCTTCACCGCCCCTTTGTGAACGAGCGCTTCTACTAAATACTGTTCTCCTTCAATGTATTCCTCCAAAATAATAGGATCCTCAGGAGAGTTGTCATGCAATTTGTTCATATGCCTGGCGAGCTGTTTACTGTTCTTTGCCAACAGTACATCTTTAGAGCCGGTGGAATGTGGGGATTTGACGATGACTGGATAACCAAGCTTCATCGAGTCTGTTGAATATGCGTCCCATTCTTCGGGCTGGATAATGAAATGCTTCGGGGTAAACGGATAATTTTGCAGTAACTCTCTCGTTGCCGCTTTATTTTCCATTGTTGTTACAGCCATTGTCGAAGCGACATTTGTGCAAAATTCATCCTGTAATTCAGATGCAATATGCACGTACGAATCGACAAAGCTAAGAATCGATTTGATAGCCAGACCACGATCGGACAGCTCCGCAATTTTCTTCTTCATCGCTTGGATATCCGTCGTCTCAATTTGAACCATCTCATGCACATCTTTGTACTCTTCCCGCTGCCGCAACTGCTTTTCATTACTTGTAAAGAGTACTGTAAAATAACCGAGGTCCCCGGCCGCCCGGATTGCCTCACGGCTTGATCCGGATTTGTTTGTTCCAATAAAAATGATTGTTTTCAAAAAGTCCACTCCTTAACTGATCAAGCGAAAACCATTCCTTTCTATCGTATGTCGGATTGTGCTGGGTACATGGTCAAGTATCTTGATGTCTGAAGGTTTTCATTGTATTAAAAAAGGTGTTAGTCCAAGCATCCGAAGGACGTTTGCATATACTGAAACATGCGAAAGGAGTGAAATACAACGATGAAACCGTTAACCGTGGGCCAAATCAGAAAGAGGCTGGGGGGCGAATTAATTCAAGGCTCGGATCAGATGATCGTCAAGCATGGCGCATATCGAATCAAGCAGCTAAAGCATCCGCATACCATCTTATTCATGCGAAAAAATATCGTCGATTGGGCGAAGCTGAAAGACTATTTTCCACTCGTCCTTGTGACGGATTCGGAGGAAGGAAACAATACACATCTCGCCGATTTGACAATTATCCGAGTTGCTGATGCCAATGATGCTTATTGGTCTTTTGTCGATTACTATCGATCTTTGCTGGATCTCCCGGTCATCGCCATTACAGGGACATCCGGAAAAACGACGACTAAAGAAATGATCCGGCATATATTATCAGCTCGAAAGAAGATCGCCAGCACGAACAGCAGCAATAATTCCCGAACAGCGCATCTGCATTATTTACTCAGCATGGATGAAGATACCGAAGCGGCCGTATTTGAAACGGCTGTCGGCGCTCCTGGAGATATTTTAAATGCGGGCAGATATTTTAAACCGACCATCGGCATCATCACCAATATCGGGGAACATCACTTGAACTATTGCACGACGTTGGAAAGTTATATTGAAGCAAAATGTGAATTGTTTACCGCAGTCGGAGAGACAGGATCGATGATTTTGAATATGGACGACCCGACCATCCGCAAAGTAAATCGAAACTACAAAGGGAAAATCATCACTGTCGGAATCAATGGAGCTTACGACTATATCGCGAAAGATGTCCAATTTACAGATGGTGGCATGCGATTCTATTTAGACCATGGCGGTGAGAGGCATTCCATTTTTGTGCCGGGATATGGATACCATCAAGTGAGCAATGCTTTGGCAGCTATAGCGGCCGTCCATCAAATCGGCATGTCACTTCGCGAGGCGGCAAACGGTCTGAAGACCTTCTCGCCATTGAACAAGCAATTACAAGTTCAAGAAGGCATCAAAGGATCGATCTTAATTGATGATACGTGGAGTCTAACGACCACCTCTTTGCAAGCTGCACTGAATGTATTAAATGAAATCGGGCGGGGAAAGAAAAAAATTGCGATCATTGGCACCATCACCGACCTTGGTTCCTGGGGATATATCATTCATAAAAATGCAGGGGATATGCTCGCCAATAGTGGAATCGATATCCTCGTAACAATCGGAAAGCATGCGCGAATTATGGCGCAAACCGTAGCAAAAACAAGAAAAAAACAGAAGATCATGGCTTTTAATAATCATATCCGCGCAATTGAATTCATACAGGACTTGATAGATGATCAGTCTGTCGTCCTTGTTAAAGGCGATATGTATAGCAAGTCGGTCAATTTGGTTGCAGCCTCACTAAAGAAGAAAAGCTGATCAACCCTTATTGAACTCCCATGATGGACAAACACCAAGCCGCTATCGCAGGGCTGTTAATATTCTACAGTATAAAAGTGAAGGGAGGGATTTCTAATGGGTATTGTTTGCCCTTGTGGCGTACGCGTCAATGCAGTGTCGCAACATAATCGGGTCAAATTTGAAGGTGTACCCGGCACCGTCTGCGGGACGATCACCTATACCGCAAATGTCTGTGTGTCCACACCTGGTAGTTCACGGCTAACGGTGCGTTTTGTTGACACCGAAAATAACGGTGCACGGAATTTTACGTTCCATGCAACATCCTTTAAGCAAGTGACATGCTGCGGAGGAGACTATCGCTGTGATGTGACGGTCAAAGGCACAGGCGTCATCAATGGAATCACGTATGGCTTTCAAGCCATCTTCAGTGATTATTCCAAAATGGCAAAAGCCGATGTCGTGAAAGAATTCGAGATTTACGATTTCTTTGACCAATTGGGGGCTGCTCCAGTCAAGCAAGGTTCCATTGAGGCTCGCGGCTGTAAGTAAGTCAAAGAACTGATTGGGAAACTTGCTTGATTCGGAAAGTGGTGAAGCGAATGTGGAGAATGACAGAGCATGTTAAGTCGCTGACAACCTATTTTAAGTCCGAGACAATAAAAGTCCGGCAGATTGATGAGCGTTACATCGTCACCATGCATCGGGATCAAGTGGAGTTGCCGTGGCAAATCGCGTCCATCATTGAGATGGAGGGCGCTGCGGCACCTCACGTTTTCGTTCGTTGGCGGTTTGCCAGAAATCGAACAACACTGCAACAGTTTGCAGAGCAGTCTGCAGATAGGTATAAGGAGTGCCAAACCGTTGTCCTGAACGTTACATGCACTTCAGATGGCAGAGTGGAGCTGGAACAAAAACGACTTCATTTCCGCAATAGCAAATGGAGCCAATATACATTATTGAGAAATAAAATCAGGTTGCAGCCATACTTGCCGCCGACAGAAATCTATACAGCTGGTACTGCCCAACAATTCCTCGAACGGTATAAGGAAATCCTCTTGAAACCGTGTATCGGCCAGGAAGGGAGAGGCATCATTCAGATTATCCGTCAGACAGATGATCGTATTGATCTCCATCAATGGGATGAGATCCATAGCTGCAGCTCTTTCGCTGAAGCATTGGAGATGTTGCCGCAAGCAGAGCTCGCTAAAAAACCGTATATTGTTCAGCAGAAATTGAGATTAGCAGAAATTGAGGCTTGCCCATTCGATATACGCGTCGTCGTCCAAAGAAATCAAAATCATTGGATGGTTACGGGGATGCTCGTTAAAGTGGCGGCTTCGGATTTTTTTGTGACTAATGTTGCGAAAGAATTGATGACATTTGAAGAAGCCATACCACAATCTTCTGTTGCCCGATTCGGAATACGGAGAGTGAAGGATCGAATCCAAAGGCTGTGTCTTGCAGCCGCTAAGCACTTGGAGCAAGTCAGCCCCGAGCCAGACATCATTGGTTTTGATATTGGCATCACTCAATGTGGAAGTATATATATCCTGGAAGGGAATTATGTCCCAGATTTGTCTATGTTCCATGCACTTGAAGACAAAGAGATGTACCGGACGATTATGCAGCTCAGAAGACAGAGATGAAATGAACTCTTGCAACTAGGGAAGGGAGGTAACCTATGAAACCATTAGACGTGCGAACCATCAAGAGGCTTCTAAAGGCAGAGCATATATATGGACCTGTCAATTGGAAAGTGCAGCATGTGATCTACTATAAGCGCCATGATTTCACCCGTACACATACAATGATGTTCATCCATCGAAATGAGACGGTCAACTGGAATGAAATCCGTTCCAAAGCTCCCGTCTTACTCATTACAGATAAACCGGCAGATCAAATGAAAAAAGACATCCAGGGTGTAACAGTTTTACAAGTTCCGAGCCTCGTTCAGGCATATTGGGCGTTCATCAATTATTACCGTAGCTTGTTTTCCATTCCTGTTGTCACCATTACAGGCACTTGCGGGAAAACGACCACAAAGGACATGATCCGCCACATCATGAGTGCGAAATATCATGTTGTCGCTTCGGTCAGCAGCAAGAATGAACCGCGGCGCTCCTTCCCTTATTTAATGCAAATGGACGAACAGACAGATGTAGCTGTGTTCGAACACGGTCTCGGCAACTCAGGGAACATTAAACACCAATGTATGATTTATAAACCGACTATCGGCATACTGACAAATATCGGCGTCCATCATTTAGACGGGTGCAATGATCTCGATGGCTATATCCGTGCGAAAGGCGAAATTGTAGAAGGCATCTCTAAAGGTGGCACGCTCATATTAAACAAGGATGACGAGAACACAAAAAAAGTCGGTCTTTCCACGTTTAAAGGCAATAAAATCATTTATATTAGCATCCAGGAAGAAGCGGATTATCAAGCAACCGATATACGGTACGCAGAGGGAGGCATGTCCTTTACGCTGATCCATGCGGGTGATTCCTATAAAGCATTTGTGCCAGGCTACGGAACACATCAAGTGTACAATGCATTGGCAGCGATTGCGGCGACAACTGAAATGGGACTGGCTGAGCGAGATGCCATCTATCAGCTGGCAACCTTCTCGAATCCCGAGCGGCATATGCAATTCTTTGAAGGGGTTTCTGGAAGCACCATCATTGACGATACGTGGACCATCAATCCGACGTCTATCAAAGCGGCATTGCAGGTAGTAAAAGAACTGGGCAGAGAGAAAAAAATTATTTTTGTCGTCGGCGATATTAACCGTCTCGGCCGTTTTGAGAAAAAATATCATCGGGAAATCGGAGATCTTATTGCCGAACAGCCGATTGATTTATTGATCACTATCGGCAGCAAGGCGGAGGAAATCGGCCGCCAGGCGAAACGGGCAGGCAGCCAGGCAGAAATTCGAATGCTCAAGCAGGTGGAAGGTGTGGAGAAAATTGTCGCTCCTCTGTTAGATCAAAATACAATTGTTCTGATTAAAGGACCCATGTCAAGTAAAGGTCTGATCGAGTTCGCCAAAGGATTGAGGAAGAAATAATCTAGCTCAAAACTTCTCTAGTTTATCCTGCAAAACACGAAAAAAGCAAAGGCGAAGGAAACCGTCAAGTTTTCCTTCGCCTTTTTGGCAAGAGTTATGATCATGGAGCGATAGTAGACCATAAAGCATATTGGCGGCTACGGCACCTCTGGATCCCGGAAGCCGGGTTCAGCCCTTAATTCGGATCAGTTGCCTGAGATGAAGCGTTTCGCTGTAATATAGTGCGAGTTATAATAGTCGACAAGCAGGACACGGGATTGGACACCAGAGGACGTTGGAATAATAATGCGGTATTCACCGGCATAGATCCCGACCAAGCTAGGCGTTTTCGATCCTTTCACACTATTAAAGAATACTAAATCACCTTTTTTCAAGTTGGCGCGTGAGACCGTTGTACCTTTGGCCATCAAAGCCGATAGAGACGTAGCCGGAAGGGTGATGTTCTGTTTTTTATAAACATAATTGATATATCCAAGGCTCGTAAATTTCATCGCACTTGGATTCGTCACGCTGCCGATTGTCGCCTTATCACGCAGTTGATATGCCGATTCAACAATTTTATCTCCCTTTGTTGCAGGTGATGAAGACATTAAACCCGGTAGGACGCGACGAGCCGCAACGTAGTTATCTTTGTAATAGGGTTTGCTATTCATATCTGTAATAACAATCTTCTGCTTAGGATCGGCCATTTGAATGACTTTGTTATTGCCAATATACATGACAACATGGTCCGGGTCTGTACCTGTTTTCTTTGATTTAAAGAAGAGGAGATCGCCTTTTTTCCATTGTCCTTTTGCCACGTATGTCCCTTGTTTCATCATATAATCCTCGTTATACGTACCAAGGTCAACGCCGTTTTTCTCAAATACATACATAAGAAATGAAGCGCAAGAAAACTTATATGGATATGTATCTTTATATTGTGTATTGCTGTAAGTCGCTTTGCCAATGAGGCTTTTCGCTGTTGCTATCAATTGATCAGCTTTCGCATTTACAGCCGCTGTAGTAGGTTGCGATGCAAGAGTAGCAGCAGCTACCGGCTCCGGATTAACTGCCGGGATGGCTAATGAGCTAAGAGTGACTGTGGCGGCTAATGCAGCCGATATAATTTTTTTATTCATAATTTCCTCCTTGTATGTATGCAAAGTTTCGGAACGCCTTTACAGTATCATAGAAAAATTGAAAGGTTGTCAGGAAATTAATCCCGTGGAATTTTACCAGTTCGTACAAACGCTCTTATAACAGCAGGTTTCACGTTTCTTTACATTTGCATTACAAAGGTTACAACTGGAATGTTCAGGTATTTACCATGCAGGCAACCAATTGTTGGAGTGAAGGAAAGGGGAGAGGAAGAGTAATTGGTGTGATATAATAATATTATGTAAAGTAAATTATGGGGAAAGAAAAAAAGCGCAAGAGGCTTACGCTTTTTCATAGGAGAAGTGCAGTTCATTCAATTGTGGATCAACCGTTACATGCAGGTCGTGCCCTGAAAAATACCACTCATCACGCTTTTCGATGTAAAAAAGGACGCCGTCTTGCTTCGTTTCCACGCCGATTTCATCATGGCCTTCTTTTCTTATGCCTAATGAGAATCCTTCATGCAATGGGCTCGCACCGCCATAGCGTGCAAAGAATTTGATTTCATCACCTGGTTCCACACCCATTTCCTCATGGAACCATTCCAAAGCTTCCTCTGATAAAACGATTTTCATTCAGCATCCCGCCTTTCGGTTTGTCCTATTGTATTACAACCACTTCACCTTTGGCTCGGTTCCTGCTTTGATTCTCGTTATATTTGCGCGGTGGCGGTAAAAAATAAATATGGCCATAAGCCCGACAATGATCATCAAGTAGATATCCTTTGTCATGAAATAGTAGATGACCGTATAAATGAAAGCAACGGCTGCTACGATCATAGAGGATAATGAAACCATTTTCGTGATCTTTAAGGCGATCAGGAAGGTCAAAAGGACAATGAGGAAAATTGGCCAATTGTAGCCTAATAGAATCCCGCCGGAAGTGGCCACTGCCTTTCCTCCTTTGAAGCGAGCGAATACAGGAAAGATATGCCCGATCACCGCCATGAACCCGATCACGAGCGGATGGATGTTCACATCACTGAAGTAAGGAAGTAATGGAAGCAGGACAGCTGCGGTACCTTTCAATATGTCGAGAACGGTGACGATCAAACCTGCTGTTTTGCCTAACACACGAAAAGTGTTGGTCGCCCCTAAGTTGCCGCTTCCATGCTCGCGGACATCTGTTTTGAAAAATAATTTGCCTATCCAAAGGGCGGAAGGGATAGAGCCGAGCAGATACGCAAGAAGTAGTAAAATAGCTGTTTCCATAATGGTCCCCTTTACATAATTCCGTTACTGTTAGTTTAGCAGAACGTCAGGAAGGGGACAATGAGATTTACAAATGTGTCTTTCCTGTTAAGAAAAGAATGTAGTCAAGTTGTTGCCAATTGGACGGAAATTCCTCTTGTCATTGCATATTACAGCGTTGTTCTATACAATAAATTGAGCGAGCTACATGAAAACGTTGATTTGACAAGCTTTTCTTGTAGCGTTACGATATATAAAAAAGAGAACATTTGTTTTGATGGGGGTTGCAATTTGACGAAGAATCAAGAAGTGTATACGTATGATGATGATTCGATCAGTGTATTGGAAGGTCTTGATGCGGTACGGAAACGTCCAGGGATGTATATCGGATCCACTGATGCACGAGGGCTTCATCATCTCGTTTATGAAATTGTAGATAATGCAGTGGATGAAGCATTGGCGGGTTACGGGAATGAAGTCGACGTCATGCTTCACAAAGACGGCAGCGTCAGTGTGCGGGATTATGGGCGTGGTATGCCTACCGGAATGCACAAAATGGGGAAGCCGACGACAGAAGTCATTTTCACCGTCTTGCATGCCGGGGGAAAGTTTGGACAAGGCGGATATAAAACAAGTGGTGGTTTGCACGGGGTCGGAGCTTCAGTCGTCAACGCGCTTTCCGAATGGTTGGAAGTAACCATTTATCGTGATGGCAAGAAATTTCGCCAACGATTTGAAAATGGCGGCAAGCCAGCTACCACGCTGGAGGAAATCGGAACGTCCAAGGAAAAAGGGACATTGATTCATTTCAAACCGGACCCGACCATCTTCTCCACAATCAAATACCAATACGATACATTGGCTGAGCGCTTACGGGAATCAGCGTTTCTCCTGAAAGGCTTGAAAATTGTCCTGGCGGAAGAAGGCACCGATAAAAAGGATGTATTCCATTATGAGTCAGGGATTAAGGCATTCGTCTCTTATTTGAACGAGGAAAAAGATACCCTTCATGAGGTGGCCTATCTAGAAGGCGTTGCCGAAGGGATCGAGGTCGAGTTCGCATTTCAATTCAGCGACGGTTATTCCGAAACCATCCTGTCCTTCGTTAATAACGTCCGGACAAAAGATGGCGGTACGCATGAAACGGGTGCAAAAACTGCGATGACCCGTGTGTTTAACGAATATGCCAGAAAGACTGGCATTTTGAAAGAAAAGGATAAGAACTTGGATGGTTCTGATATCCGGGAAGGAATTTCAGCTGTCGTTTCGGTTCGTATTCCGGAAGAAATTCTCCAGTTCGAAGGACAGACGAAGGGCAAGCTTGGGACAAGCGAAGCACGGACGGCAACGGACGGCATCATTTCACAGCAGCTCCTTTATTTCCTTGAGGAAAACGCTGAATTGAGCGCCAACTTGATCCGCAAAGCAATCCGCGCGCAGCAAGCAAGAGAAGCTGCACGGAAGGCACGTGAAGATGCTCGATCCGGAAAGAAACGAAAGAAATCAGATACGCTCCTATCCGGCAAGCTGACACCTGCCCAATCCAGAAATGCGTCGAAAAACGAATTATACTTGGTCGAGGGAGACTCGGCGGGCGGTTCTGCAAAGCAAGGACGAGACCGTACTTTTCAAGCGATTTTGCCGCTTCGGGGTAAAGTCATCAATACGGAAAAGGCGAAGCTCGAAGATATTATGAAAAACGAGGAGATCAACACGATTATCCACGCAATCGGCGGCGGAGTCGGGGCCGATTTCCATATTGACGATATCGCATACGACAAAGTGATCATTATGACCGATGCCGATACGGACGGAGCGCATATCCAAGTTCTGCTCCTCACGTTCTTCTACCGGTATATGAAGCCGCTTATTGAAGCAGGAAAAGTATATATTGCACTGCCTCCGCTTTACAAAGTGTTTAAAGGGACAGGCAAAAGCGAGAAAGTCGAGTATGCATGGACTGAGGCGGACTTAAATGCCGCCATTAAGAAGATCGGCAAAGGCTATATGCTCCAGCGCTACAAAGGTCTCGGTGAGATGAATGCGGAACAGCTTTGGGAAACGACGATGAATCCTGAAACACGCACATTGATCCGGGTGACGATTGAAGACGGCGCCCAATCGGAACGCCGTGTGACGACGTTAATGGGTGATAAAGTTGAACCACGCCGCCGATGGATTGAAAGCAATGTTGATTTCGGCGTAGAAGACCAAAATATATTGGAAAATGAATTTCTCCATGAGGGGGACTCTGAATGACAGCAACAGAACGTTACCAAGACCTTCCACTGGAAGAAGTCATCGGGGACCGATTTGGACGGTACAGTAAATATATTATCCAAGACCGGGCATTGCCCGATGCACGTGACGGGCTGAAGCCCGTTCAGCGGCGTATCCTGTATGCGATGTTCCATGAAGGGAATACGCATGATAAAGCATTCCGAAAATCGGCGAAAACAGTCGGGAATGTCATCGGGAATTACCACCCTCATGGCGATTCGTCCGTCTATGACGCAATGGTCCGGATGAGCCAGGATTGGAAACTGCGTCATCTGATGGTGGAGATGCACGGAAATAATGGTTCTGTTGACGGCGATCCAGCTGCCGCCATGCGTTATACGGAAGCAAGACTTTCCGCAATTGCCGGCGAGATGCTGCGCGATATCGGGAAAAATACAGTGGATTTTATTCCAAACTTCGATGATACAGAGCCTGAGCCAACTGTATTGCCCGCCCGATTCCCGAACCTTTTGGTGAATGGCTCGACAGGAATTTCAGCGGGATATGCGACAGATATTCCGCCTCATGCGCTTCATGAAGTAATTGATGCTGTGTTGATGCGGATGGACAATCCAGACGTTTCGGTAGAAGAATTAATGACCGTATTAAAAGGACCTGATTTTCCGACAGGCGGCATCATCCAAGGAACCGACGGCATTAAAACAGCTTATGAAACGGGTAAAGGCAGATTCGTTATACGGGCCAAGTATGAAATCGAATCGTTGAAGGCAGGGAAATCCCAAATTGTTGTGACGGAAATCCCGTACGATGTGAACAAGGCAAACCTAGTGAAAAAGATGGATGAATTACGTCTGGATCGTAAATTGGACGGAATCGCGGACGTCCGGGATGAATCGGACCGTACCGGCTTGCGCATTGTTATTGAACTGAAGAAGGATATTGACGGCAATGGGATCATGCAATATCTATTGAAGAACACAGACCTTCAAATTACGTACAATTTCAATATGGTGGCGATTTCAAACAGACGTCCGATGCTGATGTCTCTTCCGATGCTGCTGGATGCCTATATTGATCATCAAAAAGATGTTGTGACGCGGCGCTCGGAGTACGATATTCAAAAAGCAAAAGACCGTCTGCATATTGTGGAAGGTCTCATGAAGGCATTGTCCATCTTGGATGAAGTGATCAAAACAATCCGTGCTTCCAAAGATAAACGGGATGCAAAGAACAATCTCATCGCTCAGTTTGGATTTACTGAAGTTCAGGCGGAAGCGATCGTCTCCTTGCAGCTATATCGTTTGACGAATACGGATATTACGGAACTGCAGCGTGAAGATGAATCCCTTCGTAAATTAATCGATCAATTGGATGCAATCCTGAAAAGCGATCGCAAACTTTCTTCTGTCATTAAGAAGGAATTGCTAGAAATCCGCAAGCAGTTCGCAGAGCCTAGACTCTCTGTCATTGAAGAGAAGATTGAAAGTATTAAAGTGGATCTCGACATCCTTGTGCCAAGTGAAGAGGTTGTTGTATCTGTTACAAAGGACGGGTATGTGAAGCGTACAAGCATGCGGTCCTACTCGGCTTCTAATGGCGCAGGCCAGGAGATGAAAGAGTCGGATTTCAGTCTGATGGAATCTGTCATGAATACACAGCACCATTTGCTGCTCTTCACGTCACACGGCAATTATATCTATCAGCCTGTCCATGAGTTACCGGACATCCGCTGGAAGGATCTTGGACAGCATATTTCGAGTATCATTTCGCTTGAATCAGGTGAAGAGGTTGCTGCGGTGCTTGGCTTTGATTCTTTTGAAGCCAATGTTTCGGTACTTACCGTTTCAGAGCAAGGAAATATCAAAATTTCACAGCTGGCAGATTTCCAAGTACAACGCTACTCACGTACCTTCAAGGCGATGAACGTCAAGAAGGGCGATCGCCTGGTAGATGCCCGAATTGTCCAAGGAAACGAAGATGTTATTCTAATCACCCAGCAAGCATACGGCTTGCGATTCTCTCTAACAGAGCTTTCCCAAACCGGCGTCCGAACGGCCGGTGTGAAGGGGATCAATTTGAAGCCGGATGATATTGTCGTCTCTATTGAAACCGTTACAGATCAGGGAGAGTCAATCGTGATTGCTACGCAACGCGGCGCAGTGAAACGGATGGCATTAAAAGAACTCGAAACAGCGGGCAGGGCACAGCGAGGACTCGTTGTCTTGAAAGAGCTAAAGAGCCATCCTCACCGAATTATAGGTACAGCATTAGCAAAAACGGATGATCAACTCATACTGATGACTGCTCAAGGCAAGAAAATACCGTTTGCAGCCGGTACGCTTCGGCTGGTCGATCGCTATTCGAACGGCAGCTTCATTACAGACGAACAAAAAGATGGTCAAGCCGTCCGTCTGTACAAAGAACCTAAAGTTCAATTCGATTAATTGGAGTCACGGGCTAAAGGCCCGTGACTTTTTCATTGAATTCGATTATAATAATTCGAGAATCGAAATAGTTAAGGCTGGGGTGGGAATATGTGGAGGAATCGCAATGTCTGGATCATCTTGTCAGGGGAGATGATTGCAGGACTGGGCCTATGGACGGGAATAATAGGGAATTTGGAATTCATGCAGGAGAAAGTACCGTCTGATTTTGTGAAAGCTCTCATTTTATCAGTCGGGTTATTAGCAGGTATTTTGGCAGGACCGCTCGCAGGAAGAATTATTGACCAGTCCAGGAAAAAGACCGTCCTGATCGTATCAGGGATTGGCCGGCTGGCAAGTGTATTGCTCATGCTGCTGGCTTTGCAAACCGGTTCAATTGCTTGGATGATCGCGTTTGTTATTGGGATTCAATTGTCGGCCACTTTTTATTTTCCGGCCTTGCAATCCGCCATACCGTTAGTCGTCAAAGAGCAGGATTTGCTGACGATGAATGGCATGCATATGAATGTCGCTACAATTGCCCGTGTGGCAGGGACTGCGCTGGCAGGCGTCATGCTCGTCTATTGGTCGCTGTCGTCTCTCTACTTCATTTCACTCATCGCTTATGGAATTTTACTCCTCTTTACATTGTCATTGAAAATTGACGAAGAAAAGAGCAATGGAAAGGCAGCCGGAGCCAGTCCTCAAAATAGCGGCTTCATGGAAGTATTTCCGGTGTTAAAAAAGTTTCCAGCCGTCGGCATGACATTAGTTATGACGCTCATACCCTTGCTGTTTTTAGGATCATTTAACCTAATTGTCATCAATGTTAGTGAAATACAGCAGATGGCCTCCATCAAAGGACTGATTTATACGTTTGAAGGGGTCGCTTTCATGCTTGGTTCGGTAGTCATCAAACTAATAGCCAAGCGCTGGAGTACGACGCAAATCTTATTCTTTTTTGCAATGATCGTCGGCTTGTCTGAATTCATGTTGTTTTTTGCAGATCATTTATTCATGATTTTAAGTTCTTTTGCCGTTTTAGGGTTTTCGCTCGGCTGTTTTTTCCCTACCGCAATGGTCATCTTCCAAAAACGGATGCCAAAAGAGTACCACGGACGCTTTTTCTCATTCCGAAATATGCTCGAACGTGTCGTATTCCAAGTCGTTTTATTAACGGCAGGAGCATTTTTGGACTTAATTGGCTTGCAAACTATGATGATCACTTTCAGTATCATCAGCATCACGTTGACAGGACTATTTTTCTTTATGATGAAAAAACGGAAGATTATATTGGAACAGCAACCGGTTGAACCGGTGGTAGCCGCAGAGAGTGTATAACTCTTTGCGGTTTTTTTCTATTGGATTAGGAGTAAGGTTTGAGTCATTTATTCCTAATTGGTTTCATATTTGGTTGATATTACAAAACACATAGTGTTACACTTTAGGAAAGTTGATATTCGCAATGTGAAGAATTATAGAGATGATCAAGGTTATCTAAGCTAAATAACAATAAACAAAGCACAAACTAATCTGCAATTTGATCTGTCAGTTTTGATATTTAATCCGAGCATAATAAACTCGTTCCTTAACCCCGAAGTGGAGGACTTTATAATGATCGTCACGCTGCCAAAAGATAGTTATGATAAGATAATTAAACTTCTAGTTAGCCAATATGAAATGAATGAGAATGTATTAAATGCAGTTATAAACGGGATGAATCGAGGCATTATTTATGTGGATCAAGTAGAAGAGCCGCGAACCGCGATTGTCTATGCCGTCGGATTAGAGTACTTCTTGCTTGGAGATCCAGAAAATGAGGCGTTTAACAGCCATCTGGGTTATTTTATTTCTACACAATTATAGCAAGATAGTATGGATTTATGTGGCGGGACTTGGTTTATCGCCCGCATCTTTGATGAGAGATGGAAAAAGACATTAGAGATAGTAGTGAATGGACGAAGTTATTTCGTCGGCTACAGTGTCTATTATGAATTGGATTCCAATCAAATCAAAAAGGGAGTAAAGCACTCTCTGCAAATTTTGGAGGACGAGTACTCGATTGTTAAGATTACAGAGGGATTAATTCACACACACGAGAATTTACGTGACGAATTGACTGAGTACTGGTCATCGGCGGAAACTTTTAATCAATACGGTTTAGGATATGCTGTTTTATCAAATGAAAAGGTGATAAGTGCTTGCTATTCCTGTTGCGTGAATGGCGACCGACACGAGGTGTATGTTGCAACATTCGATAAGAATGCAAGAAATAAAGGATTGGCAACGCTCCTGGGTCAACGATACATTCGCGAGTGCCTGGAGCGTGGGTTTAGTGTATATTGGGCGACTGATGAATCAAATGAACCTTCCAAACGGGTTGCAGAAAAATTGGGGTTTAATTATTCACATCGATTGATGTCGTTTGAATTTGAATTCTAATCAAGGCATGACGAATTTGAGATATTTGAACTGAGAGGAGCGAGGATCTATATGGCACAAAATAAGGGAAAGTTACAGAGCTGCTCTATGCAAAGTTTGCACTATGAACAACGGCGGTTGTTTGTATAGGGCCAGGATCCATTTCCGCCAAAGAAGTATTCTAAGATGTAGTGCTGACTTTGCTACCTTAAATAATATATTTTAAGGAGCAAATGGAACATGAAATATTTGAACGCAGAGAGTATATTACCAAAAGAACTCGTAGAGGAATTACAGAAATATGTAAATGGAGAAATGGTTTACGTCCCAATTGCAAAGGATTCACATAAGAAATGGGGCGAGCGTTCGGGTATTAAAAAACAATTAAATGCTAGAAACCATGCCATCCGACAACAATTTTCTCATGGAGTCACGATTGAACAACTTTCCAACCAATTTTTTCTCTCTCATGACAGCATTAAGAAAATAGTTTATACAAAAAAATAGAATGGTTTTGTCACACTGTGCTAAATCTGGTGTGACTTTTTATGTAAAGAACAGTTACGAATCATTTATTATCTATCATTCAATTGCCTGTTTCTATTACAATGACGACAGATACAAATCCAACTAGGTAAAGGAGAAGGCTATGAAATTAGAAGTTCGCTTAACTGAAAAGTGTGATGCTTACATTATTAAAAACTTATATCCCTTATACTTATATGATCTTTCTGGGCACTATGAAAGGATCCCTAATGTCCATGGAATCTATGAGGAAAGTAACGATATTAAAACGTTGCAAGATCAGTATGACATCCAAAATATTTGGTGGGAAAAGAAGGACGTACTTTTTCCTTTTCTAATTTTAGCAGAGGGAACGCCGGCAGGTTTTATCCTCATTGCAACCCCGCCTTATTGCAATAAAGGAATTGATTTTTTTGTTAATGAATTCTTTTTAATTCAATCATTACGGGGGAAGGGGATTGCGGAAAAAGCAGCCCATATAGTCTTTGATCAATTTAAAGGAAAATGGGAGCTATTTACTAACCCGCTTGAGAAAAACATTGGTGGACAGAAATTTTGGAGAAAGTGTTTGTCCAATTATACAAATGGAGCGTTCACTGAGATAAACGGCGAAACGTTTAATGGATACCAGACAATTTTTCGATTTAATAATCGGGAAAGTAAATTAAATTAGCACATGTATTACAGAGATTATCAGTCCAAAAAACGCACATTTGAGTGCGTTTTTCTTGTTTCTCTCTATCTGCTTAATACAAACTATCGGGAATGTTCATTGGCATTTATCTTATCGCTATTCTTCTTTCTTTTGAAGATCACGTAAATCGCATTACAAGCTACTACGAAGCCAACGATGGAGAGATACCAGAGTGCGAATGTGAGATTTAGTTCACGATTAACGACAAAGATACCAATAAAAGTCCCAATAAGTGCTGTTATGGCAATTCTGCTAACTATCCAGTCTGTATTTGAGAGTATTTTCATTTCAACGCGCTCCTTCCATTATCAATATTCTTCATGCTGTTTTACATCCATTACATCTGTACCTCCCCCTGCTTTAACTTACAGTACGAACCATTTACTCTATTGTAACACTTAACTTATATATTATTAAAATTATTCAATTATTACCGACTGAAGTTATGGTGATTGACTGCAATACACACATTAAATAATCTGATATAATTGGAGTATGAAATAAAATAATTCCAATTAACTCTACAATTAACAGTAACCCCAGATGTAAGGGGATGATAATCTCAAGAAAGTGATTAGTACATGCATAATAACTAAAATCAACTCCTGGAAACGGTTGAAAGGGGATGGAAATTGAATAAAAAGGTTAGTGATATTTGGATTGATTGCTACTGCGGTGTTACTTGGGGGATGTGAAAAAGAAGAGCAGGCGGATGCGGACACGAATGTTGACTTGGTGGAGAAAGAGATGGTCGAAGAGGCAGAACAAGTAGAAACAGCTGCCGATGAGTATTGGTCTCAGGCGATCGATTCAGAGCTTTGTCAAACAATCGGAGAATGCCGTGATTTGGGGGACGAATATGGAAGTGAGTTTTTTTATGATTTCTTAGGTGGGCTCAATGCGTCTAACCGAATGTCGTCTTTAAATATATACACGGAAGAAGATAAGTCTGTTTTGGCTACAAATACATGGGAAGAGGAAGTTCCCATTGTCGCACGTTATGAAATCAAAGAAGAACAATTTGTTTTGACAAAAGGCGAAGAAGAAAGTATGTTCACAGGCATAGCTGACCTTGTTCTTGCTATATTCAATAGAAATACAATAAATGTGGAAATGATTGATTTTCAAGAGGATATTTATACGCATGTAAATACTTATGAAGATAAATTGTATATACCTTCTAATTTGGTAAAGCAGTGGCTTCAATCTCATACTTTACCCATACTAGTTCATGAATATGGGCATCTTGTGTCATGGAATGAAGCGGATTTTGTCATTTCGGATACCTGTCCAGCAGAACAATTTTATTTCAAGCCGCATGGTGGGGAATGTTATAACCCTGACAGTTATATGAACCACTTTTATCAAACCTATTGGAAGAACTATGAGGAGCAATGGCTACAGGGCGGATATGAGTCTGTAGAAGATAGGATTGCATTTTATGAAGAGCAAAAAGAGTCATTTATTACGATCTACGCCAGTTTAAATCCCTATGAAGATATTGCGGAGTCTTTCGCATTCTTTATGTTAACGCCATATAATACCGATCCTCAAACGGTAGCAGAAGAAAAAGTGAATTTCTTTTATCAGTTTCCGGAGCTGGTGGAGTATCGAACTTTTGTAATAAAGACGTTAAAAGATCGAAAAGATGAGATGTTATCTTTTTGGTAACTACTAACTTATATTAGCACACCTATAATCAACTCAGTAAAACTACTTAACCCTATATCGTTGATTACTATGTAATTAACGATTAGGGTTTTTTTATAACCTAATTTGCCTATGCCAAGTGGATAAAGTTAATAGAAAACTGGGATCTTCATTAATTTGAACCCAATATGATTTGATAATCGTCTAATTGCTGAATTGGAGAAGGATGGAAGGGGGGATAGAAGATTGAAAAAAGAAGAAAAAGACTTTATGTTAGAAAAACTGATGATTCGATATGGAGATGAATTGGTAAGATTAGCGTTTTCCTATGTGAAAGATAGTGAGAGTGCGAAGGATATGGTGCAAAATTCGTTTATCAAATGCTATAACAATCTGGAGTCATTTCGGAAAGATTCTCAATTAAAAACATGGCTCTATCGAATAGTAATTAACGAATGTAAGGATTATTTAAAGAGTTGGAATTACAAAAAGGTGCAGGTGAAAAGTTTTATTAATGAAACAACAAAGTCCATATTACCATCTTTAGAGAGGATAGTTATTGATAAACAAAATAATAAAAGACTAAAGGATACGATCTTTTCTCTTCCTAAGATTTATCGGGAAGTCGTTTATTTGTATTACTATGAATCCTTAAGTACAGAGGAAATTTCTATAGTTTTAGACGTTTCAGTTGATACTATAAAAACTCGATTAAGAAGAGCAAAGCAAAGATTGGAGCCATTGATAAGGGAGGCGGAACTTCATGAAAGGTAAATTCATTGAAGAAAAAATCACGGCAGATCAAGAATTACGTTTTACAAGCGCTGATCGTAAGAAAGTATTTCGGAAGATTGCTGAACTTGAAAAGAATGTTAACAAGAAACCAGTTGGAATTTCCACGAGAATTTTTGCGCCGCTTACCATTTCTTTATTAGTAGTAGGTTTATGTGTTTTATTGTTTATACCATTATTTTCGTCTGTAAGCGTTTTTCCTATGAAGAAAGACCTGGCAGCAAGTGAATCAGTGTCTAAGGAAGACGAAGTCATCACCACCCTTATATCTGTTAAAGATGAAACGAGTAGAATACCTATTAACATTTTATTTACTTATAATAAAGACAAAGAAAAGGTGAAAGTGTTATCTATTCCACGAGATACTTATGTTCCAATAGAGAATAAGGATGGTACGATAATATACGATAAAATGACCTTTGCTTATATGGAGGGGGCTGGGGCAGAGAGTGTAAAGAATACTGTGTCTGAACTATTTGATTTACCAATTGACTATTATGCGGTTATCGATTTAGATACTTTCTCACAAGCGATTAATTCTGTAAGTGGAATAGATCATGAACTTGAGGAAGAAATTAGAGTTAGAGCTATTTCTCAAGCGGCATTCGAATTCCAAAAGGGAATAAATCGGTTGAATGGAGAAGAGGTTTTAGCATTATTAATGGATGCAACAGTTAGGAAAAACTTGGATGATGAAGACTTATTGAACATCATAAATGTAGTGATGGATAAAACTAAAAATGAAATTTCACGGATACAAAAAAATCATTCAGTCGAAGGAAATATCCCATTTGAGCCGTTTTTTAACGGTAAAAGAGAAATTCCCACCATACAGTCTGTATCGTTATTCAAAGGGATAAATGATGTTATGATTAATAAAAAATACTATATTACATTCGATAAAGCTTTTCTACACTCTGTAACGGAAGAGTTAACTCATTTTGACTAAACAGAGATTGCCATCTGACTTAAGTGAGTAATACCTATAGTTAATATATGTTATTTGATTCGAGTTCAAAACGATACAAGGGAAGGAGCTCGACTGTAAAAATTAAGGATAGATTGCGAAGCATCCACGAGGGGGATATTATGAGAATTTTAAAAGGGAAAATAGCAATTGTAACAGGAGCAAGTCGTTCTCAAGGGATTGGAGCTGCAATTTGTTTAATGCTCGCAGAAGCGGGTGCTGATATCTTTTTTACGCATTGGTGCAATTATGATGAAAGTGAGGGGAATGGTTCGGAAAGTGATTTTCCAAATCAATTACGTAAGAACATCAATAATTCAGGAGTACGCTGTGAACATATGGCGGCGGATCTATCAGAGCTGGAAACGCCAAATGCCATTCTGAATAGGTGTGAAGAACAACTTGGAACGCCAAGTGTACTGATAAATAACGCAGCATATGACAAACTAGTTGATTTTCGAAACATCGATGCACAAGTCCTGGATGATCACTATATGGTGAACAATAGAGGAACAATCTTATTAAGCACGGAATTTGCCAAAAGGTTTGAGAAAGCCTTCCCGGAAAAAAGTGGAGGAAGGATTATTAACCTTGTCTCGAAAGGCCCAGATCCCAATAATCTAGCCTATATTGCCTCAAAAGGCATGTTAATTGCAATAACTGAACCGTTGTCAGTTGGACTTGCTTCTCTTGGTATTACGGTAAATTCAGTTGATCCTGGACCGACTGATTCAGGTTGGATGGATAATGAAACAAAGGTAAACTTATCACGTCTTTTCCCTACAGGAAAAGTGGGAACGCCGGAAGATGCTGCGAGGTTAATAAAATTTCTAGCGAGTGACGAATCTGGATGGATAACTGGACAAGTTATTAAATCTGAAGGCGGTTTTGTTGGGAGATAAAGTATGGCAATTAACACACATTTTCTTAAATGTGGGGGAGGGAAGTATTTAATGAAAGCGTTACGTTCTCTCTGTTGTCTCGTCACATTCTCAGTTTTTGTGGTTGGTCTTTTCGGTTGTTCTAGTAGTGCTGACTGGAATTCATCATTTGTTGTATGGAAAGGTGATATGTATGAAGTCAGCAATGAATATGTAGAGGAAATAGATGAAGAAATCGGGCAGGTAACTAAGTATTCGGATAAGGAAGGGACATTCTCAGGAAACTTCTCAAACAAGTACAAAAAAGGGACTAGTTTTTTTTCAATAAAAGATATTAATACGGATGAAGCAATTGCTATTGAGGAAGATGGAAAATATCGTAAAGCTATTAACAGTGGAAAGTATGGGAGAAGTAATGATTAGCAATCAGGTTCGGTTAACTAGAAAAATATTACAAATACAAACCAGCAGGGAGGAGAAAAATGAAATTAAAAACAACGGTTGGAATATTCATTTTGGCATGTGCCATCATAGGAATTGTACTATTTGGCTTAATGCAAAAAGAACGGTACAGTACAGTGGCGGTGATGGACTCCTTATGGGATAAATATAATGTTCAAAGTACAATGATCGGTGACACTGACCCTGTGCTAGATGTGTCAGTTTACGATGAAAAAGACATAACAGAGGTTGAAAGTTATTTAAAAAAACAACTTATCCAAGGAAGATTTAGCACACTTCAAACTTGTTGTGTATCAGTATTCAGAAAACACGTGGGAATTTATGAAGAATGCACAGGAAAAGCGAAAATCGGTTTATAAATGACTAGATATTTTTAGATCAAAAGCCAAATTCCTGCTGAAAATAAATTGGAGTTTGGCTTTTGATAATCAATATTCTAATGTTAAATTGGTTTTTGAAATCAAGATATATATTGACTTAAAGATGATATGCTGTCTATGTAAAAAATATATTTTATCTCAATGTTTCAAGTATACTTATCAATGATACTCAACTTCCTATAATTTATATTATGTAAACTAAAAATAAAAAGAAAAAAAGAGGCCTACTACGTATCGCCTATCATACCAGTCGCCTCAATAATTATGAAATCTAGTGCTGTATTCAATTACATCATTGATGTTCAAATTATTTTCCTTTGCACATCTACGAACACGCTCAAGTAGTGTTTTCTTGTAAGTTGTTTTATATTGCACTCGATCTTTTGGTCGACATGATTTTTCGTAAGTGATAACTCCATTTGTTTTATGCAGCATTTCCTCTAGACAATCTTCTAGTATGTGATTAATATGCATTTCACGTTCGGCTGCTATGTTTTTTAGCTCCAGCAAAATTGCATTGCTAATCGTTGTTCTAAATCTCAATCTGCCATGTATCGTCTCATATGGCTTAGCAATTGGTTTGCCGTTAGCATGTAATAACATCCGATCTTTTTTGGACCGTACACATAAGTCGGTTGAGCTCGAATATACAATTTCCGCCAAATTAATTATTTGTACTTTTCCACTAACAGCTATTCTGAAGTATGGACGTTTCAAGTCGCTAAATCGCATTTCACACGTCGGCATAAGATCCCAAGCTCTAAAAACATCAATAAGAGATTTGGCGAATGACTCGCTAGCTGTGGTGATATTCATTTGATATCCTTCTTTTTGAACCCATCCATCTCCATCAATAACTCCGCGTACAAAAGCTGGAAGAAATTCAACTGGAATATCAGAAAATCTAACACTTCTTGATTTATTCGGCGTGATTCCAAGCTTTTCAAGATCAGATTTTATCACTTTCGAATTAATAATCAACATATGTGTTTTTCGAGTGCCTGTTGGCTCCGCAATTACTTCAGCAGCTTCCATGAGAGTTGCCACCTTTTGCAAAATCGTGACATCTTTTTGAGCCAGATAAACAGAGTGTAAATCTTTATTAACATGTCCATCAGTCATAAAAAGACCCAGTACCCACGCCATTTCATGTGTCCACCTCTTAAAGAAATCCTCATTAACCTGATGAATTCTCGGACGACCTGTTGGACGCATTTGGATTCCATGTTTACTCAGCACATTCCGTATCGCCCTATCCGAAAGACCTACAAGCTGGCACATCTCTTTGTAACTCATACCGCTTTCATACAGTTCAATTATTCTTTGGTCTGTTATCCCTTTAATCCTTGTCATATCACTCTTCCTTTAGTTATTGTTATTTCTATTATATAGAATACATGTTCGTATTACTAGCTAAATAAACTGTAAAGTTGCAATTTGATACATACATCTTTCTGATTACAGAGAGATGTTGTGAAACACAAAAAATAAGTACCCAAGGACAATCGTATCACTAAAAAGGGTCTATCTCCCCTTTTTCCATGCCTAGGCCATTTAATGGATTGGCAGCCTCTATTTTTCTATGTTACGGTTATTCCGCACAATTGTACAAATCTTCGGGGCAAGGTGAAATTCCTTACCGGCGGTGATCGAGCGTATGGCTCGTCAGTCCGTGACCCGTTTTCCACTTGGAAACGGTGGAGCTGGTGTAACTCCGGCACCGACAGTATAGTCTGGATGGGAGAAGTTTTTGTATCGATTGCTGCATGCCCTTAATGATCTGCCCTTTCTAATTTGAGAGGGGGAATGACATGGAACATAATGATTATATGAAGCTTGCAGTCCAGTTGGCACGCACCGCCACTGGGCAAACCTCTCCGAACCCAATTGTCGGGGCTGTTTGTGTTGCCAATGGACAAGTTGTCGGTACTGGCTTTCATATGAAGGCTGGAACGCCGCATGCCGAAGTCCACGCACTGCGAATGGCAGGAAAATTGGCTGAAGGCGCCGACCTTTATGTGACTTTGGAGCCTTGCGCCCATACTGGCCAAACGCCTCCATGCACTGAGGCCATTATTGCGAGCGGTATACGCCGTGTTTTCGTAGCATCGATTGACCCGAATCCGGCCGTCAGCGGCAAAGGCATCGGGCTTCTTCGAGATGCAGGTATTGAAGTAACGATGATTCCGAACGAAGAGGCAGATTTCAGTAACCGGGCATTTTTTCATTATATTCAACATCAAAAGCCGTACGTCACGCTAAAGGCTGCCGCCACATTGGATGGCCGATTAGCAACGCAGCATGGGGACAGCAAATGGATCACATCTGAGCAAGCAAGACTGGATGTCCATTACCTCCGCCACACCCATGACGCAATACTGGTTGGCGTACAAACTATTCTTCAAGATAACCCTTTCCTCACCACCCGTTTGCCCCATGGTGGAAAGAATCCAATTCGAATTATTTTAGATCGACGTCTCCGGACGCCAAAAACCGCGCATGTCATAACAGACGGCGCATCACAAACGATCCTTTTTACACTGGCTAACGCAAAAGGCATGGACTCTTTTAACGAATTCCCGCTTGTTCGTGTAGAAGCAATTCCCGAACATGCAGACTTTCTGACAGAAGTATTGGTTCGTCTTGCCAAAATGGGGATCATGACTGTCCTTGTAGAAGGCGGCAGCCACGTCCATTCAAGTTTTATCGACCAGGGACTTGCACATGAACTTTACTTGTATATAGCGCCAAAGTTAGTAGGCAATGGCCCTTCCCTATTCGAAAATAACGAAAGATCGTCTATCTCCGAATCTGAGATTGTGCATATCCTTTCGACGAAACAAATCGGAACTGATATCCGATTGCACGCCATCTTTTCAAAGGAGGTGTCACCTCCTTGTTCACTGGGATAGTAGAAGAAATTGGCGTCTTACAAGAAATAAAAAGAGGCACTCATTCTATGCAATTGGCAATCCATTGCAAAAAAGTGCTGGAAGACGTACACAAAGGAGATAGCATCGCAGTGGACGGTGTTTGTCTTACGGTTGTTGAATTTACATCCACCTTTTTCAGAGCAGATGTCATGCCGGAAACATTTGCTTCCACTACCCTTTCGTCAATGAAAACTGGCACCCAGGTGAATCTGGAACGTGCCATTTCAGCAAATGGACGTTTTGGCGGCCATTTTGTCTCCGGCCATGTGGATCAGGTCGGTGAAATTGTATCAATCAAGCCTGCATCGAATGCGGTCTATTTGGAGATTCGTACGCAGCATGAGCTGCTGCCTTACATTATGGAAAAAGGATCAATTACAATTGACGGCACATCACTTACTATATTTGCAGTTAGGGACGATACGTTTACGATCTCTTTAATTCCTGCAACACAAAAGGATTCACAAATCGGCCGAAAAAAGGTCGGATCCAATGTAAATATCGAATGCGACATGCTCGTTAAATATATGGATCAATTACTCTTCAAACGACATCACGAGACACCGGGAGGCGGCTTGTCAATGGACGTGTTAGCCGCTAACGGATTTCTAAAGTGAGGACAAGATGCCAATGTATACAACAGTTGAAATAGCAATTGATGAATTGAAACGCGGTAAACCGATTATCGTTGTTGATGATGAAGACCGCGAGAATGAAGGCGATTTTGTAGCGCTTGCTGAATTTGCCACACCTGAAATGATCAATTTCATGGCAACAGAAGGACGTGGATTAATTTGTGTACCTGTTGCAGAGTCACTGGCGCAACAGCTTGGATTAGCTCCTATGGTTCAAAGAAATACAGACACCCACGGGACCGCTTTCACGGTAAGTATAGATCATGTTGGCTCCCATACCGGTATCTCTGCTTTTGAACGGTCGAAGACGATCATGAAGATGATAGAACCACATGCTTCCCTTTCTGATTTCAGACAACCGGGACATATCTTTCCGCTCATTGCGAACAATGGCGGTGTCCTGCTAAGGGCTGGCCATACAGAGGCAGCGGTCGATTTGGCAATGCTTGCCGGTTCAAAAAAAGCGGGTGTCATTTGTGAAATTATGAACGAAGATGGATCGATGGCTCGTGGAAACCAGCTAACTGAACTTGCTCAACGCTTCGATCTCGTGATTCTGACGATCGAACAATTGATCGCCTACCGTAAAAAACAAGACAAACTCATTGAACGCATTGTCGATATCGACTTGCCCACATCGTTCGGCCACTTTAAAGCGACAGCGTATGTCGAAACATTGACGGGCCGTGAACATGTAGCGCTGGTAAAAGGCAAACCAGATGAGGTGGATGCCCCTCTCGTCCGTATCCATTCTGAATGTATGACCGGAGACATTTTCGGATCCTACCGATGTGATTGCGGTACCCAGCTGCAAGCTGCTCTTCGCCAGATCGAAGACGCTGGGACAGGCATTTTGCTTTATATGCGTCAGGAAGGCCGCGGCATTGGACTTGTGAATAAATTCAAGGCGTATCAATTACAGGAACAAGGCATGGATACGGTAGAAGCGAATGAGAAGCTTGGCTTCAAAGATGATGAACGGGATTATTTCCAATGTGCACAAATACTAAAGAATTTAGGGGTTACAAAGATTAATCTGATGACAAACAACCCTCGGAAAATAAATGCCTTAGCCACATACGGAATTACGGTTGACGAGCGTATCTCAATCGAATTGCCTGTACGGAAAGAAAACAGCGTCTACATGGAAACGAAAAAACAAAAACTAGGTCATTTGCTGAAAGCTTGAGGAGGAATTTGAAATGGGTACAACATATGAAGGCCATTTAATAGGAACCGGATTAAAAATAGCAATTGTTGTTTCACGCTTTAATGAATTCATCACTGGAAAACTGTTGAGCGGTGCGGAAGATGCACTGCGAAGACACGGTGTAGAACAAGAAGATGTGGACGTCGCTTGGGTGCCAGGTGCGTTCGAAATACCCCTTGTCGCAAAACAGTTGGCTGCTTCCAAAAAGTATGACGCCATTATTGCGTTAGGTACAGTTATCAGAGGGTCTACTCCCCACTTCGACTACGTATGCAATGAAGTGGCAAAAGGGATTTCCTCAATTAATCTATCGGAAGGGGTCCCAGTGATTTTTGGGGTCATTACGACCGATTCCATTGAACAAGCGGTTGAGAGAGCTGGCACGAAAGTCGGAAACAAAGGCTGGGATGCTGGCACCTCGGCCATTGAAATGGGTAATCTGATGAAACAGGTAGCAAAACAGTAAGGTGAAATTCTAAAGAAAGAAGACAGTCATTTCACATGGAAACGGCTGTCTTCTTTATCTATTTTCTTATCGTTTTTCAATTGAAATAAACACGATCAGTTTGTTGCAGCTCGTCTATCGAGGAAACACCGATTCCAAACATAGCCATCTTTAATTCCAGCTCGATCGTTTGCATGACTCGTAGTACTTCATCAACCGATTCTGTTGCTTCTTTCAAAATCGATTTCCCGAAACCAACGAGATCTGCGCCGAGAGCAATTGCCTTTGCTGCGTCTAACCCCGTGTGCATGCCGCCACTGCCGATGACAGTTTGTGCATCTCCTGCATGCTGACGGACAGCTACGATGCTTTCTGCCGTCGGGATGCCCCACCCGCTGAATGTCTCAGCCGCCTTGCGTTTTATTGCATCGTCCGACCTGAATTTCTCCACCTGGCTCCAGGACGTGCCGCCGGCGCCTGCAACGTCAATGAATTGAACCCCTGCATCGCATAATCTCTTTGCTGTTTCCCCGTCAATTCCCCATCCGACTTCTTTTACGCCGACGGGCACGGACAACGATTTGCATAAGAGCTCAATTTTTTGAAGCAGCGATTTAAAATTCGTATTGCCATCCGATTGGATCACTTCCTGGATGCTGTTTAGATGAAGGACTAGCGCATCTGCTTCGCTCATTTCAATAATCCGCATGCATTCTTCCTCACCAAATCCATAGTTAAGCTGAACGGCCCCGAGATTCGCGATAATCGGCACATTTGGCGCGTACTTTCTTACCTGAAAGGATTCTCTGTGCTGTTCACTTTCGATTAACGCACGCATGGAGCCTAATGCTAGTATCCAGCCTTGCTCTTCCGCAGCGATTGCCAAATTTCGGTTAATGGTCTCGGCAAACGCAGCGCCGCCTGTCATGGAGCTAATAAGGAATGGTTTTGCGCATGGTCGATTCACAAAAGAACTACTTAATTGAATCGATTCAAAATCCAATTCCGGTAATGCATTATGTATGAACCCGACCCGTTCGAACCCGGTCGTAATGTTTGTGCCTGTCACTTTCTCGTTTAAGGTGATGCTAATATGTTCCGACTTTCGTTTATGGATTGCCTCTGTCACATCTCTTCCGCCTTCCCGCCACCCATTCATTTCTGGCCCACTATCAGTATAGGCGATTGCCTGCTTTTATTCACCTAAATGACTTGTTACTGTTCTCGTTTAAAAACATAACTCACTTTCTCATATCCCATTTTTTCTTCATAGAAACGATGAGCCTCTGTTCTCCCTAGTCCCGAAGATAAAGCAACAGTGCCATAGCCCATTTCATGAGATAATTCTTGTATAAAATCCAGCAGCATTTCTCCATAGCCATGGGAGCGGAAAGAAGCGTCCGTCACAAGGTCACAAATCCAAATATAATTGCCATAATAAAGTGTAGTCATCGGCATCCAGCCGATGATCGAAACGATTTGGCCATCGATGAGCAACGCGTGCTGCCGGTAGCTCATTTTTTCTTGTGCTTCCAAAACAAGTGGGAGATACGATTCCTCTGATAGATGAGTCCGCAGTTGACGCATAACCGGGAACCCTTTTAGCAACTCCTCTACTGACTGCAGTTCGAAGATCCGTTCGTTCACTGTTATCATACCCCTTCTGAATCGCTTGCCGTTGTTCATTGATCGGTAAACATACAAAGCGACGAGAAAACGTGTCGTTTATCCGTCGCTTTGTTCTGTCTTTTATTATCCGTTAAAAAGCTTGATGTCGAGCTCCGGTTACATTACACGCCCATCTTTCTGCGGGATTGCGATACTTTTTTCGCTTGCTGGCTTTTCATTTTCGGTGTTTGCTGAATCGAGTTTCCTGTGGAACGGTTTGGATTGGCTTTGTTTTTCTTCGCTTCCAACTGCTGTTTCACAGCGTCTTTTAAACTCATCTTTGTTTTTTCTTGATTGTTTGGGGTAGTTGACATACGGGCTTCCTCCCTCGTGCTTGGTTAATAGATTTTACCATTGATTGAAATCCTCTGTCCAGTCAAAAAAGGAAATAGCATGTAAATTCAGTCAGAAAGTTGCCTCTTGCTTTTCTCTCTCAGCAGCAGCCAAATGATTAAAAACATGCCAAGGGCAACAGCTTCAAGGGAGACAATATACCAAGGATAAGGACCTAAATAATCAAGTAAACTTCCATTCACTGGTTTGCGTGACAAGAACATATAATTGCCTTCCACTCTTTTATTAATGAAGAGGATGAAGGGCAAAAGAATATTTAACATCAGCAATGCCTGAAAGACGCCGCGCAAGGTCGGCGAATAACCTCGCACCCAGACAAAGTACAAGCCGGTCAGGATGATTCCCATATGCGTAACGAAAAAGTGAAAAAATCGGAAGTGAGGGAAATTCAAGTCTAATACCGGAGTAATCAATGCTTGAAGTGCCCCAGCGATGCCTGCAAAGATGACGAAATTCGCAATCGAACGCTTGCCGGACCAAAGCAAGATAATAGTCGCGAGCAATGAAATGCTGCACAGTTCTACTGGTAATGAATCCTGCAGCCGCCACCTTCCTGTCCCGGCCATCCATAAATGAAATCCAACTTCAAGAGCAAATAAAACGATAGCGAACGAACGTTCCGCCCCTCGCAAATTCGTCACTCGATCCCGCAAACGATGCCTACTTGCAAATAGGCACCCGACCAAAATGAAGAAAATGATGATTACACTAATATGCACTGCGGAAAACATCGTAAATTCATTCGTTTGCAAAATCTTCACCCTCACCTGCAATTGATCTTACCTACTAGACGCTTTTCCTGCACGGAAGTTCTCAAACACGAAATCTCAATCGGTATCATATGCTAAAGAAGATTCCGTGATAGGAGGAATTCCTATGGCTTTCTATCCATATCCCTTTGTGCCTTATACTGTGCAGCGTGTTCCACATCCAAATCTCGTTGCTTATACCCCTGCACACATGGCCATACAGCCACCGGGTGGTCAGCGAGATCCCTTCCCGCCAGTCGATATAAAGCAATTCAACTTATCCGCTCGCAGGTTCCGTGAGATTATGAAGCAGGCCGATCTGTTTACTGGCAAAGTGATTGCGTCAGATGAATTTGCTCGACAGCTGAAAGAAGCGGCACAGGCTTCAAACCAAGGGGAAGTTGACCGACTCATCCGTTCTACAGGCGTCACCATCTCGTACCAGCTGCTTTACACACCAGACGGCCTTCGGATTGATTTTGCGAACAATGATTCGCAAAGCAGCTGCTGTCGTCTGCGCATGAACTTAGGCTGGTAATAAAGTTAGTACCGTCGTAAAGTACTGGATATTCAATGCTGAATAGCTATGTAAATGGCTGAAGGATTGCAGTACTGCTAGCGGCAATGTAATAAAAAAGACCTCCATTCCTGCAAAATCAGTTGGAGGTCTTTGTCGTTTCGCACACAGAATTATAGCTATTTTCAATTTATCGTTCCTTCTCCCATTCGTCAATCAACTTTCCACGTTTTAAATGCAGAATTCGATCCCCTAGTTTCTCTGCCTCTTGCCGATCGTGAGTGACAATCAGGAAAGGCACGCCTTTCCACAATTGGTGAAGCCGAAGCAATTCATCTTGGCACTGAAGCCGTGTCTCTTCGTCGAGTGCGGATAACGGTTCGTCAAGGAGCAGCAATGAGGGTTCAGTGGCAAGAGCCCGGGCAAGCGCGACACGCTGTTTTTCGCCGCCCGATATTTGGTGTGGGTACTTCTTGATTAAATGATGGATACCTAATACATCAAGCAGCTGTTGAATAATGTCCCTTTTGTTCGGGCGGTCTTTTTTCGGCACCCCGTACCAAATATTTTTTTCCACAGACATGTGAGGAAACAACGCATAGTCTTGAAACAGATAACCGACCTTCCTTTTTTGGACCGGAATCGATTTCCCTTCGCCATACAATAATCTGCCTCCTAAATGAATGCTTCCATTGTCCGGCTGATCCAGTCCCGCCAAACAATTTAAAATGGTTGTCTTGCCTGATCCAGAGGGGCCAAATAGGACAACTATCTCATGATCTGCAGTAAATGTTACATCCAACTCGAAATGGGAGAGCTTTTTTTGTATCTGTACGTCCAACACTTGTTTCACCTGCCCTTCTCATTTGCAAACCGTCTCATATTTCGTTTGCTCCACCAATTCAGCCAGGTGATCGTACTGAAACCGAGCGCCACAATTATGATGACCCAGAAAGTGGCTTGTTCCATATGCCCCGACTCGACAGCAAAATAAATCGCCATTGGAATCGTATCTGTTTTTCCCGGTATGTAGCCTGCGAGCATGAGCGTCGCTCCGAATTCTCCCAGTCCTCTTGCAAATGACAGGACAAGTCCCGCAAGCAGTCCGGGCCATGCAAGCGGGAAGGCGATCGTCCAAAAGACACGCCAATTAGAGGCCCCCATTGTCCTGGCGGCATTTTCCAGGCGTCCGTCCACATTCTCGAATGCCGCAGCAGCGCTTTGATACATTAAGGGGAAGGAGACGACAACGGAAGCGATGACAGCTCCAATCCAGGAAAAGACGATTTGAACGTCAAACCACTGGAGCAGCCATTTGCCCAGCCATCCATTCTTCCCGAATAATAACAGCAGACCGAAACCGACAACAGTTGGCGGCAGGACGAGCGGCAGTAAAAAGAAAGATTCGATGATACTCTTACCGAAGAATTGCTTTCTTGCAAATAAATGAGCAAAAAAGATGCCTGTAATGAAAACAATTGTCGTAGAAATTGCCGCCACTTTTAGCGATAAGATCAAAGGTGTGTAATCCGCGGGTGCCAACACCAGCACCTCCCCTCTTATTGAAAACCGTATTTACGAAGGACTGCTTGGCCTTCTTCCCCCTGTAGAAAGTCAAGAAATGCCTGTGCTTGATCTGCGTGTTTTGTTTCTGAGATGACCGCTCCAGGATACACGATAGGCGTGTGCCAGGATTCATCAGCGGACGCGAGCACTTTCACCTGCTTAGAAATAGCCGCATCACTGGAATAAACAATGCCGTAATCCGCGTTGCCCATTTCCACATGGGTCAGCACTTGCCGGACATCCGACCCGTAGACAAGTTTGCCTTGAAGCGGCTTCCATAGTCCGAGCCTATCAAGCACTTCTTTGGAATAGCGGCCGGCCGGCACGCTTTCCGGATCCCCAATCGCAAAATGTTGCAACGTAGAAGGATTCATATCTTCAAATGAGACGGCACTGTCTTTCGCATCCTCGTTTGCAATCAATACCAATGTATTTTTCGTGAAATTGATCCGGCTGTCTGGATCAATCAAATCGGACTTCTCCAGCCTGTCCATATCCTGTTCGCTGGCAGATAAAAAAATATCGGCAGGTGCTCCATTTTCAATTTGAGTTGCCAGTTTACCGGAACTGCCAAAATTAAAATTCACTTTAATATCTGTATGTTCATTTTCAAATGTCGTTTGCAATTCTGTCAAGGCGTCTGTCAAACTTGCAGCGGCGGATACCATGATTTCGCTCCGCTCTGATGCTGCTCGATCGTTTTCTACGGTATCTTTGCCGCAAGCCCCCAGCCATATAAAACAGCAACTCATGAATAAGAAAAACAGAATTCTTCGCATTATATCCCACTCCCTATCATTATATGTAACTACAACACATCATTTATAACATATTATATCTAATTATATCTACTTATAATTAAATGAATTTACATATTATTAGACTGTTCTCTTTGCTTTTGCATAGGAAATGATAGAGAATGAGATTATACACCAGTTTTTCATAGGGCCGGAAGGAGGATGGGAGAATGAACAATCACACGGCTTCCTATACGACAGAAGAAATTGCGGAGATGTTAAAGGTTTCTAAACTGACGGTATATGATTTAATTAAAAAAGGGGATTTGCGGGCCTACCGTGTCGGTAGACAAATGAGGGTAGATGAAGAAGATCTGGACGCTTATAAAGAAAGCTCGAAAAGTGGCCAGGCGGAGCGAAAACATCAGCCACAGGAAATTGTGAAGGCACCGGCCGCTCCTCCCGTTTCAGCGATCCCAGTCTCCCCCCTTCCGCGAACCACCCATCAATTGATCATAAGCGGCCAGGATATTAGCCTTGATCTGCTCGCAAATGCTATTGAGAAAGGAACAAGCGGCTACCGTCCGCTGCGCTCTTTTTCGGGCAGTTTGAACAGTCTTGTGTCCATGTACCGCGGAGAGGCCGATGTCGTCAGCCTCCATTTATTCGATGGTGATACGGGCACCTACAATATTCCATATGTAAAACGATTGCTCGTTGGCCATTCGTATATGGTTGTCAATCTGCTGTTCCGCACTGCCGGCTTTTATGTACAAAAAGGAAATCCGAAAGGCTTGAGCGGATGGCGTGATTTTAAGACACCCGGTCTGACGATTGCCAATCGGGAAAAAGGCTCGGGCTCCAGAGTGTTACTCGATGAGAAGCTGCGGATGGAGGGGATTTCAGGAAAGTCGATCCTCGGATACGAAAAGGAAGAGCTGAATCATTTTGCTGTTGCCGCAAAAGTTGCTGCGGGACAAGCCGATGTCGGGGTTGGCATTGAAAAAGCGGCATTGTTGACCGGGGTAGATTTCGTGCCGCTCATTCAGGAACAGTATGATATCGTCATGTTGAAGACGGACGAAAATGCAGCGCTGCGCGAATCACTTCATTCCATTTTGCAGTCAGAAAGCTTTCGTAGTGAACTGGAATCCTTAGGCGGCTACGATTTATCCGCCATGGGCAGAATCATCTATGAGACAGAATAAAAAAGGAAGCACGGTGGCTAGGATTCTCCACCACGTGCTTCCTTATTTTAATTTGATTCTTTTTTCACATCTTCATAATACATCGTTTCATCATATTCAAACTTGTTATAACGCAACTTATACAATTTAAATAGATGCGTCAATACGACTTTTATCAAAGCGTAGCCCGGTATACCAAGAATTACTCCCGGCACACCGAATAAGGAACCGGCCGACAAGAGGACGAAAATAATCGTAATCGGATGGATCTTCAATGATTTCCCCATGATTTGCGGCGAAATGAACTTTCCATCCACTAATTGAACAATCGTCCATACGACGGCTAATTTCACGAGCATGAAGGGTGATGTAACAATGGCGATAATGACTGCAGGTGTGATCGCGATAATCGGACCCAAATAAGGTACGACACTCGTAAACATGGCAAGCACGCCAAGCAAAAACGCATATTTCATGCCGATGATTTGGAAACCGATCGACACCATGATACCGATGCAGATAGCGACAAGAATTTGACCTTGAATATAGGCGCTGATCTGGTGGTCCGCATCCTTAAAGATCGCTTCCGCATCATCCCGAAACCGTGGCGGCAGCAATTTTTTAATGAATGCCGGCAGCTTTTCCCCGTCCTTTAGTAAATAGAACAGAATGAACGGGACAGTGGCAATCGCGAGGATAAAGCCAGTCAGCATGGAAATAAATGAAGTGATGCCGGTCGCGATGCCGCCTATCATTTCAGTGACCATTCGGCCGAGATCGCCAAGTCCCTTATCCAGCAGTGTATTAACGTTGAAATTCGACCCCTCGTAGTAGGATGAGAAGATTGAAGTTCGCAAAAATGCGTCCAATTTGATGACCATCTGCTGAAAATAAGTCGGAAACTCATCGACCAGGTTGGCAAACTGTCCTTTTAAAAACGGAAAAACGAGAACGACGAGCAATGTAATGAGCCCGATGAGACCGATAAAGATAATGAGGATGCCCCATACTCTCGGAATGCGAAGCCGTTCCAGCAACCGTAAAATGGGCCGTAAAATATAATAGGCGATCGTCGCCAGGATGATCGGCAAAACAACGGTAGAGAAAAATACTTTAATCGGGTAAAACACAAACGAGACTTTACTGAAGACAAGAATAATCAGACCAATGAGCAAAAGAAGGCCGAGTACATACAATGTGCTGCGGCCTCCTAAAAATGCAATGATCCGATGGGTGCCTGCTTGGCGGCTTGGTTGAGCTTTATTTTGATCGTTCAACATTCCATCTGCCCTCTCCTTGTTTATTCCTATTGCTGAAGAAACTCAGCGATCGCATCTTTATTTTTCTGCAAATCGAGTTCGATTACGGAACCTGCGTGTGCATAGGAGTTAAACGAATAGGAGCCTTCCACCGGTACAGTCATCGTGTCAATTTTTGCTCCGCGATTCATAAGGACGGTAAGGGCTCGTGTAAGTTCATCCTTCGTGCTTAAGTCCGTTTGAATAAAACCGGAAACGGAACCTGCAAGTTTTGGCACATGCAGCAGCATCCCTGGACGCATCGCCTCTTCTTTGACTGCAGAGATCACTTTCTGCTGCCTTGCCACCCTGCCGAAATCGCCTTCCGCATCTGCACGGAAACGTGCATAGCCAAGCAACTCCTTGCCATTTAACTGATGGGTTCCTGGCGTAAGCGTTACGCCAATTTTCTCTGACATCTCTTTCTCCACATCCATCTCAATGCCGTCTGGGAAGGCAGTATCGATGATCGACTCAAAATTATCAAAATCGATGATCGCATAATGGTGGATCGGCAGATCGAACATGCCTGAAATCGTATCCTTCGCTGTCTGCACGCCACCTAAATAATAGGCCGTGTTCAGCTTGTAAGATTTATACCCGGGTATATCAGCGTAAATGTCCCGCATAAACGAAATAAGACGCATCTTTCCCTCTTTTTTATCCCAAGACAGTACCATCATCGTGTCTGTACGTGAGCGTCCGCTGCCATCATCATCTATACCAAGCAGGAGAAAATTCTCGACAGAAGGTTTTTTTGGATCCGCAAGATCCCCTTTGAAAGGCCCTGGATCAATTTCATGTCCCTTTGCGAGCGATTTACCTGCATTGAATTGCAAATAGGAGTAACAGCTTGCTATGAGGAGGAATAAGATAAACAGCGTCAGAATGACCCTGCCGATGCGGAGCTTCTTCCTCCTTCTTCTCCGTGGTAAAGGCCCTTCATATTGTTCTTCCATTCAATTGACTCCTCCGAACTATAATTTCAGTATGTAAAGTAGGACGAATGAGGGTTGGACGGGTTCCGTCTTTAAAATAGTATAGCATGTCGCATGCCTACAAGGCATTTATCACTTCCCGAACACATCCATCTGCATACCATAATAGAAAAGGAGGTGTTGAATATGGGAAATGAATACTGCGGAGGAGGATACGGCTCGTCTTTCGTGCTAATTGTTGTCCTATTTATTTTGTTGATCATCGTGGGTGCCGCTTACATCTGTTAATCGGAGACCATTTATTCAAATACCGCCTTTTCTTGCAAGGACGCATGGTGCGTCCTTGTTTTCGTATGTAAAAATGAGCGCAGCTGTAGAAACATGGTACAATAAAAATAGAATTGAGTTATGGGAGGTTGGTTGCATGTCGACAGAAACAACATGGGAGAAGGCAACATTTGCAGGCGGCTGTTTTTGGTGCATGGTCAAGCCTTTTAAAGAATGGGATGGCATCATTGATGTTGTTTCAGGCTATATGGGCGGTCATTTGGAAAACCCTACATATGAAGACGTAAAAGGCGGCGAGTCCGGACATTTGGAAGTAGTGGAAATCACTTTCGATCCTGCCGTTTTCCCTTATGAGCAATTGCTGGATGTGTATTGGCAGCAAGTGGACCCGACAGATGCGGGCGGTCAATTCCATGACCGGGGCCATTCCTATACCACTGCTATCTTCTTTCATACGGAAGAACAGAAGAAACTGGCCGAACAGTCGAAGGATGCTTTGCAGAACAGCGGCCGTTTTAACAAACCTATCGTGACACCGATCCGCCCTGCGGAACGTTTTTATCGGGCGGAAGAATATCACCAGGATTATTACCGAAAAGAAAAGAACCATTATGAAGAAGATCGGGCCAAGTCAGGCCGGGATGAATTCATTGCGGAACATTGGGAGAAATAATGGAAAGAGCAGGGAGCCGATCTACCGGCCCCTGCTCTTTTTACATTTGCTCTTGTTTCTTGCCGTTTCCAATTAAGAAGGCTAAGACGATCATAAGAAGGAAGAAAGCAGCTATGATGAGCAGTGTATTTTGATGGTTGCTCGTCAAATCATAGAGAACGCCAATCAACAAAGGCAAAAGCCCGGCCATAATAAAACCACCTGTCTGCATCATGGCAGTCCAACTGTTGGTTTCGGCGGCCGTTTCTGTTTCATCCAATGGAAGAAGCAGAGCAATTGGGAATAACCCGCCAAGAGGGATGCCGAGGACAAAAGCGCCCACCCATGTCAGCGACGTGCTGCCCGTTCCGATAAATCCTATTGCAATTAAACCAAACAGAAGAATCGTCAGCAGCCAAAACCGACGTGCCGGGAAACGAGCGATCAACAACGGGAACAGTAAATTGAACAGGATTTGGATGATCGTCATCATGCTGAGCATGGAGCTTGCTTGAAGCAAAGTGAAACCATTGTCCGTTACTACAGGAACGAACCAAGTAACAATCGAGAAAAATGTCGATGCCTGCAATCCAAAAAACAAGAGTAGAATCCAGGCTCTCGGAGATTTCCAAGGTGAACTTCCGGCGGCTTGGACGTTCTCTTTCGTTTGCTGGCGTACGCGTATTTCCCCTTTTGTTGCCACCAGCCAAAATAGGATGCCGAGTAAAGCCAGAATGGACCAAATCCCGAGCGCCATCCGATGTGATGCTGTTGACTCATAGACAAATGCGGTCAGGCCAGCACTTAAGGAAGCGCCAACCCCCATGCCAAATGAGTATACACTTATGACAGAAGCGGCGCGTTCAGGAAATTTCTGTTTAATCATCGCGGAAAGCAACGGTCCGATGATGGCAATGGAAATGCCGATTCCGAAAGCGGTCAGCAGCAAAATACTATAGCTGTCGTTCACTCCCCTAACTGCAGTGAGAAGACCGATTACAAAAAGCATCAATAAAACAGAATTGGCAAGCCCGAGCTTTCGATTCAGAACAGGTGCAAAAGAGGCAAATATCCCCATACAGAGAACCGGCAGCGAGGTGAGCAAGCTGACTTGCGCATTGGAAAGATCTAAATGATCCCGGATCGTGTCCAGCATTGGACCGATAGAAGTGATGGCAGGCCTCATATTGATGGCTACCATAAAAATACCTAGAATAATAACGATGGTCTGTGTTCTTTTTGTCATTCTGGGAGTGCTCCTTCATCTTACGAACTTGTGTTTCCATCCTCTCCCACGTATAATTACACGTGAAAGGATGATAGAAATGAAGATTGATCATTGGGCTTATGCCCGCAAATACCAAATCAAATGTGTTTTTGATAAATACCCTTCAACTGTCTTCCTGTTTCGAAGAGTCGCTGATTATTATTTCATATTTTCGTCTTCAGGAATAGATGTGAATGAAATCCCGTCCCCAAAAGATTACGTCCGGATGGAATACTTGCTTAACAAAGAGCTGGGCACGCTGCAAGCCTATCGTAACCGCAAGAGGCTAAGAAATTCAACGATCTCCTCCTGATGAATTTTTCTGACGAAAAGCGCTGGAATTCAATGCCCCTCGTTCCCTATTCCCCTTGGTTCATGCTATAATAGGAGCATTGTGAAATTAGGAGGATTATTTATGATAGCAGTAAGTAATGTCAGTCTTCAATTTGGTGATCGCAAACTTTTTGAAGATGTCAATATACAGTTCAACCCAGGCCATTGCTACGGCTTGATCGGAGCGAACGGTGCAGGTAAATCAACATTTTTGAAAGTCTTGTCTGGCGAAATTGAGCCGCAAACAGGAAATGTCATTATGAACAAAGATGAGCGGTTAGCCGTCCTGAAACAGAACCACTTCGAATATGAAGAAAACGAAGTACTTGATACAGTCATCATGGGCCATAAGAAACTGTATGACATCATGACAGAGAAGAACGCAATTTACATGAAAGAAGATTTCTCAGACGAGGACGGCATGCGTGCTGCCGAGTTGGAAGGTGAATTTGCTGAGCTAAATGGATGGGAAGCTGAGTCGGAAGCTGCCATTCTCCTTCAAGGACTAGGCATACCCGAAAGCATGCACCATGTAAAATTGTCCGAGTTAACTGGTTCAGATAAAGTGAAAGTTCTCTTGGCGCAAGCTTTATTCGGCAAGCCGGATGTCCTTTTGCTGGATGAGCCGACGAACCATCTTGACTTGAAAGCGATTCAGTGGCTCGAAGAGTTTTTAATCAACTTTGAAAACACAGTCATCGTCGTATCCCATGACCGTCACTTCCTGAATAAAGTATGTACGCAAATTGCCGATTTAGATTTCTCTAAAATCCAGCTCTATCCGGGCAACTATGATTTCTGGTATGAATCGAGCCAATTGGCCCTTAAGATGGCACAGGATCAAAACAAAAAGAAAGAAGAAAAGATCAAGGAACTTCAAGCATTCGTTGCCCGTTTTAGTGCGAACGCATCCAAATCGAAACAAGCGACATCGCGCAAGAAAGCCTTGGATAAAATTCAATTGGATGACATCAGACCATCTTCCCGCCGGTATCCTTTCGTTAATTTCCAAATCGGACGTGAAATCGGGAACGATGTGCTTTCCGTACAAGGTATTTCCAAGTCGAAAGAAGGCAAACAGCTTCTAAAGGATGCTACTTTTACAATGGGTAAAGAGGATAAGATCATTCTTCTAGGCAATCCGCTTGCCAAAACAGCGCTTCTTGAAATTTTGGCAGAAGAGGATCAGCCAGATGAAGGCTCCATCAAATGGGGCGTCACGACATCTCGTGCCTACTTCCCTCTTGACAACAGCGAGTTTTTCGAGGGTTCGGAAGAGACTCTTGTGGAATGGCTGCGCCAATACTCCCCTGAGGATCAAACAGAGACTTTCTTGCGTGGATTCCTCGGACGCATGCTGTTCTCTGGTGAAGAAGTGAAGAAGAAACCTTCCGTTCTTTCCGGTGGCGAAAAAGTGCGCTGCATGCTCTCAAAAATGATGCTGACGAGCGCCAATGTTCTTTTGCTTGACGAACCGATGAACCACTTGGATCTTGAATCCATTCAAGCGTTAAACAATGGATTGATCGCATTCAAAGGTGCAATGGTCTTCACGTCACATGACCAGCAGTTCATTCAGACAGTTGCCAATCGGATTATCGAAATCCGTGAGGACGGCACTATTTTCGATAAAATGATGCAATATGATGAATACCTAGAGTGGAAAGATCAACAAGTTGTTTCGAATTAATTGTCCTGTAAAACCGTTTTCCTTCATTGGAAAGCGGTTTTTCTTTTGTAGTAGGATAATCGGTACTCGTTCGGGCATTCTAAACAAAAAGGAGTGGAATGCATGAAAAAAGCTGCTATTTTCCTGACAGCCTTCTTGTTCGCGATTATCATGGCAGGCTGTTCTTCAGGAAAAGAGAATACAGTCCCAAACAACTCAGGTAATTCTGGCAAGCCCCTCAAGTCAAATGAGTCGTCACAGGGAGTGCAGAAAGTGGATAAAGGCTTGCTTGATTATTTTCTAGCAGACGGAGCTAAAGCCCATTTCCGAGGGGAAGGCCAGAATTTTTCTGAGCTTGATGTTCAGTTTGCGATGCCATACGAAAATTATGTCATAGTTCATGAAAGCAACGGCCAGGCGATTGTCCGTTATGTTTATCAAATCGGCGAAAAACAAATCACAACTCTCAGCTATGATTTAGTTGATTCCACAACTGACTTCCCTACCTTGGATGAAATAAAAAAGATGGAACCTGTCGGCGTCTATCTTCACAAACCGTTTGAGAAAGGGCAGCTATTTGGTCAATGGGAAATTGTTGAAACCGGTGTCCCAGTCGAAACATATTTCAAGAAATTCGACAACGCATTCGTCCTCCAATCGACAGAGCCGATCATTGGCGCAGAAAACAAGGCGTATATCGTGAAGAAGTATTTTGTGGAAGGTTTCGGTGAAGTGAAGCGGGAATCCATCATGAAAACGACGGATGGGGAACGTCTAGTCATGACCTCAACATTAGAATCCGTCTCACAACCGTAAAAAAGAGGCAGCCTTTTGAGGCGCCTCTTGGTTTGACAGATTATTGTTTTACAACGTTAGCTGCTTGAAGTCCACGGTTGCCTTCTACTACTTCAAATTCAACGTGTTGACCTTCGTCTAGAGATTTGAATCCGTCTCCCTGAATTGCGGAGAAGTGTACGAATACATCATCTTCGCCTTCTACTTCGATAAATCCGAAGCCTTTTTCAGAGTTGAACCACTTTACCGTACCTTGTTTCATCCTACTACCTCCAAATAATAAATACTTAACTAATACGTGAACTCCCTACAATGAAAAAATTCACATATTACAAAAAGTACCGATGAGCACCGATCACTTTTTGTAATACGTGAATACGTTTCATTCGGTCAATCTCACTCTATTGTTACTGTAACTATACCATATTTTTCAATAAAGTCAACATAACATTATTAACTATTCGAATTGTTGCTCAAAACTTCACCGCACGGATTGCCGTCTTGCAGTATTATGATCCCATGGTACAGTTGTAAGCATTCATCGCACCCTTCACAATATACCCTCTCTGATTCTGACCAAAACGCAAAAAAACAATTTTTTCTTTTTTCATTAAATGTATGCTCATTCTCAAGTTTGTTATATAAATCACGAAAATACGTGTTGGCTTCTTCCTTTGACTCAAACGACTGAGATGTCACGACCATGCTTCTCCAATCGTCGAACATCCACCACGGCTCATAATCCGCTTTCATATAGATGACTTCATACATTCCAGATCCCCCCCAATCGCCATATGCCGTGAATGTCCCCCATTTTAGCAAATTCCTTCTCGTTATCCAAGCGTTTCATATTGACCATTCAAAAGGAATGTTTTCCTGATAGGAATCAGGTATAATTGTACTAAGCGGATGAAACTTTCCTTTCCTTGAAACGTATTTACTATATATACAGAAGGAGGCCTGAATGCGCCATGCAAGAAGTAAAACAATTTTTCATTCGACATTTCATTACCGCACCAGTCAGTTTTGGTTCCTGGCTCATCTTCCTTTTGGGAGTTGGCATGAATTTCTTTGCTGCAACAGGCCTGATGATTGCCATTTATCTCGGAGGCACATTTACAATCAAACAAATTCAACTCTCATCCAACGTTAAAAAACTCGGCATGTCGAGATCTGAATATCAGCATATAAAGACACAGATTGCAGAGGCCAAGGGAAAAATCAAGAGATTGAACAGCCTGTATGGTCAGGTACGATCCGTTCAAGCATTTAAACAAGTATATGAAATGAACAATCTGGCGAAACGGATCTTATCCATTGTACGCAGCAACCCTCAAAAGTTTTACCATGTGGAGCGTTTCTTCTATTCACATTTAGATTCTGCTGTAGAATTGACTTCCAAATATTCCATGCTTGTGAATCAGCCGCTGAAGGACCAAGAATTGCGGGTGGCGCTCCAGCATACGAGAGAAACGTTAAATGACGTCAATAAACAATTAGAGCAAGATTTACGAAGCGCCCTGGCGACGGATATTGAGCAGCTTCAGTTGGAACTCGACTATGTCGATGTAACGATGAATCATAATAAGCCGTTGCTACATATGAAAGGAGACTTGCCTCATGACAGAAAACAAATCAACGATCGATGAAGTGAAATCATTTGATGACCTATTGGAAAACCCATTTAACGAACCATTGCTGCCAAAAGAAATGCAGATGGAAACACCTGCCGCATCCACTTCTGTAAAACTGATGGACCGCCTTTCACCAGAAGAGCAGGAAAAGGCAAAACAATTGGCTGCACAGATTCCTGTAGGCAATTATGAAGCGATCATTACGTATGGTGCAAATGCGCAAAACGAATTATCCCGCTTCTCTCATAAGATGCTGGACCACGTGCAAAGCAAGGATATCGGTCCGGTTGGAGATGTACTAAGTGATTTGATGGGGAAACTTTCTGAAATCGACCCTGAGGATTTGAGCGATAAAAAGAAGTCTGGCCTCAGCCGTTTATTTAGCAAGGCGACACGTTCCATTCAAGAGATGATGACAAAGTATCAAAAATTGAGCACACAAATCGATCGAATTGGAGTACAATTGGAGCATTCCAAGCGGGGCTTGCTGGAAGACGTCCACATGCTGGAAAGTTTGTACGAGCAAAATAAAACTTACTTCCAAGCCTTGAACGTCTACATTGCTGCAGCAGAACTGAAACGGGATGAAATCGCGAATGTGACCATTCCAGAATTGCGAAGAAAAGCAGAAGCATCCAACGACCAAATGGCATTTCAAGAAGTGAATGACATGGCACAGTTTCTTGATCGACTGGAAAAGAGATTGTATGATTTGCAGCTATCCCGCCAAATCACCATTCAAAGCGCACCGCAAATCCGTATGATTCAGCAAACGAACCAGACGCTTGCAGAGAAGATCCAATCATCGATCATGACATCGATTCCGCTTTGGAAAAACCAGATTGCCATCGCTCTTACATTGAACCGTCAGCGTAAAGCCGTTGAATCGCAGCGGCTTGTAACGAAAACAACAAATGATCTCCTTCTGAAAAACTCGGAAATGTTGAAGGTTAATTCTATCGAGACAGCTAAAGAGAACGAACGAGGCATTATCGAAATTGATACACTGAAGAAAACACAGGAAAACTTAATTCAAACAATTGAAGAAACACTTGTCATTCAAGCGGATGGCCGTGCGAAGCGGAAAGCTGCTGAAGTAGAAATTGCGAGAATGGAAGAAGAATTAAAACAGAGACTTCTCTCCGTTCATGAAAGAACACAAAACCGCCCTTCATAAGGCGGTTTTTTTCTATGGTTCTTATTTGACGACAATGGCAAGCAGTTTGCGAAGTATGCGCAGTGTTTGATCCGCAAAGCTTTCCACCGAATGGGCGGAAGCTGTCTTATTGCCAAACATGCTGCTGAACAGTTCCCTTTGATCATCTGTCGGCTCTTCGGTGGACAGGAAAAGATGAATGACAGATATCCCCTGTTTCTCCGCTTCCAGTACGGCTTCCCTCGTGTCGAGAATGCCATTTCGATCATATCCAAAAGCAGATGGTTCCCCATCTGAAAAGACAAGTAGAAATTTATGCTTTTCGGTACGCAACATTAATCTTTTTTTCATCCACCGAATGGCAAAACCATCTCGGTTGTCTTCATTCGCTTCAAACGATAAGATCGACAGCCCGTTGTCTTTATTGCGTTCTTGGAATGTATGCATCATGCCGAATTTATTCAGCTGGGATTCCTTTGACGCTTCTTCGGCATCTTCATAATAGGAAGATATTTCATGTTGTATTTTCAACGTTCTCAGGACGTCGTGAAATAACAACACCGCCATTTTGGTTTCATCCAATTTATCGAGCATGGAAGCTGATCCATCAACGAGCAGCCCGAAGACTGCGTCCAAGTTGGCCGAAGGTGCCTGTTTCCGATAAAAGGGTTTCGGTCTTTCATCAACAAGCATGGTCGTCAATTTCGAGGACAATCGGCCTTTCAGAAGCCGTTCTCTCCTGGATTCGGTTTTTAATTCAATCCGCTTCCTAATTTCTTCTGTTAATGCCCGGACAATCGGCTTTTGCCTTTCCCGCCAGGCAAGAAGTTTTTCTATATTTTCTTTAGTCGGATTTCCTTCGATCCGTTCCTCCTCGTACACGACATGCGTATGTTCGCGGCCAAATTCATGTCCGGCAGCGTATCGCTGTGCGGTCTGCCGATCTTCTTTCTCGTTGTCTTGCCATTGCTCGCTTTCATTGCCGGTAGACCGTCCATGGCCAGTTTCCTCGATAGCTGCCCCGGCATTTCCTTCCGCCGCGTTTGTCCCATCCCCCTTACCAGAACGGCCATGCTCCAATTCGTATTCCAGATGGATTCCTGACTCATCTACGGATTCCCGATGCCATGTACGGAACAGTTCATCGATCGTATCTTTAACTTGGTCATCTCCCTGCTCGGCGTCTTGCATTCCTTCATGATAATGAAACGTAGCCGTTTCTTCTGTAACTGAGTCACCGAGAGCGTAATATTGGTGAACCAAATCCCTTTCAAGTGCATCCTCTACAAAGAACATCACACGCTCCGCCAAATAGGTGCTTTCTTCTGTGCTTGTGCTGTCATATGCCTGGCCGATCATTAGGAGCAGCGGTCCCAAGTCAAGCAGCCCTTCCCCATTCCAGCTTTGATCGGCATAGATCCCGTCATAAAGGGAAATGAATAATTTATTTAGCAGCGCATCCGCAAAGAAACTCTTTTGGACATTGGAAGCCAGGCTGTCACGATGGAAAGCGATCATCGCTTCACGCCTTGCTTCAAAAGCGACCGCCGTACCTGGCCGCTCCTTTTGAATCTTTTCAATTAACCTGAATTCCTCAAGCATAAGCAGAAGTTCCGAACAGAGATGCGGAAACTGATGAGTCCGGTATTCCTTCTGATACTTCAGCCACTTTTGCACTGAAAAGTCCTTCCAAAATCCCGAAGTTAACAAGTACAGATCGGATAACCTGCCCAGATGTGTCATCTGTTCCGTTCGATGCCGCCAAAATACACTCATGGAGACAGCCCCTTCACGAGGCCGAAACTCCATTAATTTCCGCTCAGTCAATTCTAGATAAGGGGCATCCGCCAATGCACGACCCAAGCGTTCATAAAGTAATAGCTGATTGGCATCTATCGTTTCATCATTGAATTGGATGAACCGTTTCACCATGGATGTGAGCCTTCTTCCAACGAAGGAGGAATCCATGTGTCCACAAGTTCCATTACGAGTTTTTGTTCCATGGAATCTTCCAGTTTTTCAGCGATTGCATATTGAATGGCCCTTTTTTCCGGAATATGAACTGACAGCTGGACGGCATCCAACAAACTCCTGACCGAAGCGGCCTCATCCGACAAGAGTCCATTCATAACTTGTTTCTTCAAATCACCGTGGATGGAAAGAAACACCTGCAGTTTTTTAGTTTGCACTTCAGGATAAGTTGATACAAGAAGTGAATTCAATTGTTGATCACTTAAATATGGAATTGAAAAAGAGACGAAGCGGTTTTTTAGTGCTTCATTCATTGGAGAAGTACCTACATAGCCTTCATTAATCGCTGCGATAACAGAGAAGTTGTCATGTGCCTGGATGACTTCCCCGGTCAACGGATTTGTCAGCATTCTGCGATGATCCAAGACGCTATGCAAGATAGGCAACGTTTCTGGTTTCGCCATGTTAATCTCATCTATGTACAAGATATGCCCCTTTTTCATTGCTTGGACGACAGGCCCTTCCACGAATTCAATATGGGTTTGTCCTTCTCTTGTAACGATGGTCTTAAAGCCAAGTAACGACTCGGCATCCAGATCCACTGAGCAATTGACGTTTTGCATCGGCTGGTGGAAATAGTGGGAAACACTTTGCGCTAACTTGGTTTTCCCTGATCCGGATGGCCCTTTTAATAGGACAGGCTTCTTTAGCGTTACAGCAATCAGTATATCATCCCACAAATAAGGGGTTGGTGAGACATAGCCGCCTTCCTGGATCAGCCGTTGATCTTCCTGCGCATACTCAGTCTGGCTGCGCCGCTCCTGTTCTTTTTCAATAAACTCTATCATGCTCTAGCCTCCCTGCTAAAGAAACCGATACATCATAAAAGAGATGTACCGGTTATTAAGTAAAGACAATGCAATTATTCAAAATAAGTTTTGTAGTAGCCGCCAACTTTCCCGCTGTTGTCAATAATGAACAGAAATTCATCCGTTTCATTCTTCACTTCATACTCTTTGCCCGGGGTCAGCATATTGGTTACTACATATTTCTCCGCATCCGCATGTTTGCAGACGACTGTTCGAATCGTTGGAGCCGTTAGCCAATTAGTAAATGACATGAAAGTTCCCTCCTTTATTGAATGGAAAAAAATCGGTCCGACATAAGGCGGACCGATCAATGTAACTTGATGCTAATTAAGATCCAAGCAGAAGGTCTTCTGGATTTTCAATTAGTTCTTTTACCATTTTCAAGAAGCCAACGGAATCTTTACCGTCAATCACACGGTGGTCATATGATAATGCAACATACATCATCGGACGGATTTCAATGTTATCCCCTACAGCAACCGGACGTTTTTGGATGGAGTGCATGCCTAGAATACCGACTTGCGTACCATTCAAGATTGGTGTGGAGAGCAAGGAACCGAACACTCCGCCGTTTGTGATTGTAAATGAACCGCCAGCCATATCGCCAAGAGTCAATTTGTTATCACGTGCTTTTTTAGCAAGCTCACCAATTGTATCTTCGATTTCCGCAAAGTTTTTGCGGTCCGCATCACGGACGATCGGAACAACAAGGCCGCCTTCTGTAGAAACGGCAATACCGATATCATAGTAATGCTTCATAATGAGATCGTCTCCGTCGATTTCGGAGTTGACATATGGATATTTCTTAAGTGCCGCAACAACAGCTTTCGTGAAGAAAGACATGAAGCCAAGGCGGACATCATTCTTTTCAAAGAACTCATCTTTCTTGCGTTTACGAAGTTCCATTACCGCTGTCATGTCGATTTCGTTGAAGGTAGTCAACATGGCAGTGGATTGCTTCACTTCTAGCAAGCGTTTAGCGATTGTTTGACGGCGGCGCGTCATTTTTTCGCGTGTTTCACGGCCGTCTTGAGCCGGTGCAGCAGCTGGCGCTTTAGCAGGTGCTGGCGCAGCAGCTTTTGGTGCAGTTCCGTGTGCTTGAACATCTTGTGCACGCACGCGTCCCATTGGATCGACTGGCGATACTGAAGCTAGATCGATGCCTTTTTCGCGCGCCAATTTGCGGGCTGCAGGGCTTGCAATCGTACGATCAGATGAATTTTCTTCTGTCGCCGCAGCTGCTGCCGGTGCTGGAGTTTCAGCACTTGCTTCTTTTGCAGCAGGTGCTTCTTCCGCTTTTGGAGCTGGAGCGGCTTGGGCTGGTGCCCCGGAGCCTGCTCCAACAATAGCGATCACTTGACCGACTTCAACTGTATCACCTTCTGCAGCAAGAAGCTCCTGGATGACGCCAGCTTCTTCAGAAATGACTTCGACGTTGACTTTATCTGTTTCCAGTTCAACGATGAATTCGCCTTGTTCTACACTTTCTCCTGGCTGTTTTAGCCATTTCGCAATTGTTCCCTCAGTAATCGACTCCGCAAGTTCTGGTACTCTGATCTCTGCCACAATAAATTCCTCCTCTGTTCTACCGTTATTCCGGTGTAAAGCTAGCAACTACAGATTTTATTTTTTAAGAGCTTCTTCGATGATCCGGTTCTGCTCTTTCTTGTGGGATTCGCCGTCTCCTTCGGATGGGCTCGCACGGTGGATTCGTCCTACATAAGAAATAGCCTTGCCTTCCGCGATCTCTTGCAAGTAAGGATAAGCAAATGACCAAGATCCCATGTTTTTCGGTTCTTCCTGAACCCAGACAAGCTCCTTCGCTTTCGGGAAACGTGCCACGATCTCTGCAATTTTTTCAGCAGGGAATGGATACAATTGTTCCACCCGGACGATATGCAAGTGATCGAAACCTTCTCCGTCTTTCACTTGTTCAGCCAGATCAATTGCCATTTTTCCGCTCGCGAATAGAATTTTCTTCACTTTTTCAGGCTTCGTGCCAGTTCCAGGCTGTTCAAGAACGGTTTTGAAATGGCCGTCTGACAAGTCGGATACTTCTGCTCCAACGAGCGGATGACGAAGCAATGATTTCGGAGACACGATGACAAGCGGTCTTTCCGCATCAGTTCCAAGCATTTTCGCTTGGCGGCGCAGGATATGGAAATAGTTTGCTGCGCTTGATAAGTTAGCAACTGTCCAGTTGTTCTCTGCACATAGCTGCAAATAACGCTCCAAACGTGCACTGGAGTGTTCAGGACCTTGCCCTTCATACGCATGAGGAAGCAAGATGACTAATCCTGATTGCTGGCCCCACTTGGAATAGCTGGAAGATACGAACTGGTCGAACATGACTTGCGCCATATTAGCGAAATCGCCGTATTGTGCTTCCCAAATGCTGAGTGCCTTGTCTTTTTCCAAGTTATAACCGAATTCGTAACCGACAACCGCAAATTCAGTCAATGGGCTGTTGTACGCGACGAATGAAGCATTTGCTCCGCTGATGTGATGAAGAGGCACAAATTCCTCTCCTGTTTTTTCGTCGTGCAAGACAAGATGACGATGTGCGAATGTTCCACGCTGAACGTCCTGTCCTGTCAGACGGATTGGATTGCCGTCTTGAATAATAGAACCGAATGCCAATTGCTCAGCATGCGCCCAATCCACTTTCGATTTTCCTTTGAAAGGTTCTTCGCGACGCTTTAAAATTCGATCCAGCTTGCTGAATACCGTGAAATTGTCTGGGTATGTAAGAAGTTCTTCATTCATTCGTTGAAGTCTTTCCTCCTGCACCCCTGTTTCTACATCTCTCGGCATGCCGGCCAAAACGGATTCAGGTGTAGCGTTTGAAGGCTTCTTGACGTCTGCGGAATGATTTTTCACGTTATCATAAGCGGCTTGCATCAATGCATAGACATCAGCATCCATCTTGTCGACCGCTTCTTTTGTCATCAGATTGGCTTCAACCAATTCAGCACCGTACAACTGGCGTGCAGTCGGATGCTTATGAATGACATGGTACATCATCGGGTTCGTCACTAATGGTTCATCCATTTCGTTATGGCCGTAACGACGATATCCGATCAAGTCGATTAAAATATCTTTTTCAAACTTCTGACGGTATTCGAACGCCAGTGCAGCTGCTGCAATTACTGCTTCAGGATGATCTGCATTGACATGAAGCACAGGTACTTCAAAGCCTTTTGCCGGATCAGATGCATACAAAGTAGAACGGGAATCATACGACTCTGTCGTAAAACCGATCGTATTGTTCGCGATCACATGGACAGTACCACCAGTACGATATCCTCTTACACGGCTGTAGTTGAATGTTTCCGGTACAATACCTTGACCAGGGAAAGCAGCGTCACCATGGATCATGACACCATATGCAGCATTCATATCCTGCTCTGGCATACCCGGATGGTCTGTGTTTTCCTGCGCGGCTCTTGTTTGTCCCGCAACAACAGGATTCACGACTTCCAAGTGTGAAGGGTTGTAAGCAAGGAAACGCTCTGTGCCTGACTTCCCTTTATAAAGTGCACCCAAATGATATTTCACATCGCCAAACCAACCGCGGGACGTTTCAACTGAACCGTCTTCCGGTAGGAATTCTAGTGAAGGCACACCTGCAAATTCTGCAAACATCATTTCATATGGTTTATTTAAAATATGGGTAAGAACGTTCAAACGTCCTCGGTGAGCCATGCCGATAAGTACTTTCTTCGTTTTGGCTTCCTCCGATTTACGCATTAATTCATCAAGGAACACGACAAGTGTATCGAGACCTTCAATGGAAAAACGTTTTGCACCGACAAATGTCCGGTGGATGAACTTTTCGAACCCTTCAATTTTTGTCAAACGTTCTAGCAGTTCTTTTTTCTCATCATTCGATAAGTTGACTGCCACTTCGTTGTTTTCGATTTTGGATTGAATCCAATTTCGTTCCTCATCATCTACGATGTGGGCAAATTCATACGCAATTTTACCTGTGTACAAATCTTTCAGATAGTTGACTGCGTCCAAACCGTTTTCGACAGTTGCAGGAACGTTTTTCAAGAACAAAGAAGCCGGCAAAGCCCGCAGATCATTCTCAGTCAGGCCGTATTTAGCAAGCTCTAGTCTTGAAGCGTCGCGTGGATGGTCCTTTAACGGGTAAATATCAGCCGCTAAATGGCCATGCGTGCGAATCGCTTCTATTAATGCATAGGCTGCCAATGCTTTGCTGAAGTCTCCGGAAGGAATACTTGCAGAAGCTGATACAGCCACATCTCCGCTCTCCATAACTGGAGCGCCGTAGGTCTTGAACATTTCCGCTAATTGCGGATCAACCGCTTCAGGGGATGTCTTAAATTGCTCATACATCTCCATAACATACCCAAGGTTCGGCCCCGAGAATACCGAGTATGGTGAACGATGGGAACCAACATTGTTCGACATGTAAAATGACCTCCACATTTGCCTGTAGGCATATTGTGCTTTTATTGTTTATCCGTATTAATAATACCATTCAAAACAGTCAACTGAAAGGGTTTAATACTAAGATATACATATTTATACCGTCACCAAGGATACACCTGTTTCTTTATTCTTGCAACTGTTCTTTCAAACAGCCAGGCACCTTTAATAAGCAGTTCCAGCTAATTTTTATACGACAGGATCAAATCCACCATCGATTCAGGGGATTTCGTCTGATTATACTTTTTCATATTGGCCAACAATACATCCTTCTCTGAAGCCAAATTAGAAATCAAATCAGAGAGCCGCGCCTTTTCCAGTTCTTCTTCTGTGATCACGTGAGCAACACCTAATGATTTGAACAATGAAGCATTCAATAGCTGGTCTCCCCTGCTCTTGGCAGCAGACAACGGAACAAGGAGCATCGGTTTTTGAACAGCAAGCATTTCAAAAATTGCGTTCGATCCGGCTCTCGACACAGCAAAATCGGACGCAGCGAGCAAATGCGGCAATGCATCCGTAACATATTCAAATTGCGTATAGCCTTCTACGTGCTCCATCGCAGTGTCTTTATGACCTTTTCCACAAAGATGTATGACTTCAAACCTCTCTGCAATCCAGTCCAGTTCTTTTCGGACCGCTTCGTTCAGCACAACAGACCCTTGACTGCCTCCCATCACGAGAATGACCGGCTTTTCTCCAGTCAAACCAGCTATTCGCAAGCCTTCCTTTCGATCGCCCCGAAATAACTCAGGACGAATGACGGGACCTGTGCATGTCGATTTTGCAGCTGGCACGTACTTCAGCGTTTCTTCAAAAACAGTGAAAATATGGTTTGACATCGGAAGGGCTAATTTATTGGCCAGCCCCGGTGTAACGTCTGATTCATGCACTACAACAGGCACTTTTGCCATTCTGGCCGCCATGACCACGGGAACGGAAACAAAACCTCCCTTCGAGAAGACGATGTCCGGTTTGAGTTTCCTGAGGATTGAGAAAGCCTGCATGACCCCGGCCCCGACTTTAAATGGATCTGTAAAATTTTTCATTGAAAAATATCTTCGGAGCTTGCCACTCTGTATGGCATGATAGGTTACTTCGGGACGCCCCTGTCCGATCAGCTCCTTTTCGATACCATCGTACGAACCGATATAATGGACTTCATAGCCTCTTTCGAGGAATTCTGGAATCAGGGCTTCGTTCACTGATACGTGTCCTGCTGTACCTCCGCCCGTTAATACAACAATAGGCCGCTTCATTTGGCCGTTCACCTCAATTATCAAGTAAATGCTTATTCGTACTTCCATGCTATTATAGCAAAAAAAACATGATACAATAGTAGTCGATTGACGCTTTCTCCATTTAACGACTTAAAAACTATCATTGCCACTGACAAAGGGGGATTCCAATTGGCAGAATCCATCACACTTAAGAAAAAGACAGGCATCTTTGCTAAAATCGTCCTGCCGATCCTTATAACGCAAGTCGCACTCTATTTGATGACATTCTTCGATATTTTGATGACTGGGCGTTACGATACATACCATCTGGCTGGCGTCACAATCGGCTCCTCCTTCTGGGTTCCGGTTTATACCGGGCTTTCCGGCATCCTGCTTGGATTGACGCCTATTATCGCCCAATTGATCGGCGGAAGAAAGGAAGAGGAAGTCCGGCCGAATGTCCAGCAAGGTTTATACGTTTCCATTTTGCTGGCGGTACTCGTCTTCGTCGTAATCCAATTCGGCGTTCGTCCAATGTTACATCATATGCCGCTTGATGGGCCGGTTAGGATAGTAGCAGCTGAATACTTGACCGGAATGAGTGTTGGTCTGATTCCATTATTCATGTATACGGTCTTGCGTTCATTCTTCGATGCGTTAGGTGCGACACGGGTGTCAATGTTTATCATCCTATTATCTGCACCCATTAACATTGTTCTAAACTATTTACTCATCTATGGCAATTTCGGCTTTCCTGAACTGGGAGGCGCTGGCGCTGGCTATGCCTCTGGAATTACATATTGGATCGTATTAGCCATTGCTTTTTTTATTGCATGGAAACGCAAGCCCTTCCATGGCTTTTCCCTTTTCAGCAGCTGGCAACACGTCTCCTGGAAAAAAATTATCGAAATCCTCAAAATCGGGGTGCCAATCGGGCTTTCCATTTTTGTTGAAACAAGCATTTTCTCGGTTGTTACCCTATTCATGAGCAAATATTCTACGGAAGTTATTTCATCCCATCAAATTGCGCTGAACTTTACTTCCTTGCTGTATATGGTTCCGTTGAGCATTTCTATGGGAGCCACGATTTTAGTGGGACAGTCTGCAGGAGCATCGCGATATCAGGATGCCAAGCAATACAGCTATCTTGGAATTGGTCTTGCGATTACGTTCAGCTTCTTATCCATCGCCATTCTGCTTCTATTCCGTGAACAGATTGCTTCTCTTTATACGACAGACATGGCGATCATTAAATTATCTATGCAGTTCTTCCTGTTTGCGGCACTGTTCCAACTATCTGATGCTGTACAAGCTCCAATTCAAGGTGCACTGCGGGGCTATAAGGATGTCAATGTGTCGTTTGTGATGGGCATTGTCTCATTTTGGCTCATCGGTTTACCTGTTGGCTATGTAACTGCGACATTCACTACCTTAGGGCCACTTGGCTACTGGGTCGGACTCATAGCCGGTTTGACGGTTGGTGCCATCATTTTAAGTATCAGGCTACGCATAATGCAGCGTCGATTTTCTACAATCTGAGAAGGTCATTCCCTACAGCCGGGAATGGCCTTTTCATTTATAGATATGTAATGCGTCAGCATATGGATATGGTACGCATGGAAAAACGGATGGTCCGTATCGTGCTGGTAGATTAAATGTTTCTATTCATCTTCTCTTCCAACAGCCGTTTGCCTATCATCTTTGACAATGCTTATAGATAGTAATGGTTTGGTCTGCAATACAGATTACGATAAGTACAAACAAAAACAGGTGAAGGAAAACAAATTGTTTTCCCTTCACCTGTTTATGCGTTTGTACTCTATTATTTTTGAATGAACTGTTGTGTCCAATAGTTGCCGTTTGCATCATACCCGATACCGATATGCGTAAAGCCTGGTGTAAGAATGTTTTGTCTGTGGCCAGGTGATTCCATCCACGCTTTAACAACCTCTTCAGCTGAGCGTTGCCCCATTGCGATATTCTCAGCTGCCGAACGATACGAAATGCCGAACGATTTCATTTGATCAAATGGAGAACCGTATGTTGGGCTATTATGATCAAAATACTTTTTAGATGCCATATCCGCAGATTTAGCACGTGCCGATTTCATCAATGTATCATCCATTGCCAACGGCTTCAAACCTGCTTTTTGTCTTTCTGCATTCGTCAGGTCAAGCACTGCTTTTTCAATTGCAGAAGCAGATGTTGCAGTTGGTGGTATTTGTGGTTTATTAGTAACAGTAGAATCCGTGTTTTGATTCGGTTTGCTAGGAACTGTAGTCTCTGGCTTTTCAACCGGTTTTGTCTGTTCCACCGGCTTGCTTGGTGTGGTCGGTTTTTGTTGTTCTACTGGCTTGTTTGGTTTTTGCGGTTGAACCGGCTTATTGAAAACTGGTTTGTTCCCTTGGAATCCCGAGAAATAGTTTTCCCATTGATTTTTATAGTTATTGAGGAATTCTTGTGCTTCTTTTTGGCTGGAGAAGCTATATGCATTGTTACCTTCATATACATAACATTTGATATCCTCATTTGTTGGAGCCTTCTCGTTATTATAGTAAGAAGCCTCAGCATTGTGGTTGTTCGACATAAGTAGAGCCGAACCGAGCAAGATGACTGCCATCGATTTTTTCATCTTATAACTCCTCCCTTCGTAAACTATCATAACGTAAGGAAGGAAACGAGAATCCCCAACACTTGCCAACCTATCCAGTTCCGTCAAAAATACGTGCACGAAGGGAAATGAAAACGTCCAGATTGGTCATGATTGGATGTCTCTCATATTATTACAAGCTTGATGGGGTTGACAATAGGTGTATTCAGGCGTACCCGGGGCGGTATTCTATCTGCTGAACCCCTTCTCCAATTACAACGACACGAGGCGGTACTTTCACATACTCTGGCAGCCAATGGACTAATCCGTACGCATATTGGAATAAATAAGGGTGTCCGGATCCTTTGATCGGGACATAGCCTTTCATCCGGTAAACCGTCTCCGGAAGTGACTTCACCCACTCTTCGAAATCTGCTTGATCTACTGGCTCATCGAACGTTATCAGTTTTGAGCTAAGCGGAATGCCTTTCCCCGAGACAATTTCTGTGTCCTTTTCGAATTGGATCGCATTTAGCGTTTTTTCAATGAAAGCAAAGGGAATTTTGGCGTTAACTGTCTGTATAATCTGTGCGGTGCTGTTCAATTGGGATAACTCAACTGTTGCGCTGGCAAGCTCCGATTCGGTCACTAGATCAGCTTTATTCGCTAAAATCAAACTCGCATGTCTGATCTGTTCTATGAAAAGTGAACGAATCCTAGGTGACAAGCTCTCCCGTTCAATCCATCGTTTCACGTCTGCCACCGTAATAATCCCCTGGATCCGGAGTTGATCTGCGAATAAAGGCGAGTACACTGCATCTAAAGCTTCTACTGGATGGGCGGCGCCGGATGTCTCGATGAAGATGACATCGATATGATCATAGTCCTCCAATAGTCCCTGCAACTGGGCTTCTGTCTTTTCTGAACCTGTGCAGCATATGCACCCGTTTAGCAATTCTTTTAATGGAATCTCTCCCTCTTGGTCAACCCGGTCGGAATCAAACCCGAGAGAACCGAATTCATTCATTAGCACGGCAGGTTGTTTGCCTTGCTTTTTCACTTCTTGAATTGCGTTCAATAACAGCGAAGTTTTGCCACTGCCTAGAAAGCCACTGAAAAGATATACGTCGATCATTTGGATGCCTCCTGTTTCAATAATATTAAAGCTAAATGAAAAAGGCAGAAAGGCACTTTCGCGGGCGGTCGCCTACGAGAGTCGCCTCTCTGCCGATTGGTGTCGTTTTACTGCAATGAACTGCAATCCAACGGTATAGATGAATGAAGTTTTTACTTCTTCAATTCTTCTAGTACGACCTCTTTTGCCTTCTGCAATTGCGGGTCATCCGTCTTGATTTTTTCACGCAGCTTGTTCATCAAGCCGAATGTCGTTTCTCCAGTAAGAACGCCTGTAACCTTCAAAGAAAGGTCTTTTTGCAATTGCTGTACAGCTTGCTCGGTCTTCGTGTCAAACAGGCCATCAACTTCGCCTGGATCATAACCAACCGCTTCAAGCATTTCTTCTGCTGATTGAACGACAGGAGAAACCATACCTGTCCTCATCTCTTCAGAAGGATCTAAATAAGGCAATGAAGCATAAGACGGATACGGCACTTCGATATCCGGTTCAATTCCCTTGTTATGGATCCAATTTCCGTCAGGTGTTAACCATTTCGCAGTCGTTAATTTTAAATTGGAACCATCTTTCATATCTTTCGGTGTCTGGACAGTTCCTTTACCATACGTTTTAATACCAACCAATTTAATACGGGCAGATTCCTTCATAGCACCTGCCAGAATTTCCGAAGCAGATGCACTGCCATCGTCCACCACAAGTGCTACAGGAACCTTTACTTTTCTACCATCAGAAGCGACATATACTTCTGGCATGGCATCTTTCCCTTCATATTGGAAGAGATTTTTCCCTTCTTCAACGAAAAGGTCGGAAATGTCAATAGCCGTGCTTAGCATGCCGCCAGGATTTTGACGCACATCTACGACAAGTCCTTTCATTCCCTCTTTCTCCATCTCATCAAGGGCTGTAAGCAGCTCATCATACGTATGCTCTGAGAAACTAGTGATTTGGATATGAGCAATACCATTATCCAACATCTCAGCATACACCGTTTCGATTGGAATAATATCCCGTTCGATTTTCACGTCAAATGGTTCTGCGGACTCTCCACGGCGAACAGATAAGGTGACAGTCGTCCCCTTCTCACCACGGATCAACAGTACAGCTTCAGATGAAGACATCCCCTGAATGCTTTTGCCATCCACTGCCATAATGAGGTCATTCGGCAGAAGGCCAGCACGTTCAGCGGGCGAGTTTTTAATTGGTGAAACAACTTTAATATAACCATTCGCTTCCTGAATTTCAGCACCAATTCCTTCAAAGCTAGAAGAAATGCTTTCATTCAATTGCTGGGCTTCCTGTTCATTCAAGTAATCGGAGAATGGATCACCTAGGGACTCAATCATGCCATTGATGGCCCCATCGATCATTTTCTCTTCATCTACATTATCATAGTAGTTCTTTTTCACTTCATCGTAAGCGTCATAGAATTTCTTAAATTCTTTACGCTCGCTCACCGTAGCGTTTTGAGGGTTGACAACTTCCACCACTTTTTCTTCGCCTGTCGTCAGTGCAAAAAAAGTGACTGCCGCACTGGCGAGTACCAAACCGAAAATCAGCATGACCAATGTGAATGGTTTTAGTCGAATATATCGGTTGGCCGGTGGCTGATATTCTTTCTGTTCCTCGTTGCCAGGGGTATTCTTTTCATTTTCTTCCATACAAGTCCCCCTCTTTCCTTCCAGCATTTTAGCATAAAGTCAAATACTGTTGATTCAATCCAAAAAAAGACCGCTTAGATGCAGCGAGCGGTCCTTCGATGCCACATTATTGAATTGCTGCATCCAATGCGACTTCAATCATGTCGTTGAATGTGGTTTGACGCTCTTCCGAGGAAGTCGCTTCACCTGTCAGTATGTGGTCGCTGACTGTCAAGACAGCAAGAGCTTGACGGCCGTATTTGGCAGCAAGTGTATAGAGTGCAGCTGTTTCCATTTCTACAGCCAACACACCATATTTCGCTAATTTTTCATGCTCAGCATGCTCATTGTAGAAGAAATCTTCCGTGAAGACATTGCCCACTTTCAGATTCAATCCTTTTTCAAGTCCTGCTTGGTAGGCTTTCAAAAGAAGATCGAAGTTCGCAGTCGGTGCATAGTCAACACCATTAAAGAACGTACGGTTGATCGGAGAGTTTGTTGTTGCACTTTGCGCGATAATGACGTCACGGACTTTAACGTCTTTTTGAATAGCGCCGCATGTTCCAACACGGATCAATTTTTGTACATCAAATTCTTGCATCAGTTCCGTTATGTAAATGGAAATGGATGGAACACCCATACCTGTACCTTGAACTGAAATTCGTTTTCCTTTGTATGTTCCTGTGAAACCGAACATATTACGTACTTCGTTATATTGAGTGACATCCTCTAGGAATGTTTCTGCGATATATTTTGCACGCAGAGGATCCCCTGGCAACAAAATTGTATCTGCTATTTCGCCTTTTTTTGCATTGATATGTATGCTCATATCGTCACGCCTCACTTTCAGTTTTACTTTTCTCATCATACAGTTAAACGGCCTATTATGCAATAATAGACCATTTAACGGCTCTGTTCCTGATAGCGTTCAAACAGCTCATCAAACACTGTGATCGGCATCTGCCCATCGGCTTTTTCTTCGAGATAACGAGAAAGCCTGTCAAACGAGCTCTCTTGCTTCGGAAAGCTGTGGTCAAGGAACATTGCTTCGGCAAATACCGCTTTCGCATCATCCTTTGGTCCTCCTCTGAAGGTTAGGACGAAATGATAGAAGGAACGATCCATTGTAGCAGCCCCTTACTTTGTAAACAATTTTTTGTATTCGCCATAGCCTTCCTCATCCAGCTGGTCAAACGGAACAAAACGTAAGGCGGCGGAATTGATGCAGTAGCGCAAACCCGCAGGTCCCGGACCGTCAGGAAAAACATGGCCTAAATGAGAGTCTGCTGTTTTGCTGCGCACTTCGGTGCGTCTCATGCCATGGCTTTGATCAAAATGCTCCGTCACTTCTTGTTCCTCAATAGGTTTTGTGAAGCTTGGCCATCCGCAACCCGCATCATACTTATCGGTTGAACTGAAAAGTGGTTTTCCGGAGACAACATCAACATAGATGCCGTCTTCGAACTGATCGTTATATTCATTTTGAAATGGCGGTTCTGTCCCATTTTCCTGTGTGACATAATATTGCATCTCAGTCAGTTTGTTTTTCAAATCCTCTTTCATGATGGATCCCCCCAAGTATCTTTTTTGTACTGTTCGCGTCCAGAGCCGACGGCATAACGATTATAGTGGGAAGGATTTTTCATATAATAATCCTGATGCCCTTCCTCCGCGGGATAAAATGGTTTCGCAGGTTTAATATCTGTCGCAATCGGTTTATTGAACTTGCCCAACATTTCCAATTCCCGTTTTGATTGCTCGGCAACTTTTTGTTGTTCTTCGGAATGCGTGTAAATAGCGGTTCGGTATGATTCTCCGCGATCATAAAACTGGCCGCCTGCATCTGTCGGATCAATCTGCCGCCAAAAGATATCGACTAATTGTTTGTAACTGATCACTTCATTGTCAAACGTGATTTCTACCGCTTCCCGGTGACCTGTTGTATTCGTGCAAACCATTTCGTATGTCGGGTTCTCGATGTCGCCTCCCGTATAGCCGGACACAACAGAGTGAACCCCTTCATAACGATCAAACGGTTTAACCATGCACCAGAAACATCCGCCTGCAAATGTAGCTTTCTCTATAGCCAAGTCCATCTCCTCCTTTGTCGTCAATCCGGAATGATGACTTCCAATTCAATATTATCCTCTGCCAGGTTGAAAGTCTTTGCTTTCAGCTGTATTTTGCCCGAGATCGGTATTTCGGAAAGATTAATAAAAATTTCCTCTTCTTTTGGGCGTACGATAATCCAATCCGGCAATTTAACGGAGTCCTTTAGAAATTTCAGGATGGTAGCCGGCTGAATATTTAGATTCCCAATCTCCATGGAAGATTGCTTCAATATCAAATTGCCATCTTCCCTGACAACTGGGTCAAAATGCATCGTAACGGGCAATTTAAATGAAAATACTGTCGCTTCGGAATGCAGGACTACATCATCTCCTACCTGCATAGTGACAGGCATCGTGTCCTGTTTGACCGCTTTGCTGATAAAACCGTTGGCGATCCCTTCTAAATCTTCCTTTGTCGCTTTTACAGTTAATTTATTGCCAGCAGAATTATATGTTTGGACTTTGGGCAAAGGTTCCGAATCCTCGACATTCCCAAGAAACCAGATTAGCCCGACCAATAAAGCCGCAATCGCCCCTAACAATGTAAAAAAAGCGATTTTCCAAAAATTCAAGCGTCATCACTCCCCAAAATCCAATTTCCCTTCTGACAGCTCAGCCAAACCGCATTTCTGAATAGATGCTTCATAGCGGGCCGCCATCGTATCGTAGCCTTTTGCATTCGGATGAAAGAAGTCGGTATGGTAAACTAAATCTTCGTTTGAATCAAATAGATCGATTACAGGGACAAAGCATGCTTTTTCATCCAAAATCGCCTGAACTTCGATGGCTTCATTCCAATCCTCTATGATTGTCTCAAACTCATTTGGTTCATCCGTCACAATAGAAAAAGGATTATACAGTCCAGCGATAACGATGATCGCATCTCCATTCAATCCGCGTATGATTTTAAAGACTTCATCTAAACGATTTTCAAATTCACCAAGTTCAGCATAAAATGGTTTCATCTTTAATTTGAAAATGTTGGCTTTGACGACCTTCATAATATCATTGCCGCCAATCGTCAAATAGATAACATCCGCTTTTTTTATTTCTGATTGAACTTCTGGGTCTTCCAACTGTTCAATCAGCTGGTCGCTTCTTCTTCCTCGTTTCGCAAGATTATTGCTCTCAATTTCTTTAACGCCTTTCCATCTCTCCATGTCTCTTGTCATCCGGCCAAAATAGCCATCTTTTTTTCGTTCATCTCCAACACCTTCCGTCAACGAGTCTCCTAAACCGACTACATAGACCGTTTCAGGAATGAAATAGTCCGGTACATACCAGTCGGTGAAGGCGGGATCCATCCTTCCGAAGAAAGGAGCACCGCCTTCCAGATTCTCATCAGCTTGGCAGCCGGCCAATAAACACGAGAAGATGACCATGAAGATAATGTACCTTCTCATAAACACAGTTCCTCATTTCTGTTTGTAAGTGAAACTAGTCCTTTCAAGAGTTGTCGGGGCGATTTTACATACGATAATGGCATGCAGCATGCCGGGCTGCCCTAAATATGACTCGTGAAGCATCAGTCGGTATAATACATAAAACCGATTGCCCCTTCACCTGTATGCGTGCTAATGATCGGTGTTGTGAATGACAATTTCACGTCTTTCCATCCCGATTCCTCGATGATTCGTTTTAAAGGTTCTGCCATCGCTAACCCGTTTGCATGTGAGATACCAATTGCTTTTATAATTTTTCCGGCAGTTTCTTCTTTAAATGACTTTACTAATTGGGAGACGACTTGTTTATGGCTTCTCGCTTTTGACACCGGCGTATAGACGCCATCCTGCAGGCTGGCAATCGGCTTTATATTAAGCAAGGAACCGATCATCGCCTTTCCTTTCCCGATTCTGCCGCCTTTTACGAGATTATCCAGCATGTCGACGACAACAAAAAGCGTCGTGTTTTTTCGAACAACAGAGAGCCGTTCTTCAATTTCTTGGACCGAACGCCCCTCCTTTGCCATTTTCGCTGCTTCGACCACTTGAAAAGTCAAAGCATGTGAAATATACATAGAGTCAATGACTGTCACGGATGAATCAGTCATCTGCGCTGCTGCTTCGGCAGATTTTACCGTTCCGCTCATACCTCCAGTCATATGGATGGAAATGATTTCGCTCCCATCTGCGCCAAGCCTGTCATACAGCTCTTTAAAAACGCCGGCTGCTGGCTGTGAACTTTTCGGAAGATCTTCTGCTTCCCGCATGAGGTCAAGAAAAGATTCCGGTTGGAGATCAACCCCATCTTGATATGTCTTCCCTTCAATCTGAATGGTTAATGGTACTACGTGGATATCGTACTGATCCACATACTCCTCGATGAGATCCGCAGTGGAATCTGTCACGATATGAATCTTCTTCATGTATTACACTTCCCTTTTCATATTGGCAACGTTCTTCTTATTTTAGTATAGTAAAACGAAAGGGGGTCATCTTTATGACTGAGGCTTTTGATTATAAAAACGACAAAGAAGAATTATGGAATGCAATCACCCATGGGATTGGGTTTGCTGTCAGCATACCGGCGCTCGTTTTCCTCATTCTCTCAGGCGTTGAAAAGGGAGAAGCCATTGCCGTAGTAAGCTTTGCAATATTCGGCGTTTCCATGCTCCTTTTATTCCTTATGAGCACACTGCTACACAGTATGCCTAAAAAGCACAAACGTCTTTTCTCCATCTTCGATCATTCTGCCATCTATATCCTGATTGCCGGAACGTACACACCATATTTGCTTGTTACAATCCAAGGCACGCTGGGATGGACATTGTTCGGCATCATTTGGGGACTGGCGGCAGCCGGCATATTGTTCAAGGTGTTTTTCATTCACCGCTTCGAATATGTATCGCTCGTCTTCTATATCGTCATGGGATGGCTCATTATTTTCGCCATTAAACCCCTCTATCAAAACATTCCACTCCCAGGTTTCATCCTGCTTGTTGCAGGGGGAATCCTTTATACTGCAGGCGCTTATTTTTACGCTGCCCGGAACATTCCATACAATCATGCAATTTGGCATTTGTTTGTGCTGGCAGGCAGCGCATCCATGTATTTTAGCGTCTTATTATATTGTTAATGCTTGAACGCCTTCGAATCGTCGGAGGCGTTTCTGTATGCTTATGATTCCTCTGTATTTTCCCGGTCATAAATAAAATAAGAAAACGGTGTGGAATCTTCCATAAAATGATCTTCGGATTCAGAGACGAGCTTCCAGCCGGAACCGTAGGCAGGAAAATAGGTGTCCCCTTGAAATTCCTTCCGTATAACCGTCACATAAATTCGATCGGCGAATTCTATTGCCAATTCGAATAGTTGGGCTCCCCCAATAATTACGATCTCCTCTGAGAACTCTTTGCCTTTTTCAATGGCTTCTTCGAGAGTATGGACAACTACTGCCCCATCTGCTGTATACGCCTCATTTCGCGTGACGACAATATTCAATCTCCCAGGCAATGGCCTTCCAATGGACTCAAATGTTTTACGGCCCATAATGATCGCCTTACCCATTGACATTTTCTTGAAATAAGCGAGTTCCTCAGGGATATGCCATGGCATTCTATTTTCGAAACCAATCACTCGGTTCAGGTCATGCGCGACTAACATAGAAATCATTGTTCAACACTCCTTTATACTGCGATCGGTGCTTTGATTTTCGGATAAGGGTTATAGTTCTCAATTTGAATATCTTCATACGTCAAATCGAAAATGGACTTCCCTTCCGCATTCAGCCGCAGCGTCGGCAATTCTCTCGGTGTGCGTGACAGCTGTTCTTTCACTTGCTCCACATGATTAGAATAGATGTGTCCATCGCCAATCGTATGGATAAATTCCCCTACCCCATAGCCGCACTCATGTGCAATCAGATGGATTAATAAAGCGTAAGACGCTATATTGTAGGGCACACCTAGAAACACATCCGCACTTCTTTGATACAACTGGCAGGAGAGCTTGCCATCCGCAACATAGAATTGGAACATCGTATGGCACGGCGGCAGAGCCATGTCGTCCACTTCCGCGGGATTCCAAGCGCTGACTAAATGCCTTCTTGAATCCGGGTTATTTTTCAATCCATCAATCAGGTTCTTAATCTGGTCTATTGTACGATCCCCGACCGTCCAAGAACGCCACTGTTTTCCGTATATCGGACCGAGATCACCATATTTTGCCGCAAACTGGTCATCCGTCAGAACACGTTCCTTATATAAGGCCATCTCCGTTTCAAACGTTTCGGCAAAGGATTCATCTTGCTGGATGCGCCTGCCAAAATCCGTCATATCGGGTCCAGCATACTCATCACTCTTTACCCACTTTTCAAAACCCCATTCATCCCAAATTGGATTCCGGTCTTGAATCAGGGTGCGTAAATTAGTATCTCCTTTTAAAAACCACAATAGCTCGGAGGCAATCAGGCGAAAAGCAGTCTTTTTAGTAGTCATTAAAGGAAATCCTTCATTTAAATCATAACGCATCTGATAACCGAAAATACTGATCGTTCCGGTCCCTGTGCGGTCTTCTTTCACTGTTCCTTCTGATAAAATATGCTTGCATAAATCCAAATATTGTTTCATCTCTAAAAGCCTCCTTGTTCTTATAGCCAGTATAACGAAAAAACCGCCGAAATGGTATTAAGACAACCACTTCGGCGGTGTATTCTTCGACCAGAAGATGTCTCCGATCGAGTGATGCGCTATAAAATCATCTTCTGCTGTGTGATAATGAAAATTATAAAAGAAGCCGTCTTGCGGACGTTTTTCAGTCCGGACATGAAAACGGATCAAATCCATTTCTTCATCTTTGTCGAAAACATGAAAGATCTTTTCTGCATAGTTTCCAGATGGCGTTTCTGTGATGGCTAGCCTTCTCTTATGGAGATCGCCTTTGCTTTCTAAAGTTCTTTGAATAACTTCCTCAATTTTCGGGAAAATAACAGCATCAAATTCATCTTGAATAACCGGACCGATTTTGGATCCAAATTTCATATAAGACAGATCCTTCGCCGAGGTATATAACGCGGCAATGTCCGTAGAATCTTCCAGTGAAGGTTCTGACTGAAAATAACTGTCTTCAAGACCAAAATCAAACTCCTGGCTAATGGAAGGATGATCGCTTTCCCGAGCATCGTCTTTCGGATATAAGTTTGTCCAGATTTCATGGCTTGGCGATATGACGCCTAATGTCAATATCGCAACGGCTGCCATCATGAGTTTTTGTAAGTATTGTCTCATTTCATTCACCCGCTTGATCGTACGTCCGATGAACTACGATATTTTTGTCTTTTTTGTGTATATTTTCTAACACTCTTACTAAGTAAGACGAAAACAACTTGAAAAGGTTTCATATTTCTACTTTTCATTGTACAATAAAACCATGAAGATTTGGAGTGTAATGTAAGGAGGTTTTTATACAATGGATGTTCAACTATGGATTGGAATCGGAATGCTCGTACTCATTCTTTATTTAAGCTCCTTGAATTTTACTCATTGATCAAAAGAGTACAGGTTAGCCTGACAAATTGGCTCTAAAACCTGGACGACCTCTGTGCTCCCTTTGTTCGTGTCATGCGGCTGACCAAGGGAGCCAGGTTGCGGAAATTACTCTGCCTGCAAATTTTTTTATGTACTTATAATAACTAATGAACCAAAAGCCGTCCTTTCAATTGAAGGACGGCTTTTTCACCTTTCGGCATACGCAAAATGAAATTTTGTATTGGGCCGCACGATTCGGTTCAAGTGAAATTGTTCAAATACACTGGAGTCATAATGATCTTTTACGACTACTCTCTGACGCGAAACACGAAGTGCTTGCTCCATCCATTCATCCGTTAAAGGGGAATGGACACCTGCCGAGCGCAAAGGAGTGAAATTCGTGGATTCCTCGATCGGAGCGCTGAACATCGTATCAATATATACAATATCCCAAGACCGGTCTGCTTGCTGCTTTAATATTTCTATAGCGTCTCCCTGAACGACATGAATGCGTTTCATTGCTGCAGCTAATTCAGGAACTGTAGCCTCGTACGATTGAAGACCTCTCTTTGTAATGAAGGCAACAGCAGGATCCGCTTCCACTCCTTCTACCCGACCCTCATCGCCAGCAACATAGGAAGCGATAATGCTGTCAGAGGCGAGCCCCAGCGTGCAATCAAAAAAGGAATTGCCCGGTTTAAAACGACTTACTTCTATTAAAGGATCTGTTTCACCCTTCAGCATCCGCTTTAAACGAAACGCCGCTGAATTGGGATGGAAGAAAAACGGCTCCTCCGAACCAAACACGAAATATTCAAATCGATTTTTCCCGGCAACCAGGACATGTGCCGAATAGGTCTCTTGCATGTTGCGGACTGATCGTTTTCTTCGCTCTATCACCGGATGGCCAAGCATTTGACTTGCAGCTTCTGCCAGCCGATATGTTTCCTCATCTGGCCTTCCGGCAGTTGTAATGATGGTTTTCACTTTCCGCAAATCTGATCGAGGACCCCGGAAATATGCTCCTTGATTTGTTCCATTTCAAAGTTTTCTATTTGCTCCCGCGGGATGAAATACGCAAGTTTTTGATCCTTCCAAAAAGCGATGGAAGGTGAACTTGGCGGCACTTCCGGGAAGTAGCTCCGCATGGTCTCGGTTGCTTCCTTATCTTGGCCGGCAAACACGGTCAATAGACGGTCTGGCCGATGCTCCGCTTGCTCCAACGCTTCCCTGACTGCCGGCCGGGCCAATCCGGCTGCACACCCGCATACGGAATTGATGACGACTATCGCCGTTCCTTCCATATGATCCATCGTTTCTTTTACCTCGTCGGCTGTCGTCAGCTCGGTAAAACCAGCAAGGACAAGCTCTTCTCGCATCGGTTTTACGATGCCTTTCATGTATTCATCATATGCGTTCATTTGAAATCCCCTTCCCTACCAATATGTCTGTTCGTATCCCGTTTTATTTTACATGTATTTAGATATTATTTCATGGAAACAGAACTGGAGGGTTGTTTTACGTATATCACAGGTTCGGTTGATGGGGAGATAACGCTAAAACGCATTTCAATTAACATCCTAATCATCATCCAATTAAAAGATGTTTGTACCATACAATTAGCACAATATTTAGCAACGGTACATTATTTTAAGCTATGTAGTTATGAACGACTCACTTTAATTTTTGGTCATATTATTGATATAACAACAGAAAAAGGGACACCCATTCATATGCGAATGGCGTCCTCAATTGGTATGCTATTGTGTTCTACCTGTTTTCTAAATCCTTTAGAACCTGATCATTTCTTGTCTCAGTCCCGTCCCGCATCCGTCCAGACGACCTTGTACAGAAAGGCGATGTCATAAGCTTCAAGTTCTTCAGGCAACCCACCGTTATCCGAAGGACCGACACTGCGGAGCATGCTGCCTTTCGTTCCGACCCAAGCGGCAAGATACGTCGGCTTATCTTTTAGGAGAGTGGAATCTGTTCCTACGAGATTCCCGAATGAACGGGCTAAGGTTGCAACTTCGATGGGGTATGTGGTCGATGTGCTTCCTGAAGGGTAACTGAGCACGATTTTTACTTGTTTTTCATCGAGTTCCGCGACATTAAATGCAATCAACTCCCCTTTGAACTGCTTGTCAAGCGTCGAAGATGTCAACAGCAATTCCTCTTTGAATTTCCCGTTATGGTAGACCTCGACGGAATACTTGAGATCTTCATCTTCAGCGATTTTTCCGTTCACTGTAAAGAATTGCGGAATGTCCGCTCCTGCCATCGAAAGCAAGTACCCCTCATGCTCACTCAGCGTATAAGGCTTGATGCTCAAAGTTGCATCGGATGGATCTTTCTGTGGCAGGAAAGAGCAGCCCGCCAAAAGAAAAATCGACAAGAATGCGATTGAATACTTTTTGATATGTTTCATACATCTCTCCCTTTAATCATTTGATCATATTTGTTATACGTATTTTATAACAATAAGGTTCATTAAATATTCATATGTGAATTATTATTCGGGCAGAATTCTCAAAGTCCTTTAACTCAATTTATATTAACCTTTTCTCCCCTTGCCAATAGTTATACCGACTCATTGTAATCTTAAGTCATATCGTTAAACTAAAAACAAAAACAGGGACACTAATTCATATGCGAATTGCGTCCCCGATTGGTATGCTATTTAAAGTTTTCTCCCGTGTCGCAAACTCGTCATTATGTTTACATAATATTATTATCTGCTACTTGTAAAGCGACTTAAGAAATCTTGCAGCCGTTCACTCTTCGGATTTACCAAAATTTCTTCCGGATGTCCCTCTTCTTCAATAACACCTTCATTTAGGAAAAGCACACGATCGGCAATGTCCAATGCAAAATCCATTTCATGCGTGACAAGGATCATCGCCATTTCACCGGATTTCGCCAGTCCACGAATCACTTCCAATACTTCACCGACCAATTCCGGATCCAATGCAGAGGTTACCTCGTCAAACAGCATGACTTTAGGTTTCATCATCAGTGCCCTCGCCATTGCGACCCGCTGCTTTTGGCCTCCTGATAATTGACTTGGATACAAATCAACCTTATCGGAAAGCCCGACTTTATCCAACATCTCGAGGGCGTTTTCGCGGACAGCTGCCTTTTCCTTCTTTTTCACAATTGTTGGGGCAAGCATGCAATTTTCCAATATCGTCATATGAGGGAACAGGTTAAAATGCTGGAATACCATGCCAATGTCTCCGCGGATAGCCCGCAAGTGTTTCTCGTCAGCAGGTAGTATTTTGCTCCCTTTTTCCATTTGCCAAAGGTTTTCACCATTCACTTCAATCACACCAGAAGTCGGTTCTTCCAATGTCATAAGCAATCGGATAATGGTCGTCTTCCCTGATCCACTAGGACCGATCAATGCTACTTTTTCTCCCGGTGCGATATCTAGATCGATTCCCTTCAGAACCTCTATATCTCCGAACGCTTTTCTGATATTTTTGTACTGCACAATTGGTGCATTCATTATCTAAAACTCCCCATCTTTATAAAGTTGCTGTTCTCTTATCGAATCTGCGATTGTATTTCCTTTCGAGCTTCCGTATTAGCAGTGCGGATGGATAGCTTAATAAAAGGAAGAACAAAGCGACGACTGTTAAAGGTTCGACAAATTTATAATACTGCGCGCCATAGTCGTTGGCGATATGCAGCATCGCGACCACTCCAATTGTGGAAGCGAGAGGAACTTCCTTAAACATGATGATGAGATAATTCCCCAACATCGGTATCGTAGGAGGAATTGCTTGCGGCAAAATGATATGCAACCATTTCTGCTTTACAGATAAGTTTAAAGCGGTTGCAGCTTCCCATTGTCCTTTTTCCACACTTTCGATTCCGGAACGATACACCTCTGAAGTATATGTGCTGAAGTGGAGACCGAGGCCAAGTATGGCAGCGGCGAACGGATTTAACGCAACACCGATACCCGGAATGGCGGGCCAGGCATAATAAATGAAGAAAAGTTGCACGAGAGGCGGGGTTGACCGGATGAATTCAGCTATCCATCTAAACAACCAGTTAACCGGCTTCCACGGAATCCGGTTCATGAACACCCAGAAAAAGCCGAATATCATAGCGAATGCATAACAGGCAATGGTCAAGCTGAGTGTAATCCACAATCCGTTAAAGATTAATGGAATGACATGAAAAAACACATCCCAACTCCAAGTCATCCGTGTACCACTCCCTTCTTCGCAAATTTTTCCATACGTCTAGTGAGAAAGATAAGTGGCAGCGCCAGAAGGAAATAGACAACTAAGATTAACAAATACACTGTTGGCGCTTCAGACAAATGAGTGCTCCGATAAATATTTCCGTAATACAACAGATCCGTTAAACCAATCAGCGAAACTAAAGATGTCGCTTTTAATATTTGAATGATATAGTTTCCATACTCAGGCAACATCATTCGGATGGCCTGTGGCAAAATGACATAACGCATCCGTTGAAATCCAGTGAAATTCAGTGCGATCGAAGCTTCTGTCTGACCGGCTGGTATGGAAAGGATGGCACCCCTAACAATTTCCGACATATATGCGCCGTAATTCAGTGAGATTGCCAATACTGCGACCCATATATCACTTCCGAGGTGAATATTGAACAAACCGGGCAATGCGTAGGAGAACCAGAATAACTGGACGATTAACGAGGTACCGCGGAAAATTTCAACATAAAACCCCGTAAATTTTGTTACAAGCAAATGATTCGAGACTCTCGATAGCCCGGCTATGAGAGCAATCATCGTGGAAAAAACAATTGATAAAAGTAATACTATCAATGTGATCTTTAACCCGCTCATGAGAACGAGCGAAATTTCTGTTATGGAACCCATCGAAACAACTCCGTTTTTAGACTAATCGCTGTATTCAGCATCAGTCCCCCGCTTGATAATAGCGGGGGATTTGTTCAGCAAACCATTCGACAATTTCTGTTATCGCGCAAGACACAATTTCCAACTCACTGATTAAAGGCAACCGAATATATTGGATCAGTAGTTTTCACCGCTGCAAATGCTTTCTGTAGTCAATTCCAGGTCAACAATGTTCAGCTCTTCTGTGAAACCGTACGGCTCAATCAGCTCCGCAATTTTCCCGCTTTCCTTCAGCTTTTTCAACTCCGCATTGTATGCTTCGCGCAATTCATCATCATCAATTCGGAATGCTGCTGCACCATAGCTGGGAACTCCTTCGATTTCAGGTTGTTCGAAGTCACCTACAAACTCCAATTTGTCTTTGTTGGCCGATTCTAAAGCCATCTTGATCGTCATTTCGGTGCCTGTTGTTGCGTCTGCCCTTCCGGATTCAACCGCTGCAAAAGATGCAGGAATATCTGGCACCATCATAATTTGCTTCTCACTAACCCCTTCCCGGAGCATGAAATCCTTTTCTGTAGCTCCACTCATGACTGCAACTTTGATGTCCGGATTCGAAGCAATGTCCTTATAACTGCGTAAGTCTTTCGGATTCCCCGTCTTCACGATAAGACCTTCTCCGTATTGCATTTCCGGTTCGCCGAATGCTGCATTTTCACAACGATCCGGAGTAATGGCCATCCCTGCTGTAATCACATCAAATTTCCTAGCACCTAATCCAGGGATTAGCTGCGAAAAATCAGACAGATGCCCATCGACTTCCTCTATGCCAAGGTTTTCAAAAACGGCCGTTGCAATTGCGACTGCACCGCCTTTTAATTCACCATTTTCTTCATAAGCGTACGGTTTCTCATTGGCGAAACCGACTTTTACAACTCCTTTGTCCTGCAGGGACTTCAAAAGATCCCCGTCTGCCGCAGACGAATTGGATTTTCCATTCCCGCATGCGGCCAGCAATAAAATAATTCCCATGGCTACAACAATACCTTTGATTTTTTTCACAATTGACCTCCTTAGTATTTTCATCAAACCCGAAAGTTTGATAGTTTCCAGAGTAACATAGGGAATTTTTCAGTTCAACTGCATATCTGCTATTTCACCTTCCAACCAACTAAATAACATTTAAATAAACCATTCAAATCAAGGATTACACGAATTTGTATATTTTATTTTAAATTTTCATCCAGCATCAATTTTTACAGTGAAAGCGTTTTATTTCTCACTTTTTATGCAATGTTTTTTCCAATTATATATTTATCATTTAATAAAAAAATAAAATAAAAAACCGACATAAAAAATGTCGATCGGAGTTCTACTTTGTCAGTTTACGAACTGCTCTGACATGTAATTGCTTCTCTATTAGACTCACTCAGCTTCATATCTCATACGATTTTATTTAAAATTAAAAAGGCGACATCCATTTAACATGAATGCCACCTGCTTTTGTAATTAACCATTTCGAATGTCAGTCATCTGTTTCCAGATCGAACCTTTGGCATCTTCCCCTTCTTCAATACGGGCAATTGCCATACCAACTTGGAGTTTGACTTCAAACTCAGGATCGTTCTCCGCTTCATGTAAAGCCGAAAGCGCATTTTCTGTACCTGTTTCATATAAAAACATAGCTGCTCGCCAGCGTACAAGCTTATTTTTGTCTTTCAACGCCTCAATTGCTGCTGGCTCAAACCCTTCAAATCCAAGGTCGCTCATACAATCTCCCGCAGTCCGGCGCACTGCCCAGCTTTTATCTTGTAACGCTTTTTCCACTAACGGTATGACTGCTTCATCTTCCACCATTCCCAAATAGACGGTCGCCAGCCGGCGGATGGACATTTTTTCATCATCCAAGGCAGCATCTAGAAGAGGAAGATCGGATACATCAGGATCAGGCATTTGGTCGAGCAATTGGAAACGCTTTTCCCATTCACCCACACAAAACTCTTCTACGGACACTTTGTTCTTATTTTTGCCTGCAGGATTGTCTTTTTGTTCTGTGGATCGTTTAATAATATCCGCTAGCCTTTCATCCGGGTATGCAGCTTCAATCTCCGAGACCACAGTTTCTCCAATCTCTTTTTTATCACCGTAGCGGATACCATAATCCGCCCATTTCCGCAGCAAGATATAGTTTTCAACTTCAGCACCATGTACTTTATCCATTGCCTGACGAAAACGTTCGCTCAGACCGAATCTTTGTTCAGACTCGCTGTCGAACACTTTTACTTGCAGTGGAATATCTTTATACGTTTGTACATGGACATACACTTCTCCAAAATGTTCATCTGCCGCCGGGGCTGCATCTTGCACACTCTCACTTTCCTCGTTGAAAACGGCTTGAACAGAAGCAAGTATCGTTTCCCATGCGACATTTCCCACGCGCTCAATGGCCATAAAATTCAAGACATGATAAATCCCTTTCACACCTTGAATGGACAGCAATTCACGGATAGGTGAGGATACATCAAGTGCATCCTCTTTTTTGTAGTTATGGCTGACGCCTGCCGGTAACTCAATATCCAATACGATTTTCATTGAGTTGGGGCTAGGTGTAGGCTCAATCGTCACAATTTTCATGACGGAAACCTCCTCTTCTTTAGGATTCAGCAATTTCTTGCAAATACGTCCAACGTTCAATTAACATTTCGTACGTAGCATTTAACTCATCGAGCTTCTCAGTCAATACTTGCAATGTATCATAATCCGAACCGGACGTAACCATTTCTGCTTCAGTCAATTCGATTTCTGATTCCACTTTTTCAATATCCGCCTCAATTGTTTCCCATTCACGCTTTTCGGCATATGTCATTCGTTTTTTTACTGGCTTCGGATCCGTTTTCACTGGGGACGGCTCAGTTTTAGCCTCCACAATGCGTCCTTTTGTTTCTGCAGCTATCTCATTTAAATAATCTGTATATACGCTGAAGATGACATCAACCTTGCCTGAACCGTCCAAAGCCCACAATTTCGTGGAGGTCCTGTCCAGGAAGAATCGATCATGCGAAACTGTCAGGACAACTCCCGGGAAAGTGTCAATATAGGTTTCCAATACAGAAAGCGTATCAATGTCTAGATCATTGGTCGGCTCATCCAATAAAAGAACATTTGGCTGTTCCATCAATAGCTTTAGCAGGTAAAGACGCTTCCGCTCTCCCCCTGACAATTTACCGATTGGCGTTCCGTGACTGGATGATGGAAACAAAAAACGTTCCAGCATTTGAGTGGCCGAAACACGGACGCCATCCGAATCTTCTATGTCATTTGACGTTTCCCTAATATATTCAATAATTCTTTTGCTTTCATCCATTACAGGATTTTGTTGATGGAAATGAGCAAGCTTAACAGTAGACCCTCTTTCAATCGTCCCTTGATCTGGCAAGAGTTCACCTGATATCAATTTCAATAATGTCGTTTTCCCTGCCCCATTTGGCCCGACGATCGCGATGCGGTCACCCGTCTGAAGAATGGCTGAAAAAGATCGAATCACTTCTTTGTCTGCATACATTTTTGCGATTCCTTCGATCTCCACTACTTTTTTACCAAGACGGGAGGTCTTTAAAGAAACATCCAAGTCCATAGCAGTATCATTTTTCTTCACTTGTTCTTCCAGTTCTTCAAACCGGCCGATTCTCGCTTTCTGCTTTGTTGAACGTGCCTTCGCACCACGTCTGATCCACTTCAATTCATTGCGATAACGATTCCGCATTTTGGATTCTGTTGCCTGCGCCATTTCAAGCCGCAATGATTTCGCTTCCAGAAAATCGGCATAATTTCCTTTATGTGAATATAGGGTTTTATCGGCAAGCTCATAGATACTCGTTGACACCGCATCCAAAAAATAGCGGTCGTGTGTAATGAACAGCACAGCACCTGGTTCATTGTTCAAATAATCTTGAAGCCACTCAATCGACTTAACATCCAAATGGTTGGTCGGCTCGTCCAACAACAAAAGATCGGATGGTTCAATGAGCACCTTGGCAAGGGATACTCTTTTCTTCTGCCCGCCGGATAACTCACCCATTTTCTTATCAAATGTATCGATCCCTAATTTTGTGAGGATCGTTCTGGCCTTTGTGTTGAGATCCCAGGCAGACGTGGCGTCCATTTCATTCTGGAGCCGGGCGTAACGTTCCTGATGGACAGCCGACTCCGGATCCTCCGAAAGAGAAGCGAGGGCATGCTCATAATCCAAATTAAGCTTGATGATCGGTGCCTCACTCGTAAAGACCGTTTCAATGACTGTTTTATCCGGATCGACAAATGGCTCTTGCGGCAAATAAGCGATCGAATATTTATTGGGATGATCTTTTGTCAGTTCATCTGCCGGCTCCTGCCCGGCCAAAATCGAGAGCAATGTCGATTTGCCAGTCCCGTTGATGCCGATTAATCCGATTTTTTCTCCACTCTCTATCGTAAAAGAAATCTTATTAAATAACGTTTTCTCCCCCACGGTTTTAGTTAGGTTCTCTATAATTAATTGACTCATTGTACCACATCCATTTCTACTGACTGCATACTACTATCATAGCTCATAAGCAGTGCAGTGTGCATATAAGTTGTTTTGATCGGAATCTTTCTAAGACGGCCATATATTGCTTTTGAAATTGTTATTTCGATAAAAAGATCAGTTAGAGGTTTAGCGGTAGGTGAACTGGGTATCCAGTGTACGGAAAGATTTTAAAATTGTTTTATTAACTACTGTTTAATATTATTTGAAAATAAAACTTTATAGACAATTTTGAAAGAAAATGCGCTATTTATTAAGTCTGAATCAAATTAATAAATGGAAATAAATTATTTTTGACAAATAAAAATGTTTGTTTATATAATAGAGCAATATAAAGGAGGAAATGAAATGTCGGAGTATACTAAAGAACAAATTGTCGAAAGTGTTCCACAAAAAGGATTCTTTGGGCACCCGAAAGGTTTGTTCACATTATTTTTCACTGAGTTTTGGGAGCGCTTTTCTTACTATGGAATGAGGGCCATCCTCGTTTTCTATATGTACTATGAAGTCTCTAAAGGCGGTCTTGGATTAAGCCAAGAACTCGCATTATCCGTCATGTCCATTTACGGATCTCTCGTTTACATGTCCGGTATCATCGGAGGTTGGCTCGCTGACCGTGTATTCGGAACATCACGGGCTGTGTTCTTCGGTGGAGTCTTTATTATGCTCGGTCATATTGCACTTGCAATACCCGGAAATGTCGCATTATTCTTGATCTCCATGGTGCTGATCGTAATTGGGACAGGCCTCTTGAAACCGAATGTATCGAGTATAGTCGGCGATATTTATTCAATAGACGACAATCGTCGTGATGCTGGCTTTAGTATTTTCTATATGGGAATTAACATGGGTGCCTTCATCTCCCCGTTAATTGTTGGCGAATTGATGAAGACAAGCTTTCACTTAGGCTTTGGTGTTGCAGCGATCGGAATGTTTATAGGTCTCGTCATATTCGTTGCTACGAAAAAGAAAAACCTAGGTCTTGCAGGATTGCAAGTAAAAAATCCACTTTCTGCATCCGAAAAGAAAAGAATTTTCACAATCTTTGCGGTTGTCGCTATTGTAATCGGTATCTTTGTTGCGATCGCCATTCCAAAAGGCTGGTTAACTTTTGATTCGTTCATCGCAATCGTTGGTATTCTAGGATTCTTAATTCCTGCAGCCTATTTTATCGTCATGTACCGCAGCTCGAAAACGAATGACGTGGAACGTTCGCGCATATTGGCTTATATTCCTTTGTTCCTTGCATCTGTCATGTTCTGGGCAATTCAAGAACAAGGATCGACAATTTTAGCGCTATATGCGGATAAACGCACCAACTTGGATTTCATGGGCTTCCATATATCTCCAGCTTGGTTCCAGTCGTTGAATCCATTATTCATTATTACCTTTGCACCGGTATTTGCGTGGCTATGGGTGAAATTGGGCAACCGCCAGCCATCCATTCCACAAAAGTTCTCGCTTGGTATCTTGTTTGCCGGTATTTCATTCATCGTCATCCTCTTACCTGCTTACTTCGGAGGAACGGATGCATTGGTGAATCCACTTTGGCTTGTCCTAAGTATTTTCACTGTAGTCATTGGTGAATTGTGCTTGTCTCCAGTCGGTTTGTCCGCAACGACAAAATTGGCTCCGGCAGCATTCTCGGCCCAAACGATGAGTCTCTGGTTCCTTTCAAACGCAGCAGCACAAGCGTTGAATGCACAATTAGTTAAACTCTATTCCCCAGAAACAGAAATGATGTACTTCGGAGTAATCGGCGGTGTTGCCATCGGTCTAAGTATTTTGCTTTTCGCCATTTCACCGATTATCCAACGATTCATGCGTGGCGTACACTAATCTCAATTTTAAGACTGCAGTCTCCAACTTTACTGTTGGGCTGCAGTCTTTTTTTCTAAAAAACCCACAATGCATACCGATCTGAATAATACTTTACCCTTCTTTTCGATATGATGAAGTATTGTCAATTCGAACTGGAGAAGAGGGATTCCATGTATTTTTTGTTATTGATCATTTTACTTTCCGTACTGCTGCTGCCATTTCTTGTCCCAGCCATTGAAAGAAACTTGGAGTTGTTTCTTTTTGTAATGGGGTTGTCAGCTGCGATTTGCAGCGGTGTTTGGGACAAGGGATTATTGCTGAAAGCCATTGAAGATCCTGCAATGATTACAATCGCAGTTGTGGCTGCTGGATTTTTATTCAAATGGATCCGCAATCCCTTCGAAACAGGAATTACAAAATTAATGCAGTTTTTTCCCCAACGGCTTTTCTTCCCGTTCATTATTATCGTTTTAGGTCTGCTTTCCAGCATCATAACCGCCATTATTGCAGCCATCATTCTCGCTTCTATTACAACGGTGGTCAACCTCCATAGGAAGTCTGAAATTCGTTTTGTCATCCTGGCATGTTTTTCTATCGGGTTAGGTGCAGTCCTCACACCGATTGGCGAGCCTCTAAGCACAATTGCGACGAGTAAACTGAACGCTGATTTTTTCTATTTATTCAACCTCATTGGATCTGATATTTTACTTGGTGTATCGATTTTCGGCATTCTAGGGGCTGTGTGCATTGAACCTGTAAAGAACATATCTCCAACCAGGAAACGTCAAAGCGAGGAATCGGCCGTAGGCATCGTATGGCGAGGAGTGAAGGTGTATGTATTTGTCATGGCATTGACAATGCTGGGCGCAGGATTTGAGCCGGTCATCGAACGTTTTTTAATCGGGGTAAATCCTTTGATTCTCTATTGGATCAATATGATATCAGCCATACTGGATAACGCGACACTCGCCGCTGCAGAAATCAGCATCCAAATGGACGCCCATACGATCCGTTCTGTTTTGCTTGGCTTGTTAGTGAGCGGAGGCATGCTGATCCCTGGTAATATCCCGAACATTATCGTGGCAGGGAAATTAAATATTACGAGCGCAGAGTGGGCTCGCTTTGGCTTGCCGCTTGGCTTGCTCGCTATGTTGTTTTACTTCATTGTCATCGTGACAACTCTCTGACCTAGACGAAACAATATAAAACCCGGCAGGCAGTTCTTGTTAGAACTACTTACCGGGTATTGTGTTATGTTATTATTTCTTGCGCTTCGTCAATCTTCCAAGCAGGAACGCACCTGCTGCAAGGCCGATTGCTGTATTCGTTTTCTTGTTAAATACTTGTTTTACGACAAGATTAAGGTTTTGCGGACGCTCCGCCAATCTGCGCATGAAATATCCATACCAATCTTGGCCAAATGGAACATACGTACAGAAATTGTACCCTTCTCGCGCAAGTTCCAATTGCATATCACGACGGAAGCCGTATAGCATTTGGAATTCAAATTTGTCGTTCGATATATTATGTTCTTTCACGAATTGCTTCACATGGTTAATAACATTATGGTCATGAGTCGCAATGGAAGTAAATTTCCCGTTTAATAAATGCCATTCGATCAATTTGACGAAGTTTTTATCAATATCGGATTTATCCTGATATGCGTACTCAGCAGGCTCCTTGTAAGCTCCTTTAACAATACGGAGGCGGAAGTCCTTATGCTTGTGTAAATCCTCTTCTGCACGGAAGAAATACGCTTGGATAACCGTTCCAATGTTGTCATAGTCCTTTGACAGCTCATCCAGCAAATCGTAGGACGGTTGGAGACGGGCATAGTCTTCCATATCGAAGTTAACAAAAATGCCATAAGAATGAGCTTTCGAAACGATTTCACGCAAGTTTTCCTTACAGAAATCATAATCGATATCCAAGCCCAATTGAGAAGGCTTTAAAGAAACATGTGCATCGACTCCGTTATCATGGATCGCTTCAATGACTTCCAGGATCTGATTTTTTGCAGCAGTCGCTTCCTCTTTTTCAAAGACAAATTCTCCAAGATTGTCGACTGTGCAAGAAATGCCATGCTTGTTCAATTCTTTGATGCTTGCAATCGTCTCGGCAATATTTGTTCCTGCCACTACATTTTGCGCGCCCATACGCAAACCATACTTCTTCGCTGCGCTATTAAGGAATTGGTTTTGAGATAGGCCGATAAAAAAGTCTTTAAGTAACATATGCATAGCTCCTCGATCAAAAGTTTTCGTTCCATAATGATTATACCACAAGCCTGATTGTTCATTACAATAAAAGTCCGGTTCCAGGCATGTAATAATTGTTTATTTATCTGGAATATCTAATCGGGTCGTAAATTGATCGACAATCTTCGTCAATTCTTCCGCGATTCCTTTTGTTTCATCCGAACGGCTCGCCACTTCCATAATGGAGGCGGTCGTCTCTTCGGTAGCGGATGATATATTGTTCGTCTTCTCTTCGATCTCGTAAATCATCGTTTTCAGATGATCAATTAAGCGAACGACTTGATTTGATTTATCCGCCTCGGTAGTCATGAGATCCGAAATTAGATTGACGTCTTTTACTGTCCCCAAGACAGCAGTTGAAATTTCATGCAATGAATCAGCTGTCATTTGAACAGTTCCCGTTCCTGTTTCGATCCGGCTCATGCTTGCATCTGTAGAGGAAACGACTTGATGGATCGTTGTGGTAATATCGGTTACCAATTTTTCCACTTCCGCCACTTCCGCATTCGATTGCTCCGCCAACTTACGAACTTCCTCGGCCACGACTGCAAATCCTTTCCCGTGTTCACCTGCCCTGGCAGCCTCAATGGATGCATTCAAGGCCAGCAGATTTGTCTGGGAAGCAATTGAGGCGATGGACGTGGTGATTGCCTGAATCCTTTGCGCCGACTCGATCAATGCTTGAATCGTCTGATTCGTTTCCACAGAAGATGCTTTGATTTCCGTCATGTCCTTGCTTATTTCTTTCGCGCGGCCTTCCCCTTCCTGCGCCATGGACATGGTCACATTGGAATTCTCAACAGTTACGTCGGCTTTGTCCTTCGTATTCTGCAAGCTTTCCGCTAACGAATTTAAAATAGACGAAGCATGTTCTGCGTGTCGGGTGCCATCGGTAACTCCTTCAGCGACGTCTCCCATATTATGTGCAACCATTTGAATCGCTTCTTCCATTTCTCTTAATGTACGCGATGTGTTCACAGCATTCTCCATTAAACGGTCAGAAGTTGATTTCATGGTGTCAATCATCGTACGCAAATTGGTCGTCATCTGATTCAAGGTCCGGCTCAAATCCCCTACCTCATCTCGGCTGTCGAAGGGCAGATCTGCAATAGCCAAATTACCGGAAGCCACTTCCTTCGCATGTTCAATCATCGAGGAAATCGGACGTGTTTTGCGTCGTAAAAGATAAATAGTCACGACCGCAGCGATCAACATCGGTATCAGGCTGATAAAAATTCCATTTCTCACAACCTCCCATGTCCTATCTCCGACAATGCTTGCGTCAAAGTCGATAACGCTGACGGCGATAACCTCTTTGGACGGGTCATGATCTTTAAAAATCGGTGCATATCCTGATAGTCGTTTCATTCCGCCAAACGTGTACGGTTCTGAGTACGTCGGATGTTTCATATCGACAAGCATGGCGACTGCTTCTTCATCCATCTTGAATTGATCGCCGGCTTGAAAACCATCCGCTTTCAAATTGTCATCCAACGCGACTATTTTCCCATTCAGATCCAGTATGTATTGAGCATGAAAAATATTCTTATGTTCCGTTGTCCAATTCAGCGTTTTGCCGACCCTTTCAATTGTTGATGCGTCTCCAGCGAGTGCCTGATCAATATCCTTGGAGAAGACTAAACCAGTCGTAATGTTGGCGCAGCCGTATGCTTCGATGCCTGCTGCATCATAGAGCTTTTCATAGGCGGTCTTATAGGTGGCTATCGAAGTGATCGCCAGCATAGCGATCAGGATGCCAACGATAATGGCCCCTAGTTGAAATGTCAATGTCTGCTTGATCTTCATGGGATAGTTCGCTCCTCTATTCAATTGTCAATTATTTCTTCGTACATAGTCTATATTACTTTAAATCTAGTTATGAAAAAAGTACTTTAGCTTACTAAATCTTAAATTATAGTGAACATATTTCTCCCTACAATTTGTCTTTTCTTTTAAGTTCTGCTATAACGGATAGATACTGTGTGCTTTGCGAAAGCAGGAGGAATGAATCATGCCGAAACAAACCATTTTTGATTTAATACATACCATTGAAAAAGTAACATACAAGATGCTTGTTCATTGGAGGGAATCCTCCGATATCGATTTGGGGATTACCCATATCCTTGTATTGCACGAATTGCAGTCACGGGGAGAATGCAGGCCATCCGATTTAGCGAAAATCCTGCATCTGACCCCTGCCTCATTAACTCATCTGTCAACAAAACTGGTTAAAATGGACTTGATTACCCGCACGAAGGATGAGACCGATAGACGCACTACTTATTGGGCAATTACAAAACAAGGAAAAGAGCTGCTTCAAAAAGCCCAGCAGGACGGTCAAGAACTGCACACCGAGTTTTTCTCCCATCTGTCACCCGAAGAACAGAAGTCACTACTGCAAATCTATCAAAAGTTAGACAGAGCATTAGGAGAATGAATAAGAATTATTAATATCACACTCGCTCGAGCCTCCGTTCATATGCTTGCAAACCGCTTGCACTGGCTCTTTCCCGGAAAACCATTTACGTGTCCAGGCAGATATTCTGAAAGTTAACGGACAAAAAGAGCGCAACATCTGCTTCCATGGATGTTAGCCACTTCTAACTCCAAGAAAACAAAGTTGCGCTCGTTGTCCTGCCTACACGTGTAACATTGCTCGTTCGTATCCTTGAAAACGGCTTTCAAGCTTTTCTCCGAGAGAGAACAGCGCATCCTCGTTTCCATTCTTACTAATCAACTGCAGTCCTATCGGCATTCCATCCGCATCTTTTCCAAGAGGAATCGTAAGGGACGGCAGTCCCCAAGTATTCGCAAAAGCGATATAAGGCAAATATTTCTTGAACGTTTTTCGGATGGAGAAGAGTTCTTTGTAAACAATTCCGTGTTTCGGTGCGGCACAGTGATACACCGGCAAGACGAGAATCCGATTCTCCAAATACTCTTCCAATGCAGCATCACCGCTTGCCAAGAATTCATGAATTTGTTGTATTCTTTTTGGAGACGGTCTGAATAAGGAAGCGCCAAACAAGGCCCACGATAGATAGTGGTGTATCTCCCCTGTCCCACGTGTCTTTTCAGCAAAATAGGAACGGATGGGTGTCACAGGTGCGTCCCCATACGCCTCTCTGGCATTGCTAAGACCCCCATCGATCGACATGATTTCCTGCCAAATTTGAGCGGCTTCATCGAAAAACGGAATGGGTTCACGTTCGGCTGTCATTTCTTCCCGTAAGGAAAGGTAAACCTCGTTCAATAGCCGCGTTGTTTCCGCAGAAAGCGGATAATCCGTCGTCCTGAAAACAGTAACGGTAAAACGTTTCAATTCTTTTGGCGACGTCACTTCATAAGCAATAATATTATAAAGGAGTTTGGCATCCCTGACCGATTTTGCAATCGGCCCAATTCCGAGCATCCTTTGCTGCAATGAATCTTCCACAAATGGATAGCTGCCCTTTTGGGATACTTTACCCTTTCCAGATTTGAACCCGACTACTCCATTGAAATGGCTTGGAAATCGTATGGAGCCCCCGATATCTGATCCTACTCCGATTGCTGCTCCACCAGCTGCAATCATCGCTCCCTCCCCGCCGCTAGATCCGCCGACCGTTCGGGTTACATCATGAGGATTGTTCGTCCTTCCATACAATTTATTATCGGTTTCCTGGCAAAAACAAAGTTCCGGCGTGTTCGTTTTTCCAAGGATGATGGCTCCTTCTGCCTTTAACCTTTCCACGACTTCGGCATCTTCATATTGAATAAATCCCTTGCGTCGAAGTAATCCACCGGTCGTTGCCATCCCTTCTACATCAAAGGATTCCTTTACACTAATCGGCACGCCAAACAATCGCCCTTTCCCTTTTCCTTCTTCTCTGGCAATGTCAGCTTGAATCGCTTCTTCACGGGCAGCTGCAAAACGTTCTTCAACTACACAATTTACGATTGGATTTACTTTTTCTATACGTTGAATATACTGTTCCACTGCATCGGACGAACTCACTTGTCCACTCTCCAGTAATTTCAGCAGGTCATGAACGTCCAGATCAAGCAGTGACATTGCAGCAAGGTCTTCTTTGGCTTTTATCATCATTCGCACCTTCTCTCTCAGCTATCTAGTTCTTTTCATTATACATGAAATCCACTACTATAGTTATGAAGATTCTAATACTTATGTAATATCACTCTATGGTATTACTATGCTGGACATGGAGTCGGTATTCAGTAAGTCCAGGCTATTGTGGCATAAAAAAAGTCCCTGTACACCGACAGGAACTTCATTTCAACAATTATTTCAATAAAAAAGCCCCCATAAAATGACAATCAGAATAATGAGAAGCGAGGCCCCAAATGCCAACCATTGTCCGCGACCATCCGGTCTGTACCAACCCATGTGTGCCACTCCTTTTCACAAATAGATTCTTATGTAAATGGTTCCCTTCCCCTTTTAAAAGTAAACGTGGGGACTTGGGTTCAAGATAATGTGTTCGGGAAAGAAGGATAATAATGTATGTATTAATCTGCAATCGAAACGCCGGCAATTCCTCTGCCCTGCAAAAACTCGAAGTAGTTAAGTGGCAGCTGGACCGGCGGAAAATCGCATATCAAGCTTTAATCAGTGATTCCGCAAACGCAACAGCTTTGTTTTTACAGCAGTTTATCGCGTCTTGCAAAGCAGTTGTCATTATCGGCGGGGATGGTACGTTACATTCTGTACTGCAAATATGTGTGCCATCTCAAGTGCCCATCGCCTTCCTACCTTCAGGATCCGGGAATGATTCTGCCCGCAATCTGGGAATAACGGAAGATCCGCTTCTATTTGTGGAGCGGCTGCTTTTGCATAACGAAGTACAACTCGACGCCCTTTCGGTGAATGGAATATACGGTCTTACCGTCGCAGGCTTCGGACTGGATGCTTCCATCGGCGACCGAGCCGAAACTGCCAGCTATAAACCTTTTTTTAATAAAATCGGTTTGGGTAGCTTAACGTATTCCGTAGCCGCCGTTCTCGATCTTATGACTTTCCAGCCATATTCGAGCAAGTTGATTGTAGACGGGAAGGCATACGAATTTCCCGTGACCTGGCTCATTTCCTGCGGCAATATGAAATATTACGGAGGGGGACTTGAAATATGCCCAAAGGCTGATCCATTGGATGGCCAGATGAATCTCACCGTTTTGCATAGTGCTTCCCGCTGGAGAATCCTTTTTTCCCTCTTCCCAGCTTTGCTGAGGGGTGGAATAATCGAAGCGAAAGAAGTAATGTATGCATCTGGCCAGGAAGTTCGGATCGTTGCAAATCGGAAACTGCCACTCGTTGTGGATGGAGAAATCTACTGGGACTCAGAAGTAGTCATCCAAATTGTACCTTCCATAATATATTTCCTGACTACATAATTTCTTATTTTAATAAAGAAAACGCTTACAAAGTAATCGGAAAGTTTTGTATGTGTCGATTCATTGAAATTCATGGACAATTAGGATATTTCGTATGTCATTTCTGTTGAAATCATGTTACTATTAGAAAATATTTATGAAGATGCGGAGGAATACAGAAATGACTATGGTAGAACAAAACGAAAAGAAGCTAGTCTTCGTGGAAGATATTTTGATTGCCAATCAACTTCTAAAAGATGTTGTCGTTCATACCCCTCTCCAAAAGAACGAGCGGCTCTCAGAAAAATACGATTGCCATGTCTACATCAAGAGAGAAGATTTGCAACATGTCCGCTCCTTCAAATTGCGGGGCGCCTATTATAAGATCAAGCGGATTGAAGAAGAAGCCCGCGAAAAAGGGATCGTCTGTGCAAGTGCAGGCAATCATGCACAAGGGGTCGCGTATGCCTGTGCCCATCTGCAAATTCATGGCAAGATTTACATGCCGCAAACAACCCCAAAACAAAAAATCAACCAAGTACGGATGTTCGGCCGAAATTTTGTAGACATTATTTTAATCGGAGATACTTTCGACGACTCCTCTGAAAAAGCAAATGAATGCGCGCTCGCAGAAGATCGTATTTTCATCCACCCATTTGATGACGAGGATATTATCGCCGGCCAGGGAACGGTAGCAGTTGAACTGATGAATGACATTGAGGAACCGCTGGACTTCGTTTTTGCCAGCATTGGCGGAGGCGGACTTATGTCAGGCTTAAGCACATATATTAAAAATCTTTCACCAAATACGAAAATGATCGGCGCAGAACCGGACGGCGCCGCCAGCATGAAAACTGCAATGGAGAAAAATGAAGTGACTACTCTAGATACAATAGACAAATTCGTCGATGGTGCAGCTGTAAAATGTGTCGGCCAGAAGACATTTGAGATTTGCAACCGATATGTCGACGATATCATCCGGGTGCCTGAAGGCAAAGTGTGCACGTCCATCCTTGAATTGTACAATGAGCATGCTATTATTGCTGAGCCTGCTGGCGCATTACCAATTGCCGCGTTGGATTTTTACAAAGATCAAATCAAAGGCAAATCGGTTGTCTGTGTAATCAGCGGCGGCAATAATGATATCGGACGGATGCAGGAAATTAAGGAGAAGTCATTAATTCATGAAGGGCTGCTCTATTATTTTATTATCAACTTCCCCCAGCGTGCTGGTGCGTTAAGGCAGTTTCTTGATAAAGTGCTTGGTCCCGATGATGATATTACAACATTTGAATACACGAAGAAAAACAATAAAGAGAACGGTCCCGGGCTTGTTGGAATCGAAGTGAAGCGGAAAGAAGATTATCCAGGATTGCTGGATCGGATGCAGGAAAATGGCTTTCCGTTTAAAGAAGTGAATAAGGACAGCACATTATTTGAACTTTTAATATGAGAAAACGCCTTGTGAAAAAATTCGCAAGGCGTTTTTAAGTTAGTTCGCAGATGTTGCAATCACAGTCGCAATCTTATCAATCAATGGAATCGTGCTCGATTTTTGATCTTGTGTCAAAATGCTGAAGATCAAGGTTTCTCCGTCTTTCGTTTCTGCATACCCTGCCAAACTGTTCACTCGATTCAAGCTACCCGTTTTGGCAATTACTTTTCCTCTAACCAATGGAGATGTCAAACGATTGCGCAAAGTTCCGCCGATAAATCGGTCATTCGCCCCTGCGACCGGAAGCCCCTGGACGTATGTCGAATACCATGGTTCGGAACGTACAAGAAATAAAAGCTCAGTCATTTGCGCCGAAGTCACTTTATTGGAATGAGACATACCGGACGCATCCTCGAATCGCCATTCCGTGCTGTTAAGCCCAATAGAATCAGCAAATTCGCGCATGACGCGCAATCCCGCATTCCAGCTGCCTTCTCCATATTTTTGACGGCCCATCGTCTTTGCCAAAATTTCAGCATGAGTATTGTTGCTCAGTTTCATGAATGGTTTCATCAAGTCTTTGAGCGGCATGGATTTTTTCACCGCAAGTACTTGTCCATCTGACGGCGCTGCACCTCGCCGCACTACAGATTTCGGAGAGAATTTGATGCCTTTGCTTGCCAAAGACTTTTTAAACACATCCAATGTATAAGCAGTAGGATTGGAAACGGTAACCCATTCCCTTTTGCCTGAACTGCCGACGGGAACATTTCCAGAGATGATAATGTTATTTGTCCCGCTTTGCCTTTTAATGGACAATGTATTTTTCGAACCTTTTGGAACCGTGTTGGTACGGTTGACCACTTTCACAATCCCGGTTTCCGGTGTCATTTTTACTTTTGCTTTATATCCTTTTTTGGTCGGGACAGCTTCCACAATGACAGTTCCCGCATCGTAATCCTTATTCGGAGAAAGTGTCAAGCCGGTAATTTGAGCCGCGTAGTAACGAGATTCGTCACTTTTGTCAATGCTCGGGGAGAGTCTGACATCATCAAACCAATAGTCATCTCCTACAAGATTCCCGGTGATTTTAGTGACCCCTTGCTTTTTCAGCTGCGAGGCAAACTGATCCAGATCTTGTTTCAACAACGTTGGGTCTCCCTGCCCTCGTACGTACAGATTTCCTTGCAGAACGCCTTTTGAAATCGTACCATCCGTCAGCACTTCTGTCGTGAACCGGTACTCTTCACCGAGTGTATCCAGAGCTGCGGCAGAAGTTAATAATTTTAGCGTAGAAGCTGGTGTGATCTTTTTATCTGCATCAGATTGATAGATAATTTCACCTGTTGATGCTTTTCTAATGGTCACACTGCTATTGATCGCCTTCATGCGGCTATCCGACATTATCAAGTTAATGGACCGCTCTAAATTTGGGTACGCGCTGGCGGCTTGTACTTCGGATGCCTCTGTTATCGGCGTGAACACAACGCCAATTGTTAGAAACATAGATAAGATGACAACTAGTACTCTACGTTGCAATCTCAATTCCCCCTTCTCAATTGTCATTCCTTTACAGTTTACCATGTAATCATTTATTGATAAATAGATTACTAGAACTTTTTTCATATTAAAACTAATTCTAACGCTCTAGGAAAATGAATAAAAAAAGGAAGCAATCGACAAGAAATTGTATCCTTTGGAAACAATCCAACAGAAAAAGATGGCGTTTCTCTAAGCGAAACGCCATCTTCTTTCTATCAATTCTCAGTAAAGGTACGATGCAACAAGTCACAAACCAACTGAAATATATTTTATTTCCAAGTACTCTTCGATGCCGAAATGGCTGCCCTCTCGGCCGATGCCACTCTGCTTAAATCCTCCGAACGGAGCTTGTGGAGTGGATGGGAGGCCGTCATTCAGACCAACGACTCCGTATTCCAATTGTTCGCAAATGCGAATTCCTTTTGTCAGGTTTTCAGTAAAGACATAAGCAGCTAGCCCATAGTCAGAATCATTTGCTCTGCGGATTGCTTCCTCTTCCGATTGGAACGTAACTATTGGCATCACAGGGCCGAATGTCTCCTCATGCATGCACAACATGTCATCGGTTACTCCGGATAAAAGGGTCGGTTCATAAAATAATCCGTCCTTTACAGAACCTCCTGCTTCTACCTTAGCTCCTTTTGCTCTGGCATCGTCCACATGAGCTTGCACTTTCGCAATAGCCTTCTGATCGATGAGCGGGCCGATCGTAACCCCTTCTTCTAACCCGTTGCCTACTTTCAGCTCTTGTACCTTTTTGACAAGTCGGCTGGTGAACTCCTCAACGATTGACTCTTGGACGTATACCCGGTTGGCGCAAACGCAAGTTTGGCCGGCGTTTCTAAATTTGGTCGCCATGACACCGTCTACAGCTTTTTCAATCTGGCAATCGTCCATGACGATAACTGGTGCATGGCCACCAAGTTCCAGTGAAATTTTCTTAACGGTATCCGCTGCTCCTCGCATGAGCAATTTTCCAACCTCTGTGGAACCAGTAAATGTTAATTTCGTGACGCGTTTGTCTTGCTGCAACGCCTCGCCAATTGCGCTTGCGTCTCCAGTCACTACATTGATTACGCCTTTTGGAATCCCAGCGTCCAGTGCCAGCTGGGCCAGTTTGATTGCTGTAAGCGGTGTTTGTTCTGCAGGTTTTATCACAACGGTACAACCCGCCGCCAGGGCTGGCGCCACTTTTCTTGTAATCATGGCAGCCGGGAAATTCCAAGGCGTAATGACAGCTGCGACTCCAACCGGTTGTTTATGCACAAAAATACGCTTGTTTTGGCTGGAGGAAGGAATTGATTCCCCATAAATACGCTTCGCCTCTTCTGCATACCACGAGATGAATCCATTGGCATAGGCAATTTCCCCCCGTGCTTCCGCAAGCGGCTTCCCCTGTTCCTCTGTCATTGTCTTGGCCAGATCGTCAGTAAACTGTTGGATTAAGAAATACCATCGCTGCAGCAGTTCACTCCGTTCATAGGCTGTTAAGACTGACCATTCTTTAAATGCCGCGTGTGCTGCATCCACAGCCAGCTCCGCTTCTTTCGCACCGCCTCGTGGTACTGTTGCAATTATCTCACCAGTCGCCGGGTTTTCCACTTCGATTGCCGGCAAAGTTAACCCCGTCTTTTCTCCATTTATAATCATAGGATATGTTTCCATTCAGACTCCTCCTTTTACATGATTCCTGTCTTCTACTTTATCATTGTTACATTCCCCATTCCTACTATCGTATACCCTTTTTAACCGCAATTAATGAAAGTCATGTGTATGGACCTATTGTTTCTCATTATCAATGCTTTCTTCGGCGAAACACGCAAACCATATGCTACACTTAGTTTATCCCGCTAGTGTATGACAGTGCATTAGCCCGATGGACGCACCTTATGGACGTCATCATCTTAACTATGAATGAGAAAGAAGGCAGTAAAATGGAAAGAAACGATGTCAAACTAACAACACTTACAACAAAAGGGGGATGCGGCTGCAAAATAGGTCCAGCAGATTTATCCCAGGTGCTTCGCACACTTCCTCCTGCCCCATATGACGAGAATCTCCTCGTCGGTTTGGATACAAGCGATGATGCAGGTGTTTATAAGCTGACAGACGATCTGGCAATTGTCCAGACGCTGGATTTTTTCACGCCGATTGTTGATGATCCATATGATTTCGGACAAATTGCGGCTACTAACGCTATCAGCGATGTATACGCGATGGGAGGAAAACCGCTAACCGCTTTAAATATTGTGGCCTTCCCTATTTCCAAACTGGACAAAGAAATACTGACGGACATCTTAAGAGGCGCGGCCGATAAATTGAAAGAGGCCGGAGTTACACTCGTAGGCGGGCATTCTATCGATGACCAAGAACCGAAATTTGGATTAGCTGTAACAGGAACTGTCCATCCTAAGCATGTAAAAAGCAATGCCGGGGCACAGCCCGGTGACCAATTAATCCTAACAAAACCGATTGGTGTCGGAATATACACAACATCTTTGAAGCACGGAGCCCTGAGCGAAGAGGAAGTAAAACAAGTGACATCCGTCATGACTACGTTGAATAAAACTGCTGCTGAAGTTATGGCACCATATGAAGTTCATGCTGCTACGGATGTGACAGGGTTCGGATTATTAGGACATGCAACAGAGATGGCTAAAGCGAGCGATGTCGGGATTCGAATCTTATTAGCACAAGTGCCTGTTCTCCCTCGAACACGTGAACTTGCTGAGGCAGGAAGGATTCCTGGAGGCACGAAAAACAATTTGGCTCACGTGGAAGCGGATATCGCATTTGCAGAAACACTTGATTCAATTGACCGGTATATTTTGTGTGATGCGGTGACATCCGGCGGACTGCTTATTTCGGTGCAGAACGAGAAAGCGGAGAATCTGCTGCAAGACTTACGAAAACAAGGTGTGGACGCTCATATTATCGGAGAGATTACTGCAGAGAATCGGAAGAAGATAGAAGTCATCTAAGGGTACACGAATTGAAAGGTGAACAAAAATGATACGAGATATTTCGTTAGAAGATTTAATGGAAATGCAACAACAAGAGCGGATAACGACCGTCGATGTCCGCTCTCCGAAAGAGTACGAAGAAGCGACGATCCCGGGAAGCCGAAATATTCCCGTTTTTAATGACGAGGAACGTGCTGAAATTGGCACTCTTTATAAACAAGTAAGCCCTGAAGCGGCTAAAGAACGCGGGTTGGAAATTTTTTCACAGAAACTTCCTTCTTTCATTAAAGCATTTAAAGAGATTGATGGACCCACCACTGTATTCTGCTGGCGAGGCGGCATGCGGAGTAAAACGGCTGCCACTGTTTTGGAATTGATGGGCATCCATGTGAACCGGCTGAGCGGAGGGATTCGTTCTTATCGCCAATGGGTTGTTAAAGAACTAGAGAAAGAGGAATTTCCTCCTGAATTAATTGTGCTGGACGGCTATACGGGCACCGGTAAAACAACCATTCTTCGGAGGCTGGACGAACAAGGACTGCCGATTCTCGACATCGAAAAAATGGCGGGCCACCGGGGCTCTATTTTTGGCCAAATCGGTCTGCAGCCGAACAATCAAAAGAAATTCGACTCTCTCCTTGTACATGAAATGAAAAAGCTGAAGGACAAACGCTTTGTATTAATTGAAGGAGAAAGTAAACGGATTGGAAAAGTGCTTCTCCCGCCTTTCCTGTTCAACAAAAAAGAATACGGCCGCCATGTCATCATCCATTTGCCGATGGAACAGCGGGTACAAAATATTTTAGACGATTACGAGCCTTGGAACTCACCGAACGAGTTTCTCGATGCTTTCCAATTAATCAAGAAAAGAGTAAAACCAGCTCTTGCGTTCGAGATTGAAACTCATTTAGCGAAAGAGGAATTTAAAAAAGCGGTTGAACTGCTGTTGCTGAATTACTATGATCCACGCTATGAGCATTCCGCATCCACAAAACCAGGCGAAGTGATCGTTGTCCATGCTGCCGACACGGAGGACGCGCTTGCAAAAGTGGCAGACATCTATGAATCGGCAGTGGCTTCAGTGACCAAATAGAAATCTGATTCCCCATCCTGTTTGAAATAATGATTCCAATCAAACCATAAAAAGAGCGCAATTTCGTTACTCCATTAACGAAATTGCGCTTTCTATTTCAGCTGTTTATATCCGAGCGGCTCTGCGGCTTTTCCACAAGAGAAACTGTTCAATGACGACGGCCGCTATCGTTCCGGTAATCAATCCATTGGATAAAATGGCGGCAACAAGCCCTGGAAGTTTGACAAAGCTGTCACTAGGGACGAACATCAATCCAACACCAACCATCAGACCGATTGCTACCACTTTATAGGCTTGTTGCTGATGTGGATCGGCCGCAAGTTCATGGAATGCCATTTCCACCATTTTTGAGAAGATGGCGAAGGTCACCGCATAAGCGACCGGTGCGGGCAATGCTGCAAACGTTGCCATGACTACAGGAAACATTGTCATAACCACGATAATTGCACTCCCGATAATAAAGGGTTTTAATGAGGCCATCCGAGTCGCTCCGACAAATCCTGCTGAACCGGAAATCGGCACTGGCCCAATCGCTGAAAACAAGCCAGCGAGCATATGATTGATACCTGAAGCAATTGAGCCTTGCTTGACACGATCCGTCGTTTCAATCGAAAACGACTGTTTTAATAGATTTTCCATTACACGAATAGAAGCCATCATGTTTGCAATCAATAACAGCGTAATGAAAAATGCAGTTACGATCATCCCGCCATCCCACACAGGCTTTCCATAAACGAGGATGTTAGGAAAGTCGATCATCTTTCCGGAAACCGTTGAAATAGCCGGGGCTTTCCCGATAGCTAAAAATAGCAGCCAGCCAATTAAAATTGCCAATAAAACAGAATAACGGGAAATCCAACCCACTTTATGATTCATCATAATAAACATAAGGATGACAATGACAATACTTCCTATTACAACACGGATATCAATCGCATCTCCGGCGTTCTCGATGCCCAGCATTCCTTTGATAAACGTTCCGCTTAACTGCAAGATCAGCAGCATTAAATAGGTAAAAGTGACTGCCGGGGTAAACAGTTTTTTCATCTTGCCGACTAGTCCCAAGACCGCAAGCAGGATGAATAATACGCCACTATAGATCATTCCGCTCTGCAACGCCTGCAATGCATCTTCCTTTGTAGAATACAACACACCGACCATCCCTGCGTAGACGACGAAAATCCCCCACCATAAACCGGCCGGTCCTTCATTAATTGGCATTCGATGACCAATTGCCGCTTGCACAATACAGGCCAATCCAAGAACAAACATTGTTCTTTGGATGAAAAGGGCTGTCTCCGCCGCATCCATTCCGAATACATGACCAATCGCAATAGGTGCAGCGATCGATGAGGCAATCAGGAAAACGGCCCATTGTAATCCGCCTGCTATGTGTTTCATCCCATCACCTCATTCCGTACTAACTAATAATTCCGTTTTACAGTATACCACGTTCTCTGCCAATCATTGATTTCAACAATTTTTCAATAAAATCCACGCGATATATTCCGTTACCAGCCAAAGAAAGGGTTGCCCCAGTCTTATTTGCAAGACAAAAGGGCAACCCTTCTTATATTACTCTTGAATGAATGGAACCATCGCTTCCATTAGTCCTGTAGCTAATGGCAAATCAGGATTCGTGTACGTCGCGATGTTTTCTTCCCGGTTTTCGGGTGAATCTTTTAATACATGGTTCATATTCGGCACAATGACCAATTTGGATTCCGGTTTCGCTTCATGTAGCGCTTCCGCGTCTGCAGGAAGTACTTGCAGATCACGATCTCCATTTATGACGAGAACCGGAATAGAAAGCTGGTTCAGCTGCACGACCGGGTCATACGCCATCATAGACATCATATATGGCTGGACAGATGGCCGGAATACCGAAGCTAATTCTTGAGGAACATCCTTCACGGCATGGCCCTCTTTCAATTGATCTAATATATCAAAGGCCTGCTGCTTCAATTCATTCGGCAATGCTTCTTGTAATTGCTCCTTCAACACAACGTCCATCGGTCGTCCCATGCCAGCCAAAGAGATGAACAGATCGGCATCAGCTTTCTTAGCAGCCACCATGCCAACTAGAGAGCCTTCACTATGGCCAATAATGCCGACTTTATTAAAACGGCTGTCTTTTTTAGCCCAATCAGTGAAAGTCGCAGCGTCCTCAATAAAATCCTCTAAACGAATGTCCTCTTCTTTAGTCATGAGTGAACGATTATCGCCAATACCGCGCTTGTCATAACGGATGGAGGCAATGCCTTGATCCGCTAATGATTGGGCAACCATCTTAAGACTGTCGTTGTTGCCTGCCATCAGCTCGGAATTTCCGTCTTTGTCAGTTGGGCCGGAACCGGCAATAATGACCATGAGGGGAAATGGCCCCTCCCCTTTTGGCTCAACTAGCAAGGCTGACATGGTTCCTCCTATCACATCCACTTCAATCCGCTGGCCCAATTCTGGTCCCCGAAGTGCCAATTGGAAAGGGAACTCCTGTCCCGCTTGCGTAAAAATTCCGGATAGTCCAGTTTCATCTTGCTCGCCTTGAAACGTCATTTTTTGCCCTTGCAGCGTCATCTCCATCGTCAGCTTGGAATCTTTCAGTTCAACTTTTGACAACTTGTAATCATGCAATCCTTGGGCAGGAATACTGATCTGTCCTCCTTTCTCATTTATAGATATACTAATCGGCAATGATTGGCCGGATGCATCAATAGCTCCATCCCAAATCCCTTCAATTGGACTCAAATTGCCATCCTCCTCGTTTGGTTTTTCCGTCCCTTTCTCTTTTCCGCATGCAGTCAATGCCACTAAAGCAAATGACATCAACAGCAACGCCAAGTATCTTCTTCTCATTCATACCACCTCTTTTGTTATATATATAGTATAACAAAAGAGTGGAACCTTTGCCAAATAAAAAAATAGAGAGTTCGCTACTATCGAATTCTCTATCCTATTGAAACTACGTTATTTAATGAAGAATCCGTCCGATTTCGACCATTCGCAATAGTTCACTTCATGCGGATTGGGAAACCCTTCTCTTGTTAATTCTTAACGCAGCCACGATTCTGTTTTTCCAATAGCATGCAAGACCTCCTGCTGAATTTGTCCTTCGCTTATCAGCAACACACTTGGAGATTCTTCTTATTTGTCTATCTTCAAGTCTCCACATGTAACAGGTATATATTTCGCATATTGGTTAATAGAAATGTCTCCACCTGATTCAAGAAAGAGATCTTTCACCTCACGGAGAGAAAATATGCCTTGCTGCCGAAGCATGGTTCGCAGATGCTCCATCTCCAATAGGTTTTTCCTCATTAGGTGCAAATTTATCATTCCGTCCACAATGAGATGATCGGGTTCCCCTTTTAATAGGGCCCGGACTCCATTGGATTTTGTCACAAGTTTTTCAATTACGTAAATCGTAGCAACCCACACACCTAAGCAGAAAAGAAATTGCCATATGGAGATCTTTGGATTGTATAAGGTCTCTTCCAATATCCCTCCAAACATCAACAAATAGATCATGTCAAAAGGAGTCATTTCGGCTAAATGTTTTTTTCCAAGCGCACGGATGACAACCATAAAGGCAATTAAACCGACTAGCTTCAATCCATTAATCACATAATCCATTAGACGAACCTCCTATTCTTTCTTGTAAAATAGGTACCCATTTACAGCTAGTCTGACACAGCAAGTAACAAACTGACATATAGCTCGCTAAGCTTGTATTCGTCATGTAATGTTTCAGTTTTGTCTAGCGGGGTATTTTATTGTCAGTTCGATAAACTTATTAATAAACCAGGAGGCGTATAGTTATGGTACAAAGACGTGTAGTTGGTTATTATGATACGGAAGCAGAAGCGGTTGCAGCAATTGAGGATTTGAAACGACAAGGTTACAACTCTAATGATATTTCAATCATCAGCAAAAACGAGCATCAAGTAGATTATATTGAGGAAGAGACAGGAACACACGCTGCTGATGGCGCAGCAACAGGCGCAGCGACAGGCGGAGTCCTTGGCGGCCTTGGTGGTGTACTTGCCGGAATCGGTGCTCTCGCGATTCCAGGAGTCGGTCCGATCATCGCGGCTGGCCCGATTGTAGCCGGAATTACGGGAGCAGCAGCCGGCGCTGGTGTCGGCGGACTTGCCGGCGCATTAATCGGCATGGGTATCCCTGAAGACGAGGCAGAAAGATACAATCAATATTTCGATGAAGGAAAAATCCTAGTTCTCGTTGATGGCGAATACACTGATTTTGATCACCGTGCTGAATATCCAGATCGCCCACTAGTATAAACAATGTGAAAAAGGGTTCTCCAGTTTAGGAGGACCCTTTCTTTTTTAATAGTATGGCGAGATCAAGATATAAACCAGGACACCTGTGAAACTGACGTAGAGCCATAATGGCATTGTCCATCTTGCAATTTTCCGATGCTTGTCGTGCTCACGGTTCCATGCTCGGGTTACAGTCGTTAGGACAAGCGGAACGATGACAGCAGCCAGCACGATATGGGTAATGAGGACGAAATAATAGATCCCCGCCAATACGCCTTCTCCCCCATACGGCGTGGAAGGCGATAAGTAATGGAACGCTACATATGTAACAAGAAACAAAGTCGTAGTGACTAGCGCAGCGTTAATAAAACGCTGGTGTACGTTGATATTCCGTTTTTTAATTGCCACTAGTGCCCCCACTAGAAACAGAAACGTAAACGAATTAAAAATCGCATTCAATAAAGGCAGTACCGTTACATCAAAAGCTTGAAAATCTTCGACGCCCGGAAGACGGGACAAAACGCCGATCGCTCCGATCAAAACAACGGAGATGCCAATAATCAGCGGCTTATAGTTCCGTTTTTGAAAGGACTCTCCCCCGGTATATGATTTCATTTCCTAACAACTCCTCGATGTTTGTTCATTCCTGAAAAATTTCAGCTGCATTCAGTTTATCATAGATTAACCACAGCGGAACGAATGTTCACAGGGATGTCATGATTCAATTTATTTACTGAATATGTGACAGCTGTCTCTGAACAAATTGACGTAGTCTCCCATACAATCTCACAGCTGACAGAACTAACGATTCAGGCTTCCGAAGCGATCTGTTCTGTAAGTGTCGCGCTAGACCGATGAGTAGCCAAAACCTGCGGTCGCAATAGAACTCGTTACAAGTTTGACATTGACTGCTGCTAGTCAAGCAGCCGTGTCTGTAAGCCTAGGACATGCAGTAGCCCATTGTAAATTGTAAAAATCCCCCGAACAATAAAGTTCGAGGGATGGTTATATTATAATGGCAACAAACGGACCGTTTCTTTGTTCTTCAACTCTTCGATCATTTGAATCCATCTCTCTGGCTTATTTGATAAGACAGAGTAATAGTCAGTAAGGAAATCGACAATTAGAGTGGCTGGAATTTCGTTTATTTCTCCCAGTGGCATGAAACAGAAATCAAGCCCTTCGACTGCTTCCCCATCGTTTTTCCAGGAAGGGTGTACATAGTTGAAATCCAAGCGCTGGTACCCCAAATGGGAAAGTACTTCACGACGAACGTATGGATTCATCGCCATGATACCACCAAAATCAAAGTCCTCTCGTTCGTAAGGATTATAGATTTCTGCGAACATGCCGAACAATACTTTGCCGTTTTCCTCCGCCAAACGTTTCAAGTCTTCTTCCCGTTGTTTGGCAAGAAAACGACCGATCCCCTTTCCGGAAGATCCGATGATTGTAAAATCGGTCATTGCAATATTCCAGTGCGGATAATAACGATATTCGGTAGCCCCGACGACTTCCCCCTCTTCGACTGCAACAAAGACACGGATGCTCGGATCCTCCAAGGGCTCTTTCCAAAGATTAAATTCTAGCACTTCCTCTGGCGGAAAAACTTCACGTAGCAAAGTATGCATTTTTGCGAACAACGGATCTTCTATCGATGTGATTCTTGTAAATTCCATTTTCAACTATCCCCTTATTATCAATCTATTGAGTAAAACGGATTCTTCCATTCCATCAAGAGAGCGTAATTTTTCGACTCATCATCTTCCAAATAATTTTCCATAACACGGAGAGGCGTTCTGCCGCATTTGAGCAAGAAGGTGAGAACCGGATCATGCACCGTTCCGTTCACTACTTTTTCTGCATATTCTTCTGCCGTCATTTGCTCGGAGTACATTCCGTATCCCGGCATCCTACCGCCGCCCAGAAGACGCTTCAGATTAAGCTTAACTACAAGTTGGTACATGGCATGCATCATAATTTTGCCCAGCCCAGCTTTCCTAAAAGCAGGATGTATGCAAATATCCACTATATATAGCGTATCTCCATTTGGATCATGATTGCGGATATAGCCATTGTCTGTTACCTGTTCCCATGTATGATCTGTATGCTCCCGATCGAATGAGACTAACAGACTGGTAATAGAGCCAACAATCCTTCCATCATATTCTACGCAAATCGCCCCTTCCGGAAATCGGATGACATGTTGCGCAAGCTGTTCATCATTCCACCAAAGCTCTTCAGAAAAAGGCGGTGGAAAACATTCGCTTTGCAAATGAATCATTGCATCGAAGTCTTGATACGTATAATTCCTTACAACGACAGAAATAAATCTTCCTTCAAGAGGCACCAAGATGTTACTGCGGTACATCATTGCCAGCACCTCGCAACGCATTTGTCCCCCAATCGGTATACAAATCAGTCCGTCGATCACGCCAAGTTGTGACGGATCCTTTTTCTCTTACTTCGTATAACAAAGAAAGGTCCAAGTCAGCTGTCACGAGCATATCATTATTTAATTCCCCCTCAGCCGCAAGACCTTTTGGAGGGAACGGAATGTCGTTTGGTGTGATAATGGCGGCCTGACCAAAATTCGCACGCATTAAATCGACGGTCGGCAAAGAACCTACCGTTCCAGTCAGGACAACGTAGACTTGGTTTTCGATAGCCCTTGCGTGACTCGTATAGCGCACACGATGGAATCCATGCCGGTCATCTGTACAAGATGGACAGAAAATAACATCTGCACCCGCAGCTTTCACCATCCGGACGATTTCCGGAAATTCAATATCGTAGCAGGTCAGAATGGCGATCCGTCCTTTTTCTGTATCAAATACTTTTAAATCTTCCCCAGCCGCCATATTCCACCCTTCGATTTCAAACGGTGTGATATGCAGCTTCGCCTGTTCTTCCACTGTGCCATCCGGGAAGAATAAAAACGCAACATTATAAAGGCGCCCCTCACGCTCTATGACATGAGTGCCGCCGATGATATGCATATGATACTGAGTGGCCAGCCTCTTAAATAATTCGAGATACTGGTCCGTGAATCCCGGCAACGCCTCGATCGTCAATGCTTTTCCGTCCGCATCCCCAATGGATAGCAGCTGTGTTGTAAAAAATTCCGGGAATAAGACGAATTCAGCATCATATTCCTGTGCATTTCGGATATAATGCTCACATTGATCAGCAAATTCCTGGAACGTCCGGATGGAATGAAGATGATATTGCACAGCAGAAACGCGAAGTTTCATTCAACTAACCCCCCTAGTAAAATAAAATGACATTGTAGCAACATCATAATATATGCCAGAGGGAAAGTCATGCTTTATTTCAATAATTCAACTACTCAGCCTTGCGAGTGCGCATTGTTCTGGATAAGAAGGCTTTTGTTCGTTCCTTTTTCGGATTCCCAAAGAGTTCTTCTGGACTGCCCTCTTCCACTATTTCGCCTTGGTCCATGAACAAAACCCGATCTGCGACATCTCGTGCAAATTCCATCTCGTGCGTGACGACAATCATTGTCATATGCTCCTCGGCAAGCTCTTTCATGACATCAAGGACTTCCCCGGTCAGCTCTGGGTCAAGAGCTGATGTCGGTTCATCAAAGAGAAGAATCTCTGGATTCATCATTAACGCACGGGCAATGGCAACACGTTGTTTCTGCCCGCCTGATAGCTTCGAAGGAAACACATCAGCTTTGTCGGAAAGTCCCACTTTTGCTAGTAAATCCATCGCCCGCTTCCGATATCCCTCTTCTGCTCGCTGCTTTAATAGTTTCGGTGCCAATTCGAGGTTTTGGATTACTGTCAAGTGAGGGAACAGATTGAACTGCTGAAAAACCATTCCCATTTTAGATGTAATTTCTTTCAGTTGTTTGGCTTTTGCATACTGGCCGTCCTGTACTAGATTTTCTCCTTGAATGGCGATACTTCCCCCTTCCACTTCTTCCAAATGGACTAAGCTGCGAAGCATCGTGCTTTTCCCGGAGCCTGATGGACCGATTATCGCGATAACTTCATTACGCTCTACTTCAAAAGAAATCCGTTTGAGTACTTCCAGTGATCCAAATGATTTTTTTAAGTCTTTCACTTCCACGACTGCCATGCAGGACACTCCCTTTCCTTTACCTATTATTCAAATCGCATGCGGCGTTCCAACCATTTGAAAAAGAACGTCAACACCATAGTGATGAGCAAGTAAATGAGGGCCGCTACAAAAAATGGAACAATCGTGAAGTCACGATTTACAGCTGTTTGTGCAAAGTGAAGCAATTCGGGAACTGCAACAGCATATAGGAGTGCTGTATCCTTAACAAGTGTCACGGATTCATTGGCAACTGCCGGCAAAGCAATCCGGAACATCTGAGGCAAAACGACCTTGGTTGTCGTCTGCCAGCGATTTAACCCCAGCACTTGAGCTGCTTCGTATTGCCCTTTGTCAATTGCTAGCAGGCCGCCCCTGAAAATTTCTGCAAAATACGCAGCATAATTCAAGATAAAACCGATACATGCAGCAACAAATCGGTCCAACACAAGATAGTCGCCTACCACGGGCAGCAAAGGCAACCCGAATACAATAACAAGCAATTGAAGCAAGAGCGGAGTGCCGCGCATCAGATAAATATAGGCATGAGCCAGCCATGCGACCGGTTTTACGGAGCTCCGTACCGCTAAGGTGAGCAAAAATCCGAGTGGTATGGAAGCGATGATCGCAATTAAAAAAAGCAGGATCGTCGCTTGTGCTCCTTCAAGCATCGGTTTTAAAATCGTCAGCAAATAATCCAAAGACATATTTGACACTCCTTCAGTAAAATCAAAAAGGGCCCCTTACGGAAACCCTTCCGACTTGATTATTTCAATACTTTATCTTCACCAAACCATTTTGTCGAAATTTCTGCAGCCGTGCCGTCCTCATTCATCTTATCAAGCGCAGCCTGAAGCTTTTCAAGCAATTCATCATTGCCTTTTTTAACGCCAATCCCATATTGCTCAGGAGAAAGGGTTTCATCTAGCACTTTGAATGTGCCTTCTTCTTTGGACATGTAATAATCGATTACCACTTGGTCGATGATGACTGCGTCAACTCGTCCTGTTTTTAAGTCTGTCAAAGCAAGAACATTATCCGCATACTCAGAAGTACCTTTGATTTTTGATTTGATCGGATTTGCATCTAAGGCATCCGCTGCGGAAGAGAGAGCTTGAAGTCCGACTTTCTTCCCTTCAAGGTCACTTAGATCCTTAACTGGCGAATCTACCAGAGTAGCAACGACTTGCGCGTTTTCCAAATACGGTTTTGTAAAAAGCACCTTGCCTTTTCGATCTTCAGTGATTGTGTACCCATTCCAGATCAAATCAATACGTCCGCTGCTCAGTTCAGTCTCTTTCGTCTTCCAGTCGATCGGCTGGAATTTTACGTCCATTCCCATATGTTCTGCTGCAGCTCTAGCATAATCTATATCGAAACCTACTAATTCGTTCTTTTCATCCCGGAATCCCATAGGAGCAAATTTATCATCTACACCGATAACGAGTTGATTATCCGCTTCCTTTGAAGCATTTGAGCTTCCGCAGGCCGCCAGCAAACCAAGGGCCAAAATGGTTATCATTAAAAAAGTAATTTTCCTTTTCATAAAAACAATCCCCTTTTCTCTTCAGCACTTTAACGTGTTAACGTATTAGTAATATAACATGCATTCCGAAGTTTGTGAAGTGTCTAATCGATAGTCAAAATGTTAAATATATTCACTCTCAAAGGACTCGAGTTTATATGCCTCGACGAGCGGGAAGAGTAAAGGAAGTTTCCTTATAACATGAACAGGAGGATGTAACATGACAAAAGAAACGGACAACAGAATGTTCATGGACAATGAACCTAAAAGAAACGAACAGGAGAAGGATTTCCTAAAAACCGAATCAGATAAGCAGCAAATTGAAGATGTCGATATATCTCCTAGTTTTGTAAGCGAAGATGGCGATGGTGAAGATCTTGAGGGCATGTTTCCTGAAACCGGCATGAAGCATAGTGCATATCAAGATGAATTTTCGCATGAACCTGTTATCAAGCATGGTAGAAGCGAAGAAGAGGAAACCAATAAAAGTAATGAATAACAATAAAACAGCTGCTTCGCCTTCTAATGGCGAAGCAGCTGTTCAGTCTTTATAGGGATCAAACTCGTTCGCACCAGCCATACAAACCCCAACCGGCCGTAGCACATGTAATATTTCGATTGTGTCCTCATGCGCATCCAATACGGACTGTAGCTGACGGTAAACAAAAGGACTTTCATCCGTTCCCCCGCCTCGCAGCTCGACTCCGAACTGAGCGACAGCATCTGCCATTTGCTTATCAGTTATTTGCCCGCCAGTTCGTTTTTTCGTCTTCCAATTCATTTTGCCTGCCGCTTGTGTACGGCTCATAATTCGACCGGCTCCATGCACGGTACTATAGAAGGAATCCTTATTCGCTTCATTATCTTTACCCCGCACAATGACCGAAATATCCCCCATACTTCCGCCAATGAAGCCTAATTGGCCAGGAGCCGACGGAGTTGCACCTTTACGGACAACCATCCGTTCCTTCCCTTCGTGGGTTTCCTTCCAGGCGAAATTATGGTGATTATGAACTTCCATTAAAGAATTTGCCCCTAATATAGCCAGCACTTGATCCATTACCGTATCTCTGCCAGCGTATGCGTATTTCCCAGCAAGCGTCATGGCTCGATAATACATATCACCCAGTTCCGTTTCCAGATCCACTAAAGTAGGTGCCTGCTCCATACTTTCCCCCGGTGCCCGATCTGAAAACTTTCTGCCGTTCGCCAAATTGAGAAAACCGCTTGCCGTCTTATGCCCAAATCCCCGGCTTCCAAAATGATTTGCGATCCACACATCTCCGGTCTCTTCTTCAATTAAAAGGTCCACATAATGATTACCCGCGCCAACCGTGCCAAGCTGATCAGACGCTAGCTTCTTCAGCCGGTCATGCTCCTGCTGGCCAATTCGCTTATAGACATCCCAGTCTGGATCTTCAAACAGTGAATGATCGACAGGTTCTGCATTTTTCCGACCCATCCCAAAGGAAATCCTGGATGCGATCGCATCCATAATCTTTGGGAGGTCTTCTTGTATATCATGCCACTTCATATCTGTGCGCACTGCTTTGTTGCCACACGCTATATCATAGCCAACCCCCGAAGGAGATAATTGGCCATCATAAACAACGACTCCCCCAACGGGCTGGCTATACCCATAATGCCCATCTGCACATAGTACGCCCCCAACAACATTGCCGGTATTTAAACAATTGTCAAACTGCCGCAGTGTCTGTTCTTCGTGCTTCCCGAACACACGCTTCCTCATTCCCTCAACTCCTGTATTTGTTTGTAGATTTCTATTATTTCATACGGCAGAAAGAATAGAAACCCATATGAGAATACATAGAAGTTCTGGTTTTATCAGCAATTGGGCCAGATTGATAAACAAGATCAGAGAACAAAAAAACCTTAACTTCTATATTGATGTAGGGATTTTGTCGTTTGAATACAAGGTTGCTCAAAGACTAGTTCAGAATTGTCAACTCAAAACACCCAAAATATATCTAAGTTAGACAGACATAATCGATTAGTTACTTATAGGATTCGAGCGCATAACCAATGTAAACCAAATGGCATATCCAAGATAAACTAATGACAGGATAAAGAATATAAAATCAAACTGTTCGGCCAACTGCCGGATTAGAGCAAAAAGAACAACAACGAAATGTATAAGATTTCCTAACACGACAGGTTTGTTATAGATGCCGCCGATTCGGGCCGAACTTAAACCAGTTCAACATTGCGAACCCTAAAAATAGTCCCCCAATGATTTGCAGTAGAATCAGACTAATAGGCAAAAATAAAATGACCGATATTTCTGAAATTCATTCGGACATAAAGGTTCCTGCCAACCCCAACAACCCTATCATCACGGCACTACTACTCAAAAGCCAATTTGTTTTCATTTGGTTTCCCCTTTTTCATACCAAATTGGAATTTTCTAACAATAGAATTGCAAGGTATGTATTGGTTTTAACCGCAATAAACCACGAGTACAGTCCCATGTATTTTAAATGGCTATCGTTAAATGGCATCATATACTTCTAAAATTGCCTCTCTAATATGTTACGTAATCGGCGTTTTCGACTGTCAAACTGAGTATCTTGCGCGGCATCCATCGAAGTTAATTACATCATATGACGCGAGCAATCGTTCGATACCTTTGTAAGATATGCCTGGCACTTTCTCATGCACGTCGGCCACACTTGACGTTTTCCATTGCATTAATTAGTATGAGTAATCGTAAGTTTCGTGTTCGGAGACAGCCCCATGTATTTGTCATTTAGCTTTCGTAGCGTGTCTTTTCTAGGCGCAAGTTATTTAACTAACCGCAAATGACGTCCGGCGTAAGTCATCGGTGCGAATGACTTGCCTGCTGAGCGTGCCTACAAAAACAGTCGAACAAATGGAGGATATGAGTCCGATAAACTTCGATCGTTCGCTGCCGCCCTCACTCCGAAACTATTGCGTGAATAAATGCTCTGAGTGCTTCAATGGTACGTGTGTATCAGATGACCGACCAAATTTATTATCATTTTGCGGTCCGGAATAAGTTGGATTATTACTAGTTACCAACGCATTTGCACCTCCGTTAATGTTACACCGATTCAGTCGGAAAGTGACCAACAGCCTAAAAGAGAAGCCGCGGTACACTGCCGATAAGTCAACGAGTGACGTTATGACAATAAACCGCGGCCAAATGCGCTTTGAAGCGTTATGACGTCCCAGGCAGGATTCGAACCTGCGACCTACGGCTTAGGAGGCCGTCGCTCTATCCCCTGAGCTACTGAGACATGATTTAATAAAGCTAAAGTTACTAGAGAACAGTAAAAATTATATATGACGAATCCGTTCAAAGCAAGCTAATCGGATTGATTTTTATTTCATTAATTCACATATTACGTTTGAATAGTTATAAATAAATGCAAAGATTATAGTAGTTAGAAGCAGGACTTTAACTTTAATCTGATTTCATGTTTTAATGAACAGATATTCAACGTAACAAATAACGAATTTTTTATTATGCAATTAAACTAACTATGCTATCATGTCAATACATCCATCTATTTAGTCGATTCTAATTATTATTTTTTGTTTTACTAATATACCGGCCAAGTAGAATGGCCTTCTAAAAGAACTAAAATTCGGAGGAAAATTTATGCTATTTATGTTGATTGTGAAAGCTTCACAGAATTCAGAATGTGGAAATCTCCCAAATCAAGAGCTAAATGAAGCAATGAGTAAGTACAATGAGGAATTAGTTAGAGCAGGTGTGCGGGTTGCGGCTAAGGGACTCTATCCAAGTTCAAATGGGCTTCGCATTTCGTTTCCGAGACCAGGAGAAAAAGTAGTTACGGATGGTCCCTTTACTGAAACAAAAGATTTGATTGCCGGCTTCCTATTGATTGATGTGAAGTCGAGGGAAGAAGCTATCGAATGGGCAATGCGGATGCCGGACCCACAGGGCTTTGGGGAAGGTCAGATTGAACTCCGTCAAGTAATTGAGGATCCTTTACTGTTTGCAAAAGAAGCAGCTAATTACGAGAGAAATTAAAGAAAGAAAGACTATAGTGAAAATATTTAAAACCCGTCGTGAAATTGAAATAATAACGGCAAGAAAGAAACGGATTTCAACACTTGGAATTCTTATGGCGATCCAGTAAAAATTATTCCTTCTACAACCCAGAAATCTAAATCGCCCATACTTGAAAAAGCAAAAAAGGATGGAAACAAAGTTATTAATAATTGAGAGTAATTATCGACTCGAAACAATTTCATATCAATAATATGTGTAATTATAAGCCGTTTCTTATTTAGAGACGGCTTTTATTTATACATTTTAAGTAATTGATTCTGAAGAAATTGCATTATCTTGAAAAAATGCTTCTATCAAAGCTAGGTATTTTTCAGAATGAACTAAACTTAACTCCCCATGATTCATCCTCTCTGCAATATAAAGAGTACTATGAGGGATGGTTTCCGCCAACAGCCGCGCCGATTTTTTCATTAATTGTATTTCTTTCGAGCCGACAATAATCAATACATTCCCCTCTGTCTCCCGCAATCTTTGATTCAGTTGAAAGTTCCCATTGCTGTATGTGATATTCATCAGTGATTCTCTTGAAATCTTTTGGCTGTCTTCGAAATATGTATCAAACAAATTATCTTCTATTTGCAAGGTTCTGGCCTGCATCTTAGCAAACCATTTCCATCGAATCCATCGATAGGTCATTTTTTGAGCCATTATTGATAATTTCGTCAGTGTTTTGATAGGAATAGCTAACCCACTTTCGATAACGGCATGCCGGGTAATGTCTTTCCTTTTAGAAATCACTTCCATGACGATTTGGGCACCTAATGACAATCCACATATGGCAAATACCCGACCGTTACAATGCGTATCTATAAAATTTATTAGCTGATCTGCTGAATCCTCAATACTTTTAAAGGTTGTTTCGCTGTCTTCGCCATGCCCATCTATAATTGGTGTGACCACATAATAGTTGTTTGATAAATAATCAACTTGTCTTTTCAAGGACCAATCAGAAAGGCCCCCGCCGTGTAGCAAAATAATCGCTTCCATTTCTGAATTTCCCGATACGATAAACTTCATGACTTTCCCCCTATTGGTATTCTTTCTTATAAAATAGTTTCTTTAGTTTTGCGAAAGATTTTGCATCGCGCTCAAAATAATAATTCCAGTCAACTGAGGCGAGATCATCTCCTACTTCCTTTAACAATTCTGCCTCATACCCATTGAGCAACCACTTAATATAGGTGAATACCTCACGCGTGGACAGATCATCCCGAAACAAATCCATATCCAAGTTGTCATGAAGCTTACTTAAAATATCTTCTTCAAGCTTAATTAGCTGTTCTTCCATTGCAGTCGGCAGCTCAATTTCATCTCTAAACTGGTAATAGTAACTAGAAAGAAAACTAAATAGATAGGGATTTTCTAGATAAATGGCATGTTTTAAACTACGCTGCTGCTTATACCTTTCAAAAAAATCCCGAATGTCTGTATCCATTTTATTGACGTAGTGTTCCTTTACATAATCGATTGCAAACTCAAGAAGAAAATAACACAATTGCTGTTTGTTTTGAAAATAATAGAAAAGCAAGCCCTTCGAAATTCCTGCCCGTTTGATAATACGATTGGTTGAGGCATTTGAAAAACCATGCGATGCAAATTCCTCAAACGATGCATTCATGATTTTTTTGCGTTTTTCAATGTCCATATCCCACAAGTTATTCATCAAAACCCTCCACTTTGACCAGATTGGTCAATTCCAGTATAGAACATTTGACCAACCTGGTCAAATTAACACAAAAAATGAGATGGCCTAAAGTACAAAGCCATCTTTAAATCAATCATATTATCCAACTCATTCTCTACCAAACCAATTCAAAAGTTTCAAATCAACCTCATCGACATATCCCATATCTTCTTCACCATCCCACAGGATGATTTTTGAGGTCTCAGCATTCTTCTGAAATGGCTGTAATCGATTAATGCTCGTGAAGTATACAGGATTATATTTCAGTGATTGAGTTGCCAGGTTCTTCACTTTCATCAGGCCTTTAAACTGCATTTCCGTTACCCTTTGTCCTGTTTCCTCATATAGTTCCCGAATCGCACAATCCCTGGCAGTTTCATGATCTTCTCGTTGTCCAGCAGGAATTTCCCATTGTTCCCTCCATGTGTTATAACACATTAGATACTTACCGGCACATTCGACAATTGCAAAAGAACCGGCAATTGGATGATACAGCATTATTTCTTCTTCGGTCAGTGGAAAGAATTCCACCCATTCGTATCCATGATTTTTTGTTATCATCTTTTCACCCAAGTCCCCCTATCCCCTTTATCGAGTCATTGACTACTTCCGCTGCCTTTCCATTACTTCCGCCACTTGCTGACTATGTCCTTCATCCTCTAAATACAACTTCTCAATGATTGTTTTATAGTCTTTGTCATTTCGATTTTGGCTCAATTTATATGCAGCTTGGACTTCGGTCACCTTAATTTTGAATCCCACAATTCCTTTGAGTTCTTTCGTAATTAACCCATCTGAAAGCTTCTCCCATAAGACACCTTCTGGACGATGACTTTCGTATTTCTTCAATAAATGCGTCAGATCTTGGACAAGTTCTTCTTGAGTTACTATTTCAGGAATGCCATAAAGATGTACAGCCTGGTAATTCCATGTCGGGACGTTCTCCTCTTCATACCATGAAGAAGAAATATAGGAATGCGGTCCTTGAATAACGAGAAGAACTTCATCGTTTTCCTTAAAAGATTTCCATTGCGGATTACCATACGCCATATGGCCTGTCACAAAATAGTCCTCTCCATTTTGTTTAAAAAGAATTGGAAGATGGGTAGCGATGGGCCTTCCATTCTTTGAAGTAACCAGCATAGCAAACGAGTGCTTTTCGATAAAATCGTTTATTTCTTCCATGTCGGTTACTTTAAAGTATTTTGGTATGTACATGCTCAGATAGCCTCCATTCTGTTTCATGTTATTTGATTTATATTAGCATTCTAACAGTTTCCACGTTTAATCAATATGAAAATCATCGAAATATATCCGTTTCCTTCTATTTTATTAAGTATGAGTACCGCCAAGTGAGGCACACTAATAAAAGCGAAATGCAAGAGGAGCGATACAGATGACAGATGAAGACAAACGTAAATTTTTGCCAAAACAGGAACAACTGCGACAGAAGAGCTACGAAGAGTTCTCTCATGAATTTGCCTCCCTGGGCGATTACCGCAACGCAATGATCGAATCATACCGTGAGATGAAGAAAGCTGAAGACCAACGCGAACAGGAAGATTCATAAAGTGTCGCCCTCTAAAAAGGGATAAAGATAGGTAAAATATTTCTACAGGAGGCCGATACGACATGGAGAGAAGTTCATCTACCGAAAGATTTCAACCGTTGACCTCCATTTCCAGCGGAGATGGATTGGAAGTAACACCAGATCTATACTGCCTGACGATCCAAATCGTCAATGTCGTTTTTTATGGGCATGCAGATGAGGGTAATGATTGGGTGTTAATTGATGCCGGGATGCCTAAATCAGCTGATGCGATTAGAGAAGCAGCCGAGGATCGATTTGGCGCAAACAATCCGCCAAAAGCAATCATCTTGACACATGGACATTTTGATCACATCGGCGGACTGATAGATCTGTTAGAAGTTTGGCACGTACCTGTTTACGCCCATTCATTGGAAATTCCCTATTTAACAGGGCGAAAGGATTATCCGAAACCAGATATGTCTGTGGAGGGAGGAATGGTTGCAAAGTTGTCATTCATGTTTCCTCATGAAGGCATCAATCTCGGCCATAACGTCCATCCACTCGCAAATGATCATACTGTGCCTTTTATGCCCGAATGGAAATGGATTCATACGCCTGGACACACGGAAGGACATATTTCCCTCTTCCGTGCAAATGACCATGCAATGATTGTAGGTGATGCTTTTGTGACAGTTCGCCAAGATGCATTATATAAAGTGATTACGCAAGAGCAAGAAGTAAATGGCCCTCCACGATATTTGACAACCGATTGGGAGAAATCCGAGCAATCCGTTGAAATCCTTCAAGCCATAGACCCGCATTTCGCAATTACGGGGCATGGCCAGCCGGCAGAGGGCAGCTGGCTGAAAGAGAACCTGACAGAACTTGCCGCTAATTTTAGAAAAAGGGCCGTTCCGGATCATGGTAAATTCGTCGAGGATAATCAGTAATAAGGACGTGAAGCCGGATTCCTAAGAATCCGGCTTTCTCATGTCATGTAATCTTGAAACGGTTCCCTGTGTTTGAATAGAATATCGCAAACCCTATCAGACAAAACAAGGAACTTATGCCGACAATAAGGAATACTTGGGAGTCAAGCATCTCACTAACTCCGATCATGATCATGCATAAACAAATTCCATACATAATGTTACCCATAAATCTGCACAATGCCTGTTCATCATAACTTGCTTTTTCTTCCTCAGTCATCGTATTATAACCCGCAAGAAGGGCAGCACCTTTACCTCTTGATAGTACAAACCCGAATATAAGAAAAGGGACGGATAAAAACAGAAGACTTAATCCCATAGATACTTACCCCCTTTCTGAAGAGTTCTTTCTATTATATACATTTCATCAAGTCATCGGTTGCACAAAAAAAGACGAAGAAGCGTCTACTACTTCGTCTTTCATTATCACTATTTATAATCTACTTACACGATTAACAAAACAATGAATGCAAAGATGGCAACAAATAGAAGAAGAATGATTGTCGGTATGAGAATGGTGATCAAAGCTTTCCATACCGGGAAACGGTGCGCTTCTGCAACACAAAACAACATTCCGATGAATGCCCATATGGAAATAATTATTGTCAAGAAACCGGAAATGAGAAGCCAAATGGTAGTACCTATGCCCCCTTCTATATAAGAAGTGAAGATAGAGCTTCCTACTATTAGTAGGTCAGGAATCCAGAGAACGGCACCTACGATATAGAATATATTTGCAATTCCGAATACCATACGCAAGTCTTGATAGGTACCTTTGCCTCCTAGCCATTTTCCAACAAGATATGCGATGCCCGATCCGATCCACCAACCAATATATCCAAAGATCGGCCCCATTACTAACGCGATCAAAAAGATGAAAGGCGTCGGTATTTTATCCCCTAACTCTTTGGTAACCGCTTTGTCCAACACTTCGAAGATGCCTCCAATCAAGACTAGCACAACAAGGTAACTCATTGGCATTTTCTCGATCGCATACCGGGCAGTCACTTTTGGCCGGACCCAAATGGACAGCCACGGATTCAACTTTTCTGGAACTGGCTGACGATTTTCTACTATTGTGTTCATGTCGTACCTCCATTTTATGTATTGCCATCACTATACGATTATCTTGAAGGATTGTTTCAACCATTCTCTAAAAAGGGTCAAACGATAGAGAAGAAAAGAGAGATTCAGTCCTTTGGAATCAAAAAAAGAGGAGGATGGCTCCTCCTCTAAAACACTTAACTGCGATTCAATTCTTTCCCCATTCCTTTTAAGAAATTCAGAGAGAATTTAACTGCTTCATTAATATCCGGGTCATTCAAAGCGGTCAACATTTGGAATACACTGACCTTCGAATCACTGCCTCTGTACAATTCCGCCTCTGTCAAACCGCTTTGCACACTGGCAGCCAGCTTGGAAGTCGTTTCCGGATTAATGGAAGAAAGCATGCCTGCCACATTCGTCAGATGGTTGATCATATTGGTAACTGGCTCCCGGGAAGCTTGTGAGACGGCAATGCCAGCCAGCTTTTCCCGCGCCTCGGCCATTGCTTTTACTGCATCTAATATGCCTGCCTCATTTAATTCATTTGTGATTGCGAGTATTTTTTTGACAGCTTGCTCCTGTTCCGCTAGCAGTGATTGCAATTCATTTAATTTCGCTTCTTGAATTTCCTCCTGGGAAAATTCTCTTCTGGTTATCGTTGTAATCGGCGCAGCCATCTATACTCACCCTTTCTCCACGTCGGTTAAATGCTCATAGCCTGGTCTTGCCCATTTCCGCTCCACTTCCACTCCATTTTGCGGATGTCTTTTCTTATTTCGCGGGTTGGATGCCGGCAATGGGTTCTTGCCTTCTTTCCGGATTACTTCCATTCGTACTTTTGTCTGCTTAAAGGCCGGCGTGTTGGTTCTCTGGTCGACAGCCGGTCCCGTCAGGAAGTTAATGGCCGATTCCTTTTCCACAGAATTCATCGGCAGGAACAGTTCATTTCCTTTCACTCGGTCCGTGACGAGCGCAGGGAGCCGCAATGCACCGTACGGCGATACGAGTCGTACGGTTGAACCGCTGACAACACCGCGTTCCTTCGCCAGTTCCGGTGATACCTCCACAAATATTTCTGGTACTTTAGATTGGATTCCATCAGATTTATTCGTCATATTTCCTTCATGGAAGTGTTCCAGCATACGTCCATTATTAATATGCAAATCAAATTCATCCGGGAATTGAGCCGGCTCTACCCAATCAGATAGGGCGAATCGGGCTTTTTTATCCGGGAAATTGAAACCATTCATATATAGAAGAGGTGTACTTTCACCGCCCAAGCTGCCCCAGAAGAAACTGTCCCACCCTTCCATGACTGAATAATCCGCTTGGCCGAACAATGGAGATAAACTTGCCATTTCGGCAAAAATTTCACCTGGATGACTGTAGTTCCAATCCGCTCCAAGACGGTTCGCGATCTCCTGCATGATTTTCCAATCAGCTTTCGCATCACCCAGCTCCGGTAATGCTTGATACAATCGCTGTACTCGTCTTTCCGTATTGGTGAAAGTTCCATCTTTCTCAAGCGAAGGAACAGCTGGTAATATGACATCTGCATATCGGGCTGTTCGTGAGAAGAAGATGTCCTGAACGACAAGGAAATCCAGCTTGGAAAGTACATCATGGACATGATTGGCGTTCGAATCGACGAGCGCCATATCTTCCCCTACAATATACATCCCTTTCATAATTCCTTGATCGACCGCATGAAGCATTTGAATATTATCAAGTCCAGGCTTCTCTTCGATCTCAACGCCATATGCCCTCTCGAACTTCTTTCGCGCAGAGTCATCAGTGACGTGCTGGTACCCCGGCAACCAGCCAGGAAGCGTTCCCATATCGCATGCACCTTGCACGTTGTTATGTCCCCGCAATGGATAAGCGCCAGCTCCAGGACGTCGATAATTCCCAGTTGCCAGAAGCAAATTGGAGATAGCGGCGGACGTATCGGATCCACCTGTATTTTGCGTAACGCCCATTCCCCATAAAATACATGTTCCATCTGCATCCCGAATCATTTCTGCTGTCTGGATCAACTTCTCTTTCGGCACGCCGGTAATATGCTCTGCAAAATCCATTGTGTACGTATGCAGCACTTCTTTCAATTCTTCAAAATAGTGAACGTTATCACGGATGAATTGTTCGTCATGCCATCCTTGGTCAATCATATATTTTGTAATCGCCATCAGCCAGACTTGATCTGTTCCTTGCTTCGGACTAATAAAAATATCCGAGCGTTCAGCCATTTCATGCTTTCGTAAATCTGCCACGACAAGCTTTTGTCCATGAAGCTTATGCGCCCGTTTCACTCGGGTGGCGAGAACAGGATGGCCTTCTGCTGGATTCGCGCCAACGATAATGACAAGACCCGCTTTTGCGATATCCTTTATCGTCCCAGCATCTCCTCCCATTCCGACAGTGCGGAACAGGCCATCCGTCGCTGGCGACTGGCAATAACGTGAGCAATTGTCCACATTATTCGTCTGGAACACTTGCCTTGCCAACTTCTGCATCAAATAGTTCTCTTCGTTCGTGATTTTTGATGAAGAGATAAGACCTACGCTATCACGGCCATGCTTCCGATGGATGCCGCCCAATTTGGCAGCAACTAAATCCAGCGCTTCCTCCCAGCTCGCTTCTTCAAATGCTTCGCCACGCCGGATCAGAGGTTTTGTCAGACGTTCTTCACTGTTGATAAAATCCCAACCAAACTTCCCTTTCACACAAGTGGAGATCGCATTGACAGGTGCCTCTGAAACAGGCTGGATTTTTAAAATCTTGCGGTCTTTCGTCCAAACTTCGAAGGAACAGCCCACACCACAAAACGTACAGACAGTCTTGGTCTTTTTCGTCCTCGTTTCCCTCATTGCAGCCTCGGCATCTGAAATCGCCATGATTCCGCTATATCCAGGTTCTACGTCTTTCACCAAATCAATCATCGGTGTTAAAATGTCATCTTCTAGGCCCGTCATGAAACCAGCCTCGCCCAGCATTGACTTTTCCATTAATGCGTTGCAGGGACATACTGTGACACAGTGCCCGCAGCTGACACAGGAGGAATCATTAATTTTAGCGCCCCCATCCCATAATACCATTGGCCGCTCCCGTTCCCAATCTATCGAAAGCGTTTCATTCACTTGCAAATTTTGACATACTTCCACGCATTGGCCGCAGGCAATACATTGGTTCGGATCGTATCTGTAAAACGGATTTGTCAAATCGACGCTGTCTTTTGTGCATTTCGGCTCATAAGGATATTTCTGATGCTCAATCTCCATCATGTCCACAGTGTTATGTATTTTGCAATTCCCATTGTTGTTGTCGCACACTGTGCAATACAGCAGATGGTTTTCGAGAATGCGATCCATCGCCTCTGTCTGTGCCTCCTTAGCACGAGGGGAAGACAATTGCACATTCATCCCTGCTTCAGCACGTGTCGAACAGGATCTGACCAGCTTGCCATCCACTTCCACAATACATGTATCGCATGTTTCGATTGGATCGACTTCGGGCAAATGGCAAATTTGAGGATGTGCAATACCTGCTTGATTGATCACTTGGAGAATCGTCATGCCTTCATCGAAGTCATGGCGTGAATCATTAATCTTAATTGACATGTTCTTCCGAATCCCCTTTCATAAAAAAATCCACTATGAAAAATACGCCAAAAACGCCGGCATACAAACTTTCATAGTGGAAATAGTCCAATAGCAGACCTTGCTAAATAACCAATCCAAATTTAAGATAAATGAGAAAGATAGTGCCGATGCATGACATACAAAAGCACCCTCTTGCATTCTAGTATAGTTCATGGAATTGTAATATACAACTAGTCTTTCGATAATTTCTTGATTATTCTAATTATGAAGAACAGGAGTGGTTGAATGTCAAAGAAAATCCATGAATTTAATGCAATTATCCGGAAGCTGCGTAAAGATTTGTTCGGCAAGGGGCCGGAGCGGATCCATTCCGTCATTGTTGATAATATGGTCATTTCCACACTCTATGGGAATTTGACGCCAACGGAAAAATTCATTGCCGGAACACCAGAGGGAAAAGAGATGGTGCACGCTGCTCGGACTCGGATGATCCAGGAAGTATATGATATTGCGCCCCCAGATGGCTTGGAAGAGCTGATTGGCGCCAAATTCGTCCATTTGTTTTCCGATATCAAAGTGGATGATGACATTGCGGTTTCTGTTTTCTTATTCGATCGGAATATTGAGTGAGGAAGGGAGAGAAAACATTGGAACTTCGAAATCAACGGGCCATTGTAAAATATTCAAATGGCCAGTTTGTTTCAAAACTGGATGAAGTGGCAGTAGAATACCCGATCACTGTACTGTTAAATGGCAAAGAATTTATTACGATTGTCTGCACACCTCAATACATCGAGGAGATGGTCATCGGATTTTTAGCATCCGAAAAAGTCGTTACCGATATCCGCCATATTACAGATGTACGCTGGGAAGAATCGACAGGGATTGTCCATGTAACAACAGAGCAAACGTTTCCCTTTTACGAAAAACTGCAAAACAAACGATACATCACGTCCTGTTGCGGGATGAGCCGGCAAGGTTTCGTGTTCGCAAACGATGCCCTTGCCGCAAAGAAAGTGGACACGAGGAATGTACTTCTCAGCGCATCGAACTGCTTTACATTGATGGCCCAGATGGATGAAAATGCGGAATTATTTCACCAGACGGGCGGCGTGCACATCGCTTCCCTTTGCGATCCAAAAGGAGCGGTAGTCCGGCGAATGGATATTGGACGGCATAACGCATTGGATAAGATTTACGGCCATTGTTTACGTGAAAACATTCCGGTAAAGGATAAAGTGGTTGTTTTCAGTGGGCGCATCTCTTCCGAAATCCTATTGAAAGTTTCTAAAATTGGCTGTGAAGTTGTACTTTCAAAATCAGCACCGACAGATTTAGCCATTGAACTTGCTGATGAGTTGGGCATTACTGCAGTCGGATTTATTCGCCGCAATACGTTTAATGTCTACTCGCATGCTGAACGGATAACTGACGGATAATTCTAATTCTAAAAAAAATTTAGTGACACGAAAACTTTTTGGTGGTATTATGGCGGAAATGTGACAAACCTATGTCTCTATCTTCCAGTTCTGTCACCCGGGCCGAGACATCTTTTCTGTCCATCATACTTTTATCAAAAAGGAGACGTGAAAAGTGAAAAAGACAAAAAACAGATGGTTGATCGCCGCTTCTGCCGTAGGAATCCATATCTCAATTGGATCCGTCTATGCATGGAGCAATTTTACAAACCCGTTGATCGAGCAATTCGGCTGGTCAACGAGCCAGGTGCAATTGACATTTAGTATCGCCATACTTTTTCTTGGTCTGTCTGCAGCATTTCTGGGTCATTTCGTTGAGAAATACGGCCCTCGCAAAGCGGGTTTGTTTGCTGCAATCTGTTTCGGTACGGGAGTAATCGGCGCGGGATTTGCTGTAAGCGCTTCCTCGCTGCCACTGCTTTATCTGTTCTATGGAGTCCTCGGTGGAATAGGGCTCGGTGTCGGTTACATCTCGCCTGTTTCTACACTGGTGAAATGGTTTCCAGATCGACGAGGTCTTGCAACGGGCCTTGCAATCATGGGCTTTGGTTTTGCAGCTGCAATTAGCAGCCCGATCATGGAGGCACTCATTACATCCGTCGGCTTAAAGAATACGTTTTTCATTTTAGGAACTGCCTATTTCATCATCATGGTCCTTTCATCTCTTTACTTGGAAAAGCCAGAGGAAGGCTGGGTTCCTGCAGGCTTTAAAGCAAAACTGGAATCTGGAAAAGTGGAAGCGAAACAGGATTTGGCTCAATTGACAGCAAACGAAGCTGTTAAGACAAAACGATTCTACTATTTATGGCTTATGCTGTTCATCAATGTCACATGCGGCATCGCAATCCTGTCTGCTGCCAAACCGCTGGCCATTGAAAGTATTGGCATGACGACAGTTCAAGCGGCGGCACTTGTCGGAGTCCTTGGATTGTTCAATGGAGCCGGCCGACTTGGATGGGCATCGATTTCCGATTATATCGGCAGACAACATACGTACACTGCCTTTTTCGTTATCCAGCTTGCCTTGTTCGCGCTGTTGCCATTTACGACAAATGCCATTATTTTTCAAGTTATGTTAGCTGTCATCTATACTTGCTACGGCGGCGGCTTCGCTTGCATACCTGCCTATATCGGAGACATTTTTGGGACGAAGCAGCTTGGTGCCATCCACGGCTATATTCTAACTGCATGGTCGGCGGCAGGGATTGCGGGTCCAATGTTTGCTGCTTGGATGAAAGATACGACGGGAAGCTATGAAAGTAGTCTACTGTTCTTCGCTGGACTTTTTGCTGTTGCGTTTGTTATCTCTCTGCTTATTAAAGCAGATATCAAGAAAGTCCGGGCGCGAAATGGCGTAGAAAACAAGAATATGCCAGAACCGATTAAGAGCGTTTAATAAATCTCTTCAAGAAGCCTGTGATTTCTTTTTTCACGGGCTTTTACGTATGTTTGGAGTGCCTTGGGGTACGCTAACCGAAATGATTGAGGAGAGAAAAGCATGAAACAATTTCTTATTATTCTCACGCTTTGCACCCTCGTGTTTTTAGCCACTCCTTTGCGTTCGGAACCGACCGAATCAGTAACAATGCCAACAGCTTTCACTAGCGAAAAAGATTTGAGACAAATTATTGATTCGTATGCGAAGACAATGAGGATCAAACCCGAGAATGCGATTGTGGATTCAGTTTGGAAAGCAATTCCTGGTTATAATGGCCTAACTGTGGATGTCGAGGCAAGTTTTGATCGAATGGCACCAAGTGGAAAGTTTGATGAATCATTAGTCGTTTATAAGGAGCTGCCGCCAGCAGTCCGATTGGCAGATTTGCCACCCTCCCCGATATATAAAGGAAATCCAGAAAAACCGATGGTCACTTTTTTAATTAACGTGGCGTGGGGTGATGAATTCATACGTCCTATGCTTGATGTCTTGGACAAGCACGACGTCAAGGTCACATTCTTCCTTGACGGTAGCTGGACTGCAAAAACTCCAGATCTTGTGAAAGAAATTTATCGACAAGGCCATGAAATTGGCAATCACGCTTATAGTCATCCAGATCTCGCTAAGTCCTCTTCTTCAAAAACGAGGGATGAATTAAGAAAAACGAATGAGATCATCGAGAAAACAATCGGTGTAAAACCAACGTGGTTCGGTCCACCAAGCGGCAGTTTTACGAATGATACTATCGCCATCGCAAGGGATGAAGGAATGCTAACTGTATTATGGACAGTTGATACAGTTGATTGGAAACAACCCGACTCCGATGAGATGGTAAAACGTGTGCTTTCAAAAGTCGAAAACGGCTCGATGATTTTGATGCACCCGACTAAACCAACTGCGGAAGGTATGGACCGACTCATAAAAGGCATTAAAGAAAAAGGGCTGGCCATTGGTACTGTATCTGGTTTGCTCAGTGAAAAACGAATTGATTCCGTCGAGCATGAAGAGTTTTACATGCCATAAAATGAGCCCCATCATCAATCGATGATGGGGCTTCTGTTTACGATTTATTTTTGCTTTCAGCGTCATGAATATAATCCGTTTCCCAAAAATCCGCATTTTTAATACCGAGTTTTTTCGGATGAAAGATGGGATCCAATCCGGCTTTTTTCTGCCGTTCATAATCCTTCAGCGCTAGGAGAGCCGGTTTAGCAAGGATTACGATTGCAATGACATTCAGCCATACCATGATGCCAAGCCCGACATCACCAAGCGCCCATGCTAACTCAGCCGGCCGGATAGCGCCAATAAATGCTGTTAACAAAATAATGAGCTTCAGCACGAACATGATCGTTTTGGAATTTCGGTTTCGGAACAAATATGCGATATTTGTTTCCGCGATATAGTAATAGGCCATGATCGTTGTAAATGCAAAGAAGAATAGCGCAATAGCTACAAACCCAGCACCAAAACCAGGCATCACCGTATCTACTGCAGCTTGTGTATAACCAGGTCCTTGTTCCACATCGACCAAGTTATGAACGATATAGCTGCCATCTTCTGCTTGTGTGTTAAAGGCCCCAGTGAAAAGGATCATAAATGCCGTGGCGGAACAGACAAGCAATGTATCGATATACACTGAAAACGCTTGCACAAGTCCTTGTTTTGCCGGGTGAGATACTTCGGCTGCGGCCGCTGCATGAGCCCCCGTCCCTTGACCGGCTTCATTCGAGAAAACGCCTCGTTTGACGCCCCACGAAATGGCCATCCCGATAATGCCGCCAAACGCGGAATCCATCGCGAAGGCACTCTTAAAAATGAGGCCAATGACTTCAGGCAGTGCTGTAATATTCATTGCAATAATAATGACGGAGAACAGGATGTATCCAAGTGCCATGAACGGAACAATTACTTGTGCGGTGCTGGCAATCCGCTTAACCCCTCCGAGAATGATGAATCCGAGCAATAGAATGATGATCGCACCCGTTACCCAAGTCGGCATGGAAAAGGCATTTTTCATACCAGCCGCAATGGAATTCGATTGAACGCCTGGCATTAACACAGCCATTGCAATCAACGCCGCAATTGCAAACGTCATGCCAAACCATTTCCAGCCTATTCCCTTCTCGATGAAATATGCCGGACCACCTCGATATTGCCCATCTTGCTTCACCTTATAAATCTGTGCCAACGTTGACTCGACAAATGCACTGGAAGCTCCAATGAATGCGATCGCCCACATCCAAAATACAGCCCCAGGACCACCATAGAAAATAGCCGTTGCCACACCTGCAATATTCCCTGTTCCTACACGTCCGGATAACGCGATAGACATCGCTTGAAAGGAAGAAACACCCGCTTCCGAACTTTTGCCTTGGAACATCAATCGAACCATTTCTTTAATATGCCGCACTTGCAAAAACCGGGTTAGTATAGAGAATACTAATCCAACCCCTAGTAAAATATAAATGACTGGCGTACTCCACAAAATATCATTTAACAGACTGACAAACTCGTTCATTTAACACCCCTCCTTCGATTTAACCATAAATATGAATGGTAGTTTCATAATATACAATATAAATAGAATAGTAAAATATTTTTATTTTTTGTTCTAAATTGAAACTGATGTCTGATTCTGGATTAATATTACGTGTGGTTTAGGTTTATTCAATAAGTGGTACAACTATAGAAGGAATAGGGTCAGATTGGAGTGAAATTTGATATGGAAATTCTATTATATGTCAGTGCCATTATTGCCGCGCTGTCTCTGTTGTTAATCGCCATCTTTGTCATCATTACATTAAAAAGCGCGAAACAGATGCTGGGAGATATGTCGGAAACGATGAAACGAATGGAAACGAAAATTGGTAAAGTAACCACCGAATCAGAGCGATTGATGGCAAAAACTAACGATATTGCGGCAGATGTCGAGTTGAAAGTAAAATCGTTGGATGGCTTGCAAGCCTCAGCAGCCAACCTATCCAAGACGACCGAACATATGAATCGTTCCTTCAACGAATTATCAAAAGAAATTGCGTCGCCTCCGCAAAAATACGTGGATTTGATGGAAAAAGCGACCGTGCTGACCGAAACCATTTCCCGCATTTATGCGATCTTTAAAAAACGGTCAAGCGAACCGGCAGCAAGACAGGAAGAGGCAGTACGGGATCCCCTCCCGCCTTCCCGGCAAATTGAAATGTATAGCCAAAACGGCATGAATCATGTAGAGAGGTGATGAAATGGACTGGCTTGGCATTGGAGTACTTATTATAGGCATAGCGTTCGCAGTACTCGTTATTCTGTTAATTAAACCGATCAACAAGCTGTCAGAAACGCTGGATAACGTGGAAAAAACGACAAACCAACTCCCCAGTTTAATGAATGACGTTTCTCGAAAGACAGCTGAATTACTCGACAATGGAAATTCAACATTAAAACAGGTCAATAAATCAGCAAAAGAAATTGACCCGTATTTTACGATCATTGGTGATGTAGGTGAAGCATCCCATGAATTGACTACGGCCGCGCTTCAAAAGGCGACGGAATGGAAAACAAAAACGACAGGCGCCAAACAGTTTGTCCAGAAAGAAAAATACGCTGGATTATTCGGCGTACTCTCGTTCTTACAATTTTTAAAGGAACGGAAGCAAATTACTACTACAACGGTCAAAATGACCACAAAGGATAATAAGCGCGCGTAATGGCCAATAGCCGTTACGCGTTTTCATTTTATCATCTTCCTTTATTTCCTTCTGCCAACGTAAAGCAAATGTGAAGATATGCCTAAAATTGATGGATCTGTTGCTCTTTCTCGAATAAATTCAAAGACCTTTTCTACCTCTTCCTCGCCTTTCTCTTTCCAGTAGGTCCTACTTGCTGGAGGTATTATTGCACCTATATTTGAACCTATCAATTCCAATGATTCAAAACCATTTTCCTCCATAAAAGGATTGATATCATTCACATTAAAATAATATGCGCCTGTAAAGCGTCCTTCTTCTGCATGATTGAAGCATCCGGTTTCATCAAATTGAGTAATTGTATTCATATTATCATTCGGCTTCCAATGCTCTGGATAGATAAGGGAATTGAGTAAATGGCGAATTCGAGGCATAAATGCCACAAACACAATTCCGTTTCTTTTGGTTACCCGATGCAATTCCTGAATTGCCTTGATTCGGTCCAGTTCATTCTGCAAATGATACATAGGACCAAGCATAAGAGAGGCTTCAAATTGTTCGTCTTCAAGCATGGCAAGATTCCTCGCATCCGCTTCATGAAATGCCTCAAATTGGCTTACTAAATCAAGCTCAGCAGCTTTCTCCCTTGCAATTTGCACCAGCCTGGGAGTTAAATCTGTCAATGTAACTTGATAACCGCCTTTCGCCAGCTCCATTGCATACTTTCCTGGGCCCGCGCCATTATCTAGGATAGATCCGCATGGTGGTAAATATTTTTTGATATAATGCCAGTTGACACGAAATTCGAGCGGTTCCCGTTCCAGCCTTCCCCACTCATCAAATTGATTGTAATAAGTAATGATTTCATTCATTTCATACACTCCCCTTAACCCACGATTGTTCTTTAATTCGCCAAGAAGATGTTCAAAACCTTTCCCTACGTTTTAAACATAAAAAAGATGCCCGTGAATGATCACGGACATTTTCTTTTATTTATCATCAGCTGTATATTTCCCAATTGTCGCAGCTTCCTTTGCTTCTTGTTTCATCCGTTCAATATCGAAAGTACGCTGTTCTCCCGTCACATACAATTTTCTTGGACGAACCGTCTTTTGATTTTTCATGTCATTCCTTTTACGGATGGTGTAATAGCCAAGTGCGGCAATCCCATATATGCCACCGATCTTCTGGTTCCGCTTCGCCTCGTCGGCCAGCTCCATTTTAGATTTAGCCGAATCCACCACATCAACTAATGAGGAAGAATACGTTCTTGTCGTATCCCCTATATCACCGACAATTTGAAATAACGGTGTCAGGGATTCCAGTTTTTTATTCGTATCTGCCAATGTTTGTGTACTCGTATGAATCAAGTTGCCGGTTTCTCCAAGCAGCTGATTCATTTGCTTCGGTAAAGATTCCATGGTCTCATTCACACCATTCAAGACACCTGCAAGCCTGTTCAGCACACGTGCAAGAAAGATGGCAAGCAGTAAAAAGGCTACGCCGATCAATAAAACACCCAATCCAGTCAAACTCATAGGCTTCCCTCTCCTCCTTGATAACTTTTCCCTTTTCGTTCTCCTTGTTTCCACGATTTGAATAATCCTACTGCAAATTCGGAAAACTGAATGATGCGGACAAACGGGCCAGCCCCTTTTAAAGTGTCGTCTTGTTCGTACGATTGGGTCACACCCGAGATGCCCTCCGTTAACGTTTCACTCGTGTCGGCAACATCACGTACCACATAGAAGGCGCTGGTCATCGAATCCAACTTTACTTCCAGGTCATTGACCGTGTTTCCGGCCACATATAAGGTATCCTCCATCTCTCCAATCATCTGATCAACACGGGCTTCCATAAATGAAACACTTCTTCCAGCAGTAGAAAGAAGACGGGATGTCCTCAATAACATGATGGCTATATAAATGGATACAATAGCAAACGAAATCGCGATCAGAAAAACGCCGATATGTACAAGCATACGTAAATTCCTCCTTCCTACCCTTCGTATACCCGAAGATGACGAAAAATAAGCGTGACATTAGCCGCATACACAAAAAATCGGGCTTGGCATCTTTCACCAAGCCCTTACTTATCAAATCATCTTTAACAACGCATCTTTACCAATCATGCCGGCCGTTATGCCTTTTTCTTCCGCCTCCAAAGTTACGGATTCCAGCGGCGCCTCAAGCAGCTGATCAATCGTCTTCACGCCGACTGCACGGCCTGCCACTATCTTCCTTTCAGCCAGCACATTATTCAATAGCCCCACATCCAAAGCACCACACATAATATACCCCTTGTCATTCGATACCGTCAGTAAAGTCGTTTTTGGCAAAAATACTGTTACCGCTGTAAACGGATGACCATCCAAAAATAACGGAGTCACTGTCACCATCTGCACCGCCCCTTTCCTCCCTATACATATGGGCGGGGACTCAAAAATGTGATTCATGTTCGGTTTGTAGTTTAAACATGCTGGTTTGCACGGAGCAGTGGCAGTTTGCGAATAAAAGCTTGCTTGGTTACGAGCGGTAAGAATGGATATACGAGAGGTTCTGAGAATATACGAGCGGTTGCTGGAATAAATGAGTGGTTCCAGAATTATACGAGCGGTCGGTTCACCGATACGAGCGATCGGAAGAACATGCGAGTGGTTTAAGCATACATACGAGCGGTTAACGGGAAGAAGACTCCTGTATGTCAATATAACCCCCTGTATATTTGTGGACATTATTAGTGCATGCGTCAAATATTTTCTCAAGAATTCTAGTGCAGATTTCTTAAATTATTTGAGCACTCGACGTTTGGTTACGAAGTCTTCTTAGACGATCTCTCGACGGATACTTACGAGCACTTCCAAGATTTTATAAGCTGTCACCGCGCACTTACGAGAACTCGGATTTTATATCAGCACTTCATTTAAGAAATAAACGGAGAAATAAAATAGATACAGCGAGTTTGCCAATAAAGTTTCTTTCACTTCTCCGGACAGCTTATGTAATCAAGCATTCCACCCAATTAGGAAGCTAGCTACATTACATAGCCTCAGCAATTTCTCATTACATATAGCTTTATTAATTCCGAAAGAAGGTTTGCTTTCGAAATGGTGTCACTCTTGCTACTATAATAGATAGAGTAATGAAAATTTCCTTGGATTTTATAAAGAGGGTGTGGATGGATTGGACCGGGATCATGATATAAAAGACCATCCGTTGTATGAAGATTTGACGGAGGAAGAGATGAATGAGCTTGCCCTGCAGGCTCGCCAGGAAGCACTGGAAAAGGGACGGGAACAGCCTGCCCAACCAAAACGCCGGGTTCCGAAGTGGTTTGCGTGGCTGCTTTCCCTTGTGCTGGTCTGCAGTACATTCGCAGGGCTATTTCAAGTGTTTTCGATACCAGCCATTGACTTTCTACTAACTTCTGCAAAATTATCACAGCATGAGGATATTGCAGCTTACAAAAAGGCGGTTGTTGTGGTAATAACAGAGGATGGAAAAGGAACAGGGTTTGCAATTTCGGAAGATGGAACCATTTTGACGAATTATCATGTCGTAGAAGGAAATAATACAGTCTCTGTCGTTTTCCCTGAAGACGGAAGATATGCAGCGCAAGTGGTCCAAACGGAACCGTCTATTGATATGGCCGTTCTTAAAATCGAAGGTGAAGACTTACCTAAGCTGACGCTTGAAAAGGACTGGACGATTGAGAAAGAGGATGCTATTCGCTTCATCGGAAATCCGTTAAGTTTTAAAGGAATTGCCAACAAGGGTGTAGTGATCGGACCAACTCGGTTAAGTGATTGGAATGAAGATGTCATGATGATTAAAGCGCCCGTCTATAGAGGCAATAGTGGAAGTCCTGTCATCAATGAAAACGGATCGGTAATTGGTGTTATTTTTGCCACGTTAGAGCATGATGAACACGGAAAAGTCGGGCTGTTCATCCCCATTGAACTGTTAAACAAATACAAAGTCACTTCGAATTGATAGAACCCAACTTCATTTTCCACCATGCTTTCCTTCCCAATGCACATACTACTGGCGAAAGGAGAGGAAAGCATGATGAAACGTGCAAAATCACTTTTCCCTGAAGCAAGAACCAAGCATAATCCAATATTGAATGATCCACCAAAAGATAAAGGGGTGAAAATGGAAGTCACCCAAACAAAATTTGAAATTGCAAAAGAGCTTGGCATTCCCTTATCAAATGGAGATAATGGAGATTTGACTTCCCGGCAAGCTGGTAAAATTGGCGGACCCATCGGTGGGAATATGGTGAAAGATATGATCCGCCTGGCACAGGAACAATTGGCGAAAGACCGCCGCCCTCTGGAATAAACCAATTGACTTCTCTCCGGCAAATTACCGGGGAGAAGTCATTTTCTCCCCTTTTAGTCTGTCAGCAATTCATTCAGCACGCGGCCATCTACTTTTCCTAAATCGAGTCCAAGCAAACGGGCGAAGGTCGGTCCTTCATCTACAAGCGACATAGTGGGCAGGATGACACCTTCCTTTATCCCCTTCCCTTTAGCAATAAAGACCGTTTCATAACCGGACTTTTTTGGAGAATAGCCGTGGCATGCCCTTGTATATAAACCGGAAGCCACATCGGCATCTTGAATCAATTCAAAAGCATTTCCGTTCAGTGATTCAGAAAAGTAAAATCCTTCCCTCGCTTCAAGCATGAAGGCCGCTTCTCCGTTCGCCCCCATTTGCTGCATTTCCACTGAATCGTATACTGTTTCAATGCCATTCTTCGGGTTTGAGACCAAAGAATAAAGCAAGGCTTGCACACGATCTTTCACAAGCGGATCGCTGACATGGATATAACAAGAACCATCATTGCTCTGGCAATAAGCTTTCCACGAAGTGATTCTCCCCTTTTTTCCAATGCCAATTAACCCGCTGTCTTTAAGAAGAACATTCAGCTTAATGACTGTATGTTCATCAAGTGAGCTGTGATCTCCTAACGCAATAACAGTAGCCTTTTCACCGATTCCACTCTCTTCTAGAGCATTCAAAAGTTCGCCAAGCCTTGCATCATGTCTCCTCAACGCATCCCTAGCATCCTGCGAGTCAAACCCATGATGGTGTCGCTGCGAATCTAAGTCGACAAGATGAAGCAGCATCAAATTCGGTTTCTTCGTGCGGATCGTATAAGAAGCGGCTGCTGTAACGAAATCATCTAGCCAAGGCTGCTGAATTCCTTGTCGGAGATGGCCAAACTTGCGATTCATTTCAAATGTATAGAAGAAACTGCCATTGTGTAAAGAAACGGCAGTCTGGGAATGCCATTTTCGGTTGGCGAAAATCTCAGGAATATGAAAATCAATCTTCGCTCTCGCCGTTACTGGCCATAATAAAGCAGCGGTCGACATGCCCGCTTTTTTCGCTTCGTCATAAACCGTCGTACCCTTCACATGGCGCCTGTGCCAATACCAATCGGGAGACTGGCGGCCAGGCTGGACAAGTGCATTTGCAGTAATGCCATGCGAAATTGGGTAGTTGCCCGTAATAATCGATGTATGACACGGATAGGTTACGGAAGGATAAATCGTCTTGACATTGCGGCAGTACGAAGCTCCTTCCAAGAGCCGTTGAAAGTTCGGCAACTTTTGAATCTGCTCAAAGTCCTTTGCGGATAGGCAATCAAAAGAAATGACAATTACATGATCAGTCAATCGTTCCATCCTTTATATCCTCCGATTTGTTAACGCATTCCCTTCATTATATACAAATTTGAATATGAAATTAAATGGTTGAACAGAATGCATAGGGAATGAATCATTCCTCATGTATGAGGCATTCTAAAACAACAGGAGGTGAACGAATTGGATCAGCGTATTCTTTGTGAAGTAAACAATTGCACTTACTGGGGCAGCGGCAACAAGTGTCATGCTGAAGTCATTTATGTCGTCAGCCAAAACGGAAGCCAAGCGTCGGACAGCGAAGAAACGGACTGCAAAACGTTCAAGCCGGAGGACTAAGCCGGTAAAATCCTGTTTGGGAGTGCAGGGGTCAAAGTGACCTGCTGCACTCCCAATTCTTTTGTCATTCATCCAAATCCAGCAAGTCAGTCAACGGACAATAACGTGTCATGCCTTCGGCTACTTTTTGTGCCCCCATCATGCTAACGAACAGTTGGGCGCCCGTCGGTTTTTCCCTTGCCATTTTTGCGATGGACCAAGCGAGCAAAGTCAATCCTCCCGCAATTCGAACCATCGAATTCACTGTACCGATATTTTGTTTCATCGTTTTCCCTCCTTTTGATTCCCTTTTATCGTTCCCTCTCCTTTTCAAATTATCAATTCTTCAAATGAAAGCCCTTACAAAATGACAATTGAATAAAAACATATTTTTTTCGATAAAAAAAGTAAATTTCTTCTTGAAAATGGCATTCGACATGCTTTATCATAATAAAATGTTACTTAAAGGAGTGAGGCATGATGAGGAATTATACAAAAGAAGACATCCGGAGGTTTGTTAAGGAGGATAACGTGAATTTTATCCGTCTTCAGTTCACCGATATTTTTGGCATGATCAAGAACGTGGAAATTCCGGTCAGCCAGCTCGACAAGGCTTTGGACAATAAAATGATGTTCGACGGGTCTTCCATTGAAGGCTTTGTGCGAATTGAAGAATCGGATATGTATTTAATACCTGACTTAGATACATGGATGGTCTTTCCTTGGCCGTCCGGAACGGGCAAAGTGGCTCGTCTAATTTGTGATGTTTCATTAGCAGACGGACGTCCATTTTCCGGCGATCCTCGTGGAAATCTAAAACGTATAATTGAAGAAATGAAAGAAATGGGCTTTACGGAATTTAATTTAGGACCCGAACCGGAATTTTTCTTATTTAAATTAGACGCTAATGGCAATCCAACAATGGAATTAAATGACCATGGGGATTATTTTGATTTAGCTCCTATGGATCTTGGCGAAAATTGCAGACGTGATATTGTTTTGGAATTGGAGGAGCTAGGTTTTGAAGTGGAAGCTTCTCATCACGAAGCAGCCCCCGGGCAACATGAAATTGACTTTAAATATGCAGATGTTCTTTCCGCATGTGACAATATTCAAACATTCAAGCTCGTTGTCAAAACGATTGCACGGAAGCACGGTTTGCACGCTACTTTTATGCCGAAACCGATCTACGGGGTAAGCGGTTCAGGGATGCACTGTAACGTTTCCCTTTTCAAAGATGGGGAAAATGTGTTTTTCGACGAAAACGGGGAACGGAAATTAAGTGAAACAGCTTATCAATTTATGGCTGGCGTCTTGGATCATGTCCGTGGATTTACGGCCATTACGAACCCGACCGTCAATTCCTACAAACGGCTTGTCCCTGGCTATGAGGCTCCTTGCTACGTGGCATGGTCTGCACAAAACCGCAGTCCCCTTATTCGCATTCCAGCTTCACGTGGGATGAGCACAAGAATCGAAGTGCGTTCCGTCGACTCTTCAGCAAATCCGTATTTGGCGATGGCCGCTATATTAAAAGCAGGATTGGATGGGATTAAACGGAATTTACAGCCGCCACAGCCTGTCGACTGTAATATTTATGAAATGAAGCAAGCTGAATTAAAGGAGCGTGGCATCGGCACGTTGCCAACTGACTTGGATCATGCCTTAGCTGCACTTTCTGAGGATGAAGTAATTCGAGAAGCACTCGGGGCACATATCTACTCTAATTTTTCTGAAGCGAAACATGTCGAGTGGGAAAGCTATCGAATAACCGTTCATCCTTGGGAATTAGAACATTATATGAAAATGTACTGATAAGGGAAATCCCGTTCTTCTGAGCGGGATTTTTTTATTTCCTCAATCTAACCTCTTCCCGAAAAATATTACGCCATCCGAAAAGTCAAGTTTAAAACCTTATATTACATAGTTTTTCACAATAATTTCACATTCCATATTTCCTTCTATTTGGTACTATTTCTATCAATTATAATTCTTACTAATATATAAAAATCAAATTAGAACCTTTTGTGACAACGGTTATAAACTATTGTTTTTAGAGGTTGAAAGGAATATTATATGTGACACGAGGGAATTCCCTTACTTAAACTGTAAACGAAAGCTAATTAAATATTATACACAAATAATATTTTCCAGCTTCTAAGTAAGTGAATTTCTTACATTTTAACTGAAGAGAGGGGAGTAACCATTGAAGGCGAAATGGTTCTTACTATCAATTTTCTTTACGCTTTCTCTGATTTTATCAGGCTGTGATAATTCGTTGCTCGTATTCGATCCAAAAGGACCGCAAGCGAAGACGTTATCCGATACTATTATCTTTTCCATCATCATGATGGCAGGCATCCTTCTCGTTGTCTATATCCTCTTTACGGTCATGCTCGTCAAATACCGGGCATCCAAGATGGACGACAGCTACGAGCCACCGCATGAAGAAGGAAGCAAATGGTTGGAAATCACATGGACAGTTATTCCAATCATCATCGTCATTGTTCTATCTGTTGTAACAGTACGAACAACATCTGAAGTGGAAAGCAAGCCGGTTGCTTATGCAAATGAAGAACCGCTTGTCATTTATGCTTCATCTTCCAACTGGAAATGGCATTTCAGCTATCCAGAGGAAGGCATTGAAACAGTCAACTATGTCAACATCCCAGAAGATCGTCCAGTCGAATTCCGTCTGTACTCCTTCGGACCGATCACAAGTTTCTGGATTCCGCAATTAGCCGGACAAAAATATGCGATGAGCGACATGGTGACAAAGATCCATCTGGCTGCAGAAATACCAGGCTCCTACATTGGTAAAAACTCAAACTTCAACGGTAAGGATTTTGCCCATATGGAGTTTGAAACGCAAGTCATGACTGAGAAGGACTATGAAAAATGGGTGGAAGAAGTAAAGGAGACTGCTCCTGCTTTGACTGAATCCGAATTTGATGAATTGATTGAGCCTAGCGTCCTTGGACGTAAAACGTATTCATCTACGCATCTTGAGTTTAGACCTGCTCCAGAAGGCGAGCATGCTGGCCACCATCATGGAAACAGTGATGAGGAAACAGACTCTTCACACCATATGGACATGGATATGGATATGGATATGGAAGACCATAAATAATCATCTACTCGAAGGGAGTATACATCTATGAAATGGGATGAATTTTTCGTCACCGGCGAGCCGATGATCTACGCGGCGATGGTCTCGATAGTTCTTGTCTCCGTTGCGATCGTAGCAGGTCTCACCTATTTTAAAAAATGGGGTTACCTATGGCGCAATTGGTTGACGACTGTTGACCATAAAAAAATCGGTGTTATGTATATTATCGCGGCACTGCTTATGTTGTTCCGTGGTGGCGTTGACGCCCTGCTTATGCGGGCGCAAACGGCAGTACCGGAAAACGGGCTGCTCGATGGACAGCATTACAATGAAATCTTTACTACACATGGAATTATCATGATTCTATTTATGGCGATGCCATTCATCATCGGTTTGATGAACGTCGTCATCCCGCTTCAAATCGGGGCACGCGACGTCGCATTCCCTCGTTTGAACGCAGTCAGCTTCTGGCTCTTCTTCTTTGGAGCGATGTTGCTGAACTTGTCTTTCGTCATTGGCGGATCGCCAGACGCAGGTTGGTCAGCTTACTTCCCGCTTGCGAGCACGGAATTTAGTCCGACTGTCGGAAATAACTACTATTCACTTTCCCTGCAAATTGCCGGGATTGGTACATTGATGACAGGTATTAACTTCCTCGTCACGATTTTGAAAATGCGTGCACCTGGCATGACATTAATGAAAATGCCAATGTTCACTTGGTCCATTTTGATCACTAGCGTTATCATCATCTTCGCGTTCCCTGTTTTGACAGTCGCTCTTGCTCTTATGATGCTTGACCGTCAATTTGGAACTCAATTTTTTGCCATGCAAAACGGCGGGATGGATATGCTTTGGGCGAACCTGTTCTGGGTATGGGGACATCCTGAAGTGTACATCGTAATTTTGCCGGCATTCGGTATTTACAGTGAAATCATTGCAACATTTGCACGTAAGAATCTGTATGGTTACAAATCTATGGTTATCAGTATGGTCGCCATTTCCATGCTGTCGTTCCTAGTATGGGTACATCACTTCTATACAATGGGACATGGCGTCATGGTCAACAGCGTGTTCTCAATTACGACAATGGCAATCGCGGTACCAACCGGGGTTAAGATTTTCAACTGGCTCTTTACATTGCGTAAAGGGAAAATCACTTTCTCTACCCCAATGCTATATGCCCTGGCGTTCATTCCGATTTTCACAATCGGCGGGGTAACCGGGGTTATGCTAGCCATGGCAAGTGCCGACTATCAATATCACAATACGATGTTCCTTGTCGCCCACTTCCATTATGTATTAATTCCAGGTACGGTGTTCGCCGTTATCGCAGGATACCACTACTGGTTCCCGAAAGTGTTCGGCTTCCGTTTGAACGAAAAGCTTGGTAAATGGGCGTTCTGGTTCATTGCGATTTCATTCAACGTCACGTTCTTCCCTCTCTTTATCTTAGGGTTGAATGGTATGACACGCCGGATGTACACCTATTCGGAAAGCACTGGCTTCGGACCGCTTAATATGCTTTCCATGGTCGGAGCAGTCGGATTGACAATCGGGTTTATCTTGCTTGTATATAACATTTACTGGAGTACCCGTTACGCGAAACGCGATACAACAGGCGATCCATGGGATGGACGTTCGCTTGAATGGAGCACGCCAAGCCCTGTGCCTGAATACAACTTTGCAAAAACACCTGTCGTTACAAAACTAGATGCATTCTGGTTCTCGAAAAAGGAAAACACGCCGTTGACGGATGATGGCAACTATGAACCGATCCACATGCCGAATAATAACGGCCAGCCTTTCATCATGGGTGTCGCTTTCTTCTTCTTCGGATTCTTCATGGTGTTCAGCTGGTGGATCCCTGCCATCATCGCAGGTCTCGTTGTCCTTGGCACAATGGCCTACCGGACATTTGAGCAGGATCATGGCCACCACATTTCTGTTGAGGAAATTGAACAGACTGAAAAAGCATTGCGAGGTGAACAGTCATGAAAATAGATCACGCTAAGCCTCTTGAATACAGCACAGAGGAAAACCGCCTGAAGATACTCGGGTTCTGGATTTTCCTCGGCGCAGAAATCGTCTTATTCTCCACGTTGTTCGCCGTCTACTTCACACTTGTGAACCGGACGGGGAACGGCCCGGCCGGCAGTCATATCTTTGAATTGACACCGGTCATGGTAGAGACGATCGTGCTCCTCTCAAGTAGTTTCACAATCGGTCTCGGCATCCATGCGATGCGGATCGGAGCTAAGAAGGCAATGATGACGTTCTTCGGCATTACTCTTGTTCTCGGAGCCGTCTTCCTCGGCGTTGAAATTACAGAGTTTGTGACGTACGTACATGAAGGGGCAACCATCCAGACAAGCGCATTTTTGTCCAGCCTTTTCACATTGCTTGGAACTCACGGAGCCCACGTTACATTCGGTCTCCTTTGGGGCAGCGCGATTTTATATCAAGTGAAAAAACGCGGCTTAACCCCTGAAACAGCGAACAAGTCATTCATCTTCTCCTTGTACTGGCACTTCTTAGATGTTGTCTGGATCTTCATCTTCAGCTTCGTCTACTTGAAAGGAATGATGTGATATGAAACAGCTATTTCCTATCCCACATGTGATCGGATTTGTTTCTTCACTTCTCCTTTCACTGATTGCGCTCGTTGTTGTGAAGTTTGATCTGACTTTCGCTTCTGGCATGACAATCTTAGGCGTTACCGCATTGGTTCAAGCAGGCTTGCAGCTCTTCCTTTTCATGCACGTGAATGAAAATGAAGATAAGCGCTCTCTCATGACCAACATCGCCTATGCCCTCTTCGTCGGACTCGTTACTATTTTTGGTACGCTGTTCGCTATGTTGTGGGGATATAATATGATTTAACAAATTGGACCTGTTCATGTTGAACAGGTCCTTTTTTGATTTATATATATATTTCTTATTCGTCTATAAAAATAGTTGGTGCCTTGTATAAGGTAAGGATTTGAAGATTCTACAAGTGTGCCCATTCAATAACCAGGACAAAATTTCAAGTGAAACCCTGACAAGGATAGCAATCAATTACTCGAAACCTCCCAATATAAAAAATAGAGTGACATTTTTCTATTCAATGATAATATATAACGATAGGAGGTGAAAAACTATGCAATCTTTTATCAAATTTAGTCAATTTATTGGAAAGACATTTGCGATTTGGGTTTTAGTCTTTGCAGCGCTCGCATTTTTCATGCCAGCTCAGTTTGCAGGGCTCGGAAAATATATTTCCATCCTGCTAGGTATTGTAATGTTCGGCATGGGAATGACATTGACGTTAAAGGATTTTGGAGAAGTCATCCGCCAGCCGAAGAGCGTGCTGATCGGTGTCTTGTCTCAATTCATCGTTATGCCGCTGCTTGCATACGGCCTTGCGAAAGGTTTGAATTTGCCAGCAGAAATCGCTATTGGTGTCATATTAGTCGGCTCCTGTCCTGGAGGGACTGCTTCCAACGTCATGACTTTCTTAGCGAAAGGAAATACAGCATTGTCTGTAGCGGTTACTTCGGTTTCCACTTTGCTTGCCCCCATTCTTACACCCGCAATAATTTATGTTTTGGCGAGTGAGTGGCTTGAAGTATCGGCATCCAATATGTTCATGTCTGTAGTGAAAATCGTCTTGTTCCCTATCGCACTCGGATTGATCGTTCAATTCTTCTTGAAGGAACAGGCAAAAAAGAGTGTTGATATCATGCCACTTGTTTCCGTAATTGCAATCGTATTGATTGTGGCGGCTGTTGTCGCGGGAAGCAAGGAAAAAATAGTCGAATCAGGATTACTCATTTTCGCGGTCGTTATCTTACATAATGGACTCGGTTACCTATTCGGTTTCCTGATCGCCAAATTGTTCAAATTGGACTATCCGGACCAAAAAGCAATTTCCATCGAAGTCGGCATGCAAAACTCCGGGCTGGGAGCAGCACTTGCTGCTGCTCATTTTAGTCCTCTCGCAGCTGTACCAAGCGCCATCTTCAGCTTCTGGCATAATATTTCCGGGCCGTTGCTCGCAACTTATTGGGCAAGAAAATCAAAGAAATAAAATGCAAGCAGGCCAGTTTACAATGAACTGGCCTGCTTGTATGCTTGTGCAAATTTTTCAATCAATAGGACGCAGTCTGGATATCTCTCTTTGTTCCTGTTATTACCGTAGCAAGTATACTGCCTGTTGAAACTAGCACTCCTGCAATGCCAACCCCTATGACCCAAACACTCGGAATGAAAAACCCAACCGGAATGAGAACGACAAAAGTGAAAACGATAAAGGCTTGATAAATAGTTGAAATGATTCGAACGACCGTATGATCAAAGAAAGCTAAAATGAGTGGCGGCAAGAATAACGCTACTACCATTCCGATCGATAACATGAGAAGGAATGGCTGGTCAAATGAAATTGTGTTTGGCCCTGTTGGATATTTTGCCCCCAAGAGGACAGCCGTTATGGCTAATGCAAGAGTTAAGCTCAACAACGAAAGTCTTATTACCACTAAAAAAACCCCTTTATCTTTAAAAATTCCGCTAACCCCTCACTCGGAAGAGGGCCAGCTAATTGTTTCTAGTTTACCAGCATCTTCTTCTTTGCAAAACAAGCTAAGGGTGTAACTTTAGTACGACTTAGGGCGTAGAGGTATCTACTCTTTATTGTGAAGTCTTGATCATTATTAATGATGCCTAACCTATTCAATTGAAAGAAATACTTTTTTCCTTATGTATAAGAAATTGGAGATTGGTTATGTACTGTACAAGGTGGCGAGCTTTTTTCATCATAAGCTTTTGATCCCAAAGATTATTTTAACTTTCGTTTTATCCTTCTTTCCGACTTTTATTCCCTCCTTGGAGTCGATGATCATGACATTTTTCCCTATCCAAATTCTAAAATAAATTGATCCAAAATGTATCGGTCGTTTTATACCCCTCTCCTCGACTTCCGTTCCATCAGACAACTCTGTTTCTGTTCTTACTAACCATTTGTTGCCTATTCCGAATTCTATATACTTCATCTCATTCCCCTCCTCACTTCGAGCTTTTGTCATAGACATTGAATATCGTCACTACTATTTAAAATTCCACATAGAACGGCTGCTTGCTGCTATCAAGACAGTACTCAATCCTTTGCCTGAAGTTATCAATCGTGATCATTTGCAATGCCTGTTCGATCGGGAAAAACCCAACTTCCAAACTTTCTGGTGAGGTAGTTAATTCGCCACCGATCGGTTTTGCCAAAAACAGCGTATTGCAGATGGATTTTTGGACATTCTGAAATACTCCACAGAATTGAATCACTTCAATCTCAATACCTGATTCCTCTTTCGTTTCTCTTATGGCAGCCTCTTTAAGCGACTCCCTCTCTTCTACAATGCCACCAGGCATTTCCCAACCTCTCAATGGACCTCTAATCAATAGGATTTCATTTTGATCATTTAATACAATTGTTGCAGCTGAAACAAAATGCTTTGCAGGTGTATACATGTTTGTTCCCATCCTATTTTCCCCTTTACAATAAATTGGTTTCTGCAAACAGTTGCCCCCTCGGTATTTTGGTTATTAACCCACCTTTTATTTCTAAAAGGCTTGCGAATCCCAAACCATCCCAATGTATACTAATTATTTTCTTCAGAAAGTGTTTCCACCCCATCTCCCAACTTTGTTAACTCTTGTACATTTACTTTTCTTGTTTGTTCATTTAATTGATCCCCTTCAAACGTGGCGAGAACTTTATCGCCTGGTTTGATCGCAGTCGTATATATGCCCTCGATCAAATAATAATCGTGTGCATACGTATCCAAACTCGTTTGCTTCACTTCTTCCTGAATCCATTGGTATTCTAATCGGTTAATATTTGCTACGAGTAACAAAGTTTCACTCTCCGCTTGAAGTACATACCCTTGGATAGTTTGGATCGAGTTTTCTGGCACCTGATTATCTGCTCGTGTAACCAGATAGTTAGCTATATCTGTAAACTTAGTTGTATCAGCACTTTTATGACAGGTTGACCAAGAAAACTCATCCTCCCCTCCATTCAAATAGACCTTTAGATAATATTCCGAATCCTGATCCTCATGGCAGCTAGTTGTTACGTTTTTTCCTCCTAAATAATTGGCTAGGATTAATCGTTTGTAAAACTCTTGCATGTCCTCCTTGGAGAATTGCAAATTGCTGGTCTTCGCCATGGTGGAATTTTGACCCATTGACTGCGTTCCCATTTTCGATCCGATCTCTTTTTTTAGCCCTTCACCATATTTCAATTCAAAACCAAAGAAGTCTTGTCGGCTCAAATCATAATCAATAGATAAGATTTCCGCCATTCCGTTCTTTCCTTCGTCACAGCCATAGGCGAGATAACTGCGATTGACCGGGTATTCTTCCTCAGTTACCCCGTTACATGTGATGGTGTGAATTTCCCCACTTCCAAACGCATCTCGGGAACCATCATAGATTACCTTTACTATCTTTCCATCGTAAGCAAGATCGGTCACAATCGGATCTCCTTCCAGAGAATAATGAACAATCCGCAAATTTGCCGTCTCCCCATTTTGGTAATCCTGATAAAAGCGCTCCAACTTCTCTATACCGTCTATGCCTCTATGTTGATTTACCACATCAACATTCTTCACGCCTTTTGTATTCATTTTGTCTTCTTGTTGGCTACAGGCAGTCAGCTGAAATCCCAACAACACAATGAAAAGAACAACCATCATTTTTTTCAATAGGAGGGCCCCCTTCAAATAACTTCCCACTAAAATGACGTTTCCCTATTTGGAAATGTGTCATAATACCGAATATTACTGTTATTAGATAGTAACGGTTTCAAATTAATATATACTAGATGTAACAGCTTAAGAATGCGTAGCAGTTATATAAAGATTTACCCTTAAAAGAATAAAACGGAGGGATTGATGGATGAGAATAGGTTTAATCGGTGATAGTCTAACGGATGGCCGCCCTGGTATATCATTCGCAGATATTCTAAAGGAGAATTTTCCAGCTATCATCTTTGACAAACGCGGGAAGCCAGGAGAGACTTTAAAAAGTCTGCATTCTCGTCTGTTAAAAGAAAAGGAAAAAGCTACTTATGACATTGTTTTTTTATGGATCGGCGTCAATGACGTCTATTCCAAACTATTAACAGTGAAAGCTCAACCAATTACAGAGAATCTCGAAGAATTTAAGAAATATTTCAATGAAATAGTGGAAATGATCATCTCTTCTACTAAACACATCGTAGTAGTATCACCTGCATTGGTAGGAGAAAATATGAAATCGCCATTCAATGACGAAATAAAGGAGATATCAAGTCTTATTCAATCAATTGCTGCATTATTTCCTAATGCCAGCTTTCTAAACATGCAAGCTGTGTTTGAAATGCAATTAAGTAAGGTTTCCTGCTCAGATTACATTAATTGCAATGTCTTGAGTATTATGAAAGATGTCTTATTCTATAAAAATCCGAATAAAATTGATCGATTGTCTCGGAAGCGTGGCTTGTACTTAACTCTGGACGGGATTCACTTAAATAGCACAGGAGCTCAACTAGTTGCTAAGGAATATGCCTTGAAAATTGATCAATTAGGGACCAGCCTAAAGTAACGGAAATACAGGGGAGGAAAAATAGCTCCTCCCCTGCTCATCAAGAAATTATGTAGTTGCCTGATTTGCTTCTCTCAGCGTGCTTTCAACAAATTTATCAAACTTCTCCTCTTCCTCGGCAAACGGATAATGATTGCTTTCACGGAAACTTTTGAAGGAAGCATTCGGCAGGCAATTCGCTATTTCAACGCCAAATTTATGAGGACATTGCGCATCATAAACCCCAGAGTAAATATAAGCAGGAATATGAACACTTTTCAATGCCTCTCGGACATCGTAGGTCTTGCAGTCAACTTTTCGAAAGTATGACAATCGATCTCCTACTGTCCGTCCGCTATTCGGTTTTAGGATAGCGGCATCCATCATCGCTTCAGAATGAAAAGACATCAAATTCCATTCCCGTCCCAATGAGCGTCTTTCTTCTAGAGGAACATCTGGCGTATCCAAGCGATCCATTATTTCTACAATCCGCTCAAAGTTCGGGTTTTCCCTGCAATAAATACTTCCAGGATCAGCAGCATATTCTTTACTAGCTGCAGCACCGCCACAAATGATTTTCGTTAAGGATTCTTGTTTCATCGTCGCATAAACTAGCGCCAGCATCCCTCCTGTCGAATGTCCTGCAAATCCCCATTTTTTCAGTAGTAGCGCTTCACGAATTGCTTCCAGATCCAACACGGTTTCCTTCATGCTATATTGCTCTTCTGATTCCGCAGCCACTGATTTTCCGGCTCCCCGTAAATTGATCAAAAAGACATGATAATGATTCGTGAAGGGATTCGCAAATGTATTTCCCTTTTCATTGTACTCACTGTATAAGTGAGTGACAGCAAGTGGCTCACCTTCTCCTTTTTCAAACAACTCAAAAGACCCTCTGCTTGTTTCGATAATTCGTTGCTTCCACATATGATGATCCCCCTTTTCCTTCCCATATTGTACCACTGATAAGAAAATTATGTTAACTGATTTTTTTCGGATTAATACCATTACAACAGAACACATAGACCTCATTTTTCGTTTTCACGGGTCTCACCAGACATTCCAATCAAAAAAAGAACCAAGCAAATCATTCGCTTGGCTCTCAATGAATACATACTAGAAAGTAAATCCTTTTGATGAAAAGGATATCCAATCATCTTCCTGCACAGTACATCGGGCGATTTTATTCTTCCCGATTTTCCCGCATTTTTCACATTGGTGAATCAGCTGGTAGCCCTTTTTCGCTGAATAGTCCCACCCAATGGGTTTCATTAATCCAAGGCAATCACTCGCTCGATCTCCCGGCTTATTGTCAAGATGCTTCGAGTATAAGCAATAAGGACAATGGTTTCGAAAACTCCCGTTCGTTAAGGGATCAATCGTTGCTCCACATTGCTCACAAATAAATCCTGTATTTTCTTCTTTCCGGCCCATGTACATTCCTCCAAGATGTTTTTTCATCTTTGGAGGCAGGGTTCCGTTCTGTTTTCCTACTTTGTAGTTTCAGGCTTTCCGAGAGAAGGGACCCCTTCACCGCCGCGCTCTACCCGGCGATTACTGCTAGTTCCTGCTTCAGCCGGGCGTATTTCATCCCAACATCCGAACCTCGGCTGCTTTTCAATTTGTCACAGCCACTGTGAGACGGACCTCTCCATCTCCCACTAGTTGGTGTTCTTCCCGGATCACTGACATCGGCATTCGTCCCCTATGCTGCACGGCCATCTCTTATTTGTACGATCAAATTTATCACTCCATATGCTTTGGCATGTATTCCATATTATCGTAGCAGATCCCCTTTTGATAAAATAGCTTATTTTCCTATTTCTTCAGTTCGCTTTGTACTTTTACTAGCAGCTCATCCATTGGCATCTGCCCCAAATCCCCTTCTTTCCGTTTGCGGACAGAGACAAGTTGTTTTTCGACTTCCTGGTCTCCTACGATCAACATATACGGCACCTTTTGCTTTTCGGACTCTCTAATCTTCATTCCCATTTTTTCGGACCGATCATCCACTTTGACCCGGATCCCCTCTTTTGCAAGCCTTTGTCGCATTTCGTTTGCATAATCAACATGCTGATCAGCGATCGGAACGATTCTCACTTGTTCAGGCGCCAACCATACCGGGAAGTCTCCTCCATAATGTTCGACTAAGATGGCAAGGAAACGTTCAACTGAGCCAAAGATAGCGCGATGAATGATGATCGGGTATTCGAGTCCATTTTGTTCATTCACATAGCGGCAATTGAACTTCTCAGGCATTTGGAAATCCAGCTGGACTGTGCCACATTGCCAGCTGCGTCCGAGCGAATCGAGAATATGGAAATCGATTTTTGGCCCATAGAACGCTCCGTCCGCTTCATTAATTCGATAGTCCATGCCGCGTTGTTTGAGTACGGATTCCAACGACTGTTCAGCTTCGTTCCATAATTCAAGCGATCCCATATAATGATCCGGCCGAGTCGACAGTTCCACTTCATACTCGAAACCGAATTCAGAGTATATCTCATGTACCATATCCAGTACTCTGTCAATTTCTTTTTCAATTTGATCCTTCCGGACGAACAGATGGGCATCATCTTGCGTAAAGGCCCGGACCCGCAACATTCCATTTAATGAACCAGACAACTCATGACGATGAACTAATCCTAGCTCCGCATATCGAATAGGCAATTCACGATAACTTCTCCGTTTATGATTAAAAATGAGCATAGCTCCAGGACAATTCATTGGCTTCAAAGCATAGTGCTGCTCATCGACATTCGAAAAATACATGTTTTCGTGGTAATGATCCCAGTGTCCCGATTGTTCCCATAACTCCTGCTTCATCATAATCGGTGTTTTGATTTCCTCGTAGTCTGCTTCCTGGTGTTTTTGCTTCCAATATCGTTCCAATTCATTCCGGACAATCATCCCTTTCGGCAAATAAAACGGCATGCCCGGTGCTTCTTCGGACGCCATGAACAGTTCCAGTTCCTGCCCTAATTTACGGTGGTTCCTTTTTTCAATTTCTTGATTGACTGACATACTAATTCCTCCTATATTGTATATAAATAAAAACCGCACTCCTCCCTATGTGTAGGGACGAATGCGGTCGTGATACCACCCTGATTCCGCCGCAATTCACAAGAATGACGACGCTCAATTCGATAACGGTTTCCCGGTTGCAGTTTCACGCAAATCTCGCGATTCCCTGCAACAGCTTAAAGGCGGTAAATCATTTCTTCTTCTACAGGACTTCCAGCCGATGATCCTGTTCTCTGGCAAGATTCCAAAATGATTCATGTCCTTTTCAGTGCTTTCTTATTCAATTAAAAAACCGCATTCTTTCCCTGTGTAAGGGACGAATGCGGTCGTGGTGCCACCCTGTTTCCGCCATGCCAAAAAAGCATGACGCTCTATCGATAACGGTCTCCCGATCGCAGTTTCGCATATTTGCGGTTACCTGCGACAGCTCAAAGGCGGTAAATCATCTGTTCCACATCAGGACTTTCAGCCAATGGTCCTGTTCTCTGTCAAGCTTTCCAAATGATTCGTATCCTTTTCAATGCTTCCTGTTCAATTAAAAAACCGCATTCCTCCCCGTATAAAGGGACGAATGCGGTCGTGGTGCCACCCAATTTCCGACATACTTAAAAAGCATGTCGCTCTAGTGATAACGGTCTCCCGAACATAGTTTTCTGCCGAGCGCAGTCCCCTATGATAGCTCAAAGGTGGTTAACCATTTCTTCCACTACAGAACTTTCAGCCAAGGTCCTGTTCTCTGGTAAAGTTTTTGAAATGATTCATGTCCTTTTCAATGCCGAACTATCTGATCGCTTTTTTTGAATTATAGTTAACCGCAACATTTCTGTCAATAGGCATCTTTCATTGTAATAAATTGTTTACATTACACCACACACACCAATTCCCTTTCGTATTTGCGGATCGAGCTATCTTTCGATGTTAATTCATTTCAAGTTATTGCCTTCCATTTTTATTCACAATTCTACCGATGCAATTGATTATTATTTTAGCACTAAATCATTTATAATAACGGTAAGGCACAAAAGAGTGCCCACAAACGGAGGGAAATGAATTGAAAAAACTAGTATCGGCGCTACTTGCAGTAACAATCATCATGTCACCGATCGGCAGCACCCTATTCAATGACCATGCGACAACTGTTGAGGCGAAAGGGTATAAGTCAGGCAAAAAGAGCTTCAACACAAATAACAATTACAACAAACCCGCTAAAGTGGATAAGAAACAAGAAGATAATGCTTCCTTTAACAAACAAGCAAAACCCGCTTCTTCAAAGGGAGGATTTTTCTCCGGCGGCTTAATGAGAGGATTGTTCGTGGGCGGTCTTGCGGGACTCTTATTCGGCAGTCTGTTTGCCAACATGGGTATCCTTGGCTCACTTCTTGGATTTATGATTAATATGTTGGCGATCGTCTTGATCATCAGCATCATCCGGAAAATTTTTGTCTCTTTCAAAAAGAAGAAGGAAGAAGTTAACCCATGGCGGAGCTGACGATGTCGGAGCAAGATATTGTCAATGCCATCTGTTTATACGCGGCAAAGAATTATCCAGTCCAGCCGGAAGACGTCGAAGTAGAATTGGCATATGACGAAGAAGTTTTCTCTGCCGAGGCAGTTTTCCAAGGGGAAACCTACTCGCTTACCTCTTTTCAAATGATTCAGGCGATCCGGCTTTGGATCGAAGAGGTCCTTCAAGAAGATCCTTTTGCCGCAGGCATTCGCCTTCTGTTTGATCGGAACGAAGGGATTATCGCATCTATTCATTAAGCGCAAACCCAATCAGTCATAATGATTGATTGGGTTTTCTGCTATCTTATCTGTCTATAGATTCTCAGCTTTTCAAGATTTTTCAGGTGTAAAGATGTACTTATTAACTCCTCCATTGCCAACTCGGACACTTGGACTGGATCCAAATCCTCTTCCCCTGCCCAGGCGGTAAAGAACTCAACAACAAAACTGCGATTAACCGCTTCTTTTATATAGCTTAGCAAGGTGCTTAAGCACTTCTCATCAACCTCGTTCAATTCCGTTTTGTTGGCCCCGAAATCTCCTATATTGGAATAAACTTTATACTGATAGGGATACGACAAGTTGTCAGGACCTTTTCCATCTAGAAGTTTTACTGTGATAGACGCCTCCGCTACATCCGATTGAAATGTCATATGCCCCTTCCCTGACTTCTTTTTCTCCTCTCCAAATACTCCGGTAGGTAGCGAAGACTTTGAAGATACATAATAAAACTGTGTCATTCTATGTTCCCTCCCTGCTTTTACATCCATTTGTTAGCTAATTGACTGTGTAGTATTTGAATATTCCTTCATATGATATAATTTAACACAAAAATAAAGAAGGTGTGGAATCGTGAAAGTTGGAGTAGTGACAGATATTCATGGGAATTCTCCTGCCTTACATGCCGTGCTTGCAGAGCTGGACAAACGGCGGGATATTGACCATATTTACTGCCTGGGGGATATGATTGGAATTGGTCCGAATACAAATGAAGTGCTCGATACTTTGTTCGAAAGAGAGGATATTTCTATGGTTACCGGCAATCATGATGAAGCCGTTTTAGCTCTGCTTACTACTGATGAATATCCTTCAAGCCACTCACACGCAAGAGAGCATCATCAATGGATAGCAGATCGCTTGGACCAAGATTTCATCCATAAACTGAAGAGGTTGCCCCGTACTATTAATCGAACGATTGATGGACATTCGATCCTGTTTACTCATTATCACATCAAGCCGAACAAAATGACTGCTCCCATTAGCAATGATCCATTTAGTCGCATTGTGGAGCCTAGTCTTTCTCATGTCGCTGCCTTGTTCAAGGACAACAAAGAAGCCTTAATTAGTTTTGGACATCACCACCCCGTCCACTACTTCAACAATGAGACGACAATCTATTTAAATCCTGGATCTTTAGGTTGCAACTCCAGACCGACGGCTCCCTATGCGATTGTAGAATTTACTCCTACAAAAATCGATATCCAACTCGAAAAAGCTGTTTATGATAATACTACGTTTTTAGCTTCATATGAAGAATTGCGAGTGCCACAACGTGAGTTCCTTCTCCGTGCTTTTCATGGAAATCAATTAAACCTATAGATACAACTTGAACTTCATCATAATTTCTTTATTCGGAAACTACCCTTATCAAATTTTTTAAGTGCAGACAACTAATAAAAGGAAAAAAGTGTTAAAATCAAGTAAAGAATAAAGAGTGACATTGAGGAAAGTGGATGTGATTTATATTGAAAAGAAAGATATGTATTATTATTGGAATCATTATTCTTGCCATACCGATATTTTGGATATGTAATGTACTAACTCCAGCACTTGATGATGAATCAGGGAATGGGAACCCAGCACTATTATTATTCCCAATTCTTGCTTGTATGTTTTTCTATCTCGTCTATTTATTGCTAAACATATTCAATCAATTTAGTATAAAACCTACTGTTTTCTTTATTGGAATGACCGTTACGTTTCTTCACTTGGTCATATCTTTTCTGTACCAAAGGAGTTCTTTTTTGAAATACAAAACTCTATTGGCGGAAACGCACAAAAATAATGTAGGCCATATCGATTGGGGCTATATTGATACGATCACTTCCTTTATGTCGTTGCATGTTAACAGTCAATATTTCAATGTAAATACGTATTTCATGTTTTTATCATCTTCCCTATTCCTCTCTCTACTGATCGTTTATTATAAGCAAGTGAAAAATCCTTGATTCATGCAAATCAGGATGGTACTTGTTAATAGATACGTCAAAAAACACTCAGGAAACCTGAGTGTTCCAGAGCGTAGACAAAAGCATATTAATTTGTTGTGGCGTATAAAAATAATATATAACCGCTACTTACATTTAGATTCCTAGTAAAGTTGATTTACGCTTCTGGCGTCGCTTTCCGGGGGGCGGGCGGTGAGCCAATCGAACAATGAAGAGTTCGATTTGCCGTATTTCTGCGTTCTTTGCAGAAATTAAGGCATCCTCTACCTGTTGTTTCGCGATTCAAGCTTGCTCCAAACGCTCTGCTTTTTGTCGCAAAAGCCGTTCCTTGTTACGGCTTTTCCTGTGGGGTCTCACCTGTCCCGCTGATCCCCCAGGAGTCGACGCCTTCCGCTCCAATCAACGGATGTTCTGCTAACAAGGTATGTTGTTATTAAGAATTAATATGATAGACCTCGTATAAAAGAAGTTTAGAGAGTCTTCATGTATTTACTCAACAATTAAGAAATTGTATTAAAGGCAGGGAGCGCAACGAAGACTCCTATGGGAATAGCTTGAGCTGAGGACCCCGCAGGCAAAGCCGTCGCGTAGTACGGCTTTTGCGAGCTAAAGCGAATGCGTAGCGAGCAACGGATGTATAATTTCTGCGCGAGGCGCAGGAATTATACAAATCGAACCCTTCGCTGTTCCATTGGCTGAAGCCAAGCCCATGGAAAGCGAAGTTGCGCTCACTGCCGATTGGTATATGCAATTCTATTCATCTCAAAGTGACTTTGTCTACAGTCTGAACACTCAGGAAACCTGAGTGTTCATAGCAACAAATTATGCCACTGTCATTTCCCGGCATACTGCAGCGCATTTCTGACATACTTCTGCACATCTCTTGCAATGATCATGATCATGTTTTTCACATTCTTCTGCACAGCGTTCACAAATGGTCGCGCAAAGTGACAGGATGTCTTCGACAAAAAGACTATTACGGGAAATCGCTTGTGCGGTGTAAGCACAAATATCAGCACATTCCCGATCGAGTCGGATGCAGCCTGCCATCATTTTGACATCCTCTTCTTTCAAACAGGCATCAAAACAAGTGTTGCAGGCTTCCAAACATTCCAGACAGATCCGATAACATTCAGCATATTTGGATTCCATATAGTTCACCTCCGAGAGAAGATTTATTTTATCTCTTCCCGTACAGGATCCACCCAAACCACCCATAGAATACTACCTCTTATTTTATTACCCGAGAAACCGTCATTCCGTCACCAATTGGCAAGAGGAGAGATTCTAATTGAGGATGTTTTGACACATATTCATTAAACTTTATCATTTGCTCGGTATACCGTTTTTGTGGTTCACTCGGTTTTGCCACCGAACCGCCTGCTAAAACATTATCGGCCACAATGAGTGCACCGGGAACTGCCAATTCGATACATGCATCCAAATAGTTCTTATAGTTTTCTTTATCCGCATCAATGAAAATAAAATCAAATGTCGTTCCTTCAGCTTTTAATTCATCTAAACGATCAATGGCCGGACCTGTTTTGTATGTTACCTGCTCCCCAAATCCTGCCTTCGACAAATTTTCATGCGCCAGTTCAGCAAAAGACGGCTCTAGCTCCAACGATGTTAAATGCCCAGCATTCCCGAAGCCTCTAGCAAGGCAAATACCACTGAAGCCCCCGAGCGCTCCGATCTCCAGCACTTTTTTTGCTCCCGTTAAGGCTACTAGCATCGTTAGAAGTTTTCCAGAAGATGGGGAGACGGAAATAGATCTCATCCCATTTTCTTTAATAGAGGCAAGCACATGATGTAGCACGTCGTCAGTCGGGGCAAATACTTGATCAATGTATGAATTAATGTTCTTCATTTTCGTTTTCCTCCTTTATCTCTTCTTCCGCCTTGGTCTCTGACGCGGTCGTTTCTCCCTCCTGAATTTCGAATAGAATTTTGTATTCGTCGATCACCATATCAATGGCTTTTAACTCACCAATAAGTATTTGCTCGATTGATTGGAATTCCGGTTTCTTTAATTGATCCGCAATTGTCGTCCGCTTTACTTGAAGGGTTTCTAAGAACGCAATTACTCGTCCTCTTCGGAATGTCTTAGCACCGCCACGAGATGGACCGCCCTCTCGTCCTTTGCGCCTTTCACCGTAATGATGGCCATTTCTCATATCAAACATCTCCCTTTGTATACGTTTGTATACTTTTTATCAATTGTATACAAACGTATACAAAAAGTAAATAAAAAACCTTGCACGGAGAATAAAGCTCCTGCAAGGAAAAAAGATCATATTAAAATTGAACACTAAATTGTTCAAAACGATGTATTCCTGTACCATGACGTACCAGATTTCTGTTTTCCAAATACTCCACTGCTGACTTCACTTCATTTAGAATGCCGGGCTCCAAACCAATTGTGTTATGGCCGCCATAGATTTTCGTTACGTTTGGAATGCTTGTCAATTTCTTTAATGAATGTACTAGAGCTACCGGATCGGTTGTTGGGAAAAATGCATAAACTGGAGTTTCATCATATAAAAGATCACCAGTAAATAAATAACCTCTGCTTTCATCAAAAATGGAAATATGACCAGGTGAATGACCTGGTGTATGGTATATTACTAACTTCCGATTACCGATATTTATTTCATTGCCATCTTGCAATGTACCTGTTGGTTTTCCAGTGAACGGTGTGTATATATGAGGATCAAAAGTAGATGGCACAGGAATCGTGATATCTCTTGCTACATCCTTTCTGATTTGCTCAATGGACAGCTTTTTGATTCCGTTGATTAGCCAGTCCTCTTCATCCGCATGAACATAAATCTCATTAAACTTCCCATGGCTCCCGATATGATCCCAATGGACATGTGTAGTTAACACGACGATCGGCAAATCAGTGACCTGGTCAGTTATTCGTTTTATATTGTCGATGCCAAGTCCAGTATCAATTAATGCAGCCTTTTCTTCTCCTACCAGCAAATAGGAATGGACCTTTTCCCAATGTCCATATTCGCTAATGACAAAAGTGCCTTCATCGATTTGAGTGACTGTAAACCATGAATCTTGAATCCTCCTCATCCTCATTCCCCATTTCCTTATCTGTTAGCTTGCATTTTTACATCTAGTTGTTACCAACACCATATCACAATACGAACATCTGTTCAATTCAGCTTCAAATTTATTATTCTTTCATTGAATCAAAGCTAATTCATCCTCATAGAATGGTTCAAACATTTCAGACAACAAAAAAACAAAGGAGGCAAGGAAAATGGAAACCATCTTAGAAACAATTGTGGACTGGCTATGGGGATTGCCGCTCATTTTCACCGTGTTATTCGTTGGACTCTACTTTACAATCGGGAGTAAATTCTTTCAGTTCGGCTATTTACCGCATATTTTCAAAGCCACATTCGGCAGATTATTTTCAAAAAAGGATAGCATTAAAGAGAAAGGAATATTAACCCCTTTCCAGGCAGTCAGTACCGCGATTGGCGGAAGCGTTGGAGTCGGCAATATCGGAGGGGTGGCGACTGCCATTGCGGTTGGAGGCCCGGGAGCCGTATTTTGGATGTGGGTAACCGCCTTTCTCGGGATGATGACTAAAACCGTGGAAGTTTCATTAGCTGTCCATTACAGAAGCACGGACGAAAAAGGCAATCCATATGGAGGGCCAACCTATTACATGGAAAAAGGGTTGGGTGAGGAGAAAAAGTTCAAGTATTGGAAAATCCCTGCTTTCCTTTTTGGTTTCGGGATTTTCACGACTTTTTTCATTACTCTCCAAAACTACACGGTCTCCGAAGCGGTCAGCTCGACGTTCAAAATTGGGATGATACCTTCGTCGTTCATTTATGTCACCCTTATCTATGTCATCATTTATGGGGGCATTAGGAGAATCGGAGAAATCGCCTCCAAGCTTATTCCTTTTATGAGTATCTTTTATATTCTGGCATCGTTATTTATCATTTTTAAGAATTTCTCTGAAATCGGTCCAGTATTTGGTTTAATTTTCGAAAGTGCATTTTCAGGTATGGCTGCAGTTGGCGGATTCACAGGAGCGGTAATTGCCCAAGTGATCAGGATGGGCGTCGCTCGCGCTGTCTATAGCAACGAAGCCGGCTGGGGTACTTCCCCGATGATTCATTCCACAGCGAAAACAAACCATCCGATCAAACAAGGGATGTGGGGAGCGATCGAAGTTTTCATCGACACAATCGTCATTTGTTCGATGACTGCTTTCACCATCATTATTACAGGTGCGTGGTCGTCGGGTCTGGATGGAGCCGCTCTGACTTTATCCGCTTTTGAAACTGGAATCGGAGAATCTGGACGGATGATTCTCACCCTTTGCATCTTTTTATTCGGTTTAACAACTACGACCGGCTGGTATACGTATTATGAAATCATCTTGCGTCATCTATTCGGCGGGGAAAATAAGATCAAAACCAAAAACAAGACGCTCAACTTTTATAAGTGGCTCTATCCGATTCCGGGTCTTCTCATGGTCGTATACGCAGTCACTTACGATCTGCCAGGTAAAGCCGTCTGGTATTTCGCGGATATTACGACAGCCATCCCGACTTTCATCAACCTTGTCATATTGCTAATTCTTAGCAAGAAGTTCTTCGCCTTATTGCGCGACTATAAAGCGAGACACCTGAACATCGGAACGATTGATCCTAATTTTCATGTGTTCTATGAGGATAAATTGAAAAAGAAATAAGATGGATTCCTGCATTCTCACAATCTGAGCAGCTCACAAGGTATAATAGTGAAAATGCCAGATCGGGAGATGAAGTATGCCTACAATCGACAATATGCTCGCCATTCTTTGGATGCTGCGTTCAAATGAGAAAGTTACCGCGCAACAAATTGCCGACAAACTGGAGCTGAATATTCGAACGGTATATCGCTATATTGATACCCTATCGACAAGTGGTGTGCCTATTGTTTCTGAACCTGGCCACCACGGCGGCTATAGCCTATTAGATCACTTTAAGGAAGCACCGCTTTTTTTCGATGCTGAAGAGCAGACTTCCCTGATCCATGCGTCTCGCTTCGCACAAGAAGCTGGCTACTATGGCGGGGAAGCACTCCAAAGAGCTATGGAAAAGCTCCGCAACTATGTGAATGAAAAACAGGAAATACAAGTTAACGTTTAGGTATCGACTTTGGATGTCATGAAGGGGTCCGTTTCCCACTCAATCGAGTCATTCTTAAAGGATTTGAAACTAGCTGTAGCGAACTGCTTATCGGTAACCATTCAATATCCTGTCAAAGATAACGGATCGCCATTAGACCGTTTGATCGATCCGTACAAAGTAATCTTTTGGAATTCAAGATGGTACGTCATCGGCTTTTGCCATCTGCGTCAGGAGAACCGCAGTTTCCGAGTAGATCGGATACTAAGTTTAACGGGTACCGACCGTTCATTCAGTATGCCGAAAGACTTTTCTCCGCAAGACTTCTTTATGAAAAAACTTCTGCCGGCATTACCAAGTGAAGGGATTGAGACTGTTTGCATTGAAGGAAAGCCAAAAGTGATAGACGATCTATGCAGGCATTGGTTTTTAAGCCATTATATACAAAAACGGGAAGATGGCCACGCGGTCTTCCTGCTGGATCGTGAAATGATCGAAACGTTTGTACCTTTCCTTCTCTTACCGTACGGCACATCCATTCGAGTGATGGGTCCAAAGAGTTTACAGAATAGCTTAATTGAAGTTCTAACTGAATTGCTTCATTTTCATCAATCTTCTACACTTCCCTGACGGCAGCTGTCAGGGAAGTTTTATTATAATGGCCATATCAACTGGAATTGGAGTGTTTATTGTGGAGCAGAAAAAAGCGTATATGTATGTATTTGACTCGATGTCTGACTGGGAATACGGGTATTTGATTGCTGAATTGAACTCAGGAAGATTTTTCAAAAAGGGAATTGAACCCATAAAAGTCATAACGATCGGATTATCAAAAGAAATGATTACAACGATGGGCGGATTGGTAATCAAACCAGATCTCGCGCTTCATGAATGTACTGTAAAGAGTCAAGATGTCATCATTTTACCTGGCGGCAATACGTGGGGAGATGCAACGCATATGCCGATGCTAGAAAAAGCAACGAAAGCCGCTGAGCATGGTACTCTACTGGCGGCGATTTGTGGAGCCACCATAGGACTTGCTGATATCGGGTACCTGGACACAAGAAAACATACAAGCAATGACCTAGCTTATTTAACAATGGTCAGTCCCCAGTATAAAGGTGAATTGTATTATCAGAAAGAAAGTGTAGTTTCATGCGGAAAGTTAATCACCGCATCAGGGGTCGCTTCTTTAGAATTCGCCAGAGAAGTTCTGTTATCTCTGGATGTCTTTCAGACTGATACATTGACTGCATGGTATGAGTTAAACAGAACCCAGCAGCCGGAGTATTTTTTTCAGTTAATGAATACGATGGATTGAAATAAATAAAAGCCACGCAGCTCTAGCACGCGGGCTTTTATTCACTTTGCGCATCATGAATCATCCAATCCGAAGCACTCAGCAAGTCTGGAAAAACAGCATCAGCAAGCGGGTCAAATGAGCCGAGGAAGACGCCTTTCGTTCCAGCTTTTTTGCCGGCCATAACATCAGTGTCCGTATCTCCTACCATATAGGATTTCGACAAATCGACTTTATATTTTTCCGCCAAATCCTCGATCAGCTTGCTGTTTGGCTTGCGGCAAGCACAACCCGATTTCGGTTTATGCGGGCAGTATGCTACATCATGGACAATCGCACCTTCCTTTCGCAATTCCTCTATCATATGGTGATGGATCGCCTGGAGCTGTGACTCTTTCATAAAACCGAGTCCTACCCCGCCTTGATTGGTGACGACAAAGATGTATTCAAAATGGGCATTTAGCTTTTTTATGGCTGCCGGGACGCCGGGTAGAAAGTAAAAATCACGCGGACGGTTGACAAATTTGACCCGGTCGGTAAGCACTTCATTGATGACTCCATCCCGATCTAGAAAAACCGCCTTTTTCATTTAGTTCCCTCCCAGATTAGGAATCGCTGTTCTCAAGTCAACTCGAAAAAGTTTACATAATAATATTATTATACTCCACATAATTCAAGCTCATATTTTACTTCCGCATTATTCTTTAGCAGCATCTTTTCTTGGATCGTATCGCCTGTCCTTTTATCGACCGTTTTCCTCCAAATCTCGTTCCGCCGATAATTTTTACCATCCTGCTGATAAAAAGCATGCTCTTTTTCAACAATATGATAAGCATAGTCCAGCTCTACATTGGAATAGATGGCTCCCTTTAAATGACGATCCGTAAGCCACAATTTGATTTGGAATGTATACTCCGTTTCATTTTTAAAACGCAGATCAACATAATTGTAAAAGACGCTTGCCCCACTGCCGAATGGCAGCACGCGGCCTTCATCCGGAAATGGATCAAAGCTATGATGATGCCTTTCTACAACAGTAAGCGGTGTGTGAAGTGCCATCCAATACAATAGGTTAGCAAGCTGGCAAACGCCGCCCCCTATTCCGGTTTTCACTTCACCTCTCGAGAGTTGCATTCCTTCAATATACCCTTTCGCCTTCGTTGCACGACCTACAACACGCCAAAAAGAAAACACTTCGCCCGGCCGGATGAGAATCCCATCAATCGCTTCGGAAGCGATCTTTAAGTTGACCACTTTATTTTCCTGCAGCTGCGGGTCACTGCTGCCAAGCTTTCGCCGCAATAGCGATTGATGCTTTTTGCAAGCAAACAGGTATGTGCTTAGCTCTTTCTTCTTCGCAAACTGTTTCCGATCTCTCCAATTGGCCAGACCTCGAAACAACCGCTTTTGCTCAATCCGAGCATGATAAAAAAATGGATGGATTTCAGATAGCCTCATTGACATTCTCCCCTTAACATATCCTATCCATTCCTATTCGCTAGATGTGGGAAGGATTCCTTGTTATGAGAAAAATGTTGTGCTTCCACTAAAGAAAAACGATACTTGTTTATGCAGAGATGCTTTTTTGATATATAGACTACCTGGTTCATGCTCTGTTTTGCCTACCTGAAAAGTTAACGCCTTTATGGACGATGTGCTCAACCAAACGTGGTACCTCATTAGCAACTTAATAAATAATAAACAAATTTCGTCAACCAAGTTAAGGTAATATATTGTACTAAACAACAACGATAAATCACTACACCAAGTATTATTTCCCGGCGATAAATGGAGTTTGATGAAGATACATCGTCATTTCAATCTGATCCACTAGGAAACGGGCAATATCCCTGTTAGAAATTTTTCTCCCAGGCATATCAATCAGGTTTTTACGTATTTCTCCTTGTTGGGGTCCCTCATAGACAAAAGGCAATCGGAATAGCGACCAATCCACATCGGATTTCTTTAACATATCATGCTCCAGCCGTTTATCTAACATCATCTTGGGGAATAAAATCTCAAACAACCCAGCTCCGAATCGATTCATGAGATTTTTACGGTCTCCAACTAATGTTAGAGATCCACCCGTTACTCCAATATATCTTCGAATACCATGCTCCTTCATATGGGAAAGAACCAGTTTTGTAACTTCACTATAGAGCGGCAGCGCTCTAACAGGCTGACCAAATGTATTAATGACTGCATGGCAGTCCCGTATAGTCTCTTCAATCGACTCGGCGTTCAATGCATCACCAACAATCAACTCGATTCCTTCTTGATTCTTCTGAACGCGCTCCGGATTCCGTACAAGCATTCTTACAGAATAGCCTCTATCCAATCCAGTTTCTGCTATGTACTTCCCCACTTTGCCCGTTCCACCAATGATAGCAATACGTTGTTGTACCAATCAAAATCCTCCTTCTTGCTCTAGACTTTTAGAAAAACCCGAGCTCCTCGCTACATATCCGTTTGTTTCGTAGAAAGCATGAGCCGCCACTCGTTCTTCCCGGTTTCCGCTATTTAAAGTGATACTATTGCAATTGTTATTTCTAGCCCATTGTTCGATCGATTGCAACAGAATGGTACCGACGCCTTGATTCCTCACTTTCGAGTCAACGACAAAGGCAAGAATCCTTACATAACAGCCGTCCCTTTCAAATGGAAACATACGGCAAACGCCTGCAAAACCAACTACTTTTCCCTCTTTGACTGCTACAAAGGAATGATAGGCTTCCTGTTCACTTAACAGGTTAAAGCGCTTTTCAATTTCATTCAAAGAACTTGGATAGCCCAACTGTTCCAAAAGCTGAACAAGCGCTTCATAATCCTGTCTATCTAAGTTTCGTACTTCAACTTCCATCCACTATTTCCCCTTTGAATCATATTGTTTTTACTCCAAATCTAATGGTGATAGCGACAGTTGTCATTAGCAATATGAGTATTGGTACATAGGTTAAGAATCATAGATGATAGAATCTAAGATTTGTCCAATTTCCTTTTTATCTCGCTTTACACATAATAAAGGCCCCTCTGATTTGATCATAACCAAAGGGGCCTGCTACTTCCATTATTATTGTATCATTTCGAAGTTTATTTCTATCTGGAGTGCTCGTATATACCGGATAACTGCTCGTATTTTTTTGCTAAGTGCTCGTATATTACATGGACTGCTCTTATCTGCCGCCTACTGATTAATGAAAAATGTTCAATTCCTTGCATCTTGTTTTATTCTTTCGGCAGCGGCCTGCCTGCCGGATTGCAGTGAATTCATCTGTTCGGAAAGGTGAATTGTATATGAAGCTAGCTCTTCCTTTGTTTTGGTTTCAACATACAACGGCTCCCCGAAAGTTATTGTGGCTTTTCTCACTTTCAGCAGTTCCCGAATTGTTCGTGGACCTTCATATATTGCAGGTACAACAGGTACCTTTGCGAGATTAGCTATGGTGACCGCACCCCGCTTTAAAGCTACATCTTCAGTTGATCGAGTGCCACCCGGGAAAATACCAACCACTTCTCCCTTTTTTAATAATTTTATTGGAATCTTGATGCTGCTCGGAGAAGGATTCTCCCGGTTCACCGGAAATGCGTTCAGTTTTCTAAGGAAGGAGGACAGTAACTTGTTTCGAAAGAGTTCTTGCTTCGCCATAAAATGAATCGGTCTTGGCATGTACACTGCTAAAATGACTACATCCAACCAGCCTCTATGTGTGCACGTAACAATATATCCTCCTTCAGCAGGAAGTAAATGTTTGTTTTTGACTTCGTACTTCCCTAGCATTCCGAGAATCATCTTCGCGACTCTCAAAATAACTCTATACATTCGATCACCTTTTATCATCATGTTATAGTACCAGGTACTAATTATAGAGTAATAGGGAGGTTTATTCCACTTAAATTCTGCCGTCATAATTTTATCGACTTATTTGTGGGAAGCAGTGTATAAGACCAAGAATAAATAAAGTCTGCTATAAAAGCAATTCCCCATATAACACCAATCGTGTAGAGGGCTTCGTTTGGATAAGGAGATCTTTCAGCATTGCGCTCATTTAACCATGAAAGGTCCATCAAATAGGCCTTCATTTCGATCATACTTTCGGTTCCCAGCCACCACAATATTGTTTGACCGATCACAAAGACCAACAAATGCAGCAATGAGGAAATGCGGTATTTTTTAGCTAGATATTTTGGATTTCTATTTTGCTCTAAAATCCTATAATCTCTTTCCGATAATAACTCAATTCCTCGCCACGAGCCGATCTTCCTCCGCATCCATCGATCTAAATTCCTAAAATCAAAGAAGCCAAATGTACAGGCATAAGCAACGAAGATTATAATGATGATAGTAAATGTGGAGACTTCCCCCGTGGCTCGATATACATACAGCCCTACTAAAGCTTCAATGAATAACAACAATATGAAAGATATGATAAACACTATGCTTAGTCGCGTTCTATCAAGAAAATATCGGAAGATACCGAAAAGAAATAGTGACAGTAAGGATAATACTTCAGCAGCAAAAAAAATTTCCCATTGGTAAGATAGGATTGCCTCCATGACATCATTCCTCCTTATCTTAAATTTCAAAGTACGAGGCAGCGTTGCACAGCCACTGCCTCAAGCTTTAACGGTTCCGGTTTACGACTTGGTTGATCCAATTTAAATCAGCGTCTAAGTGGAATAACATGCCGGTGGTCAGTAAATATTTCGTTTCGTCACCTTCCAATAGGTATTCCGTTTTTAATTGGGTCAATTCCATCACTTCTTGGATAATCAGCGTTTTCTGTTGCTCCAGCATTTGCTGTTCTGCATGAAAGTGGATTTTCCGGGCACAACTCCATTTAAAGAAGAAATCCTCTTTGGATGAGTTGTAAGGCACCGGCTCCAACAGCCACTTTTCCAATTCTTGCTTGCCGTTGGGCTCTAATTCATATAATTTTCTTTCCTGCTGATCCATTCCCGCTGACGAGACGAGCTGATCGCGAATAAGACGATCCAGAGTCGTATAAATTTGTCCTGGATTGATCTTTCCTTTCGCGCTAAGCAATGCATCCAATTCTAGTTTCAACTCGTATCCATGATTTTTTTGGTTGTATAATAAAGTTAAGATCCCAAACTTGACTGACAATTTATCAACCTTCTTTAAGTAATGATTGGATATCCATTTTACTCGCACTTTTGCTGGAAATCCAGGCTGCGGCCAAGCTTAGTGAAAAGCCTGCTACTACCGTAAACAGCATGTCGCTATATGGAAATTGGAAAGACAGTAACCCTTCCATCATCTTTAATCTGCTTGTCAAAAAGATTAAGATGATGCCTGTTGCCAGTCCCCCTAACACACCTGTTAGCCCTATGATCATGCCTTCGGCCAATATCATATTTCGAACCTGTTGTTTCGTAAATCCGAGCGCCCGCATTGTTCCAAGTTCTGATACACGTTCCAAGGTGTTCATTAATAGCGTGTTCGCGGTTCCGATACTTGCTAACCCGATGACGAGGAATAGCATGACAATGAGAAGTTCTTTCATGCCTGAAATTGCGGAGGTTGACGACTGTATTTCTTCCTCAACTGTATGGAGCTTAGAAAGGTGTCCGCCAAAATCAGTCCATAATTGTTCCCGCACGGTATCATACGACTCACTATCAACGTTTAACAGCAAATCAAAGCTGTTTCTCCAACCGAATACATCTTTCATGACATTAACATCCATAAAAGCTATATAGCCAGTATAATGCGACGTTTCAGCAACGCCAATCACTTCAAAAGACTGTTTTCCGTTCGGGGTATTCAAGACGATGCTTTCCCCAATTGTTCCTCCCCATTCGGAAAAAGCACGTGTCCCAAGCAGGACGGAAGGTTTTTGACGCAACCGATTGGAAAGGTCTTTTTCATGTTCGTGAATATAGAGAGAAGGTCCATTTTCACGTACCGACAGAACAGAGAATTGCCTCATCTGACCTTCCATCGTTTCCCAAGTAATAGGAGCGGCCTCCCTTACTGGCTCTACATTTGACACGCCGCCATACGAAAGAATCTTCATCATGTCTTCTGCTGACCATGGTGTTTCAGATACGATCCTCATATTTCCGCCATAGGTACTTCGGATTTCCTTACCGAATCCTTCTGGAGCTGATTCCACTACTGCGCTCAACAACATAATAACTGCTATTCCTATGGCTAGGATCGCCGCGGTATTTCCATTACGGTTTACTTGTTGTAAAACATTTCGAGAAGCCAATGTACCAGGATACTTAAAAAGAGTATTGACCAATGGTTTTAAGATAGAACTTAGACCCATTAACAGGTATGGGAATAAAAGCAAAACTCCTCCGATTATTGCAACGTAAGCAGCGGGATGATCAATCAATCCCAACAAAAGGAACGCGACACCAAGGAACACTTTATAAAAATGGCGTTTAGATGAGAATCCTGTATGATCTGCCGCCTTCATTGTTAATAAAATCGAAGTCTTTCCCGCATAGTAGATCGGGAAAAGAGAAAATACAATTGGAAAAAGCAAACCAATCAAGACCGCAAGCAAGGAAGGCATTTTCCAATTCAATGTATAGACCATATCGAATTCAAATACGCTGAGAAGTGCTTTCATGAACAGATCTCCCAGCCCTATTCCAAGTGGAACGCCAATTGCAGTCCCGATAAGGGCTAAAAGCGTCATTTCAATTAATACAAGTCTGGAAACAGAACTTTGCGTGTAACCAAGACTTTTCATGATCGCAAATTCTTTCTTTCTCTCCATCACACTTGTATAGATCATATTAAAAACGATAAACCCACTAATAAAAATGGATAGTCCGGCAACTAAGTAGAAAAACGTGTAAAGCCCTCCAATGTCATTGCTTTGAAGATCATCCGACACAACCGGTTCAATGTAAGCAGTCATTCCATGGAATTTTTGTTGGAAAGTACGAAAGAGCTCCTCTCCATCCCCTTCTACTTGAAATCGCATATACGAGATTTCATCCTGATTCCCTGTCCATTCCCTCAGCAATGACAAGGGAGCCATAACACGAAAGCTAGTCGATTCAGCCCGTTCCCAATTCGAGGGGCTCGCCAGCAATTGGGTGTATTCCACAATGGCGGAAATCTTCGCTTCTCCCATTTCAGTAAACTGAATTGTATCACCGACTCCCTTTCCTAACAGATTGGCAACCGGTTCTGGTACAATGAGACCTTTATTATCCAGTTGTCCTTCGATGACTGGCAGTGTCAATAAAGAACTGCTTTGATCACTCACCCCTGTAATTCGCACCGCCCTTTGACTAAGAGAGCGATCACCTGCAAGTTCAAAGAAGGCTTGCTTATCTAGTGCAAGCAATGCATTTGTCACACTGGAATCACGAAGAATAGGTGAAATCAGGTCTTCCTGAAATGCATAGTCATCACTTAAAACCCAATAATCCGCATTTCCTACGTACATTTTCTCATAGTAATCAAACACATCATCCGTCGTTTTATCTGCAATTAACATGGAAGTTACAAAAGCCGTTCCTAGAACCATCGCAAGTAAGGTAAAGAAAAACCTTTTTTTATTTTGTGTTATATTACGCCATGAAATTCGCCAAATACTTAGCATAGTCACTATCCTTTCTAGAGATCACTTGATCGACGACCCCATCTTTGAAAAGAATAATGCGATCTGCAAATCCAGCTGCGAAAATATCATGAGTGACCATTACTATTGTTTGTTTATTTTTACGGTGAAAGGTGGACAGCAAAACAAGGATTTCCTCCGCCCTGGCCCGATCCAAATTACCTGTCGGTTCATCCGCCAATAAAACGGTTGGATGGTTTGCTAACGCTCGAGCAATTGCAACACGTTGCTGTTGTCCTCCACTCAAAAGCTTCGCATGCTTGTTTTTTAATTCTTCCAATCCAACAGACCGAATTAACTCATGAACCCATTCCATGTTTTCCTTCGTCTGTTTACCGTCCGCATGTAGAGGAAAAGCGACATTCTCTTCCACTGTTAAAGTAGGCAGCAATTGATAATTTTGAAAAACAAAGCCTAGTTTTTTTCTCCGAAATACAGTCCGTTCCCTTTCCTTCATGGCGTGTATTGGTGCATGATTGATTTCAATTTCTCCACTAGTTGGTATATCGAGACCTCCCAGTAGTTGGAGCAATGTGCTTTTCCCGGAGCCACTCGGCCCCATGATCGCTACGAATTCACCTTCTTCAATGTGCAAATTTACTCCCTTTAATACAGGTGTTGTTTCCTGGCCATTCATAAATTCTTTTTGCAGATTACTAACTTTAATCATCTGAGCGCCTCCTATTCTCGATTTATTATATACTAAGTATATAGTTTACGAAAGAAATTATTAAAATATTTAATTCAGAGGCGTATAAAATCCCTTAAAAAAAAGACCATTAAGGTCT